>JAUXQT010000048.1 GCA_030682135.1 Nitrospirota bacterium | reverse complement strand
TCCATGCCCCTTGGGGACGGAACGCCATTGCCTCGCTCAAGGAGTTGATCGAGGGGCCGCTCACCGATCATCTTTCAAGGTTGGGGCCAGCCGAATCAGAGATTGTGGCCTCTGTCAGATCGTTTGATACGAGAGCCCTGTTACAAATTGTTCTTGATCGGATTACTAGTTCAGGGGCCTGGAATCCTGGTGACCTACTGCTAGTATATCTGGCGTTGTCCGAACCCATTAATGCGGAACAGATTGAGAGAATTCGCGGAGCGATGCGGCGGCTGGACTTGAGTCAATTTCACGAGGAACAGGACTTTCAGCTTGCTTGCGCAGTAATTGCAAGGTGCGGGAGCTCAACTAAAGATCCTACCATTCATCACGAGGCTCTAGAGAAATTAACGGACGCTTGGAACAGAAAAGCAAGTTCGCTCGATCATTATGTGGCAATCATGGATGCGGCTCTCAAGTTATGCCTGGGCATGGGCGGAGTGGCGAGCTTCTACTCATGGTGGGAACGCACCATCAACGCGAGCCAAAGAGAAATCCCGTCCGAAGTGCAGGGTTTAGTCGCCAGCCTCACCTGGATGGCTCCACTTTCCTGTCAGAGTTTGCTGCCAAGCATTCGAGCCAAACTCCTCATGCTATAAGCAAGCTGGTTATATACAACGTTGGGGGGATGTTTTGGAGAGGAGAAGCGGAGACATTCTGATTTTTCAGACAGAAGATACTGAGGTCATTGCTTGCTCTTGCCCTTCACGCTCGTACGAGAGCGCCAGACAGCACTTCACTACGCATGCCCCAACCTCTCTCCCTGAGGGCGGGCAGACGGTCTCCCACTGCGCGTGTCATTCGTACCTAGCTCAATACCCAGCCAAGCGAGGGCGTGAGGAGATTTTGACTGCGGCCGTCGAGCGAGGCCCTTCCTAGGGCGCGCCCTCCGGGAGCAAAGAAAGCTCCTCATGCCCTTGCGCCCCCCTGCGGCGAGAAAAACGGGGACATGCTGACTTTCGCAGTTCGTGGCGATTCCAGGGAAGAAGAAAAGGGGTTACGGGCACAGCCCATGACTGATGACTATAATCTGCAACGCTTTCTCGACGCGCAACACCACGTCTATGACGCAGTCCTTGATGAGCTACGAGCCGGGAGAAAGTCCAGTCACTGGATGTGGTACATCTTTCCCCAGATCACAGGTCTCGCTCACAGTGGAACGGCACAGAAGTTCGCCATTGGCTCACTCGACGAGGCCAAGGCCTATCTGCAACATCCCATCCTGGCCCGCAATATTCACGAAGACTTCTACTGCAACCGCCGATACGCCGCTACGACAAGCCTAACGGCGGGCGAGCTCGCCGCTCAGTCAGTCAACATACTGTTTCAAGTATGCCTCCTTCCTTCGCAACTCCGCGCGCCCGTCTCGCGTGGCGTCTTGGCGGTTTCATCACGAACTCTCGTGAATAATGCGGGCTAGGTCCAAGGCTCAGAGAATGTACGCAGCTTTCCATCACCGCGGAAGGTCATGACTTCTCTACACACGACGGCAACTAACGAAGCATCGTGACTTCATCAACTCGAACTATCAGTAGTCTAGAATCATGAGGCCGTTAACAAGCCCGTTCAGGAAGGCCGCAGCGTGCGGGCAACTACACGATGAATGTTGAACGCTGAACGCTACAGTGCGAGCATGTCGCGGCCCATCATTCATCGCTCACCGTTCAGCGTGGTCTAGCGGGCGGGATGTTTCAACAGCCTCATTCGGAGCTGCCGAGCATGTCGTCGATGAGCGGCCTGTTGATATCGGTGCACCCGATGCAGATCGAATCGAAGAGCGCTTCGTGGTTTGCGATAAAATTCCTGGCGTCGGTTAACTTCTCTTCCATGACCTGGTCAAAACAGGTATCGCAGAGCATCATCAGCCCGCGAGAGACGGATACGGTTTTTCGTCCTGCGCTTCCGGCCATGCTGTTCTACACCGACCCTTTCTGCCTCGCGAGCCAAAAGTCTTCGGCTTCGAGGTCGATTTCGCACACCGGGCATTCGTACACGGATTCACCGGCCGGCAGTTGAATTTCCGTCTTAATAATTCTCCCGCGGCAGACATGATAGAAGCGCCCGCGCGCGTCTTCGTCATCCAGGGGATCGCTTTCGTAAATCAGCACCATCGGTCAATTCTCCCTCAAGTGAGGCTCAGTATACTGGCGGACCAGTTCCATCCGCAACGGCCAGTCCCTCTTCATCCGTTGTTCGTGAAGCGTCGTTCGTCTCTCGCCGGGGGAAAGAGCCTATGGCGTATAGCTAATAGCGTATGGTCCGGAATAAAGAAGAGTATCTTTCTTCCAGCTATACGCTATTAGCCATACGCTCTTATCCCCAACGAGGTGCGCTTCACGAGAGACGCTTCACGTTACACTTGGAACTGGGCATCATAGAGCCGCGTATACACCCCTCCCCGCCCGATCAACTGCTCGTGTGTGCCGTCTTCGACGACGCGACCGTGATCGACGACGATGATCCGGTCCACGCCGTGAATCGTGGAGAGGCGATGGGCAATGATGATCGTCGTCCGCCCCTTCGTGAGATCGTCCAGCGCCTCGCGAATTTTGACCTCGGTCTCCGTGTCGATATTGGACGTAGCCTCATCGAACATGACGATCGGTGGGTCCTTGAGGATCACACGGGCGATCGACACACGTTGCCGCTGCCCCACCGACAGCTTGACGCCACGCTCTCCGATCCAGGTATCGTAGCCTTCAGGAAGCGCCATGATGAAGTCATGGGCACGAGCGACCTTTGCCGCCGCCTCAACCTCTTCCTGCCTGGCCGACAAATCGCCATACAGAATGTTCTCTCTCACGGTACCGTTGAAGAGGAATGGCTCTTGCTGGACTAGCCCGATCTGACTGCGAAGAAAGGCAAGGGGCAGATCGCGGATATCGTACCCGTCGATGGTGATGGCACCCTCTGTCACATCGTAAAACCGCATCAAGAGTTTGAGCGTCGTACTTTTGCCTGCGCCGCTCGGACCGACCAGCGCAACCCGCTCACCCGCACGGACGGATACGGTCACGTCGTACAAGATCGGCGAATCGGGCCGATAATGAAACCCAACGCGATCGAAGGCGACCTCCCCTCGTACCCGAGGCACCGGGATTTTCGCGTCAGGCCGATCCCTGACATCCGGCACGAGGTCGAGGACTTCGAACACCCGCTCACTTGCCGCCAAGGCATGCTGCAACATGTGGTTCACCGAGTGAATCTGATTGATCGGAACATAGAAGAGCGCCAGGTAGGAGGTGAACATCACCAGTTCGCCCACGGACAGCCGGTGCTCTAGCACTTCTGCTGTGCCGAACCAGAGCACCATCGCCCCGCCCAGACTCCCGATCAGCATCATGCCCGGGGAGTAGAAGGACCAGAGATACATGGCTTTTAACGTATCTTGCCGGCAGCGGTCGCTCTTCCGATCGAATCGTTCCTGTTCGTACGGCTGACGATTGAACCCCATCGTCTCACGGATACCGGCCAGCACGTCTTGCAAGAGGGCGTTCAATTCGGCGGCGCCCTTTCGAATCACGCGATAATGCCCATGGACACGTTTAGTAAACAGGGCCGCACCCACGATCAAGAGAGGAATCGGCACAAGCGCCAGCAAGGCCAGCTTCCAGTTGAGCATGAACAGCACGATCATGATCCCGATCAGCGTCAATCCTGCCGTAATAATCTCTTCGAGGCCGTCGACGAAGATGCGCTGCATGTGCTCGGTATCGTTCAAGACCCGCGACATGATCTCGCCCGTCGGACGATTTTCGTAGAAGCTGATCGAGAGTCGTTGGAGGGCGGAAAACACCTGGACATGCAGGTCATGGACGACTTGCTGCTCCAGTCCGTTATTCATCCTGATGCGCATCGACCCGCAGAAATTCCGCAACAGATAGGCGGCGCAGAGCGCGAGAAACACCCATGACAGGAGCTGGACTTTCCCTGCCTGAATCACGTCGTCGATGATCACTTTGATGAGCCACGGCGGCACCAACTCGAAGGCGGTGGCTAACCCGGCGAACAGAAAGGTGCCCACCACCATGCCACGGTGCGGACTCAGGTACTGGAGCACGCGAAGGAGGGTTTTCACAAGGAGGGTCTATTCACGGCTGGTTAAATGACCGGGGTCGAGTCTTTTTGCCAATAGCGACTGAACTCGTCGAGTTGCGTGAGCGTCGACATATCGGTCATCCGGTCTACGAACAGTTTGCCGATCAGATGATCCATCTCGTGCTGGATACAGACCGCATAGAGACCGGTCGCTTCGAAATCCATCGACTTGCCATCACGATCCAGCGCCTTCACTCGCACGACCGACGGCCTCGTCACCTTTCCCCTCAACCCATCCACGCTGAGACAGCCCTCCCAGTTTTCGACTTGCTTCGGGCCATAGAAGACAATCTTGGGATTGATGAGCACGGTTTGGGGAAATCCATCCTCCCCTTCACAGCCCATCACGACCAATTGAATCGAGCGCGACACTTGAGGAGCCGCCAAGCCTATCCCCGGCTCATCCAGCATCGTCTCAATCAGATCGTCGATGAATTGCTGCAGCTCGTACGTGCGAATATCGCGAGGATCAACCTTGGCCGCCATCTGGCGCAAGACAGGATTACCCAGCTTTGCAATCGGGAGTTTCTTGGCCATGGACCGCACCTACTTCTCCTCCTACGAGCAATGAGACGAGAGCGGACTCGCAAAATATAACACATGATTTTTCGGCCCCGCAAGGCACGGCGAAACTGGTTCATCTGGTCTGTCCGGTCTATCTGGTTTATCTGGTTAGTCTGATTCAACCAAATAAACAAGACAAACCAAACAAACGAGAGCAACCAGTCGACTAGCGAGATCGCGCGGGCCGTTTCGGATCCGACATTTCAAAGCTATCTTTCTGGCTGTTCCACCATTCCGACCACTCCGTCGCCCATTCTTGACGGTCTTGTTTCGTCGATGCCTCCCAATCGTGGAACTCCGTTTCATGCCGAGTCAGGATCCAGAGCGAGTGCACTGCCGAGAGTGCGACAAAACGTTCCTCATCCGGAATCATCCCGACTAGCACCGATATCACCGGCTTTTCTCTGACATACCGCGCCTCAAACGCTGCGGCCTTTCGAATCGACGAATTCTGATCCTTCGCCATCACCTCAATCGCATCCACGGTTTTGGCTGCGTCCAATCGGACGGCCACCCGCAAGGCATGTTCACGCACCCGCGGGATCTCATTCGGCTCCTTGGCCGCAGCGACGAGAGCTGGAACCGCCGAGGCAGCCTTCAACATCGAAATCGTTTCAATGGTGTTGTAGCGAATGCGCGGCCCCGGCATGGTCAAACCCTTGACTAGGACCGGCACGACCGGCTCGCCGAGATGCACAAATTCCCCCATTGCCCAAAATTCTTGCGGGCCTTCCAACAATGGCAGCAGGGCT
>JAUXQT010000041.1 GCA_030682135.1 Nitrospirota bacterium | reverse complement strand
TTTCTGTATCATTCTTCATACACAGACTTATTCACACCTGTGGATAACCTGGTTCTTCGCAGTGTTTTCTTTCGCGGTTTCTATTTTTTTCATCCCGCGGACGATTCCAGCCAAGATCTATCACTCAAACCAACACAGGTTGCTGACTGTGCATCCAGGGGTTACTCAGAGTCAATCCCCAAGTCTCTCCACAAAGACCGCGTGCGAGAAAATCTAACGAATCAACAACTTGATCGCCGTCCACAATATCCACAGAGACTACTCTTACTACTACTCCTACGACGAACTCTTATTACGACACACATAACTTCGGAGAAGAGTTCATAAACAACCTAGACCACAATGACATGTTCCGATGAGAAGATACGCTCAATAAGATCGTCATAGGTCATGGTCGGAGCTGAAGAACCGACAACGTCTTTCTCGACGGTCACAGCCACTCCCTTCACAGAAGAAGGGACTGTCGAGATTGCCTGCTCGACAAACAGGATATCCATATCTGCATCGCCAGGGTGAAAGAGCGATGCAGGAATACCGGCTGGCTGTTGTCGAAGAAGATAGAGCGTCATACCCATAGAACACTGAAACTCTCTAAAAAATGAGACTTCTATCGACAGTTTGAATCAACTGCCTGATTTCATCTGCCGTACGAGTCGTCACCGAGAAATTATCGGACCAGTCATCCATTGCCGTCCCGGACTCGACGACAAAGGGGACAGAAAGATGTTTAAACGAAGGAAGATACTTTTCAAGGATATCGACATCGATGATCTCGTCTGTATCCTCCCTCAGAAGCTTGGGAGCTTGCCCGAGCAGCACGACGGTCGTCTCATGATCCCCTGCACAGAGGCCCAACGCAATCCGAAGGGCCTCAACAGGACGAGCGGTCACACAAGGATCTTCTGAAATGACGACAGCGATGCGTTTAGACATAAAACATCAACGGCAGTGAAGACTATGTAAACGCGAGAAAGCGATCGCACCCATCGATAATTCCGGACAACACGACTAACCCTGATAACGAGACCCTCGAATCGACCGAGGCTGTGGGTACGCCATGTTGCTGACAACCATAGGCGCAGACGGACATCTTCACACCGGCATCGATCAAGCCGATATAACGCTGATCGATCGCGCTCTTCACCCCTTCATCGATGAGATAGAGATAGACCTCGACTCCCCGGCGTAAAGCAGCCTGAGCCAGTTGGACGACGGTCTCAACGCTAGGATGGGAAGGGGCTGTGGATAACAAGAGACCCAGCTTGCGAGCCGCCATAGTAATCCACTAAAGAGATCAATACAATCAATTGCTTACGAATGAGCTTCTGGGCGAGACTACGAGTTTTTCCAAACAAAGTCAAGACGGAAAATGTGGATATCTATCCGGCGAGATTGCGGGACTTGAGGAGAGAGGCGAGACCTGCGAGGGGGAGTTCTTCTTGCGCCTTCGTCTCGAGGTTACGGAGAATGACCGCACCGCGACTGGCTTCATCGTCGCCCAGAAGAATGGCATAGCGGCACTTCGAGCGATCCGCTTGGCGAAGATGAGCTTTAAGGGTGGCGGCACGATAGTCACATTGGGCAGACAGTCCGACTCGACGGAGTTCGTCCAGGAGCACCAGTCCAAGCTTCGTTCCCGCCTCACCGAAGGCCGCGACATAATAGAGTAATTCATGTAACGAGGACGAGGCAGTCTCCGGAAGCATCAACGACACACGCTCAAGCCCGACCGCAAATCCAATAGCGGGAACAGAGGGACCGCCCAGCGTCTCCACCAATCCGTCGTAGCGGCCTCCTGCACCGACCGCGTTCTGAGCGCCCAAGTGGGTCGAGGTAATTTCAAAACTCGTCAAACAATAGTAGTCGAGCCCCCGCACCAGACGAGGATTCAACTGGTAGGGGACGCCGATGGCTGTGAGACCGGCCAGAACCTGGTCGAAATGGGCTCGAGCCTCGGGAGAAAGATGTTCGGTGAGTTTTGGCGCCGATTCAGTCGCCGCTCGGCAGTCCGGGATCTTGCAGTCCAATACGCGTAACGGGTTCGTCTCCATGCGGCGCCGGCAGTTGGCACAGAGGCTGGCTTCGTGCTGCGAGAGAAAGGCGAGCAAGATCGGTTTGTAGGCGGCGCGGTCGCCGGTACCCCCAAGACTATTGATCTCCAGCGTCAGGTCTGGCAGGCCAAGATCCGACAGCAGCCGCCAGAGCAGCGCAATCGCCTCGACATCGACGCGAGGATCCGCCGTGCCGAACGACTCGACTCCGAATTGGTGAAACTGCCGGAGACGTCCTGCCTGCGGCCGCTCATGGCGGAACATCGGACCGATATAAAAATACTTTTGCGGAAGCGGCTCGGCCGCACGATTGTGTTCGATGAAAGCGCGGACCGTTCCAGCTGTGCCTTCCGGGCGCAGCGTCAGCGAGGTCCCGTCCCGGTCAGGGAAGGTATACATCTCTTTTTCCACGATGTCCGTGGCCGCGCCGATACTGCGGGCGAAGAGCGCCGTGAGTTCGAAGATGGGGATCCGGATCTCTTGATATCCGTAGGCCAGCGCCCAGCGCCGCGCGGCATCTTCGATGAAACGCCACCGGGGAGTCTCCTCCGGAAGAATATCTTTAACGCCCTTGATGGCTTTGATGATGTCCATAATCAGCAACTATCGTGAAAGATTCGGGACTATAACGGCGGGTTGCAGGCAAGTCAACGCAGGCCGAAGAGGGTCGTTCGTCGACCGTGAAGCGTTGCTCGCAAGACCAGATATGTTGCTGCTTCACGTATGACGTCACGCCTTCTTGCACCGACTGCCGCGCGGGCGTATAGTTCGCGGCCTATGTTTATGTCAGGGAACGTCTCATGAGTATCGATCAACCAACCCGTCGAGTCATCGCGCTGGCGCCTATGCCGCCCGAGAAATCCGCCTATGCGCTGGCCCGTTATAGCCGCTCGCCCGACACCATTGAGGACAGTCTCCGTTGGGTGCATGGCCATTCCTCTGAAAAATTCTGGGACCAGTTCTATTTCGACTATGGCCATGCCTCCATCGCCGATCTCGGCCATGTCATCATCTGCTTCGAGGACATCTCCGAACTCGCCGCGATCCGGCTCGAAGACGAGCCTCTGTGGGACGGCCAAGCGAAATCGAGTCGTTATCAGAACTTCGCGTCCGGCGGCTGGTACGTGCCTGATTCCATTCGAGGGTCCGAGACCGAGGGCACCTACCATGGCATTCTCCGCAGCCTTGCCGAGATCTATCGGCTCCTGCATCAACCCTTGACCCAGTTTATTTCGGAGCGCGAGCCGCGCCCTGAGTCGATGAAGCAAGCCGATTACCAACGGACCATTGCCGCGCGCGCCTTCGACGTGACCCGGTACCTCCTGCCCCTTGCGGCCAAGACGAACGTCGGGCAAGTCGTCAGCATCAGAACGTTGGAAAAACAAATCACCAGACTCTTGTCGTCGCAACTACCCGAACTGCGTTCGATCGGCGACGAACTCAAGGATGCCTGTCAGCGGTCCCCCGTAAATGTGTGGGGCGAGTTGTCCGGCCAGACCGGCGCACAAGAACCGCTGGCGCCCACGCTCGCGCGCCATGCCAAGGCGAACGACTATCAGGCTTCCGTCTACCTCGACCTTGCCCGTTATGCGAAAGAGGCCCTCCAAGGAACCGGATTGGACCAACCGGCGACCTGGGGCGCGCAGGAGCCGGTCGAACTCATCGAGTCCCACGATCCCCTGGACGAAATCGTCACCACCTTGCTCTACCGTGTGTCGCATGCTCCCTATCGGAACATCCTCGCGGTCGTCCGTAGCTGGACCGAGAAGCAGAAACAGGAAACGATCGACGTGGCGATGAGCGCGCGCGGCCCCTACGACGAACTCATCAAAGAATTCCGCAGCGGCTACGCCTTCACGTTCGACGTGCTCATGGACATCGGCGGCTGGCGCGACATGCACCGGCACCGGCGCTGTCAGCAGATCCAACAGAACTTCACGACCCTGCATGGCTATGAAGTGCCGCCGCCGCTCGTGCAAGCGGGATTGGATCACGAATATCGCCAGGCCATGGATGCGGTCCGTTCGGACATCGAGCAGCTCAAGAAAACCAGCGCGGAGGGTTCGCTCTACGCCACTCCGTTCGGCTTCAAGGTGCGCTGCCTCTTCAAGATGGACTATGCCGAAGCCGAATACATCGCGAAGCTCCGATCCGGCGTGAAGGGCCACTGGTCGTACCGGACCATCGCCTGGCTGATGAAGCAAAAAATCGCAGCGCGGTATCCTGCACTCGGGGATCGCATCCAAGCCACCTCGCCGGATATTGAAGATACCCTCACCAGATAACGCAGACGATCGACCCCGATGACCGACTACCAAGCATCATGTGAAACGACCCTGCTGGAAGGCCAATGGGATCAGGCCCTGTCTGCCGCCTTGGCCTGGGCCCGCCATTCCGCCACCGACACAGTGCGGGATCCGCGGCCCCATTTCGCTTTGAACGTCATCTATTTGTTGCGCGGTGAGTTTGCCGAAGCCTGGAATACCCATTCGAAGTGTTTACAGGAACCGGAAGACATCGCCCTGGTCAAAACATGGATCGAAGGATTTGTCGCGCGCCAGCCGGAACAGGCCAACGCCCATCTCGTGATGGGCCTGTTTCTGGCCCAGTCAGGCCAATCCGAACAGTCGATCGCGTCGCACAAGGAATCGATCAAGCTCGCGCCACAATCCGCCTACCCCCATTATTTTGTCGCGCAGATCCATGAGCGGGCCGACCATCTCGAAATGGCCATCAAAGAATATCGCGAAGCAGTCCGGCTGGATCCCTCCTATGCGCCGGCGCGGACCAACCTGGGCGTGGCCTATCAAGAGCAGGGCCGGTTGGAGATGGCGATCCCCCAATATCGCGAAGTGATCAAGCTCCATCCCAACGACTCGGTGGCCCATGCCAACCTCGCCTGCGCGCTGGCCGAGCAGGGCAAGTTCGAGCCGGCCTTGCAGTCCTACAAAGAAGCCTTGCGCCTGAACCCCAAGGACGCAGCCGTGCATTTCGCGCTGGGCAACCATTACGAAACGAAGGGCCGTCTGGATCTGGCACTCAAAGAATATGACGCGGCCCTCGTCGCCGATCCGAACTTCGGTCCGGCCCATTCGGCGATCGGCTGGATGGCGCTGGGCAGACAACATATGCAGGCCGCTTACGAATCCTTCAATCGCGCCCTCAAGGCCAACGATCAAGACCCTCGGGCCTACCACGGCATCGCCGAATACTATTCCCAAAAGGGAAAGCGCGAGAGCGCGCTGGACAACTTCGCCAAGGCGCTCAAGTTCTACAAAGACCCCGAACGAAAAAACGCGATTCTCAATCAGCTATTCCAGGAAGGCCAAATGGCGGATTAGCAGCAGGAATGCTGAAAAAGTCCGCCAGCTTCGTTCCCTGCCTTCGCCGAAGCGGCTTCGCGCAGGCAGGTCGCGTCGTTCAGATCCTCAACGTACCCCTGAGGGTACGCCTCCGGTCTTCACTCGCTGCGGCCTTGCTGGACGAACTTTTTGAGCATCCTGCAAGATGGAGCAGCACTTCCCCTTGCTGCGGCGCGGAGGGGGATGACCCGGCGAGTCCCCTGTGCTCGCGCAACGCGCGGCTTGAGAAAGCCCTCGTTGGACGCGCGCAGTGGGGGACTCAGCTGGGCCATCCTAGGAAACGTACACGAGCAAGCTTGGAAGGAGACCATCTATGGTTGCTCGCTGCGGTCTTGCTGAACGGCCTTTTTGAGCATTCTGCGGGACCGGTTTCTCTTGTGCACAATAGTTTTCTGCAGGTCCAACGACGTGTGCATTGGTCGCGAAGAAGCGCGCTGAGAGAAAACTCTTCAAGGGCGACCAGTGATTGTGGAGGCCAAAACTGGTGAAGGCGAACACAACCAATCCTGCGTCGAGCGGACCGGCCGGCAGCCATTTCGAGGGTCAGGTCGGCGCGCACTACCTGCTGTCCATGTTGACGGGCACGGAGCCCCGCGGGTTGCCAGGCACGACGATCGACCGCATCGAATTCCAGCGCGCGGCCGAGGGCCGGCCGCTTGATGACGTGATCGTGCACGCCCATGATCTACGTGGCGCTCCCGCAGTTCTCGAGATTCAGGTCAAGCGGAGCATCACATTTGCGTCTACTGACCGGGTATTTCGCGCAGTCGTTGGTCAGATCGTCGAGGCTTCAAGGAGGCCAGACTTTTGGACCACGCGCTACGAACTCGCGATTGCAACGGCCCGAACATCCCGAAAGATCGATGGCGCTTATCAGGATGTTCTGACTTGGGCACGACAGTTAGGCGACTCGGCGACTTTCAGGGCGGGGATCGACCGACCGGGCTTCGCCAATGATGACATGCGCACCTTCGTGCACACCTTCAAATCGCATTTGCGCGATGCGGAGTCATCAGACGATGACGAGACCGTTTGGCGGCTCCTGCGCAAACTCCAGATCCTTGTATTTGACTTCACTGCCCAAGGCTCCGCATCCGAGGCGCTCGCAAAAGAACGTGCCGTCCGTGCTCTCCACCCTGACGATACTCAGCGGGCGGGAAACCTTTGGACAAGCTTGGTTGACCTCGCGCTGAAGGTCGCGGCCAGTGGCGGGGACCGCATCCGCGATCGTCTGATCGAGGACCTCAGGGGGCAGTCTTTTCGCTTTGTGGGCGACCGGCGCTACTTATCCGCGCGCGTGATTCTCGCCGAGGCTTCCCGCAACGCGCTTGCTGATATCAGCGATCACGTCGGCGACGTGATATTGACCAGACATGAGCGTGTCGCGGCCGTCCACGCTGCTCTTGACGACGGTCGTTATGTTGAGATCCGGGGTGACGCGGGTGTTGGAAAATCTGGCGTGCTGAAGCACTTCGCTGGACAGGTTGCCACAGAGTCCCAAGTCATTGTGCTAAGCCCTGGCCGAAGTACGCCAAGGGGGTGGGCCGCAATGCGGGCGGTGCTCGGGTTCGATGGCACAGCTCGCGAACTGCTGACGGATCTTGCGGCCGACGGCGGAGCGGTTCTCTTTGTCGATAACCTGGATTTCTTTGAGGATGAAGAGCGGAGAACCGTTGTTGACCTTGTCCGGGAAGCAGCGGGCATCCCAGGCTTCGCAGTGATCGTGACCGCGAGGCGCAACTTCGGTGTAGAAGAGCCCAGTTGGCTACCGCCTGACGTGCTCGACCGCTTGGGCCGCGCCGAGCCTATTATGATCGACGAACTAAGCGCCGCTGAAGTTGACGAGATCCGGCACGCTGCTCCCAGGCTCGCCCCACTCCTGGCCGATACTCACCCGGCACGCGACGTGACCCGGAACCTTTTTCGCCTCGCGCGACTTGTGACTCGGCCAGAGTACGCCATAGTCCTGCGCACCGAGGCCGACATGGCTGAGCAGTGGTGGCAGACGGCTGATGGCAAACTCGACGGTGACCACAGAGACCGGGCCAGGCTGCTTAAGGCTCTAGCGGAAGTGGCGCTCTCCCACGCCGGACCGCTAGACGTCAGTAATCACCCAGCACAGCCGGTCAATGCCTTGGTTGCGAGTGAGACACTGCGCGACTTGCGAAACGACCGCGTCGCGTTCCGTCATGATGTCCTGCGCGAATGGGCGATCGGCAACCTGCTTCATTCCGATCCGACGATGATCGAGCGCCTGCCTCTCACCCGCCCCGCCTCGGCGGCCTTGGCGAGGGGCGTGGAGCTCGCCGCGCGCCTGGCTCTTGAGCGTGCGGTCGATAGCACGCGCTGGCAATCTCTCGTTGAACGTCTTAGCTGCGAGGGTACGCATGGTTCGTGGCGCCGGGCGGCATTGCTGGCGCTCGTTCGCTCGGAGATCAGCCTCGAGTTGCTGACGCGGGCTTCGGGACTTCTGCTCGCCAACCGCGCGAGCATGCTCCGTGAGCTCATCCGGCTCGTGATGGCGGTCGACGTTGAGCCAGCTTCGAAGTTCTTCGAGGCTCTCGGGGTTGACCCAGCGATAATCCCGCCGAGTGTCAACGTGCCCAGCGGGCCATCTTGGTACCGGTTAATTGCCTGGCTCCTCAGTCTCGGACAAAGCGTGCCTGTGGCAACCATCCCCGATGTGGTCGACTATTACACTGCTTGGTCTATCGGCATGGGAGGACACGATCCACTCACTCCATTAATAGTGCCCTGGCTTTATCGCTGGCTGACCGAGATTGAGGCTGCCCGCCATGTTGAACACTTCCGTGATCTACGGGAACCATTCAATGGCGAACTTGACCGCGAGCGGACTGCTTCGCTGGAGTCCGACCTTCGGACCGTCTTTCTCGCGTTCTGCCATCGCACGCCAGAGCTCGCTGGGGAGTACCTGCGATCACTGAGCCAGCGTCATCATCGTCCTGAAAACGTTATCCGCAGCATCCTGAAATTCCGCGGATCGCTTGCCCAGTCTGCTCCTGCCGAACTCGCAGAGCTCACCGTGGCGGCACTGATTGCGGAGCAACATCGAGATGAGAAGGATGACCATCATGGAATGAGGGGACCGTTCACCCATCATGATCTCGATTTCGTGTCCGCACCCCCCGCGCAGGGACCGTTCTTTGAGCTTCTTACCCATGCCCCGCAGAATGGGTTGTCGCTGGTCCGGCAGCTGGTTGACCGAGCGATCGCGTACTATAGCAAGGGGCGTAAGTACGGCACTGATTCGATCATCATCGCATTCCCAGAAGGCGAGCGAGTCTTTCCCTGGATGCGATCGTATGCGTGGTCACGTGAGGGCGCCGGCCGCAATTGCGTCACATCGGCTCTGATGGCGCTCGAGGCTTGGGCGCACCGCCGGATCGAAACCGGAGAGTCGGTCGAAACGGTGCTTGCTGACGTTTTGGGTCCTCCCGGCTCTCCGGCGGCTTTTCTCCTAGTCGCCGTTGATCTCCTACTTTCGCATTGGCCGAAGTCTCGAGAGGCGGCGGTGCCGTTTGTGGCGTGCCCCGAGCTTCTGTCTCTGGATCGTGAACGACAACTCCGCGACAATGTGGAGTACCCGGATTTGTTCGGCCTGAGGGCTCTGGAGAAAGAGCCGGTTGGTGTGGTCAGCCTAGACAGCCTCAAGAAACGTCCTTCAAGACGTGCTTCGCTTGAAGCCCTACTAAATAAATATGCCGTAGGGCGCCCCGAGGAACTGAGAGAGGCGCTGAATACTCTTCTACGTCGTGCGGCGGAGCGGCTCGGTCCTCCAGACAATCAATCGAACTTTCGCGATCCCGCCTTCATGTTAGTTCACGCAATTAATCGTGTTGACCCCAGCAACTGGCGTGAGGTTTCTCTTCCGCTGTCCGATGGCACCCAGAGGGCGGCTCACGAGTATGTGCCACCTGAAACCGAACGCCAGCACCTCGCAGCTCTCCAGGACGCCTCAGAGGGTAGGTGGGAGGACGCAAACATGCAGGCCGGTGTCATGCTGGCGCTGGAAGATCCGTCCCGCTCATCAGCCCAGTTCGCCGCGGCGGCGGTGGAGTGGGCGCAACGCGTGACGGCCGCTCCAAAAAACGCGGATGCGGAGGAGGACAAGGACGAGGATTGGATGCAGGAACACGCGGTGGTGAGCACGGCGACGATCGTCATGCGCGATGGCGATGCTGAACTCCGCGCCAAGCATCAAGCCTGGGCGCACGGCCTCTTCGCCCAGGCGCTGCGAACCAAGGAAGACCCGGTCCATCGATTTCGATCAGGACTTCGGTTCAATCCGGTTGCGATTGCGTTCGTTGGCATGATTCACGCTCTAAAAGATCGCGCCGCTACCGAGGATGTCCGGTCGCTACTCCAGGTCGTCACACGCGAGGAGCCGGCTGCGGCGCACGGCTTCGGTGTAGCGTTTACCACGCTGGCCGCCATCGACGAGCGATTGCTCCGTGCCGTGCTACGGTGTGCCTTTGCGGCATGTATTCGGCCCCATCGCAAATGGGGAGTCCCCGAGGAAGAAGTCGCCGCCCGTGTCGATCCCCAACGCAAGCGGGTCCAGAAAGCCGTGGAGGCCGAACTTGCATGGCTGGGTGATCATCGTTCCGAACCCGACTGGCCAGCCTTTCCAATTGAGGCTCCACGACTCCGGCGGCATATTCGCCTTCGGGGTGGACGCGTAGAGCGCGACGAGCCGGTGAAACGGCGCTCACGATCTGAGGAATACGCTGACCATCAGGCTGCTGCGGTGTGGCTAGTCCAATGCCGGAGCCTCGTCGACATGGGCAAACGACCATGGCTCAGAGAGATGGCTCGAGCGTATGCAGGCTGGACCGCCGAGGCGAATGGGGCCGGGCTGGATCCAACCGAAGACGTTGAGAATCCGCCTCGGGAATGGAACGATGCGTACTTCGAACTGCTGGCCAGGTGCCTACCAGGGCTTTTGTTGCCAGAGATTGAGCAGCTCGCGCTGGATCCGATCGGCTCGTTGCCTGACACGTCGTTTTACGACATCCTTCCGTCGTTCCTGCGGAGCGGTGATATCGCATATTTCAATGATCGAGCACTTGAGGAGTCAGTCGCGGTTGGTGTTCACTCCAAGGTCGCTGGCCGTTTGATGGCAAGTGCGGGATGGAAGCGGCTACGAGGCCAACGAGGTGGTTCCATTGAGACACATATCGGGCCGGCTATCGCCGTAGTCTTTTTCAACGACTATGGCATCGGCCAGCCGCCTCGATGCTACTTGCCTCCCGTGTGCATTGATCGGCTTCCCCCGTTCATTCCTGTGCTGGAAAAGCTGGTCGAGAGCGGTCCGTCACTCTTCCTCGCTCTGGTGACACTCAATTTACTGGAAGTATCTCTAAGATCGACGCATCTGCCATTCATGGTCACGGCGGCTAAAGCGTGGATACGAAGCTATCCTCAGGACACGGAGTTCTGGGTTGATTATGGGATTGGCCGGCGGTTCTGCCTTTGGCTTGGGCAAATTCACCAAGCTGAGCCGGCTCGACTCAAGAATGATGTGGCGGTGGGGTCAGACGTGGATCAACTCCTCGCCGCACTGGTCGGTTTGGGTGTCCCGGAGGCAAAGCGACTGGAAGAAGCGCTCGCTAGAGTATCCGAAAATAGAGCATAGGGTGCATCGCAGGGAGGCACGCGAGTGAGAACGAAGCTTGGGAAAACAGCGCGTCTTGGCGCGCTGGGGGTTGGGCGGGTGAGAAGGTCGAATTTTCAGCAGCCGATCAGAGTTCGCGCAGGATGCCGGCAGTAAATTCGAAAACTTTCTTTACGGTAAGTTAATCGAAGCCCGCCTCTTACTAATCAATCTTTTTCAGCGTCTCTTAGTGGCCCGTCGAACAAATTGATGTACAAGGGATTTATCTGCGATCTACTACTTTGTACTATTTTTACTATAATTAGTATTTGTTGACTTCAATCAAATACTAATTTATAAATGTTTAGTACATTTTAGTATTTGGAAAATATGGCAATCATCGCAACTCCCCCCAATTACGCTGAAACTCTCAAAAGCGCTGAGAGTGTGCGAAAGCTTTTTGAGTTGGGGACTGAACCAGAGTTTCAAAAAATGATCCAAAGAGCCAACGAGCGCTATGCTGATTGGCATCATTTCAGATATTTCCCGATAACAAATGGATTAACCCATGAGGAGGCGTGGGCGTTATTAAAGCTTGGAAGACGAGCGAACTTTAAGCAAGCTCCGTTCACGGACAAAGTAGGAGCGCCGTTTTGGTATTGGATACCAGATAGTCTTCAAAGGTCCCTCCACGACATCGATGTCTGGGCTGGAGGCAACATCGTGTCAGAGCATCCAGGTCCATTGCCAGGAAAAGAACAATTCATCATCAGATCGCTAATGGACGAAGCCATCGCTTCCAGTCAGCTAGAGGGTGCCGCAACCACAACCAAGAAAGCCAAGGAATTACTACAGACAGGACGAAAACCTAAAGACAGAAGCGAGCAGATGATCCTGAACAATTGGGAAACCATGCAGTTCATCAGAGAGAATAGGAAGGTCAGTCTCTCAAAAGAGCTCGTGATCGAAATTCATCAACGAATTACCGCAGACACATTGGACTATCCAGAAGATTCAGGTCGCCTCAGGACTAACAATGAAATAGTGGTGAATTACAAAGAAGAAACCGTTCATACACCCCCTGACTTCAAGGTTCTTCCAGAAAGATTGCATGCATTTTGCCAATTTGCCAATGAAGATAGTCAGCGCAAATGGATTCATCCTGTCATAAAAGCTGTGATGCTTCATTTCTGGTTAGCCTACGACCACCCGTTCAGTGATGGAAATGGAAGAACCGCAAGAGCTTTAATGTATTGGTATCTTCTATCTCGCGGGCATCTACTTTTTGAATACCTAGCAATATCACGATATATACAAAGATCCCCCGGACAGTACGTTCGCGCCTATGTTCATACAGAAACCGACGAGAATGATCTAACGTACTTCCTTTTCTATAACCTAAAAGCAATAAAGCTAGCTTGCGAAGATATACAAAATTATATCCGAGGAAAGCAGAAAGAACTGGCAGGGTTGAACCATGCCTTGAAAAAATACCCTGGATTAAACATGCGCCAGAGAAGTCTTCTGTCTCATGCCATTCAGCATCCTCAGGAGATCTACACATTTGATACCCACCGAACTTCTCATGGAATTGTATACCAGACCTCTCGCAATGACCTGCTCGAACTTGCCAAAAAAGGGTTTCTCAAGAAAGAAAAGCGGGGAAAAGAATTTGTCTTTATCCAGGCCGACAAAATGATGGAAAGGTTGAGAAGTGCCGCAAGCGCATAGCCCCGATTAAGGAGTGTATAGCGAACCTGTCGAAAGCTTTCTCCAGCAAGGTCGAAAAAAGAATCGGCAAAGCGCGCGGTTGCTCAAACAGGTGGTCAACGAGGCCGCAGGCGAGAAAATACCGGAGGCGTACCCTCTGGGGTACGTTGAGGATTTTTCGAGCTGAGAACGAAGTTGGGCGCCTGTTTCAGCAACCGATTAAGGCAGGCCAAGTGTGCGCATGAAACTTTCGACCGTCGTGGTGTAGTCGCTGGGTAGACCCAGCTCTTTATTCAGCTCGCCGTGCTTCATATCTACCGGCAGCACGGTGATCTTCCCACCTAGTTCGGTTGCCTTGGATGCAAACGTTCGTGCTTGCGGGCAGGAACCGTTACTGTGCGAAGAGCAGACCACAAACATCGGTGCCGGGGCCGTCGTCAGCCGATGGTAGGGCGAGGCTTGAGTCCAGAACGTTCGGTCTTTTCCGAAGACGCGATCATAAAAACCTTTGTGTTTGCTCTGCATGATCTCGACGAGGTTCAAGGCGGCGCTGTCGAGTACGATGGTGCCGAGCCAGGCTGTCCCGCCTTTGCTGGTCACGATGCGAGGGTCGGCGGCCAGCAGGGAGACCAGATGGGCTCCGGCGGAATGTCCCAGCAAGAGCACGCGAGTCGGGTCGCCTCCCCAGGAGGGGGCTTTGGACTGCACGAAGGCCAGCGCTCGCGCAATGTCGTCTGCCTGGTCAAGGGGGTTGGGCTGTCGGGACATGCGGTAGTTCGACGACACGAGGATGTAGCCCTTGGGCAGCCAATGCGCGACCTTGTACGAGACGAAGGCCGATGCCCCCTTGTCCCCGATCATCCAGGCACCCCCATGCACCATGAAGATGATCGGCGCAGCCTTGGCTTGAGTTGGCAGGTAGACATCCAGACGTTGCTGGGGATCGGTGCCGTATGAAAGGTCTCGCTCGATCCGCACGTTCGAGGGGAGGCGCGTTTCAGCTGCCGATTGCTCGCCAAGGTCTAGCTCGCCTGTATCCTCAGCCTGTGCAGCAGCGCGCCGGCTTTCGAGCCGCTCCTCGATCCGGTCACGAAGCGGGCCGCCGTATGCCGAGGGGAATTGCCCCAACAATTCCACCAGCAACATCGTTACAAGTAGAGAATGTTTCATCATCAGCTCCCGGTTCACCCACCGACGCGCATCATGCCCTGTTCGCATCCTGGCATCAAGGTATGCCGGTGCCGGGAGTTGCGATGTATCCGTAGTGGGGATAGAGTAGTGCGC
The DNA here is from genome assembly GCA_030682135.1 of Nitrospirota bacterium. Classification (GTDB taxonomy): domain Bacteria; phylum Nitrospirota; class Nitrospiria; order Nitrospirales; family Nitrospiraceae; genus Palsa-1315. The sequence goes on along the minus strand of JAUXQT010000041.1, from coordinate 19,792 downwards.
ATGATTCATCAGAGGTTCCCATTGGTCGCAACAGGAGGAGGCATCATGAAGTCAGTCTATGTCGCGCTGCTGATCGGAATGTTGTCGGGCTGTGCCACGACCCCTTCGGGTCATTGGGAGCAGACCGGGCGAACCGAGCAGGAAACCCAGGACGATTTTGCCCATTGCGAGAAAACGGCCTATCTGGACTCGCAGCGCAACAAGAGCGATGAACCCTTCAAGGGACCGATCATCGAAAAGAACTGCATGCAAAGGCTTGGTTACACGTACGTCAATAATCCGAAGTAAGTCCGATGGGGCTGCCTCTATTTAGCTAGACGAGATGCTCAAGGCGCGGGCTGAAGCGGGATCCGCTCAGGCTTGACCATTACGGGCTGTCCGGATAGTATCCATTATGGTAGCATTATGGATACTTTTAGCAGGAGATTCTTATGGCGACCTTGACGATCAAGAACATTCCGGAACCCCTGGTCAAACGGCTGAAGCAGCAGGCTGCGGCTCATCGTCGGAGTCTGAACTTCGAAGTTATCTCTTATCTTGAGCAGATGACGCACAGCGTTCCGCTTGACGTCGACGCCCTGCTTGCGCGGGCGCGGGCTATCCGCGGAACTCCCAAAGGTGTTCGACTGACGGATCGCCTCCTTGATGAACTCAAAGTGGCGGGGCGACCGTGATCGTTGCCGATACGAATCTGTTGATCTACCTCTATGTCCAAGGCCAACGAACACAAGAGAGCGAAGCGGTATTACAACAGGATGCAGTGTGGACCGCGCCGTTACTGTGGCGGTCAGAGTTTCGTAATGTGTTGATCAGTCTTGTCCGCACAGATGCGCTTCAACTTGAAAAGGCGCTCGTGATCATCGATGAAGCAGAACGGTGGTTGACCGGACACGAATATAGCGTGGTCTCGCGTCAGGTATTGGATCTTGCCAGTCGATCCGGTTGTTCAGCGTACGATTGCGAATTCGTCGCCCTTGCCCAGGATCTGGAGGTGCCGCTGGTGACGAACGATCGCCAGATTCTCAAGGCGTTCCCAACCATCGCCGTCTCTCCTTCGGCCTTTACGGCCTGACCAATCGGTTAATGGTCAAGCCATAGGGAGAGGCTGCTCAAAATTTCCGCCAGCAAGGCCGCGAAGAATAATCGGCAAGTTTTCGGTTGCTCAAACAGGTGGTCAACGAGGCCGCAGGCGAGAAAACACCGGAGGCGTACCCTTTGGGGTACGTTGAGGATTTTTCGAGACGAGAACGAAGTTGGGCGCCTGTTTCAGCAACCGATTACAATTCGCGGATGGCGCCTTGAAGAACGGTGATCTGCGTCACCGGATCGCCGGAGGCTTTGAGCTCTGTGCGGATTTGATGTTTGAGGTAGGAGGAGTAGCCCACACGGTCGACCAAGAGGTCGAGGAACCGCTCGACCGGGAGGAGGCTCTGGGCCTTGAGTTCTTCCACGGTCTCGTCACTGACGGGGATGTAGCTGCTCCCCATGTGGAACACCACATTATAATAACGATTTGTCCCGATCCGCTCGAACCGTAAACCCTTCATCCCATACTCCTCTTCACCGGCGTGAGGGGGCTCATTTTAGACAAACAGGTTCCGGAAGACAAGGGCGGCGCTGACCGGCCTAGTCTGTTCTTCCAGCCTGTTTTCGGGGCCTGGTCCGGCCTGTTCCTGGCCCGGTGCGCTACTTTTTCGGGGCCTTCCCGAAATACTCCTGCCGGCTGACCGATACGTCGGTCACGAACATGACCCCGGAATGCCGATCGAACAGCGGACGCAGTCCCGCCAGGATAGGCTCCACTTTTTCTTCCGGGACGACCGTCATGATCATCTCGAGGCTTTCCTGCTCGCTGAACATGAAGTGGGCTTCGCGCACACCATGATGCCCTTTGCCCGACACATTGCCGATGATCGTGTAGCCGGTCGCGTTGACCCGGTCCAGCAACTCCGTCACAAACGGCCGGTGTTCTCCCGCCACGATCACACGGATCTCCTTCATCGGATGCAATGTCAACGCGCCCATCTATGCACTCCTTCCTTATCTGTGCCCACGTGAAAATGTCCGCTCGTTATAGAGTCCCGTCGATTCGAACCCATTCGCCCGTGGGGCGATAGCGATACCATTCCTGGTCATCCGGGTCGAGGGCGACGAGGTGTACCCACTCGTTGTGATAAAAATGCCGCAAGACTTCGTGCCGCTCGACCAGCTTGTCGATGCGCCTGCGTGGCGCCTCCACGATCGTGAGCAACCGCATCGGTTCGTGGTAGGGCACATCCCCGTTCATCACGGTCTGTCTGGCCAAACCCAACCGGAGGTCGCTCCAGGGGCCCGACATGATTCCGATCCGTCCCACGACGTTATGGTAGATCTTGCTGCCGCTGCCGTACACGTCGTTGTCCACGGCAGAAAAATAATGCTCCATGTTGATCCATTGCGCCACGACTTGCGGGCCGGTCATCAACACTTCGAGAAGACGGCTGCTCGGATCCTGCCGCGCATCGTAGGATTGTAGAAAGACCCGTCCTTCGAGGTTGAGTCCCTTGGTCAGTTCCCGCCGTCCGATGACAAACGCCGTATTGCTCGAGAGGCCCCACTCCGGCCGGACCTGGCTCCAGTCCACACTCCGTTTCCGCACGTGCGATTCCGCCGCACGCTCGTCTAGTGGCTGTTGATTCTCTGGGAAGCGCGTACAGCGTTCCTGACTCGTCAGGGTGGAGGCCTCCTTGAGATCTTCCTGCAGCCGCGCCAGGTCGGCGCGATGGGTCGGAGGCACATCTTCCAGATCGAAGAGCTGGACCTGGTCGGTCGTCGTATCCATTTGACCGGCCAGAAAGTGGGTGTCGGGCGGAATTACCAGTTTGTTCTTGGCCAGCCGTTCCCGTACTTTTTGGTTGTTCGCCATCATCGCGAGGACGCGGGCATTCGGTTTTCCTTCATTCCCGCCGCAGGCGCCGCAATCCAGGGCCGACTCATAGGGATTGTTCTCAGACGTGCTCCCGTGCGCACAGATCAAAACCAGCCGGGCCAGGTTCTTCGTGAGCCCCATCATCCGGAGCGCCGTGTCGACCGTGAGGGTCTGTTCATCGAGGGTGAATCCGGTCCGGGTGATCCGTTCTTTCTGGCGAGAGGCTGCGCGCGCGGTGAGGTCGTATTGGCGCCGCAAGATGTCGAGGAGGGGACGCAGGGATTCTGGCGTCAGCCCGGCCAGTTGCGCCAATTCAACCAGGGACGGGTCGAGTTCCGCCTGGCCGTTCAGCGCTTGTTGACGCAGGGCTTCGACAAGGGCCGGGGTGATGCGCGAGCTGCGCAATCCCGCATGTTCGTGCAGCACTTTTCTGACGGTGGCATGGTGTTCAGCCCCCAGCATCTCCGCGGTCTCGGCCGGAGCCATCTTGTCGACGGTCAGGGTCGTCGCGATGGCCGGCACAAACAGGCGCTGCAACCACGAGGTCCAGCGTTGATAGAGCGACGGCAAGAGGGTCTTGCCGAAGATCGGGAGGCCGTAGAACCAGCCGAGCGATTCCACCATGACATAGGGGGTCACGACGTTTTCTTTCAAATCGTGCAGCAGCGTATGGCCGGCATGGACCCACTTGGTGCGGGCTTTGTGTTTCGACACTTTGTGATCGAGATAGCTCCGTGGAATTTCACGCACCTCGTTCTTTGCGCGCATGATCACGGGGAATTGCTCGGTGTCGTGTTCCTTCCCCCACGCGCGATAACGAATGAAGGCCGCGAAGAATCCGGCGAACCCATAGGTCTCGTGCGGACCGGTGGACTCCAAATGCCGGCGGAAGGGCTCCGAGCGCACATCGATACAATAGACCGATTGCGAATAGGGCCGGTTCGTACCAGGCTGATCCGCCGGCACGATTCGCTGCTGCGCCGCGGTCCGCAACTGGGCGAGCAGACGCTGCTGGTAGGCGGTTTCCAAGGCCTTGAGCCAGACCGGGCCATGGTCCGATTCGGGAAAGGCCTCCATCCAATCGAAGAGTTGCTTCAGCGTGGTGTGCGGCGTCTCGGCCAATACCGCCGGATCCAGTTCCAAGGAACGAGCCAGCGCCACGAGCCGCTTGGCGGCGCCGCGGCGCGCGGCAATTTCCTGCCGTGGGACCACGTCCGTTCCGTAGCGCTCGATCACACGGCCCCACCCGTTTCCCTTGTGGTGCCGGAGCCGATCCACTTCTTCCGCATATAGCGCGGGCAACCGCCCGGCGACCCGCTGTCTCCTCAAATAGTATTCGTCGGGGTGCTCGCGCATGTAGGCGACGACGGCGTCGTAGCGTCCTTCGATGCCGAGCTCTTCGCGGCAGGTTTTCTGAACCAGCTCGCTGGCGTACCAGAGGCGGATCGCGAGAAACTTCACGAGACCGACCGGATAGGCCTTCTGCCAGGGATAGTCCCGTTCTTCCGCGCGCCACTTGATGAAGCCGGCCCAGCCGGGCAGCGCGGTCAATTGCAGCGACAAGTAATCCTGGCGCAGGTCCGAAGGAATGCCGAGCGCGTCCAGACTTTGCAGCAACGCATCCTCTGGATAGTCGGGCAGGCGGGAGATTTTTCTTCTGCTGTCGGGGATCCCGACGGGAGACCATTCCTGTGCCGCCAGGTCTTTCCAGGCATGGTACAGCCCTTTCTCCCGTCCCGGCATAGGCCAGGTTGCATGGCCTTCGTCCAGGAAGGCCTCGCACCATTTAATGAGTTCGTGGTTGATCTGCTGGACGATCTGCGTCCCGAAGGTGTCGTCGCACCAATGCGACAGCGTGAGCCATCGGCCCAGTGCCGACTGGTCGCCTTCCACGATGAGGTGAATCCGTTTGCGGAGATCGGGGAACGCCCATTCGGTAGACAGACTGGCTGCGACGACGTCGATCACGTCTTTTGCGGGGTCGTGCAGTTGATCGTCGAGCGGCTCGGCCACCGGCGCACAGAGGCCCTCTGTGAGGCAGACCCGCAGGACGTCGCTGTGCGCGATCCGGCGCGGGCCGATCGTGACCGACTGATCCTGGACGAGCGGTTGCAAGGCGGCGTCGAGATGGGGCACTTCTATCCGGCCCGTCTTCAGATACTCGCGATAGAGCGTGCCGGGGAGATAACTATGCCCTCCCATGAATTGCTTGCCGCGCCGGGCCGTCTCGTCAAACGGGAGATATTCGAGGCTATGGAGCGGATTGTGGTGGACGAAGGTCCGCATCGGCCAGTACTGCGCAATCACTTCGCCGGCGAGTTGGACCACGCCGCGCAGCGCCATCCGTTTGGATTCGATGTCGATCGATGGGTTTATCGGTTCCATACGAGCGATCCTGAGTGAGCGCTGGCCGGAGGGGTTGTCCGGTCCGGCCCGAAGAGGCTGATCGGTATCACACCCAGCGCGAGCAGGGTCAAGACGAGAATGATCAGCGACACCAGTTCTGTTTGGAGTAAATCGGCATGCCGCAAATCTGTCCGCCGTGCCCCGAACAGCAGACCCTGCACGAGGGCGAGGATATACCAGGATGCCGCGAGCCAGGCACAGACGAGGATGACGATGCCGGCGGAGAACGCCGCCGTCGATGACAGCAGCAGGCCCATGAAGCCCGCGAAGACGCCGAACGGCGGCAGACCCATGGCGGCCAGAGCCAGCAGAGAGAGCAGCACGGCATACTGGGGCATGGTGGAGGCCAATCCACTGATGGCTTGCGGGTCCACGTCGTCTCCATAACGCGTGCGGATGATTTGCCAGGCGACCAGGAGCCCGCACATCACGAGACCGACGGCGCCGACGAAGAGCGCGGCGCGTGGCGTGACGGATCGTGTGGTCACCACACACCACCAGAGCATCGAAAAGAACGACAGGCTGCTGTAGGCCAGCAGGAGGCGTACGCGCGACTGAGCCAGCGCCTTGATGGCGCCATAGGCGGTGCCGGCCAGGGCGAGGATGCTCATGATCCACACGACGGAATCCGGCAAGGTCGCCGCCAGCGGGGCCAGACTATGCAGGCCGAGCGCCGGAAAGAGCAGCACCATGAACGACGGCAAATTTCCCGGTAACCGGGTCAGGGCAGTGAGATGTCCATCGTGAAACGGCACGACGGGCAAGAGAATCGTACAGGCCAGCAACGCCGCGATCGAAGACAGCGGCGGGGCGGCGACCAGCGTCAGCAACAGGCAGAGGGCGCCGAGCGTGTAGGCCCCGAGGCCCCACCAGGAGATGGGCCAGAGGGGCGTGTGATGCCGATAGAGCAACACGATGACGAAGCCATGGATGGCCATCAGAAACAGTGTGTCGACGACGGGCTGACTGGTCAGCGCGCCGAGTCCCAGGCCAAGAAATATCAGGGTCAGGACCCAGGATGCGCGATGGTCTCGGTGATGCGGTTGGCCCAGGAGCGACATCCCGGCAGCGAGTGGTAGCAAAAAAAGAAGGAGCAGGCCTTCGATCGGGGTCATCAGAAACCCGGCGAATCCCACGAGGGAAGCCAGGCTGACGGCGCAGACGCCGACCGACCAGGCCATGAGCCGGTGGGGGTGTCTCCAGAGCGCCGGTGTGAATGCCGCCCCCAGCAGGGGAATACCGGTCGCGATCCAAGGGATGAGGGTCGCGTCGATCATCGAGACCACCCGCGTTCGCGTTTGTCGAAGCGATGGACGATGCGCATGACCGTCTGTCCAAGCAGTTGATAGAGTTCGTCGGCGTACAAGCGGTTCATGAACAGGACATACAATCCGTTTCGTCCACCCTCGATCCAGCGTGAAACCCACTTCGGCATCCAGATCGTCCGGCCGTGAGCCTGCATGTAGAGATAACACCAGCTGAGGACGGTCATGATCGTGGCCATGAGGACGATGCCATCGAACATCCAGTTGGGAAGATCCGCGGCTTGGAAGTACGAGGCCACTTCGACGGGATTCGGATAGAGGAAGGCTGTGAACGATTCGACGGCGAACAAATAGACGAAGACGACGAAGAGCAGCGTCAGGAGCATCGCAGACGACACTTTCCAGGAGGCGATCGTGCGCAGGCGCGTGAGCGTCAAAATGGCCTGGGACGAGGTCAGCCAGATAAAGAAGAGGAAGATGACCGCTCCCTGCGATTCGAGCAGCGGGATGCGCAGGATCCCATGAGTGACCAACAGGATGACCAGGGGAATCACGAGTGTCGTCACGAATCCGGTCGACCAAGCGAGCGGGGAGAAATTTTCTTCTTCTTCTTGCTGATCAACATGGGGGACGTGCGGTTCCTGTCGGGCTTTATGAATGACGTTCCCGCAATTCAAGAAGACCGTCGCTTTGAAGAGCCCGTGGGCGATGAGATGGAACACCGCCAGCGAGAAGGCGCCCAACCCGCACTCCATGATCATGTAGCCCATCTGGCCGATGGTCGAGAAGCCGAGCGTTTTCTTGATGTCGTTCTGCGCCAGCATCATGGTGGCGCCCAGCACCGCGGTCAGGGTTCCCACGACGAATGCCACATGTAACGTCGTCGAGCTGAGTCCGAAGAGCGGCGCCAGCCGGTTGATCAGGAAGCCGCCCGCATTGATAATCCCGGCGTGGAGCAAGGCATGCACGGGCGTCGGCGCATAGAGCGACCGGGGCAGCCAGAAATGGAGGGGAAACTGCGCGGATTTTCCCATGGCTCCAACGAAGATGAGGAGGGTGATGGCCGTCGCGGCACCGATGTCTATCCCGGGCCAGAGCGAGAACGCGACCGGCCTCTCAGTGGCCCGCGCGAAGAGTTCTTGAAATTCCAGGGTGCCGTAGACGCCATACGCCAGGACGATTCCAGCCAGAAAGGCGGCATCGGCGACGCGTAACAGCGTAAAGGTGTTGAAGGCTCCCTTGAGCGTTGGCGCATGTTCATGATTGTGTGCGAGGAGATAGAGCAGATAGCTCAAGATTTGCCAAAAGAGAAAGAGCATCATCAGATTGGCGCTGGAGACCATGCAGATCAGCACAAAATCCGTGAAGCAGATCAGGGCCAGATACCGGCGCAGATGGCGATCCTGATACATGTAGCTGGTCGAGTAGACAAAGATCAGGGTGCTCACGCCCGAGATCAACGTCATCATAATAGCGCTCAGCCGATCGATGTAGAAACCGATCGGGAAAATGAGCGAGGCAACCGACCCCGGATCGTAGAATCGAATGGAAATGGGCCCCTGCACGGCGACGACGTAGAGTGTCCCGATGGCGCCACAACAAGCCGCTCCGATCGGATAGGCGGCGATCTTCGCACGAAGGCCGCGCGTGTCGTCGGGACCGATCAATACGATCAGCGCAGCCGCGAGCAATAACAAGGGGATGAGAAGTACGAACGACACTGGCACTCCATGAACCGGAACGTGAGATATCTCTATTCACTCTTCGCGCTGACCCGGTATCGGGCGGTCACAGACCGCTTCAGAGGCCCTCGCGGAGTCCATCATTAGTATGTTGTCTAGCCTATCGTCAAGCACTGAGTCGGTCCGAATCCTCCTCGGCGGACCTGTCGTCGTTCGAGCGCGTTTTTCCTACGGCGCACCCCACGGAAATCGAAGGCCTTATCGTTCCGTGCGGTTGTCGAGACGACGAGCGGTCTGTGCGATGGCCTGGCCGAAGTGATCGTAGAGCTCGTCCACGTACAGCCGGTTCATGAACAGGACGTAGAGTCGGATCCGCAGGCCTTCGACCCAGGCCGGCATCCAGATGGTTCGGCCATGGGCGCGCAGATAGAGATAACACCAGCTGAGGACGGTCGTGATCGTGGCTAACACGATCATGAGGTCAAAGAGCCAGCCGGGCAGCGCGGCGGCCTTGAAATACGACGCGACCTCGATCGGGTCCGGATACAAGAAGGCCGTGAAGGACTCGACAGCGAAGAGATACATGAACACCACAAACAGGAGTGTAAACAACATCGCGGCCGACACTTCCCAGGAAGGCACCGCACGCAGGCGGGTGAGCGTCAGAATGGCTTGTGACGACGTGATCCAAATGAAAAAGAGAAAGATCACGGTGCCTTGGGATTCCAGTAAGGGGATGTGCAGCACCCCGTGGGTGAGGAGCAAGATCAGCAGGGGAATCATCAAGGTCGTGACGAACCCGGTCGACCAGGTGAGGGGGGAAAAGAGCTGTTCCTCTTCCTCCTGGCCGGTATGCGGGAGATGCGCTTCCTGTCTGGCCTTATGAATCTCGTTGCCGCTGTTCAGGAAGACCGTGGCTTTGAAGAGCCCGTGCGCGATCAGATGGAAGACCGCCAGCGAGAAGGCGCCGAGGCCGCACTCCATGATCATGTAGCCCATCTGACCGACCGTCGAGAAGCCGAGGGTCTTTTTGATGTCGTTCTGCGCCAGCATCATGGAGGCGCCCAGCACGGCGGTCAGCGTCCCCACCACGAAGGCCACATGCAACGTCGTCGAGCTGAGGCCGAAGAGCGGCGCCAGCCGGTTGATCAGGAAGCCGCCGGCATTGATGATCCCGGCATGGAGCAACGCCGTCGCGGGCGTCGGGGCATAGAGATAGTGGGGGAGCCAGATGTGGAACGGGAACTGCGCGGACTTGCTCATCCCGCCGATGAACAGGAGGAGTGTCACCGCCGTGGCGCCGCTGATATCGAGTCCCGGCAGCAGGGAGAACGTCACAGACGACTCGGCTGCCCTGGCAAACAACGCCGGAAACTCCAGGGTTCCGTAGAGCGCATAGGCGAGGACGATCCCGGCAAGAAACGTCACGTCGCCGACTCGAAGCAGCGTGAACGTCTTGAACGCGCCCTCCAGCGTTCCCGCATGGGTATGGTTATGGGCCAGGAGGTAGAGCAGAAAACTCAGGAGTTGCCAGAACAGAAACAGCATCATGAGATTGGCACTGGAGACCAGGCAGAGCAGGACGAAGAGCGCCAGACCGATGAGGGCCAGGTACCGCGGTTCGTGAGGATCCTGGTACATGTAGTCGATGGAATAGGCGTAGATGACCGTGCCGATGCCCGAGATCAGCACCATCATGACGGCGCTGAGCCGGTCGATGTAGAAACCGATCGGAAAGGTGAGCGAAGCCGTCGAGGCAGGGTCGTAAAAGCGCAGGCTGATCGGTCCCTGGGTCGCCACGAGGTAGAGGGTGGCGACCGCGCCACAAAACGCCGCGCCAATCGGAATAATAGCGAGCTGTGTCCGTGCACGACGTGACGCGTCATCGCCCATGGCGACAATCAGCGCCGTCAGGAGGGGAAGCAGCGGGATCAGCAAGGCATACACAGGCACCTCATGGGCTCAGAGAACACAAAAGCCAACCGCGCACCTCGACGAACTGTCGACGCCGCACGGTTGGCTTGTACTGCGTCCGACCCGAAACGAGCCGGTCACCCTACCGCCTCTGTCGTATCCAACGCGATGGTTCCACCTATTCCCAGGTCAACGTGGTCCACAGGGAACGCCATCGGACGCATTCATGCCTCTTTATCCGGTATCTGTCCCCGGGGAGTCAAGGCATCGGGTACATTGTCCACCAGAACCTAGGCCTTCGGACCCAGGCATAATGCCGTTCGGCCCAACCAGGCGCAGATTTGTCCTTGTGACCTCGACCGGGGGACTTCTATACTCGGCTGTTACAAACTGATCGGAAGGGTCGTGTGATGAACAGAGGACTGACCAAAGGTGAAATTGAATCGGCGATTCGTAACGCCATTATTAAGTTCGAACAGGAATTTATGGGACGGGGCCCGGAGGATGTGCGGGCGTTCGTCGTGCGGGATCTCGTCGTCGTTCGCCTCAAAGGCGTTCTCACGCCGGCCGAGCGACAATTGGCCAAGACCGCCGAAGGTGTGGAGATGGTCAAGCGAATCCGGCAGACCCTGATTGCCCAGGGCCGCGATCAGCTTTTCGAACAGGTGGGCAAAATAGTGGGGGCCAGGGTGCTGGCCATCTTTACCGATATCAATGCCCAGATCGGCGAGAAAGTCTTCGTGTTCACGGTGGATCGGGACCTGGAAAACCTCGGCCGGTAAACCTCGCCGAGGGCGAACGGAAATCCCCATCCGGGCGATCTTGGGTTGAATCAGAAGAGGGCCTGACGTGGAAAACGCCATTCGCAACGCCGTTATCAAGTTCGAGCAGGAATTCATGGGACGCGGCCCCGATGAGGTGCGCGCATTCATCGTGCGGGATCTCGTCGTGGTCCGGCTCAAGGGGGTGCTGACGCCGGCCGAACGTCAGTTGGCCAAGACGGTGGAAGGCATCGACATGGTGAAACGATTGCGGCAGAATCTCATCGCGCAGGGCCGCGACAAACTGTGCGAGCAAGTGAGCGAGATCACCGGCGCTAAAACGCTCGCGCTCTTTACCGACATCGACGTCCAGCTCAGTGAACGGGTGTTCGTGTTCACGCTCGACCGCGAGATCCAGAGCGGAAGCCAATAGAGAGGCACCGGCACGATGGAAAAACTCGTCAAAGGTTTTCTCAAATTTCGGACTGAAGTGTTCGAGAAGAAGAAAGCGCTGTTTACGAGGCTTTCCGGCAATCAGTCTCCCAGGGCGCTCTTCATTACCTGTTCCGATTCGCGAGTGGACCCCACCCTCCTCACACAGACCGATCCCGGCGAGCTGTTCATTCTCAGGAACGCCGGCAACATGGTGCCGCCATACGGCTCGATGCAAGGCGGCAGCACGGCCACGATCGAATATGCGATGGCGGTCTTGAAAGTTCCCCACATCATCGTCTGCGGCCATACCGATTGCGCCGTCATGAAGGCCCTGCTGAATCCCGAAGACGTGTCCGATCTTCCGGCGTTCAGGGAATGGGTCGGGCAGGCTGAAACCACCCGTCGCTTGATGCGCGAGCATTATACCGATCTGACGGGTACCGATCGGCTGGTCAAGACGACGCAAGAAAACGTCCGGTCCCAGCTCGACCATCTGCGCACCCACCCCTCCGTCGCCCTGCTTCTGCGCCAGAAGAAGGTGGATCTCCATGGGTGGGTCTATTCCATCTCGACCGGCGAGGTGTGGGTCTACGACTTCGACTCCGAACAATTCACCTCTCTGTTGGACGAGACCTATCCTCGCTTGAAAACATCGAGCTAGTCCTGCCATGCTCCACCCATGAGCAGATACCAGTTGGAAACATTGTCGTTCGACAATACCTATGCCCGCCTGCCCGAGGCGCTCTACGCGAAGCTGAATCCCACGCCGTTTTCGGAACCGCCGTATCTCATCAGTTTCAATCGGGCGGCGGCTGAGTTGATCGATCTTGATCCGGAGCAAGCGAAGCGGCCGGAATTTGCCGGCGTGTTTGGCGGGAGCATGCTGGTTCCGGGGATGGAACCGTTGGCGATGCTCTATTCCGGCCATCAATTCGGAGTCTATGTGCCGCAGCTCGGCGACGGGCGCGCCATTCTTCTGGGCGAGGTCCAGAACGGGCGAGGTGAGCGATGGGACTTGCAGCTCAAAGGCGCAGGCCCCACGCCCTTTTCACGCGACGGCGACGGCCGCGCCGTCTTGCGATCCACCATCCGCGAATATCTCTGCAGCGAAGCGATGCATGGCCTGGGCATCCCGACGACGAGGGCTTTGTGCATCGTGGGCAGCGACCACAAGGTCTACCGTGAACAGGTTGAGACTGGCGCGATCGTGCTCCGTATGGCGCCTTCGCATGTGCGGTTCGGCTCGTTCGAGATTCTCTATTATCGAAAACAACATGAACAGCTCAGGCTCTTGGCCGATTACGTGATTGCGACGCACTATCCGCATCTCACGGCGGCGACAGATAAGTATGCCCGTTTCTTTGCCGAGCTGGTGGAGCGCACGGCGAGGCTGATCGCGCAATGGCAGGCGGTCGGCTGGGCGCATGGAGTCATGAATACGGACAACATGTCGATCCTGGGCCTCACGCTCGACTATGGTCCCTTCGGATTTCTCGACGACTACGACCCCGGTTTCATCTGCAACCATTCCGACCACAACGGCCGTTATGCCTTCAATCAACAGCCCTATATCGGGCTCTGGAATCTGAGTTGTCTGGCGCAGGCGCTCCTCCCGTTGGCAGAGAAGGAAGACTTGAAAGCGTCGCTGGATCGCTATACTCCCCTCTGCGAAGGCCGCTACATGGAGTTGATGCGGGCCAAGTTCGGACTCATCGAGACGAAGGAAGAGGATGCCTCGTTGATTCAAGACCTCCTGGCCCTCATGCACCTGCACCATGTCGATTACACAAACGTGTTTCGGACGCTGGGTTCCTTTCAGAGCGGAGTCGCCTCGTTGAACGAGCCGCTTCGTGACTTTTTCGTGGATCGTGCGGCCTTCGACCAATGGGCCAGCCGGTACAAGAACCGGTTGCGCGAAGAGGGGAGCCGGGACGAGGAGCGTCTCGTCCGGATGAATCGCGTCAATCCCAAGTACATCCTTCGCAACTATCTGGCGCAGACTGCCATCGAGAAGGCGCAGCAGAAGGACTTTTCTGAAATCGACCGGCTGCTCGTACTGCTGCAGCATCCCTATCACGATCAGCCTGGCATGGAGGCCTACGCGGCTGCGCCTCCCAATTGGGGCAAACATCTCTCCGTGAGTTGTAGTTCGTAGGACCGTCTCACAATTTGTATAGGCTGCTTGTTCACGCAGCGCATCACAGACAACGGACTTATGTATGGCTAAAGGACGCGGCGATTCGAAACTAGCGGTGGCGGGAGCCCTCACACTCGTGCTGGCCATTGCCGGGGTGTTGCTGGTGAAAGAGCCTCTGCGCAGCTCTCGGCCGGTCGGTACGGGGCTGGAGATGAACCCGACGACCGGCGAACAGTTGGTTCGTGCGCGCTTGTGGGAAGATCCGGTGGCAGCCGTGCAGCGGGGCCTGCGCGGAACGGGACCGACCGGCAAGACTGCCGGAACGGACTCCACCCTCTCGCAACGGCTTGGCGCGCTGAGACAGACCATTGCCGAACGGACCAGGAGCGGACAGCGCATCACCGTGCTCCTAGTGACCACGAGCGGGGGGCCCTACGTCGAAGGCACCGAGTCGCGCATCCGCGATCGTTATGCCATTGGCACTGCGCTGGGTGTCGGTTGTTATGTGCCGGAGGACGAGGGCCATCTCTCCTTCGTGGAATGGGAGCCGCAAGGAGCCCTGCAGGCTCTGCCCTATGAATGGTATCGCTTGAGAAAGACACGCGTCTGCGGAGAAGAGGCTTCGCGTGCCTCCGCCGTTCTGGTCGTCTGGCTGCCGGAAGAGGCCCTCAATCGGGGGTTCTTGGCGACCCTGACCTCTCTTTCCCAATCCTTGGTCTGCCAGGAGGCGAAACAGAAACATGAATGTCTCCTGACCGACGATAAGCGAAAACTCGTCCGTCTGAATCCGACTGTACAACAGGCAGTCACGTTCAAAATCATGGGCCCGCGCAGTTCGTCGGAATTTCGCAGCTTCTTGCAGGAAGCCGGGGACCTGTATGGCGAGCCGCACGAGGGAATCGGCGTCTGGCCGAATGCCGACGGCGCGATCGAGCTCTATTCGCCTTGGACGAGTGCGATGAAGGGCCTGCTCGCCTACGGACTCAAGACAGAGGGCGGCAAAGGCACCTCCTGTACGACCTATGAGGTCTGCGAGCAGGAGTTTCACCGCCGGCTGGCGCTTGCCAACGTTCGCCTCGTCTACGATGTCGGCTCGGACGATCGGCTATTCGGCGCGCTGGTTGAGGAATTAGAGCGCCGGCAAGTCCGTCTCGGTTGGGACGCGGTGATCCTCATCGGGGAATGGGATTCGTTTTACGGGCGGACTCTGCCGATCGAGTTCCGCGCCGCAGCCTGTGCGAAGGTGGCGACGTTTCCGGAAGCCGACTTGAGACAGATTCAGGTTCCGGTGGACATCAAGAAATGGTGTCCGACCCTGTCGCAGGCCATCGATTTGCAGATTCAACGTCCCGCCGACTACGAGTCGCTCACGCTCAACGTCTTTCGTTATAGCTACCTCGGCGGCCTCGATGGGGAAGTGCCGGGCGAAGAGAAGGGGAAAATCGCTCGCGCGGACAAGACGGTCCTGAAAGACGATCAGCGGGACCGTCCTGAAGGAACGAGCCAGCTCGACTACGTGCGGGCTTTGGTCGCGCGTATTTACGAGGAAGGGGAAGGCGCGAGGGCCATCGGCATCCTGGGCACGGACCCCTACGACGCGTTGCTCATCATCAAGGCCCTCAGGCCCGCGTTCCCCCATGCGATCTTTTTTACCGTCGATCTCGATGCGCGCCACCTCCATTCGAGCGAATACAAATCGACACGCAACATGGTGATCGCCTCCCCGTTCGGACTGCAATTGGAGGGGGGACTCCAACGCGACGTCCCGCCGTTCCGGAGCAGCTATCAAACATCGGCCTACCTAGCCGCCCTGCAAGCGGTGCAGTTTGTCGCTTGTGGATCGGCCGGCCATCAGCCGTCCACGACGGGACCCTGCACGACCGGGTACCATGTCGACTTGACGCCGGACGACCGCATCTACGATGCAGGATCTCACCCCAGGATCTTTGAAGTGAGTCGCGACGGGGCGGTGGACTTGAGCCCGGTGGACAAGGAGGGGCTGCGCACGGTCCATCCACTCAGGCAGGACCTGGCTCATACGGATGAACTGGGAGCCCTGAAACAGGGAGTCGGATTCGATAACACCGCGGTCGCGGCGGCGCTGGTCGTGGCGCTGTTGATCGCCACGGTCATCGCCTGGAGCAATGAGCGGCTCTGGCTGTGGGTCTTGCGACATCCTCGTCTGCTGACGGTCGCGGCCCTCGTCGCGGTCGCGTCGTTCGCAGCCTTCGTCGCCTTCGGCGGGGCAGAAGCGCTGTTAGCCAATCATGACGAAGGGGAACCCTTCTCCTGGACCGCCGGGGTCAGCGTCTGGCCGAGCGAACTCCTCCGCCTCTTCGTCGTGACTCTCTGTCTGGTCATGCTGGGGAAGGGGCTGCGCGATTTGGCCAAGAACAGCGACGCGATCGGCGAGGATTTTTTATTTCAGGATGAGTCGGGCCGCTGCCGATGGTCACTCCGGACCTTCTGGACCAACTTGCAGCGGGTCTACCATCCGGCTGCGACCAGGACGGCGACGACGGTGGATCAAGCCTGGTCCTGGTATCGCGAGGCCGGCAAGCCCGCGCAGCGTGTGACCAGGACTATTCTCTTGTTCCTCCTCTATCTCGCGATCATGTGGCCGTTGCAGCATTGGGTCTTGAACGAAGAAATGATTCATCCCTGCCGCGGCCGGTTGAGTTGCGGCATCGATTGGATCATGGCGCTGAGCAGCGCCGGTTTCGTGGTGTTGCTCAATCTGGCGGTGTTCGATGCGGTCATGCTGTGCCGGCGGTGGATCGGCTGGGTGACCGCCTCGACCGGTGGCTGGTCCGATCAGGTTCAAGAAGAATATCTCCGGGAATATGGTCTGGGCCAGGCCCAGAAAGCCGAGTTTGAAAAGCTGAAATACCTGGCTGTGGTCGATCTCATTGCGCAACGGACCGAAGTGGTGAATCGCTTGATTCGTTATCCCTTCATCGCTTTGTTGGTGATGATCGCCGCGCGGAACGACTACTTCGATATCTGGAATTATCCTCTTCTGTTGATCCTCTCCTGGTCGTTGAACGTCGTGCTGGCGCTGATGGGTTCCTACTTGCTGTACCAGTCGGCCAGCAAGGCAAAATCAGCTATGCTGGCCGGGCTCAGCCGCCAGATGGTCCAGGCTTTGGGAGGCGGCAAGGATCACGATGTCCGCGTGAAGCAGATCCAGTATGTGATCGACGAAGTGGAAGAGAACGAACAGGGGGCCTTCGTGCCCCTCTATCAACAGCCGGTGATCGAGTCGTCGCTCTACGGCATCGTCGCCTTGCTGCAATATTGGTATATGAAATAACGGGATACTGAATGCGCGAAGAACAGATCGGCGGATTGCGGACACGTATCACGGGCGGCACAGATGGCAAGGGCGGAGGGCGTGGTCCGCTCGTCCTGCTCCTGCATGGCTTCGGCGCGCCGGGGGACGATCTCGTCTCGCTGGCCGACGTCTTGAACGTGCCGGCTGGCACGAGGTTCGTCTTTCCCGAAGGCCCGCTCTCGTTGAGTTTCGGGCCGAGCGATGCGCGGGCCTGGTGGCTCATCGACATGACTCGCATTGCGCAGGATCGCGCAGCCGGCAGAGTACGCGACCTCTCGCAAGACATTCCCAAAGGCCTGGCTCCGGCGCGCGAGACGATGCTGACCTTCCTCAAAGAAATCGAACAGAAATTTGGCGCGGAGCCGCGTAAGACCATCCTGGGGGGATTTTCCCAGGGCGCCATGTTGGCCTGCGATCTGATGCTCAGAACGACGCAGCCCTATGCCGGGCTGATTCAAATGTCCGGCACGCTCCTCGCCGCACAGGAATGGGGCCCGCTCCTGCATAAGCGCAAAGGCCTGCCGGTCTTTCAAAGCCATGGGATGCAGGATGAGATCTTGCCCTACGTGGGGGCAGAAAAGCTGCGAGACACGTTGCTGCACGGGGGGCTTGCGGTTGATTGGCACAGCTTCCGAGGTGGGCACGAGATCCCGCGAGTGGTATTGCAGCGGTTGGGTCTGTTCATTACCAAGGCAGTGATTCATCCATGAGCGGTCCACAGTCCTTCGAGCTCAAAGGCGCCGATGGCAAGCTGATTCGAGGGGATCGCGCGATGGGGAAGGATCGCCAGATTCTGTTCATCACCGGCTTTCTCTCTAAACGGTGGGGCAACAAGAGCAAAGCGCTCGCGCAATGGTGTGAAGAAGAAGGCTGGGGGTTCTGTTGTTACGATGTGCGAGGCTTTGGCGACTCGGAGGGACGGTTCGTCGACTATACGCTCTCCGATTGGATCGCCGACGCGCGGCTCGTTCTGAATAGGCTCAAAGGTGGACCGCCGATCACCATCGTCGGCAATTCACTCGGAGGCTGGATCGCCTGGCTGATGGCGCAGGAATGTGCTGGCATCGAGCGGCTGGTGCTCATCGCACCGGCGTTCAATATGATGGGCCTGCGGGCGCAATCGATTGCACCGGAGCGATGCCATGACTGGCATACCGCCGGCTGGATGCCCTGGGACGACGAGCCGGCCCATCGGGACTATCCTCTCGCCTGGAACTGGGTGGAAGAGAGCAGGGCCTACTGGGGCAGGAGTTTCGACCGGCTGCGGCCAGTGAGCACGGCCATTCTCCACGGCCAGCAAGACCAGGTGATTCTGCCGCAAGGCAGCAGTCAGTTCGTTGAGCAGTTGCGAGGTCTCGCTCCCTCGTTTCCGATCGACCTCCATCTCGTTCCGGGCGACCATCGCCTGAGTAGTCCTGAGCATCTGGATATGTTTCGGCGTCTTGTCGTGAGTGCAACATAGTGTGAAGGGAGCCCTATGCTCGTCTTAATCCATAAAGAATGCGGTGGGCCGGCGATAGACGATTCGTCCATCGGCGAATCCTGTGCGATCCCCGTCGACCGGTTTCCCTTTACCTGCTTCAGTTGCCTGGAGGAAATCGACGACGAATCGGAAGTCCGGGTATCGCAAGAAATTGGAATGTGAACCGCTCTGCCTACGTCCAACTGAATCCTCCGGCACGACCCCGTCCTCAGTGGAAATGTTCGACAGATCCAGGGTAAGGTGTCATCCGGTTCATTGCAGGGAGTATGAGATCAGACATGTCTTCATCGGGACAACATAGCAGCGGGCCTGATTCAGAGGGTCCTGACGTTCCTGAACCGTCCCATGCCGAGCGGGCCAAGACGCTGGTGTATTTACAGTCGTCGGGTAGTCTCTCGACGCTCTCGCGCAAGCAGCCTGGCTGGCCCTTCGGATCGGTGATGCCCTACGGGTTGGACGAGGAGGGGCAACCGGTTTTTCTGATCAGCACGATGGCGATGCATACGCAAAATCTCCTGGGCGATCCAAGGGCCAGCTTGCTCGTAACACCGCCTGAGAGCCGCAGCGATCCGCTGGGTGCGGCCAGGGTGACATTGATGGGGTCGGTGACCAAGGTGCCGAGGGAGGAAGCCCTGCAGGTTCGCGAGCTCTACCTGGCACGCCATGCCAATGCCTCCTACTGGGTGGACTTCGAGGACTTTAGCTTTTTCCGCATGGCACTGGCGGATATCTATTTTGTCGGAGGGTTTGGGTCGATGGGTTGGGTGATGCCGGACGACTACGCGAGGGCGGCCGTGGACCCGCTTGCCGATGAGGCCTCAACACTTATCCGTGAATTTAATACAGAGCAGGCGGAGACGTTGCTGCTACTGGCCCGTGTATTCGGCAATGCAGAGGCGCAGCAGGCGACAGTGACGGCATTGGACCGGTTGGGTTTTCACCTTCGGCTCACCACTCCAGGCCGCATGCAGGGTGGGCGGGTGGCCTTTGGCAGCCCCGTACACAACGCGTCGGAGGTCAGGGCCGGCCTTGCCGGCTTGGCCGTTCAGGCACAGGCGGGGCACCAAGTCCTGCATTCGCTGTAGCCGGTGCTGGCACAAGTTCCTGTGAGCATCCCGCACGATGGTTCTTTTCAACTCACCAGTTCATCACTAGGTAGGGGAATGCATGGCGACTACAAACGATAAGCAGGTCATTTTCTCACTCGTCAATGTCGGCAAGATCTATCCGCCGAAGAAGCAGGTATTGCGCGAGATCTATTTGGGGTTTTACTACGGCGCGAAGATCGGCGTGTTGGGCCTCAACGGATCGGGCAAGAGTTCGCTGCTCAGGATCATTGCCGGAACCGACCAGAACTATACCGGGGAGATCACCCGCTCGAAGGGCTACAGCGTCGGTCTGCTGGAACAGGAACCACAGCTCGATCCGGACAAGACGGTGAAAGAAATCGTCGAAGAGGGCAAGAAA
>JAUXQT010000034.1 GCA_030682135.1 Nitrospirota bacterium | reverse complement strand
CGCTCGCCGCATCACCAAACTGTTCATCACCGGCTTCCCGTCATCCGAAATGGCGACACAACCGGCACGCCGCAAATCGCCGATCTCCGCCAGTTCCTTCCCTTCGGAGCCTTTCGTGATCGCGCCGATCGGAAACACATTTGCCAGCCCGGCCGCCCTCGCCCGCTCGAGCATGAACTCTGTAATCGCTTGATTGTCGTTGACGGGATTCGTGTTCGGCATACAACAGACTGACGTGAACCCGCCGGCTACCGCCGCCGCCGCGCCACTCTGAATCGACTCTTTGTATTCGAACCCAGGCTCCCTGAAATGGACATGAAGGTCGACAAAGCCTGGAAGCACCAATCGTCCCCTGGCATCAATCTTCGTGGCCCCCGCGGGAGCCGTCAGATTCGGCCCCACCGCGACGATTCGCCCTTCATCGATCAGCACATCGGCCACGCCATTGAACCGTCCCGGATCGATCACGTGCCCGCCCGCAATGTGAATAGCCACGATTCAGTTCGCTCCTGACATAAGATAGAGAATACCCATGCGAACGGCCACGCCGTTCGCCACCTGATCCAGAATGACCGAGGACAAACTATCGGCCACCTCCGGAGCAATTTCGACCCCTCGATTGATCGGACCCGGATGCATCACGATGGCCCCTGGATCGGCTAACTTGACCCGCTCAGCCGTCAACCCATAGAGCCGCGCATATTCCCGAATGGTCGGAAACATTGCCTTGCCCTGCCGTTCGAGCTGTAATCGCAACATCATGATGACCTGCACGCCGCGTAAGGCCTCGTCGAGATGATAATAAACCCGTGCGCCCAGCTTATCGACGCCACTGGGTATCATCGTCGGCGGCCCTACGACCCGCACTTCCGCGCCTAACTTGGCCAGCGCATGAATGTTCGAACGAGCCACCCGGCTATGCGCGACATCTCCGACGATTGCCACCTTCAGCCCTTCGAACGACAGGCCCCGCTCGCGAATGGTATAGAGATCCAAGAGGCCTTGGGTCGGATGTTCATGCCACCCGTCTCCGGCATTGATCACGGAAGACTTCACCCCGCGGGCCAGGGCCTCGGCTGCACCGGCCGAGGGGTGGCGCAAGACAATAATATCCGCCTGCATCGCCTCGATATTGCGCGCAGTATCGAGCAATGTTTCGCCTTTGACCACACTACTCGACGACGGCGAAAAGTTGATCACATCGGCGCTCAGCCGTTTCGCTGCCAACTCGAACGAGGTGCGCGTCCTCGTACTGGGCTCAAAAAACAGATTGACCACGGTGCGCCCGCGGAGGGCCGGGACTTTTTTGATTTCCCGCCCGCTCACTTCCTTGAACGAATCGGCCGTCTCCAAGATTAAACGGATCTCGTCGACCGACAAGGGCGCTAGGCTCAAGAGGTCTTTGCGTTTGAGGCTCATCGTTTCCTCCACCTCAGGCCTTGAGAATCACCACCCGATCATCTTCGCCTTGTTCTTCCAACAACACTTGAATGTTCTCTTCCCGAGACGTCGGAATATTTTTCCCGATATACGTAGCCTTGATCGGCAACTGACGATGGCCTCGGTCGACCAGCACTGCCAGCTGAATCTCCGCCGGTCGGCCAAAATCGATCAACCCATCCATCGCCGCGCGGATGGTTCGCCCTGTGAACAACACGTCATCGACTAACACAATAATCTTGTCAGAAATATCAAACGGAACCGATGTCTTACGGAGAATCGGCTGCTCTTTCCGCATCGAAAGATCGTCCCGATAGAGCGTAATGTCCAACTCACCGATCGGCACCGACGCCGCTTCAATTTCCTGGATACGTTTCACCAGCCGATGGGCCAGATGCACTCCCCCGGTTCGAATCCCGACCAGCGCCAAATCCTGCACGCCCTTATTCCGTTCGAGAATTTCATGGGCAATCCGGGTGACTGCCCGCGCAATATCTCCCGTGTCCATCACGAGCCGCTCTTGAGGTCGATCCTGAGGTGTAGGGCTCATCGTTTTGATTCCACGCATAAAAAAACCCTCTCATCGAAATTCGACAAGAAGGTTGAGGTACATCGGCAGACGGACAGGTCTTTGAAGCCCACAAACACTCCTTGCTCACCTCGCAGGATGAGCATTAAAGGTTGCGGTATCTTACTGAGGCCGAAGGAACGCTGTCAAGCCGTGAGACGATACTCACTCTACCGATCCGCACAGAGAGATTCCACCTCCCCAGTTGATGACACCAAGACTCCTCTCTCGAAATAGCCGTACCTACCATCGAGTAGGCTGAGTCGTTCCCACCCCCGTGAAAGACCTCTCGTCAAACACATCCACTGCAAAGCCTTCCCCCATGGGCCGCCCCCATGACTCACGAGCCCACAACGTATAGTGGGCCGCTGCATGCAAGGCGAGATGCCTTCCTATCTCTCCAGGAGAAAAACTGGGCAGCGAGATGCATAGTTGGGCCACATCGGCATCGAACGCTCAATATTTCTCGTTCACCAACCGATACAGGTCATAACAGAAACTGAGACCAACGTTACCTGATCCAACACACAGAGGAGGACCGATTATGTGGCAGCCGGAAAAGCAGGACAATAGACGTTCGACGCAATCCCTCTCAGACCTGGAGGGCAATATCCCTTCATCGCCAAACTCTCGACCGGAATCGACTGAAGCCATCGTGGCCTTCGTCGGCAAAGGCGTCGAATTCAAAGGCACGATCTCATACAGCGGGACTGTGCGAATCGATGGCTTCCTCGATGGAGAGATCCACACCGACGGGACTCTGTTGGTCGGAGAAGAAGCCGTCCTCACAGCCAAAGTGAGCGCAGGGACCATCGTCTGTATGGGGAAAATCACCGGCGATGTTGTGGCAAAAGAAAAAATCAAGTTGCTCGCTCCTGCCGTGCTGAATGGCGGCGTGAAGACTCCGATGCTCTCGATCGAGGATGGCGTGCTCTTCAATGGCACATTGGAGATGACACAAGCAGTACGAGAAGTGAGCCGGGAAACGACGCTCCGCTCCGTCGATGACGCCAGCGTCTCACCCATCAAGCGAGCCGCTGTATAGGGCCCATGAAACGTAACCTGACTGCCTCTCGTATGAACGCACAGCAACATGGAAGCCCAACTCTCACGCACAGGGCCTCCGAGCGACCGATCCGAACAGCCGTGCGGGCTGATCATAGGGAGCGCAGGTATTAGGAGGATGTCATGTGGGCGTTCGGAAACACTCAACCGGGAACAGTCACGGGGCAGGAGGATTTTACCTTTCTGGGAAAGGACGTCGTCTTTAAAGGCACCCTGACCTTGGAGGGAAACGTCCGGGTCGATGGTCAGCTTGAAGGTGAACTCCACTCAACCGGAACGCTGACAGTTGGGGAACATGCGATCATCAAAGGCAACATCACGGCCGGGGTCTTAATCACGAGCGGCAAAATCAAGGGAGATGTCACGGCCTCTGAAAAGGTCACCATCCTGAATCCGGGGATTGTGATCGGCGATATCCGCACTCCGACAATTTCTATTGAGGCGGGAGCGCACTTTCACGGCCTATCCGATATGGGGACGGAGAAATGGGTCGAGGACCGCGGTGCAACGAGCGAGAAGGTTCATGACCTCGCCGTTCACCGTGGAAGACTGCGGGCACCAGACTACTAGATTCCGCTGGGATGTTTAAGCTCTTCGAGCGAAAACTGCTTGGGCAGCATCACCGGAACCACGATGCCGATGGGATCGCCCCGCTTAATGGTCGTCGGCTTCGTGAGTTGCAGAAGGAAATTTGCCGTGAACGCATCATAGTCCTTGAGCCAGTCGTACATATTCGGCGTGCGTTTATATTCTTGGGTCTTAATTCCCTCCCATACAAAAAACGTCCGATCGGGATAATGATAGAAATGGTTCGGCACGTCCTTCATCATCAAACCCACCTGCTTGGGATAGTAGAACCGGATGCCGCAACAGAGCTTGGGATACCCGCTATTTAAAATGAGATCGACATAGGTCCCTGAAAACGACTTGTAGCCCAGGATTCGCTCTTCTGGCAAAATCGGCGGGGCCTGCCACTTGACCCCATCGGCCGTTCGGCGAATTTTACAGTCCGCGGGAGACCGAATGAGCCACCCGTACTGCCCCACTGTTCGCACCGGTCCACAATCGTCAGGAATCACCTTGTAACCCTCGACCGCCACCGTCCTCTGTTCGTTCAACGACATCCCGGACAACAAGGGCCGATGCGGCATGAAGTCGAGCTTCAATCGCTCCGGCGCGAAAGCTGTCGAATATTCCCGCTCCCAATAGATGACGACTTTGTCGCTCGGCTCTTCGCCGTCGACTTGCTCTGGTGTCGGTTCGCTCATAGGGGTCACCGTAATCGATCCATGACATGCAGTGCAAGCATGTTACACCTTCTTCATGTGGAACAACGTCAGCCCAGCCTTGAGTGTGGCTCTCGGCAAGATCGTGCGATGCATCCGAAACGTGGGAAGCCGTTCAACCAACTCTTCCCAACAGACCTGGAGTCCAACGGTCGAACCCTGTCGACCCAACTGCGCCGGACCAATGACGAAGGCATGGCCTCCCCGTCGAAGAGCCTGGCTGATCCCCTTCAGACATTCGGCCAACCTGGCTGGTTGGTCGCCATCGGCATAGGGTACCCAGTGATACAATAAATCATAGGAATGAGGAGCCTCTTGCGGTCCTTCGATCGAAACGAATCGGATGTGTGAGAGCCAATCCCACCGCTGCAACTCAGCACAGACGCTCCAGAGTTGTTGCGCCTGCTTTTGCGCAAGCGCGGCATCATAGATCCGCACGGTATAGTCTCTTGGCCGATCAAACATCATGCAGGTCGCGATCACGGCATCGCCGTTGTCGATGAAGACGCGTCCGGCATGCGAAAGCGCCGCGCCAATTTCCCTGTCCTGCTCACCAAGATCTTGCAGATAATCCGCGACAAACGGTTGCGCTGCCCGTTCACCGATTTGGGATTCGTCTTCCGGATAGAGCAACACTGCGCCATAGGCTTTGGAGGGAGGGATGAACGGAACTCCCTGGACAAAGACCGACCGCCAATCGACCGGGCTCATGGCCACAGGCGCGCCAGTCTGCTCTTGGCTCCCCGGCGGCAGGGTCATGGCCAGCGTGGTCTCACGATCACGATCCTTCAGGATGATATGCCTACCGGCAATCGCGGCACTCCGGTCACAGTGGGCAAACCGACGGCCCTTCGAGCTCATATAGGATAGCCCTGAGGAATCTGCCGCCACGGTCACCTTGCGCAACAGGCCGTCTTGGAATGTCAGACAAGCCTCCGCGCGTTGACCAAAATATCGAGTCGGCGGCTTCCCGGCTGGCAGCCAACTGACTTGATTGGACCGCTCAGGATTCATAAAGAGCGTGAACGGATGGCTCCCCCCAGTCGCCTGCGGGGTAAAGAAACTACTAAACAAACCAAAGGCCGCTTCCGACGGATAGGTCGGAATCCCCCGATATCGCAAGGGGCGTGGAGTCGCACGCTTCTCGTTCTGATCGTCGTAGAGTCCTCGTATCAATTCAAACACAGCAGACCCTGTTCCCGGCAACAGTGACTTGAAGAGTTCAACGACCGGCAAAAAATCAATCGATGCCCAATTCATCGCTCCCATGCAGGACATAAAACGAGCTCCTTCGAAGTCCCCATCCTGAAGGACATAGAAGGCATCTTTTCGTTGGCGAATCGTTGCTCGACCGGTCGGCCCGATCACGAGATCCTCATCCCGGTAAAAAAACCTGACTTCTTCGATCGGGACTCGAAGAGCCTGCGCGGCCATCGCTCGCAGATCGTCAGCCGTCAGCCGCTGCCAACCGGGCTTACTGGCAAGATTAAGGCTGGTTTCATTCACCAACCCAGCCGGCTTCAACCCCACCCATTGTCCCCAATCTAAACGGATTCGAGCACGGAGCAAAACCTCAGTGCCTGCGGCATCGGTTCCCCACTCGCATTCATGTAACGGGTGTCCATCCGGATCGGTTGCCAGAAACCGGCGGCCGTCCGGGCGGAAAAACACAAAATGCCCGGTAGGCTGGCGGACGACTCGTCCTCCCGCCTGTTCGAGATCCTGTGCGAAGGGAAGATTGACTGGAAAGTGAAGGTGACCGGGCGTTCTCAATGCGAGAGAGAGTGGATCGGAGGACATCTACTCGCGGACTTGCCCGCTCCCCAAGACGATAAACTTAAAGCAGGTCAACTCTTCAAGCCCCATCGGGCCTCGGGCATGGATACGGGAGGTGCTGATCCCGATTTCCGCTCCCAGCCCAAACTGAAAACCATCGTTTAATCTGGTCGAGGCATTCACCAACACCGCGCTGGCATCGACCTCGCGCAAAAATCGCATCGCTTTGGGATAATCGGAAGTCACAATCGCCTCCGTATGGCGTGACCCATATTTGGCGATATGCTCCATCGCTTCATCGACATTCTTGACCACTTTGACCGCCAGGGTGAGATCGAGGAATTCTTTTCCAAAATCCTCGTCGCTCGCGGGTTTGGCCGACGATGACAACTGACAGGTCTTCGGGCAGCCGCGAACCTCGACCTTGGCCTCGACCAACTTCTCAATAAATGGGGCGAGCCAGTTGCGCGCAATGCCCTGATGAACTAAGAGGGTCTCCACGGCATTGCAGGTCGACGGCCGTTGCACCTTCGCATTGAAACAGACCCGCTCCGCCATGACCGGATCAGCGTCGGCATCGACATAGATGTGACAGACCCCGGCGTCGTGCTTGATGACAGGGATCGTGGCATGTTCAGTCACGACACGCATGAGCGATTCGCCGCCGCGCGGGATGATCAGGTCGATATAGCGATCTTGCTTCAGTAACAAAGGGACCAGCTCACGGTCAGGCCGTGCCACAAAGGTAATCGCCCCGGCCGGGACACCGGCTTTCTCTGCCGCTTCAGATAAGACGGTTGCGATCGCGGTATTCGAATGGATGGCCTCGCTCCCGCCCCGCAACACGCAGGCGTTCCCGGATTTCAAACAGAGGGCGGCGGAATCGGCCGTGACGTTCGGACGGGACTCATAAATAATGCCAATGACGCCGATCGGAACCCGCACACGCCCCACCTGCATCCCGTTCGGCCTGGTCCACATCTTTGGCATGTCACCGAGTGGATCAGGGAGCGCCGCCACCTCGCGCAGGCCTGCCGCCATCTCGATGATTCTCTTGTCCGTGAGGCGCAACCGATCTGCCATCGCCTTCTTCTCCGGCGCAGTCCCGAAGGCCTCCAGATCCAGTTCGTTCGCAGCCAGCAACGCATCCTTCTGCTCTTCCAGCGCTTCTGCCATCGCAAGAAGGGCTCGATCCTTCACCGCAGCCGACAGCGTAGCCAGTCGGCTCGCGGCGGCTTTGGCGCGCGTGACCAATTCGGCGACATATTCTGGAATCGGTATGGGCGCAATGACTTCCGTGCCCACCGACTCGATGGGTTCGACCGACGCTTCCGCCTGGTTACTTGGATCAGACAGCATACAGCTCTTCCTTCATGACGTTTTGACAGGATACAGCGGGAGTTTGAACGCGGTCAAGGCGGGGCGGAAGGTTGATCTGGTTTATCTGGTTTGTTTTGTTCATCTGGTTGGTTGAGTTCAACCAAACAGACCAAATAGACAAGAGAAACCAAGCAGCATTCTGCTAAATCACTTTTCTGAAGTATTCGATCGTGCGTGAGAGGGCATCTTCGAGCTGCACTTGAGGTTCCCATTTCAGGAGGGTCCGCGCCCAGCTGATATCGGGCCGCCTGACTTTGGGATCATCGGCGGGCAGCGGATGATGGGTGATGTGGCTCGATGATCCGGTGAGTTCCGAAACCAATTTCGC
>JAUXQT010000020.1 GCA_030682135.1 Nitrospirota bacterium | reverse complement strand
AACTGCTCACGGCGGGTGGGCTTGCGATATTGCTCAAACGTGACCTCGGCAAACGTCTGTTGCGGCATGGGGGCACCTCCTCATCAGTGCTGTGCTTCTCATAGCACAGCAGGAGAGGCGAATAAATCAGACCTTCCCTAGTACTGAAATTAGCAGCTCTCATTGATGTCACACACATGGGCCGGTAGAGGAAATGGTTGACGGACACTCTGGTGTTTGATACAAGCAAAAGAGTTGTTCTGCCGATATGCAGTGCTTTTTCTCCCGGAGCCTCTCTTTGCCACATCAAGATTCCTGGTCCTGGACTCGTCGGTCTCTCTTGAAAACGTCCGTTGTCGGGCTGTTGTTGCTCGGCAGCAGGCTGTTGTGTCCCTCGGTTGCGCGTGCGGAGGAACTTCCCGATGGGGAGCTGACGTTCTTCAACGTGCACACCGACGAACGGCTGCGAGTCCGCTATCGAGACGGTGCAGGGAACTATGACCTGACGGCATTGGATGAGGTGAACCATATTCTTCGTTGCCATCACACGGGAGAAGTGGCCGCCATCGACGTGCGGATGCTGGAGCATGTGAATCTCGTGCAGAAGGCGGTTGATGGTGCCGGAGAGATCCACGTGATTTCCGGCTA
The DNA here is from genome assembly GCA_030682135.1 of Nitrospirota bacterium. Taxonomy (GTDB): domain Bacteria; phylum Nitrospirota; class Nitrospiria; order Nitrospirales; family Nitrospiraceae; genus Palsa-1315. The sequence goes on along the minus strand of JAUXQT010000020.1, from coordinate 3,981 downwards.
TCGGTCACCCGAGTACAATGCACAGCTCGTGAAACGGAGCCGGCGCGTGGCGCGGCACAGTTTACATATCGAGGGTCAAGCGTTGGATTTCTATATTCCCGGCGTCACGCCTCGTGAGCTGCGGCATGCTGCGATGAAGCTACAATACGGTGGGGTTGGATACTATCCGCGTAAGCACTTCATTCATCTCGATTGCGGGCCTTTCCGCACTTGGTAGTCCTCTTTGTTCGTCGCTCGTGAAGCGACCGCCTCTCGCGACTCAAGCCGCCAGCATTCAGCCATCAGCTCTTACTCCGGATGCCAGATACGTTTCACGAGAAACGCATTACGGTTTTTGCGTTGGAGGGTTTTCTCCGCGCTCTGCTCGATCAGGTTCGCTTGAGGAACAACACCGATAGGGGTGGGAGGGTGACTGTGAGTGAATGGGGTAGACCATGAGAGGGGAGGGCCTGTGTCTGGAGCCCCCCCGCATTGCCCAGGTTGCTCCCGCCGTACGCCGAAGCATCGCTGTTTAATAGTTCACGGTAGTAGCCTTCGCGAGGCACGCCAACTCGATAGTTGTAGCGGGGAACAGGGGTGAAGTTACACACACACAGTATCTGGTTATCCTGGTCTTTAGCTTTTCTCAGGAAGGCGATGACGGAATGGTCCGCATCGCGAAAGTCGACCCATTGGAAGCCGGTCCACTCGTGATCGAGTTCGTGCAGCGCCGGCTCCTGGCGGTAGAGCCAGTTCAGGTCCCGCACGAATCGCTGAAGCCCCACATGCCGATCCAGCGCGCAGAGATGCCATTCCAGGCTGGTATCATGGTTCCACTCACGCCACTGCCCGAACTCTCCACCCATGAACAGCATTTTTTTGCCGGGATGCCCGTACATGAAGCTGTAGAGCGCGCGGAGGTTGGCAAAGCGTTGCCACTCGTCGCCGGGCATCTTGTCGAGCAGCGCCCGTTTTCCATGCACGACTTCATCGTGCGAGAGCACCAGGACAAAGTTTTCATTGAAGGCATAGAGGAGTCCAAACGTCAGCTGATTCTGGTGGAAGGGGCGGTGGACGGCATCGCGTCCGAAATATTCCAGCATGTCGTGCATCCAGCCCATGTTCCACTTAAACGTGAAGCCGAGCCCTCCCGCATAGGTAGGGCGTGAGACTCCCGGCCAGGACGTGGATTCTTCGGCGATGGTGATGGCGCCAGGGAAGTCACGGTGGACCAGGACATTTAAATCTTTGAGTAACGTGACCGCTCCGAGGTTTTCGTGCCCGCCGAACTGATTGGGAATCCATTCTCCTTCTTTCCGGCCATAATCGAGATAGAGCATCGAGGCGACGGCATCCACGCGCAAGCCATCGATGTGGTAGCGATCCAGCCAAAAGAGAGCGCTGTTCATCAGGAAGTTTCGGACCTCGACTCGATCGTAATTGAAGATGCGGCTGTGCCAGTCGGGATGGTACCCGAGTCTCGGATCGGCATGGTCGTAGAGATGTGTGCCGTCAAATTGGGATAACCCATGCGGATCGTCGGGAAAGTGTGCGGGGGTCCAGTCCATGAGCACACCAATTCCGGCTTGATGCGCCGCGTCGACGAAGGCCATGAAGTCTTCGGGAGACCCGTGCCGGCTGGTTGCGGCAAAGTACCCGGTGGTCTGGTAACCCCATGATCCGTCGAACGGATGTTCGGTGATCGGGAGTAGTTCGACATGGGTATACCCCATATTCCTCACGTAGGGGATGAGCTTTTCGGCTAGTTCTGAATACGTCAACCATCGATTTGCTTCCTCAGGGATACGCATCCAGGATCCGAGATGGGCCTCGTAAATTGAGAGGGGCGTTGCCAGCGGGTCTTGCTGTGCCCGAGCCGCCATCCAGGACTGGTCCTTCCAGCGGTAGGGAGCGAGTGCGTGGACCATCGACGCGGTCTTAGGGCGCAGCTCCGATGCGACCGCATAGGGATCGGCTTTCTGGAGCGGGGCGTCATGATGGCGGGAACGGATTTCATATTTATAGAGTGTGCCGTCAGTAAGGTCCGGAATGAAGAGTTCCCATAGTCCGGTGGCTCCGCGATTCGTCATAGGGTGGCGGCGGCCATCCCATTGGTTGAAGTCGCCCACGACACTGACTCGCAGGGCGTTCGGTGCCCAGACGACAAAATGAACTCCGGCGATCCCCTGTACGGTCCGGAGGTGGGCGCCCATGGTCTCGTAGGCTTTGAAGAAGGTGCCCTCGGCAAAGAGATGCAGCTCAAAGTCGCTGAGAAGGGGGGGGAAGGCATAGGGATCATGCCGTTCCGAGACCTGGCCCGTATGGCCAGTGATGCGAAGGCGATAAGGGACCGGTCCGAGCGCCCCAGGAACGATTGCTTCGAACACACCGGCTTCATGGGCGCGCACCATCGGAATGGGCTGCCGATCTTGTCCGCTGAGAAGCAGGGCCACATCAATGGCCTCCGGCAAGAAGCAGCGAACTGCAACAGTCTGGGAACTTCCCTGGACCATTGGATGGGGACCAAGAATCGCAAGAGGATCCCAGTGGTGACCCTGGACGAGTTGTTCAAGTTGATCGAGCGATAAGCGTGACATATGAACCTATTCCTCAAGGCGTTGGCTGTATCGTAAGAGGGGCGAGTCAGGAATGGAAGAGGAAAACGCATAAGGGTTGTCGTTCGCAGATCTGAGCGGTTCCTGCTGTATTGGCGAAAATTGAGCTGCCTGCCAGTCTCTTGCAGGCATGCAGCTTTGATAGAATCACCTCCTCTCTCTTCGCTGGGGTTGAGTTGAAAATAACCCCTCGGGTAGAGCAGGCACGCCGTATGGACAGATTGGCCGTATTCATCGGCGCCACAGATGCGGATTGCCGCGTCTTAGCAGGGATGGTCGTTACGAGACTAGTGGACTGTAACGTTTAAAATGGTAGTATCATGACGTCTATGGAGGACGTGATGACACTGACCAAGAGTGAACGCATGGAACTGCAGCGCCAAGCGAGAGCCAGCAATGGTCGAGCCCATTCCGCTCGGCATGCCCGTCTGATTCTGCTGCTGGCCGATGGCCTGACGTGGGCCACGATTCGCGCCAAGTTGGACTGCAATGACAGTTACATCAGTCGGTGGAGCCAGCGCGTTGCCGCGGATCGGCTGGCGGGATTGTTCGCCCGCTACGCCGGGCGTACGCGCTACAAAGTCACCGATCGGATCGAGGCCCGCGTCCTGGCCTGGACGACGAAACACACCCCGAGTGACGGATCGACGCATTGGTCCTCGCGCAAGCTGGCGGCGCAGTTGGGGGACATCTCGCATATGACGGTCACGCGGATCTGGGCCAAGCACGCCCTCAAGCCGCATCGCCTGGAAGGGTATCTGGCCTCCAACGATCCGGACTTCGAAGCCAAGGCGGCCGATGTGATCGGCCTGTATCTGCACCCGCCGCAGCACGCCGCGGTCTTCTGCGTCGACGAGAAGACCGCGATTCAGGCGCTCGATCGCACAGACCCGGTGTTGCCCTTGTCGCCGGGGCGAGCCGAACGCCATGGCTGTGAGTACGTCCGTCACGGCACCCTCTCCCTGTACGCCGCGTTCAACACCAAGACGGACGAGGTATTGGGTAAGACCGCCCCGCGCCACACCTCGGCCGAGTTCGTCGCCTTTCTCACCGACATCGTGACCCATCAGCCCAGAGGCAAAGAGATTCACGTGATTGCGGATAACCTCTCGGCGCACAAGACCGCGCGGGTCGAGGCGTTTCTCGCCCAGTATCCGAGGGTGCAGCTGCACGTCACCCCAACGTACTCCTCCTGGCTCAACCAGGTCGAACTGTGGTTCGCCAAGATCGAACGCGACGTGATCGCTCGTGGCGTCTTTACCTCAGTGCCGGACCTCAAACGAAAGCTCATGCGCTATATCCGGCACTACAATACGCAGCCTAAACCCGTGAAGTGGAAATACTTCGATGCGTCACGTCGAATTACTCCCGAATCAATCGTTACAGT
>JAUXQT010000013.1 GCA_030682135.1 Nitrospirota bacterium | reverse complement strand
TCGAACGCTTCCTTCCCTAACAACTCCGGCGCGATCAGCTTGCTGATGTTGGCGACCGCCTTCGAGACGCCTTTTCCCATCCAGCGCTTCTTGTCGCCATCGCGCAATTCGATGGCCTCCTTCTCGCCGGTCGAGGCTCCTGACGGCACCGCCGCCCGCCCACGCGCACCACTCTCCAGCGTGACCTCCGCCTCAATCGTCGGATTCCCTCGTGAATCCAGAATCTGCCGTCCCTTGATCTCTCGAATCGCGCTCATGCTTCCCCCTCAGGCTGCTGAAAAGACCAACATTCCACCCGCTCAACCCCGGCGCGCCAAGACGCGCCATTTCCCTATTTTCATTCTCGGCTCAACAAAATCATCACCCAACCATTCTCAGGGATAAGGCTGGGCGGCCTTCTACTGCGCACGTCCAGCGAGGGCCTTCTGAGGCCGCGCGCTGCGCGAGCAAGGAAGGCACCCAGCCTCATCCCGCCAACCTCTTCTTCAACAACTCATTGACCTTCCCCGGATTCGCCTTGCCGCCACTCGCCTTCATGACCTGGCCGACGAGGAATCCCAGCACTTGCTGCTTCCCCTCTTTGAACTGCGCCACTTGCGTCGGATTCTTTGCGAGCACGTCGCCGATGATCTGGTCGAGCGCCCCTTCGTCGGATACTTGGATGAGGCCCTTCTCCTGAACGATCTGTTCCGGCGACTTCCCGCTACTATAGACTTCTGGGAAAATCTCGCGTGCGACTTTCAGACTAATCGTCCCCTGCTCGACCAACTGCAGCAGGCTGACGAGCCGTTCCGGCGAGACCGGCGAGACGCTGGCATCGGTGCCGGAATTATTCAGTTCCCTAGTCAGCTCACCCATCACCCAATTACTCACAGTCTTGGGCTGATTGAAGAGCCTCACCGAAGCTTCAAAATAGTCGGCCACCGACTTGGCTGCGGTCAACTGGCCGGCATCGTACTCGGACAACGCAAACTCGCTGACAAATCGCTGCATTCTCGCTGCGGGCAATTCGGTAATCTGCTTGCGACAACCCTCGATCCATTCTTTCTCAAGTTTGAGTGGCACCAGATCGGGATCGGGGAAGTAGCGATAGTCGTGCGCCTCCTCTTTGGAGCGCATGACCGCGGTCTCGCCGCGCTCAAGATTCCAGAGCCTGGTCTCCTGATTGATTTTCCCGCCCTCATTCAGCACCTTCGTCTGGCGCTTGATCTCGTATTCAACGGCGTCCTTCACGAACTTGAATGAGTTGATGTTCTTGAGCTCGACCTTTGTCCCGAATTCCTTTTGGCCCAACGGACGGAGCGAGAGGTTCGGCTCGCAGCGGAAGCTCCCTTCGTCCATATTGCCGTCGCAGACTTCAAGATACATCAGCACATCGCGGAGGCCCTTCAAATACGAGACCACTTCATCGGCCGACCGCAAGTCGGGTTCCGTCACGATTTCCAACAGCGGTGTCCCAGCCCGATTCAAATCGACGCGGCTCCCATTCGAGCCGGCGACGTGGACACTTTTCCCCGCATCCTCTTCCAAATGGGCACGACGGATACGAACCCGCTTCGGCCCGTCACTCCCCGCAACCTCGATCCAGCCATGCTCGCAGATCGGCGCCTCGTATTGCGAAATCTGATAGCCCTTGGGCAAATCCGGGTAGAAGTAGTTCTTACGTGCAAACAAATTGTTCGCTGCAATCGTACAATTCAACGCTAAGCCAGCACGGACCGCCATCTCGACTGCCGCCTGGTTGATCACGGGCAAGGTGCCGGGGAGCCCCAAACAGAGGGGGCAGGTCTGGCTATTTGCCGTACGCCCGAACGTTGTCCCGCACCCGCAAAACAGCTTGGACTTCGTCCGTAGCTGCGCATGCACTTCTACACCAATAACGACTTCGTAAATCATAATTTAGGTGCGGTCCTCTCCACGCAACCGGTCACGCTCGCGCCGCATCGCCTCACGCCCGACATCGAAGGCCTCGCGCAGAATCGCTTTCTTCGAGTCCACAAATTCTTTTCCCTCTTCTACGACTTCTTCCAACGCTTCGCCTGCGCGGCCAGCGAGATCCCGCAAATCGCCTTCTGCGCGACGGGCATAACCTCGCAACTGCTCACGCGATTCGCGTCCGGTCTGTGGCGCCAGCAAGAGCGCCGCCACTGCGCCGAGCGCTGCGCCGCCTAGGAACGCCAACAGGACTGCTGAGGATGAGGAACCTCGATCATCCGCCATTGTGATGCCCTCCTTCACCCCGAAACCGTTCTTTCATGACTTGCGTTGCCGCTTTAAATCCGGCGAACACGCTCGCCACATTGGTTAACATCGATCCGCTCGAGCCCCGCACGACATCGTGCACATGCTGAACCGATTCCCCGACTTCTCCAACCGCATGCAAAAGCATGGCGGCATGTTCCACTCCCCCACGGGCCTGTTCGGTCAGATCGTTCAAGTTTTGACTCATCGCCCGAAGTTCGCCGATCAACGGCGGCAGATCATGATTCAGTTTGGCCAGAAGCTGCTCGGACTCTGCCACTGTCTTGCGCACCTGAATCAACAGCGGCACGAGATAACCCACCAATACCGCAAATGCGACCGCGACAAGCATCGCCGCGATTTCAACGATTGTCATATGAACCTCCAGGCTAGAGGCACGAGGCTAGGGGCGATAGGCCAGTCGTATCTTCCTCTAGCCTCTGGCCCCTTGCCTCTCACCTGTTTCATCGAATCACTGGCTTCTTCGTTTTCCATTGCGTGCTCTGTTCGTAGGCGTAGGCCGCTCGCAACAGCGTCTCTTCCTCGAAAGGCCGACCGATCAGCTGCAACCCGATGGGCAACCCGGCCCTGCTGAATCCGCAGGGCAATGAAATGGCCGGCACACCGGCGAGGTTCACCGAAATGGTGAAAATGTCCGAGAGATACATCTGGAGCGGATCATCCGCTTTCGCGCCGAACTTGAATGCCGGCGTGGGAGTCACGGGCGTGACGATGAGATCGACATCCTGAAACGCCGCCTCGAAATCCTGGCGAATCAAGGTTCGCACCGCCTGCGCCTTGCCATAATAGGCATCGTAATAGCCGGCACTGAGGACATAGGTCCCCAGCATGATCCGTCGTTTCACCTCTGGTCCAAAACCTTCCTGCCGCGTCTTCATATACAATTCAAGCAGATCCTTCGTCTCTTTGGCGCGAAGCCCGAACTTCACCCCGTCATAGCGGGCTAAATTTGAGCTGGCTTCGGCCGTGGCAAGCACATAGTACGTGGCCACCGCCGCGTCCGTCCTCGGCAACTGGATTTCCTTAATCTCCCCTCCAAGTGCTTTCAGCTCCTGGATCGCCGCACGCACGGTCAGCTCGACGTCAGGGTCCAACCCCTCTGCAAAAAACTCAACCGGCACACCTATTTTTAGTCGCTTGAGATCTTTCTTTTTGAGCGCCTTAAGATAGTCCGGCACCGGAACATCGGCCGATGTCGAATCCAACGGATCGTGACCGGCGATCGCGCCGAGGAGGAAGGCTGAATCCGTCACATCTTTCGTAATCGGTCCGATTTGATCGAGCGAAGAGGCGAACGCAATCAACCCGTACCGGGAGACCCGCCCATAAGTCGGCTTGAGACCCACGACCCCGCAAAATGCCGCCGGTTGACGGATCGACCCGCCGGTATCGGATCCCAAGGCCGCGGCACATTCGTCGGCCGCGACCGCCGCCGCGGATCCTCCGCTGGATCCACCGGGGACACATTGCAGGTTCCAGGGGTTGCGGCTGGGTCCAAAGGCCGAATTCTCCGTAGATGAGCCCATCGCGAACTCATCGAGATTGGTCTTTCCAAGGAGGAGGTATCCCTGAGTGCGCAGCTTCGCAATGACGGTGGCATCGTATGGAGGAACGAAATTCCCGAGCATCTGGGACGCACAGGTCGTACGGACACCCTCGGTACAGATATTATCTTTGATCGCCAGCGGCATTCCCATCATCGGCGACGTCCTGCGCCACCCCTTCAACGACGCATCAAGCGCGCTCGCTTGCGCCACCACCGAGTCTTTGGCCTGGGTGATATAGGCCTTCACCTTGGACTCCACCTGCCCGATCCGCAATCCATAGGCACGAACGATCTCCGTCGCGGTGACTTCACCGGCGGTAAACTTCTTATGGAGCTCGTAGAGCGAGAGTTTATGAATCGACATCAGTGTTTCGTCTTCCCTGCAATCATCTGGTTCTTCTCGTTGACGCGAATAATCTTGGGCGCATGCCGCTTCAGCTCTTCTTCTGAGTAATACTCGTAACAGAAAATGATGATCTGATCGCGCACCGCGCCTTTTCGCGCCGTCGGCCCATTGAGGATAATCTCACCAGCGCCACGTTTGCCGGCCATGGCATAGGTCATGAAGCGCTCGCCGTTATTCAAATTCGAGCAGACGATCGCCTCATAGGGCAAAATCCCCGCTGCCTCCATCAGATCCTCGTCGATCGTGAGGCTGCCTTCATAGTCGAGACAGGACTCTGTCACCGTGGCCCGATGAATCTTTGACCGCAACATTTGCCTGAACATTCAAACCTCGCTTAAAGGGGTTGTCGATCTTCAATAATTTTCGGCACGACAAAGAACCCGTCGGCCGACTCCGGCGCATTGGCCACCGCCCGCTCGACGGATAGAGACGGACGCACGTCATCGGGGCGAAACACGTTCACTTGCCCCAACACTGTCGCCGTCGGCTCGACACCCGCCGTGTCATACTGCTTCAAGGTCTCCACATGCGTGAGGATCTCGCTCAGCTGTTTCGTGAACGCCGCCTTCTCGATATCCGTCAACTCCAGCCGCGCCAACTTCGCGACCTTCTCAACTTCCTGCTTGGTCATGTCCATTGCGCGTCCTTGCTCATCCCCAAGAGATTCAACACAATCGCCGGGAGTCTGGCGACCGTGAATGACCTGTCCTCGAACAACATCATGTTGACCGACCCCACTGCCTCGACCTCATCCACGGGAACACATGAAACATCCCCATTTCCCCGCAGCATGTTTGGGGGCAGAATATCACGGAACCCATAGACATTCCAGGGAAATTCGAGCAGAATTCGTGGATAACTCCCCTGATAACCAGACAGAAAAATCTTCTCACCGTGCCGAAAGATTCTCGTAAAGATCACCATGTGCGCAGAAGAAGAGAAGCAAGTCGGTCTATGTTTTGATGATGCAATACCGCAGTGGCGTCGCGCATGCCCCAAACCACTCATGCACGTTGGCCGACAACGAGGCGAAAAGGCACTGCCTTTTTCGAGACGTTCGCGAAGCACCAATTCTCCAGAAACTTGCAGGTGTCGGTGAGTGAGGTGGAGCGGCGAGAATGGAAATATAGCAGTCACCAGGATGCGCGGGTTAACAAACGTACGCCTTCGAAATAAGGCTGACTCAGCAACCAGCTGAGCGGTTAGAGAAATGCGGTGACAGGACCGACGCGTGAAACGTCGACCCTGTCGCCGCTATCCCTTTTACTGCAGCACGCCGGTAGTGACGATGCTGAATGGCGCATTGACCAGAGGCGCACCAACAAAAGTGCCCGCCGCCGCCAACAGCCCAGTGGCGCCATCGATCGTAAACGTCGACACGGTGTTGCTGCCGCTGCTCGCCACATAGACAAACCGCCCGCTCGGCTCCACCGTGACACTCTTGGGGGCAGCCCCAACCGCCACCGTACCTACAGGCGTCAACGCCCCAGTGGTCCCATCAATCGTAAAGGCCGACACGTTGTTGGAGCCTTCGTTTGCCACATAAGCCCACCGCCCGCTCGGCTCCACCGTGACACTCTTGGGGGCAGTCCCAACTGCCACCGTACCTACAGGCGTCAGCACCCCGGTCGCGCCATCGATCCGGAATACCGACACGGTGTCGGAACCTTCATTCGCCACATAGACCACCTGCCCACTCGAATTCACAGTGACTGCGATGGGGTTCATCCCGGCAGGAAATGGACTGCCCGCCACCGGCATCAGGGACCCATCTCGTTGATTAATCGTGAACACCGACACGTTACTGGAGCCATGATTCGCCACAAAGACAAATCGCCCGCTCGGGTCTACCGCGACGGCCCCAGGGGTTGTCCCTGCAGCAAACGGACCTGGCACAGGTACCAGCCCCATCAGCGCCCCGGTCGCGCCATCGATCTGGAACGCCGAGACGTTGTTCGAACCTTCGTTCGCTACATAGACAAACCGCCCGCTCGACTCCACCGTGACACTCTTGGGGGCGGTCCCGGCGGCCACAGTACCTACAGGCATCAGCGCCCCAGTGGTCCCATCAATCGTAAAGGCCGACACGTCGTCGGAGCCTTCGTTCGCCACATAGGCCCATCGTCCTGCCGGATCCACCGTGACGGCACGAGGCGTCGCGCCCACGGCAACTGGAAGGCCCACCGTCGTCAAGGCCCCGGTCGTACTATTGATCGTAAACGCCGACACGTTATTGGCCCCTTGATTCGCCGTATAGGCAAATTTCGGCGTGAACCGCACAGGCGCCGTGCCGGTAACGATGGCCAGCGAGCTCGGTTCAGTGCGGGTTGCGACCGTCCCGGACGTGGCCAATGGGGTCAGAGCCCCCGTCGTGCCGTTGATCGCAAAGGCCGACACCGTGTTGCTAAGTTCGTTCGTCGCATAGAGGAACTGGCTATTCGGGTCCACCGTGACGGAGATTGGATGGCTGCCCGTCGGACTGTCCCCCCCCAGCAGCGGCTCCAATTCCCCCGTTGCGCTGTTAATCCTGTACACCCTGACCGAATCGGCACTGAAGTTTGCCACATAAGCCCACCGCCCACTCGGGTCGACGGTGATCGCACGAGGATCCACCCCGGTCGCCACTGGCGCCCCCACCGACGTCAACTCCCCCGTCGTGCTACTGAGAGCAAACATTGACACAGTGTTATCAAAGCGGTTCGTCACATAGACCCACCGCCCGTTTGGATGCACCGTGACGGCCCGAGGGAAATCCCCCGTGACAAACGGGCTGTTCGGCACAGGAGTCAGCGCACCGGTCGTGCTGTTAATCGCATACCCGGACAGATTGTCGGAACCTGAATTCACCGCATAGACAAACCGCCCGCTCGGGTCTACCGTCACCACCATGGGGCCTGTCCCCGCCGGCACCGTGCCCACCGCCGTCAACAGCCCCGTCGTCGTATTGATCGAATAGGCTGACACAGTGTGGCCATTGCGATTCGTCACATAGGCAAACCGCCCGTTCGGATCGACGACCACGGAGGTGGGAGACCCGCTGGCGATCGGGCTACCCGGTACTTCTGTCAGTGACCCCGTGGTACTGTTGATCGCAAACGTCGAGAGGCTGCCGCTTTGATTCGCCACGTAGGCGAACCGCTTACTCGGGTCTACCGTAATGGAGAAGGGCTGGAATCCTGCCATCACGTATCCGAGAGAACGCAACTGACCACTAATCGTATTCACGGCATAGAGCGAGATCGTGTTCTCACTAGTATTCGTGACATAGGCAAACCGGGGCGCGACAGATGTTGCTTGGGCTACTGGCGACCCTGGTGCTGATGATGCCCCACCTGACGCACCTCCCCCGCCACTCCCGCAAGATGCCAGGGTGACGCTCAGAAAGCCTATTGCAGAAAAGGTCAACAGGCGCGTGACTTGCCTCATGGCGTTCGTCGAGTGAGAGAATCGTATCATCGCTGCCATCCTAACCTCCTGGGTTCATCGTTCATAGAGTCGTGTGTTTGCCTATACCGCGTCAATCTTCGTGTGCAAGGCTGATGGTTCAATCTGTACCAGGCTTCAGGGGTACGGACTATCCCCCAGGAGATGAGGGTACATCCCCCTCTTTAGGGGGACCAAACGGCCATTCCCTGCTCTATAGCGGTCGGCCTCACTACGCAGCCTGCACCTAGCGGGCCACGGCCATTGCCATTTATCTGATGTCGTCGAAGAATATGAGGAGAAGCACTGGCTGGCAGAACTTGATCTATAGAGCGATTAGAGAAGCATAAAGAACGGGGCAAGAAATGGCTGTGTCCTAAGCTGGAACGTACCAGCAACAGCGGGAGAAGGCGCACCAAGCGGAGAGATTATACGGATCAGCATTTCACAAAATGCAGCGGCTCCGGGGTCAGGCGAAGGCAAACATCCGTGGAGTTGAAGTGCGCAGGCGACAAGACCGACGCATGAGGCGTTCGATCTTGCCGCACCAGCCTGACCGGTTATTACATCCGATATCGGCTACCCTATTCCCCCTTATTGCAGCACGCCGCTCGTGCTGATGCTATAGGGCGCACTGACCGGAGACGCATCGACGAAGGTGCCGAGAGCCGTGAGGGCCCCCGTACTCCCATCGATCGTAAACGCTGACAGGTTATTGGAACCGAAGTTCGCCACATAGGCCCGCTGACCTCTTGGTTCCACACTGATGGAAATAGGACTCGTGCCCGCGGCAATCGGCGCGCCCACCGTAGTCAACGCCCCCGTCGTGCCGTTGATCGCTAAAACGGACACCGTGTTGGCTCCCTGATTTACCACATAGGCAAATCGGCCGCTCGGATCCACCGTCACCGACACGGGATTCGTCCCGACCGCCACCGGCACACTCA
>JAUXQT010000012.1 GCA_030682135.1 Nitrospirota bacterium | reverse complement strand
GAGCAAGGCGCCTACACGGTCTCCGGCGGGCTCCACGGCGTCGGGATTTCAGTGGTCAATGCCCTCTCTGAATGGCTGGAGTTGGAAATTTGGCAGGACGGCCAGGTGTTCGAGCAGCGCTATGAGCGAGGAAAACCGACCGCGCCGCTCAAGATGACGGGGAAAACGAAGCGCCGCGGCACGAAGGTCACCTACAAGTCCGACGGGCAGATATTCGAGGTGCTCGACCTCAGCTTCGACGTGCTGGCGCAGCGGCTGCGCGAACTCGCCTTCTTGAACAAGGGACTCGAGATCACGCTCAAGGATGAGCGGAAAGAACCGGTCAAGGAGCAAATCTTCAAGTACAAGGGCGGGATCGTTTCGTTCGTCGAGCATCTGAACGAAGCCAAGGTGCCGCTGCATAAGCCGATTTATGTGCAGGTTGAAAAGCCTGAGATGGTGTTGGAGGTCGCGCTTCAATATAACGACAGTTACGCCGAGAACCTGTTCTCCTTTGCGAACAACATCAACACCAAGGAAGGCGGCACGCACTTGGTGGGCTTCAAGGCCGCGCTGACTCGCACGATCAATAGCTACGCGAACGCCAACGACCTGCTCAAGAAAGACACCGAATCGCTGACCGGCGACGATGTCCGTGAAGGGCTCACCGCCGTGGTCAGCGTCAAGGTCCGGAATCCGCAGTTCGAAGGCCAGACGAAATCCAAGTTGGGTAATAGTGAGGTGAAGGGCATCGTCGAGGCCGCGGTTAATGAAGCGCTCGGGAACTATTTTGAAGAGAATCCGACGGTCGCCCGAAAGGTCATTGGGAAGGCGATCGACGCGGCTCGTGCCCGTGAAGCCGCGCGCAAAGCGAAAGAACTCATCCGGCGCAAGAGTGCGTTGGACGGGGGTTCGCTGCCTGGAAAGCTGGCCGACTGTTCGGAGAAAGATCCGGCCATGAGCGAGCTCTATATCGTCGAGGGAGATTCGGCCGGCGGTTCCGCGAAGCAGGGGCGCGACCGCAAGTTTCAGGCGATTCTGCCCCTCAAGGGCAAGATCCTCAATGTGGAGAAGGCGCGTTTCGACAAGATGCTCTCGAGTGACGAGATCCGGACGTTGATCATGGCACTCGGCACCGGCATCGGCCGTAAGCGCGAGGAGAGTGAAAAGCCCGACAAAGATTCCTTCGATATTGCGAAGGCCCGGTACCATAAAATCATTCTCATGACCGACGCCGACGTCGACGGAAGCCACATCCGGACGCTGCTCCTGACCTTTTTCTTCCGGCAGATGCCGGAACTGCTCGAACGAGGCTACATCTATATTGCGCAGCCGCCGCTCTTCAAGGTGAAGAAGGGCAAGGCGGAACGGTATCTCAAAGATGAACTGGCCTTGAACGAGCATCTGGCCGACATTGCCGTCGAGGATGTCGAAGTGTATGTGGAAGGGAGCCAGGGCTACGTCACGGGACGGCGGCTCCTGCCTATTCTCAAAAAGTTGATCTCGTTCGAGACGTTGCTGGGCCGGCTCAATAAGAAACCGCACGAGGCCAGCATGGTGCGGGCGTTTGTGGATGAGCCGGGGCTGGATCGCGAGTTGCTCAAGAATCGCACGGCGCTCATGACTGTCGTCGCCAACGTGAAGAAAACACTCACGGTAGTCTATCCGAAGCTGACACCGGTGTTGGAGATCGTCGAGGACGAAGAACATCAATCGAACAAAGTTACGTGCCGTCTGCTGGCCAACGGAGCCACCCATAGCTTCGATGTGACGCACGAGCTGGTCGGTTCCGCGGAATTCCGCGAGCTGCAGAAGCTCTCGCCGTCGGCGATCGGTTTTGGCCGGGCGCCGTACAAGATCAAAACCGACGGGCAGGAACAGTTGCAGCCCGCGACGGTGGAGTTGGTGAAGGCGATCCTCGACAAGGGTAAACATGGGCTCAGCATCCAGCGCTACAAAGGTCTGGGCGAAATGAACCCGAACCAGCTCTGGGAAACGACGATGAACCCGGAAGTGCGGACGCTGTTGAAGGTCAAACTGGAAGATGTGCCGGGTGTCGACGAGATCTTCACGATTTTGATGGGCGATGAAGTCGAGCCCCGGCGAAACTTCATTCAGGCCCATGCGCTGGAAGTCAGAAACCTGGACGTGTAAAAAACTGCAAAGAGCTTATGGCTGATAGCGTATGGCAAAGAGAAGATGCGGAGTTTTCTTCTTGCCATCAGCCATTCGCTCTTTTCCCATGGAGAAAATTAGATGCCCCCTGATGAACGGTTAGGACAGATCGCCATTGAAGACGAGATGCGCTCGTCGTACCTGAGTTACGCGATGAGCGTCATCGTGGGCCGGGCGCTCCCCGACGTGCGCGACGGCCTCAAGCCGGTCCATCGCCGCATTCTCCACGGCATGAACGAAATGGGCCTGGCGTCGAACCGGGCCTATCGTAAGTCTGCCAAGATCGTCGGCGAAATCATGGGTAACTACCATCCCCACGGGGACAGCGCGATCTACGATACCCTCGTTCGCATGGCGCAACCTTTCAACATGCGGTATATGCTCGTGGACGGGCAGGGCAACTTCGGGTCGGTCGACGGCGATCCTCCGGCGGCCATGCGGTATACCGAAGCCCGCCTGACCAAGGTGGCCGAAGACATGCTTGCCGATATCGACAAGGATACGGTCGATTTCGGGCCGAACTACGACGAGTCGCTGGTTGAACCGCTGGTTCTTCCTTCGAAAATTCCGAATCTTCTCGTCAACGGCGCCGGCGGCATTGCGGTGGGCTATTCCACCAACATTCCGACCCACAATGTCGGTGAAGTGATCGAAGCGCTGCTGCTGTTCTTGGAGAATCCTGAGATCACGATTCCCCAGTTGATGAAGAAGATTCCCGGTCCCGACTTCCCGACCGCCGGGTTTATTTACGGCACGGCCGGCATCAAGTCCGCGTACGAAAGCGGCCGGGGCCTGCTGACGCTGCGCGCAAAAGTGAAGGTCGAGACGGATGAACGTACGGATCGTGAACGGCTGATCGTCACGGAGCTGCCCTATCAGGTCAACAAATCCAAGCTGATCGAAAAGATCGCCGAGTTGATTCGCGACGAGCGGATCAAAGGGATTTCCGATCTGCGAGACGAGTCCGACCGGGACGGCATCCGTGTGGTCATCGAACTCAAGCGCGGAGAGATTCCGCTCATCACGTTGAACAATCTGTACAAGCTGACGCAGCTTCAGACGACCTTCGGCGTCATCATGCTCGCTCTGGTCAACAACCGGCCTGAGGTCTTGAATCTCAAGCAGATCCTGCATCATTTCATCGAGCACCGGCGTGAAGTGGTGGTGCGTCGGACGGCCTTCGAGCTGCGCAAAGCGGAAGAGCGGGCCCATATCCTCGAGGGCCTCAAGATCGCACTCGACAACCTGGATGCGGTGATTGCCTTGATCCGACGGGCGCCCTCGCCGGATGAGGCTCGTGTGGGCTTGATGCGTGAATTTACGCTGACCGAAATCCAGTCGAATGCCATTCTCGAGATGCGGCTCCAGCGTCTCACGCAATTGGAGCGCAACAAGCTCATCGAAGAATATAAAGAAGTCTTGAAGCAGATCGAGCGGCTCAAGTCGATCCTGAGCAGCGAAGCGCTGGTGCGGACGATCATCAAGGATGAGCTCATCGAAGTGCGGGAAGCCTATAAGGACGAGCGCCGCACCCAGATTGTGAAAGAAGAAGCGGAGATCACCCTCGAAGACATGATCGCGAACGAAGAGGTGGTCGTCACGATTTCGCATGCCGGCTATATCAAGCGTAATCCGGTCACTCTCTATCGCGCTCAGCGGCGCGGCGGCAAGGGCAAAATCGGGATGGGGGTCAAGGAGGAGGATTTTGTCGTGACCCTGTTCACGGCCTCCACGCATGAGTCCCTCCTGTTCTTCACGGATGCCGGGAAGGTCTATTGGCTGAAAGTACATGAGATTCCCGATGCAGGGCGGGCCGCCAAGGGCAAAGCCCTTGTGAATCTCCTGGCGCTCACCGGCGATGAGAAGGTGACGGCGACTGTGCCGGTCAAGGAGTTCCGCGACGATCGGTTCGTCGTGATGGCGACCAAGCAGGGCATCATCAAGAAGACGGAACTGTCGGCCTACGGGAATCCCCGCCTGGGTGGCATTATTGCCTTGTCGTTGGACAAGGGAGATCGGCTCATCAGTGTGCATGTCACCGACGGCCAGCGGGAGATCTTGTTGGGCACGAAGAAGGGCATCACGATTCGTTTCAAGGAAGATGAAGCTCGTCCGATGGGCCGTACGGCGCATGGAGTGCGCGGTATTGCGCTCGAGGAAGGCAACGAAGTCATCGGCATGGAAACCATCACGCCGGATTCCACGACCCAAATCCTCACGGTCACGGAGGGCGGTTACGGAAAGCGCACGCCGGTGAACGAATATCGCATTCAGGGACGCGGGGGGAAGGGCATCATCAGCGTGAAGACCAATGAGCGCAACGGACTGGCCGTCGGGTTCCTGCAAGTCCGGGACGGCGATGAAATCATGCTGATGGCCGCTCACGGCAAGGTGCTTCGCTGCAAGGTGGATGAGTTCCGCGAGATCGGCCGCAATACGCAGGGCGTTCGCATTCTCGATCTCGATGGCGAGGGCGACCGGGTCGTGGCTGTCGCTCGGTTGGCGGAAGCGGTTGAAGTGCTCCCTGAAGAGGGTAGCGCGTAGGAGCCGCGCGGCGTTATCCTCTTTGCCATGCACGAACAGGATGCTTCTTCAACGACCCCTTCCGGACCTCAGCCGAAGAAGCCGCTGGACATTGTCGTCAAGCTGGCCCTCGGGGTGCTTATCGGATCCTTCGCCCTGATCTGGGGCGGGATGTATCTGAGCCGTCCCGATCGTTCGATCCCTCCTTTTAGCATCGGTTCGCAAGAAGAAACGGCCGTTGCGATTCATGTCCCTTCGTGGACGAGCGATCAGGAAATCGAAACGTTGATCGAGCGCTTTCGCAAAGTCGGCCGCGAGTCGAGAAACTTCGGGTCGCTCAAAGTGCGGCCGACGACGCCGGACGATCCGTCCAACCGCTACCACCGACTCACCCTCTATGTCTTTTCTCTCGATGCTTGGGCAGATCCGATGATGCTGCACAAGTTTTTGACCGGCGAAGATCGGGATGTGCGCGACGGGTTTCGAAAGGCCTTACGGGGGCTCTATCGGATTACGGAGTCGGACGAAGAGGGGCGGATCGGTCCGTTGCTGGAGGGTCCTGAGACGCCAGCGACGCAGGTCTATGCCCGCCAGCTCTTCAAAGGACCGCTCAACGTGCCTTTGGTTCAGGCGGTTGAGCCAGTGCCTGCGCCATGAGCTGCGCCAGGTGATTGCGGAGCTCCGGGTCTTGAATCGTGGTTACATGGTCCGAGATCTCTGCGAGCAGCGCGTCGCTCGGTGGGATGGATGGCGCGTGATGCGCTTCTGGCAACGCGGCAGCACGGTCGACTTTCGGCAACGTCCCTACCCGCAAGACAATGTCCGTAATGAGTTCAGAACCAACTACTTTGTTCAGCTTCTCGATAAGTGTCGGTTTCAGGAAGGTGAGTTGGTGGAGCCAGACACTGTTATGAACTAAGAGGTAGAGTTTCTTGTATCGAATCTGATCGGGCCAGGTATTCGAGGCCATGGATTCCCCCACGATGGAGACCCAATTCCTCCGCAAGCGGCTTTCGAGCAGCATGGATTCGAACCCAAGACGGCGAACCAGTCCTTCGAGGACGCTGGATACTGAATCGTTGGAGCTGAGTCCACCCATGGGGTCATCATAGCAAAATCGGTTGGGGCAATCAGCAGCCGGCTTCCGGTTATATTCGGATGGTCTTTTCCTGGTATTCTAGAATGCATGTTGTCCGCGCTTATCTTGTGGCAATGAAAGTCTGACGCCTGATGGGGAAAGAGAGAGAGAGCTTCGAGCGGCCGGTGGTCACGAACCGTAAGGCGTACCACGACTACTTCATTGAAGAGAAGTTCGAGGCTGGTATCATGCTCCAGGGCACGGAGGTCAAGTCGCTCCGTGAGGGGCGCGTGAACCTGTCAGATAGTTATGCCAGCGTGAAAGATGGGCAGATCTTTCTTCACCATTGCCACATCAGTCCGTACAGCCACGGCAACCTTTCGAATCATGAGCCGCTCCGCACCAGGAAACTCCTGCTCCATCGCAAGGAGATCAATAAACTTCTCGTCAAGACGCAGCAGCAGGGGCTGACGATCATCCCGCTCCGCATCTATTTCTCCAATCGTGGCCTGGCCAAAGTCGAACTCGGGTTGGCGAAAGGCAAAAAGCAGCATGACCGCCGGGAATCCGACAAGACGCGTGAAGCCAGCCGCGAAGTGGAACGGGCGATGAAAGGGTCGCGGCACGATTAATTCGTACGGGTCCGTTTCCTGCCATCTCACTCGAACCGATTGATCCCACTCACATTTTTACAAGGAAAACAGGGGACGGATTTTCTGTATTGACATTGTCCTAACTAGGACTATTATAATCGACAGGTCGGGCAGTGCAATGTCCGGCGATCGGACGAGGCGGTTAGACCATTCAAGGGGGTGTGTGATGCGGCAATTATTTTACACAGACAACAGCTGGGCCGGTCTTATTCTCCGTGTGACGCTCGGCCTGGTGATGTTTCCGCATGGAGCCCAGAAATTGTTAGGCTGGTATGGCGGGTTCGGATTCTCCGGAACCATGGGATTCTTCACGGAGACCATGCATTTGCCCTGGATCGTCGCCTTCTTGGTGATCGTGGGAGAGTCCTTTGGCAGTATCGCTCTGTTGCTCGGGCTGCTGACGCGCTTCACGGCGGCGAGTTTCATCGTGATCATGCTAGGCGCCATCACCACCTCGCATCTCTCGAATGGATTCTTCATGAACTGGTTCGGGAAGCAGGCCGGCGAAGGGTATGAGTATCATTTGTTGGTGATCGGCATCGCTGTGGCGTTGCTCGTCACAGGCGCGGGCCGATGGTCAGCGGATCGTATCATTACTGAGAAGTTGTAACGGTTGTCGGGCAAAGGAGGCTCCATCATGTTCGTTATTGTCGGTGCCACAGGGAATACGGGATCAGCGGTCGTCGAGACCTTGCTCAATCGGAAGCAGCCGGTACGAATCGTGGTGCGCTCGGCTGAGAAGGCTGCATCATGGAAAGCGAAGGGGGCGAAGGTTGCAGTTGCTTCATTGGAGGATGTGTCGGCGATGACGAAAGCCTTAGAAGGCGCGTCGGGTCTCTACTTGCTGGTTCCACCGAACTACGGGGCAACGGCCTGGCTCTTCGAACAACGGCAACGGATGGATCAGGCCGCGGAAGCTGTGAAGGCCAGCGGAGTCCCGCACGTCGTCTTCTTGTCGTCAATCGGAGCCCATCTTGCGAAAGGCACAGGGCCTATCCAGGCCGCTCGTTATGGCGAGCAGGCGCTCGGGGCTGTGGCCAAGCATCTGACCGTCCTGCGTCCCTGTTACTTTATGGACAACTGGGCACCGGGGATCGGCATGGCCAAGGGGCAAGGTCTCCTGCCGACCTTCATCGCGCCGACGGCGAAGGTGCCGATGATTTCGACCAAAGACATCGGTCGTGTGGGCGCGGAACAATTGATAGCAGGCGGAAAGGGCCGGCAGGTCATCGAACTGGCGGGGCCGGAAGAGTACAGTCCCAATGATGTAGCCGTCGCACTGGGGCAGATTTTTGGAACATCAGTTTCGGCTCAGCATGCGCCTCTGAGTGCGGTGGCCCCCACATTTAAGTCGTTTGGTTTCTCAGACGAAGCCGCGAAACTGTTTGAGGAGATGTATACCTCGTTCTCTACAGGGGCGATCGGGTACGAACAGCCTGCATCGCTTGTCCGCGGGACGGTGAGTATCGCTGCCGCTCTGAGGAATATGGTGTAACTGGAAGGGGGACACTATGGCAACGCAGACAATCGTCGCAAAAGGAATCGTAGGTCTATTTCAGCCCCGTTCGACTCATATGGTCGGTGACGGATTTCCCGTGCGGAATCTCTTCCCCAGCAACGAGCTCGATCGAGAGGTCAGTCCCTTTCTCATGCTCGACTATGCCGGGCCGCAGTACTTTGCACCGACCGACCATCCTCGCGGCGTGGGAGAACATCCTCACCGAGGGTTTGAAACCGTGACGATCGTTTACGAAGGCATTCTGGCGCATCGGGACTCTACTGGAAACGCAGGCGTGATCGGCCCGGGCGATGTGCAATGGATGACGGCCGCATCCGGAATCGTCCATGAAGAGCTGCACGAAAAGGAATGGGCCAAGAACGGCGGAACGTTGCATGCCATTCAACTGTGGGTGAATCTTCCGGCTGCGTCGAAAATGTCCGCGCCCGGTTATCAAACGATTCTCAACGTGGATATTCCGGTCGTCCTGCTCGGCGTTGGTGCCGGTCGATTGCGGGTCATTGCCGGATCGTATCAGGGACAGAGCGGCCCGGCGCGGACCTTTTCACCGGTTGAGCTCTATGATCTCGCATTGACGGCCGGACAGAGCACGACAGTGACGTTTCCCGAAGGGCACAATGCCTCGTTCTTTGTCTTGCAGGGTCGTGCCTCCGTCAACGGATCACAAGCGGCTGGGGAAGCTGAACTGATTGTGTGCCACCGACATGGCTCGCAGGTCACGATTGCTGCTCAGGAAGATAGCCGCCTCCTGGTGATGGCCGGAGCGCCTATCGAGGAACCGATTGCCCGCTATGGCCCGTTTGTTATGAACAGCAAGGCGGAGCTGGTTCAAGCTGTGAACGATTACCAAGCGGGCAAGATGGGACACTTGGCAGGACGCTGAAAAATCCCGTCAGCGTCGTTCTCGCCTCGAAAGCATCCTCAACGTAGCCAGGGGCTACGCCTCCGGTGCTTCCGTCGGCTGTGGCCTTGCTGAACGGCCTTTTTGAGCACCCTGCGGGATAGAGCAGTAAAGGAATTTATGATGCACATCGACATCTACTCTGACGTCGTTTGTCCTTGGTGTTATGTGGGGAAACGTCGGTTGGAACGGGCGCTGAGCGAATCGAACGGTCTGGCGAAGCCGGCGATCACCTGGCGGCCGTTTCAACTGAATCCGACGATGCCGAAAGAAGGCCTTGAACGTACGGCCTATCTCGAAGCGAAGTTCGGAAGCTTAGACGCGTTTCGCCAGATGGAAGAACATGTGCTCGCGGCCGGCGCTGAGGAGCATATTGCCTTTGCGTTCGACAAGATTGCGCGGACGCCCAATACCTTCCTGGCCCATCGACTGATTTGGTATGCAGGACAAGAGGGGTGCCAAAACGCCATGGTCGACTCGCTTTTCAAAGGCTACTTCGAAGAGGGTGAGGATATCGGCTCGCTCTCCGTCCTTGCACAGTTGGCTGAACGTGCCGGGCTCAAGGCTGAACAATTTCTTCGGGGTCACGAAGGAACGGCAGAGGTGAAGGCTGAAGAATCCGAGGGACATCGGCTCGGTATTCGCAGCGTCCCATATTTTCTCCTGAACGGGACCTATGCGCTATCCGGCGCGCAGCCCCCGGATCGATTCGTCTCGGCCTTCAAGAAGGTCGAAGTGGATCAGCTGACAAGAAAGGCAGGTGCGTAATGGCAGTCCAAGTCTATGGCTGTAACCATATCGTGATCGAAGTGACCGAGGTCAAGAAGGCCGTGAAGTTCTATGCCGATGTCTTTGGTTTGACGATGCTCACCGGTGGCGAAGGCGCCGCCTGGTGCAAGCTGGGCGAGCATCAATTCATGGCGATCTTTGAAGTAGAGACATTGCAACCGGACCGTGTGAAACATTTCGGTTTGATGGTCCGGGATGCCAAGCAGATCAAAGAAGTCCGGCGCAAATTGATGAGCAAATACAAGCTGACGATGCAGCCGGGTTTTCGGTGCGACTTCCGCGATCCCTGGGGAAACCGTATTCAGGTCGGCGATCTCAGCGACGAATCGCTGGTCTGGCTCCTCCCCTATCAGGAAGTGCAGAAGGCAGGGATTACATTCACGAGCACACCTCGAAAGGAGAAGCGATCATGAGCACAGCGAATCTACAACAGAGACTGAGCGATCTGTTGGGCTACATCCGTCAGGGCAAGATCATCGAGGCGGTCACGGAGTTTTATGATAAGGACGTGAAGATGCAGGAGAACGCCAATCCTCCAACGATAGGCCAGACGGCAAATATCGAGCGGGAAAAGCAGTTCATGAGCGGCGTCAAGGAGTGGAAAGGATTCAACGTGACGGCTCAGGCTGTGGGTGATGACGCAACCTTCTACGAGTGCAACATGGATTTCATCGCCACCAATGGGCAGCTGGTCCATATGGAGCAAGTGGTGGTGGCGAAGTGGAAGAACGGCAAGATCATCCACGAGCGGTTCTATTACGATAGCGGTGCGAGCAAGTAAGGTGCCGAGATCTGATCACCGAGGGAGCCTGTGATGCCGGACAGACAATGGACAGACATTGGAAGCGTCGAAGAGCTCAAGAAGAAGCCTCTGCAAGAAGTCTCTTCCGGGAAGACGACCATCGCGCTGACGTATAAAGACGGCTCGTTTGCCGCGATCTCGGGCGTCTGCAATCATGTCGGTGGACCATTGGGTGAGGGCACGTTCGACGGCGACTATGTGGTCTGTCCCTGGCACTACTGGAAGTTTCATCGCCAAACCGGTCAAGGAGAACCGGGGTACGAACAGGATCAGGTTCCGGCTTATGCGACCAAAGTGGAGAACGGCCGTCTCTCTATCGACCTGTCGTCGGCCACGAAGCGAAAGAAGCAGAAGCACGCGCCCCATCCACTCGCACGCCCGGTAGTGCGCCAGGCAGGCCCGATCCGCGTCGTGGGGATCTCGACCACGGCGATGACAACGGAACATCCACGGTACAGCACCTCCGACGCGATGTTGGACGTGGCGCTGGACCATGCCCGGACCGCGCTGGAGCTGGAGACGCAATGCATTAAGCTCCGTGAGTTGAACTTTCGATCCTGTGAAGGATTTTATTCCAAATCGGCTCAGGCCTGTACCTGGCCCTGTTCGATCACGCAGATGGATCAGACGGATCAGCTCGACCGCGTGTACGAAGCGATCGTGCATTGGGCCGATGTGATTTTGATATCCACCCCAATCCGCTGGGGCAACGCCAGTAGTCTGTATTACAAGATGGTCGAGCGGATGAACTGTATCCAGAATCAGGAGACCATCGCGAATACACACTTGCTGAAGAACAAGGTGGCGGCATTCATCATCATGGGCGGGCAAGATAACGTCCAAGGGGTGGCTGGACAACTCATGACCTTTTTCGCCGAAGTCGGCTGCCAGTTCCCACAGTTTCCATTCATTGCCCATTCAAGGGGTTGGAGTGCCGAGGACATGGAGCGGAATGTCAAAGAGGTACAGAATAGCCAGGAGCTTCGGAAAGGAGCACAAGAACTCGTTGTCCGCGCTGCGGATTTGGCCAAGCTCATGATCGGCGGTCAGCTTCCTGAACATCCGCTCGCACGTGGCGGGCGAAAGGCCCATCAGCTCGATAGTGAGCCGACCAGGTAAGTCATCGGCAGAAGCAGAGTGTATTGTACAAATCGGGCCTCCTATCTGTGGGGTGCAGGAATGAGGGCTCACTATCTCGGCCATGTCGTGTTCTACGTGAAAGACCTGCAGCCGTCCCTTGCCTTCTATCGGGATCTGTTGGGCTTCAAGGAGGTTGGACGGATTTTCAACGGTGCGGCGGCAGCTCTGACTTCCGGACGAACCCATCACGAACTGCTGTTGATTCAGGTCGGTGCTGCGCCTGGTCCGCTCGAAGGCAGACGGCGCGGGCTCTATCACATCGGCATCAAAGTCGGCGACAGTCTCGACGAGTTGCGCGCGGCGAAGCACGAGCTGGAGCAGGCTGGGATCACGATCGACGGCATGAGCGATCATACGGTGAGCCAAAGCCTCTATCTGCGAGATCCGGACGGGAATGAGATCGAGTTGTATGTGGACGCAGATGAATCGATCTGGAAGAACGATCCGACGGCTGTGCTGTCGCCGATCAAGCCCCTTGTGCTCTGATCGTAGGTGGGATGTAG
The DNA here is from genome assembly GCA_030682135.1 of Nitrospirota bacterium. Classification (GTDB taxonomy): domain Bacteria; phylum Nitrospirota; class Nitrospiria; order Nitrospirales; family Nitrospiraceae; genus Palsa-1315. The sequence continues at coordinate 24,129 of JAUXQT010000012.1, read as the reverse complement.
AGAACTCTGTGCATAAAGAGGTAGACTGAGCGGCTCCTATACAAGGGAATCGGTTTGATCATGCTCACAAAACATACGGCTCCACATATCGTGTCCTGCGGGCTTGCGGCTGTTTTGTTGGCTGTGCCCGTTGGCTGTAAACAAGATGCGGGATCCGCCCCGGCTCCTCAGGTCTCGCAAGTCGAGGTGATGACGGTGGTTCGGCAGACGATCCCTGACGAACCGGAATTCATCGGGCAAGCCGAGGCTTCGCGTCCGGTGGAGATCCGTTCGCAAGTAACCGGCCTGCTGAAGGCCGTGCTCTATCAGGAAGGGCGTGACGTCAAGAAGGGCGACCGCCTCTATCAAATCGATCCTGTTCCCTTCCAAGCCGCCGTGGCGATCGCGAAAGCCAAGATTGCCGAGGCGGAAGCGAGGCTGGTGCAGGCGAGACAGGATCTGGCACGTGTCAAACCGCTTCTGGCGGAGCAGGCGGTGAGTCAGAAAGATGTCGACGATGCTGTGGCCGGCGACCTCACCGCCAAAGCGCTGCTGCAAGGGGCGAAGGCGGAATTGACCAAGGCGCAGTTCGATCTCGACAATACGCTGATCACGGCTCCCATTACCGGATTGATCGAGCGGAGCCGCTACTACGAAGGGCGCCTGGTCTCGGCGCAAACGGATTTATTGACGGTGGTCCATCGCGTCGACCCTATGTATGTGGTGGTGAGTGTCCCGGAGACGTTTATCCTCAAGCGGCGGCGGGACATCGAGTCGAAGAAAATCACCCATCCGGGGGTCTACCAGTTGCGAGGCCAGCTCACACTGATGGATGGCTCGGCCTATGCGCATGAAGGGGTGCTCGATCTTCTGGAGCCAGGCTTGCGAACGGAGACCGGCTCGCGTCAAACGAGAATCACCTTTCCCAATCCTCAGCGGAGTCTTCTCCCGGGGCAATTTGTGAAGGTACGGTTTACCGGCGATACGAAGACGGACGCCATCCTCATTCCCCAGCGCGCCGTGTTACAGGGCCCGCAGGGTCCTTTCGTCTATGTGGTGAATCAAGAGGAAAAGATCGCCATTCGTGACGTGGCCGCATCCGACTGGAAAGGGGACCAGTGGCTCATCGACAGCGGCCTCAATCAGGGCGATCGTGTGGTGGTGAATGGGCTGATGAAGATCGGCCCAGGCGCTCCGGTGAAGGCCATTCCCTGGGGAGGGACGAATGTCCCGGCCACGGACGTCACTCCTCCCACCTCTCAATAAGGATAGATAGGTTGTGACGTCGCACGTCTTTATCGACAGGCCTATTCTTGCGTCGGTGGTCTCCATCGTCATTGTGGTGATGGGCCTGCTCGCGCTGCAGTTCCTGCCGGTCGCCCAGTTTCCGGAGATTACCCCGCCGGTCGTGCAGATCGATGCGGATTATCCCGGCGCCAGCGCGGAAGTCGCAGCCGAATCGGTTGCCAGGCCGATCGAGGTCACCCTCCCCGGCATCGATAATTTATTGTATTTCGACTCCACCAGCAGCAACGACGGGCACGTCACGATCAAGCTGACGTTCGAGATCGGCACCGATCCGGACATCGCCCAGGTCCAAACCCAGAACCGTGAAAAACTTGCCGAGCCGCAACTGCCGACGGAAGTCATCCGGCAGGGTGTTACCGTCAAGAAAGTATCTCCGGACCTCGTCGCCGTCATCGTCCTGAAGTCCACCGATCCCCGCCATGACGCGGTTTTCCTCTCGAATTATGCCACGCTCCGGCTGGTCGACGATCTGAAGCGCGTCAAGGGTGTGGGGGATGCGCTGGTATTCGGACAGCAGAATTACAGCATGCGGATCATCCTCAATCCCTTGCATATGGCGAAGCTGGGCCTCGTGCCGACCGACATCGCGGCCATCATTCGAGAGCAGAATCGCGATTATCCGGCCGGGACCATCGGGCGGGAGCCGGCGCCGAAGGGTACCGAGCTGACGATTCCGATCATTACGAAGGGGCGGCTGACCGATGTAAAGGATTTCGAGGAACTGATCGTGCGTGCATTGCCGGACGGCTCCACGGTTCGTCTGAAGGACGTGGCCCGCATCGAACTGGGCGCCCAGTCCTATGCTCTTGAGGGGCGCTGGAACAGCAAGCCCACGACATTTATTTTGACGTTTCTTTCTCCCGGGGCGAACGCGCTGGACACCATTCGTCGCGCACGCGCGCAGATGGATGAGCTGGCCAAGAACTTCCCTCCCGGGGTGTCCTACGATATTCCCTACGACACCACGCGCTTTATCGAAGTCTCGATCAAAGAAGTGGTCAAGACCTTGGCCGAGGCCATGGTCCTGGTGGTGCTCGTGGTCTATCTGTTTCTCCAAAGCTGGCGCGCTACGATCATTCCAACCGTCGCTGTGCCGGTCTCGCTGATCGGCACCTTCATCGGCCTCTATGCGTTGGGTTTCTCGATCAATACGATCACCCTATTCGGAATGGTGTTGGCCATCGGGATCGTGGTCGATGACGCGATCGTGGTCGTCGAAAACGTGGAACGGCACATGCGTGAAGATCGTCTGTCGGCCAAGGACGCGGCAAAGCGGGCGATGAGCGAAGTGACGTCGCCGATTATCGCCATCGTGTTGGTGCTGGTCTCCGTCTTCGTTCCCGTCGGTTTTGTCGGCGGGATCACGGGAGCGCTCTATAAGCAATTTGCCGCGACGATTGCGATTTCTGTCACTGTGTCCGGCTTCGTCGCACTGACCCTGAGCCCGGCGCTTTGCGCGATGGTACTCTTGCCGCAGCATGAGACGCGTGGTGGGTTTTGGGCTTTCTTCGACCGGACGTTCGGGCGGACGCAGCGTGGTTATATGGGTGTGGTCGGCGCCTTCATGGTGCGGCCGGTCGTCGTGATGCTGCTGTTCGGGGTGCTCCTCGCCGTTTCGACCGGTCTCTTCAAGGCGCTGCCGAAAAGCTTCCTTCCGGAAGAGGACCAGGGGTATTTCATCGTCGTCGCGCAACTGCCGGACGGCGCGTCGAAGCAGCGGACCGACGCGGTGCTCGAACGGGTCGAACGATACTTTCAGGCAAACCCGGCGGTTCATTCAACCGATGCGCTCTCCGGCCAAAACTTCGTCTTTGGCACCAGAGGGCCCAACTCGGCGACGATGTTCGTGCCGCTGACGCTCTGGGACGAGCGCGCGGAGCCGCGAAATCATGCGAAGGCGCTGGTCGGGGCGGCCTATGGGGAATTTGCGAAGATCCCCGAAGCCTTGCTGTTGGCGTTCAATGCGCCGGCGATCCGCGGCGTCGGGGCGGTCGGCGGATTCTCCGCACAGTTGCAAGACCCCAGCAGCGGAGACTTTAAGAAGTTTGCGGCGGTCGCGCAGCAGTTCGTGGATCGGGTGCAGAAGGAGCCGGCCATCGGCCGGGTGGGAACGAATTTCCGTGTGTCCTCGCCGCGGCTGTACGTGCATGTGAATCGGGAGCGGGCGAAGGCGCTGGGAATCCCGATTTCTGACATCTTCGACACGTTGCAGGCCTACTTCGGAAATTTCTACATTAACGACTTTGTTAAATTCGGCCGCGTCTATCATGTGCAGACAGAGGCGGAGGCGGAGTATCGGGCCACGCCTCAGGATATTTCGAAGATCTATGTGCGGGCTCAGGGTGCCCAGGGCTTCAACATGATCCCGCTCGATACGGTGGTGACGACGGAGTACCAGAGCGGCCCGGATCCGGTGAATCACTTCAATGGATATAATACGGCCCTGGTACTGGGCGCTGCGGCGCCGGGTTATAGTTCCGGTCAGGCGCTCGAAGCGCTCGATCGCGTGGGCAAAGAGGTGCTCGTGCCGCAAGGCTATGCGATCGACTATAGCAACATTTCCTTTCAGGAGCGGCGCGTGGGTGGCCAGTCGAACCAGGTCTTTGCCGTCGGTCTCCTGATGGTGTTTCTCGTGCTGGCCGCCCAGTTCGAGAGCTGGGTGGTTCCCTTCGCGGTGATCCTGGCCGTGCCCTTCGCAATTTTCGGCGCCTTGTCGGCCGTGTGGATGCGCGGTTTCGAAAACGATGTGTATTTCCAGATCGGACTGGTGACCTTGATCGGCCTGTCTGCTAAAAATGCGATTCTCATCGTGGAATTTGCCAATACCCGCTATGAAGCGGGCCGTCCGCTGATCGAAGCCGCGCTGGAAGCGGCGCGATTGCGGTTCCGGCCGATTATCATGACCTCCATGGCCTTTATTTTCGGGATGGTTCCGTTGGTCGTGGCCACTGGAGCAGGGGCCTCAAGCCGTCAGTCGATTGGAACCGGTGTGATGGGTGGGATGCTCGCAGCCACCTTCCTGGCAATCTTTTTTGTGCCGCTGTTTTATGTGGTCATTCGTCGGCTGACCCAGCGGTCTGTATCGGCTGAGCCAGTCGCGGAGGAGTTACCGACGTCGCCATCTCCGGAGGACCAGTCCTAACATGCGCAAGCCAGTTGTCATCGGACTCTCCTGTCTTCTCATGTCCTGCGCGATGGGACCGGACTACGAACGCCCCAAGACGGATATGGCCGAGAGCTTTCGGATGGCCGACGCATCGCTGGATGCTCCATCGATCGCAAATTTGCCCTGGTGGGAACTCCTGCGCGATGAGCCGTTGCAACAGCTCATGCGTATCGCGCTGGAAGAAAACAAGGATCTCCAGCGCGCTGTCGCAGTGGTCGATGAATTCCAAGCCCGTGCGCTGATCGCTCGCTCGGACTATCTTCCCGGAATGTCCGTTTCCGGGAATGCCCCGTCCTTGGGACGGAAGACGATCTTCCTCTTTCCAGGTTTTGCCAATCCCTTCAACTATTATCTCCAGGGCACATTGACCTGGGAACTTGATCTCTGGGGCCGTGTGAGGCGCTCGAACGAAGCGGCTCGTGCCGATCTCCTCTCCAAGGAAGAGAATCGGCGGGCGGTGGTGTTGCAACTCGTGAGTGGCGTGGCGGAGAGCTATTTCAACCTGCTGCAGTTCGATATGCAGATGGATATCGCCAAGCGGACTCTGCAATCCTGGGAAGAGTCGGTTCGCATTGCGCAGGCCAGACTGAAACAGGGCATGACGTCGCGCCTTGATACGGATCAGTTCGAAGCGGAGCGGGCCAACGCCGCCGCACGGATGGCAGAGCTCGAACGGCAAATGGTGCAGGCGGAAAATCAATTGAGCGTCTTGCTGGGGCGCAAACCTTTTTCGATTCCCAGGGGACGCGCCCTCACGGATCAGGTGATGCCGCCTGCCGTACCGCCCGGTCTGCCTTCGGAACTGTTGCAGCGGCGGCCGGACTTGCTGCAGGCCGAACAACAGCTCGCAGCCGCGACGGCCCGTATCGGCGCGGCCAAGGCCGAGCGCTTCCCCAAAATTTCACTCACGGGGTTGCTTGGTGTGGCCAGTCCGCAGCTGTCCCAACTCTTTACTGATCCCGCCTCCTTTGGCGTCGCCGGGGTTGGACTGGCTGCGCCGTTGTTGAACGGACAGGTCCTGGGGTTTCAGCAGGAAGCGGCGGAGGCGCAAGCCAGGCAGGCGGTCGCGCAGTATGAACAGACGGTCTTGACCGCGTTTCGTGAAGTGGAAGATTCGCTCGTGGCGGTGCGGACGGTGCGAGTGCAAACCGACGCGCAGCAACAACAAGTGACGGCGTTGCAGTCGGCGCTCAAGTTGGCTGAACTCCGTTATAAGGGTGGGTTGGCGAACTATCTGGACGTGCTCGTGGCGCGGCGGAACCTCTTTGAGGCTGAATTGTCCCTGACCGGCACGCGCCGTCTGCATCTGGTCTCGGTGGTGCAACTCTACAAGGCTCTTGGCGGCGGTTGGTCTCCCGAGATGGCCAGACCGAAAGACGTGAGCAAAGGATAAATAGGGTTATGGATAAACCTGCAGAGACACAGTATCCCATCCACGACCTGTTGCGTCAGCGATGGAGTCCCCGTGCTTTTGACAATCGCCCGGTCGAGCCGGAGAAACTCCGCAGTCTGTTTGAAGCGGCTCGCTGGGCGCCGTCATCGAATAACGGACAGCCTTGGCGTTTTCTGGTTGCGACCAAAGAGCATACGACCGAGTACGAACGATTGTTCAACTGCCTGGTCGAAGGCAATCAGAAATGGGCCTACCGCGCGCCGGTGCTGATGTTATCTGTGGCTCAACTTCAGTTTGAGGACGGTTCGCCGAATGCCCATGCGCTGCATGACACGGGCATGGCAGCAGAGAACCTCGTGCTGCAGGGTACGGCGTTGGGGCTGGTCGCCCATCAGATGGCGGGCTTTCGAAGCGATCAGGCGAGGATAGACTGCCACATTCCCGAGGGCTATGTGCCGGTGGCGATGATCGCGGTCGGGTATCCGGGGGATCCTGCCGTGCTGTCGGATCGCCTGCGGGCAAGGGAAGTGCAGCCAAGAGTCCGGAAGCCCCTCACAGAGTTGGTATACTCGGCAACCTGGGAACAGCCGTCGCGTCTTCTCTGATACGGAGTGAGTCGAGAGGCTGTTCGAGGATCGAGCCGAAACAGGGTATCCACCAAATCGTCGATGAGGCAGTGAGTCTGTATCGACTCACTCGAGTCACGTATCGTTCTGGTTACAGTGACGAAGTAGAAGCGAGACATCGGTATATAGCACGTTAAAGGAGATAACATGGCCTCACTCAGTGGAAAGGTGGCGATCGTGACCGGATCGTCCAGCGGCATCGGGCGAGCGATCGCGGAGCGCTTGGCCGAAGAGGGCGCGATTGTCGTGGTGAATTACGGGACCAGTGCCGAGAAAGCGCAGCAGGTGGTCACGGGCATTCAGGCCAAGGGTGGGAAAGCCGTTGCGGTGCAATCCGACATGAGTCAGGTGGCGGAGGCGCGACGGCTCGTGAGCGACACGGTGAAGCAGTTCGGGCGGCTAGATATTCTCGTGAATAATGCCGGGAAGTTTATGCCAAAACCCCTCATGGACACGACCGAAGCCGACTTCGATCAGGTGATCGGTTTGAATGCCAAGGGGCCTTACTTCGCGATGCAGGAAGCGGCCAAGACCTTGAAAGAGGGTGGCCGCATCGTGAACATTTCTACCGATGGAACCCATTTGAGTTTTCCTGGAGCGACGGCTTATCTTGGCAGCAAGGGTGCGCTGGAACAGTATACGAAGGGACTGGCGCAGGAACTCGCCTCACGTGGGATTACGGTGAATACCGTGTCGCCAGGGTTTACCGAGACAGGCATGATGACAGAGCCGTTTCGCCAGATCGGTATCGAGATGTCGCCGTTGAAGCGTTTGGGTACACCCAAAGACATCGCCGATGTGGTGGCGTTTGTCGTCAGCGAGGAGGCCCGTTGGTTGACGGGCCAGAATATTCATGCCGGCGGCGGCATCGTGATGTAGGAGGAAAGAGATGGGACGGCAGAATATTTCCACCGGTGGTCCTTGGGAAGCGAAGATCGGTTATTCACGGGCGGTGCGTGTTGGTGCCTCGATCTCCGTCTCCGGCTCGACGGCGATGACCTCTTCCGGCCTGGTCGGCAAGGGAGATCCCTATGCCCAAACGATTCAGACCTTCAAAACGATCGAAGCGGCGCTCCAGCAGGCCGGCGCCTCGCTCGCCGATGTCGTGCGGACGCGCATCTACATGGCGAACATCGATCAATGGCAGGAGGTAGGCCGCGCGCATGGTGACGTGTTTGGGACCATCAGACCTGCGACGACGATGGTGGAGGTGAAGCGTTTGATCGATCCGGACATGCTGGTTGAAATCGAGGCAGACGCGATTATGAGTCAGGGGTAGACCTAGCGCAGAGGTTCAGAGGTTGTGGTATGGCCGATCAGAAGAAGCGACTCGATTCCAATATCGCCGGGAATTTCTATGTCGATGCGACCTGTATCAACTGCGACACCTGCCGCCAATTAGCTCCGACGAGCTTCGAGGAAGTCGGCGATTTCTCGGCAGTCACCAGCCAGCCGGCCGATCAAGGGCTTCTTCATCAGGCCTATCAAGCGCTCCTCGCCTGCCCCGTCGGTTCGATCGGCACCGAGCAGAGCGACAAGTCTCTGATGCAGGATGCGATGGCCAGCTTTCCGATCCATCTGGACGGCGGGGTCTCCTACTGTGGTTTCAATTCAGAGAAATCGTTCGGTGCGAACAGCTTCTTCATCGAACATCCGGACGGCAACTGGCTCATCGATTCGCCACGATACATCAAGCATCTCGTCGAGGCTTTCGAACGAAAGGGCGGCATCGCCCGCATTTTTCTCACGCATAAAGACGATGTGGCAGATGCAGCAAAGTATGCCGCCCATTTCGGCGCGAAACGGATGATTCATCGGGCGGACATCGAAGCGGTTCCGGATGCGGAATGGATCATCGAAGGCGCCGACAGCCTCGAGGTTTCGCCGGAATTTCTGATTATTCCTGTGCCGGGCCATACGGCTGGCTGCATGGCTCTTCTCTATAAGAATCGGTTCCTTTTCACGGGGGATCATCTCTGGTGGGACTCCGAGCAGAAGATGCTTGGCGCTCCGAGCCGGCTGGTCTGGAGAAAACATGTGCTGGTGGACTCGATCAGGAAACTTCTCGACTACCCCTTCGAATGGGTTCTGGCCGGGCATGGGGATCGGACGCGGTTACCGGCCGATGAGATGCGCGCGAAGTTGCAGGCGTTGGTCGAACGCCGCCAGCCCACCAGGGTGGTGTCATAGCGATGTTTACGCAGCTGGTCCAGTGGGTCGATCGCAACATTCTTTCCCTCGGCCGTGATATGAGGCTCTCGTACCTGCCGCCGCTCATGGTCTACATGGCCTACGGGATCTCGGGCCTCACCGGTATTGTCGGAACCTTCTTCGTCAAAGACTACCTGGGACTTTCCGCTTCGTTCCTCGCCGCTCTAGGGTTTTGGGCCGGCATTCCCTGGGCGTTGAAGATGCCCATCGGACATGCGGTCGATCTGTTGTGGCGCTGGAAAGGCTGGCTCGTGGGACTGGGAGCCGGTCTGTTGGCGGCCAGTCTGGCCATCATGGCGGCGTTGATCGGTGCCCGCGAGGCGATGACCGCGATCCTGCCTGCCGAGGTCTGGTTTGTGATGAGCGCACTCCTGGCTCCTATCGGGTATGTGCTGCAGGATGCGGTGGCGGATGCGATGACGGTCGAAGCCGTGCCTCGTGTGGATGAGCGCGGGCAGCCGTTCGATGAGCCGACGAGGAAGCTCATGCATACGACGATGCAGACGCTTGGACGTGTGGCGATTGTCGGCGGCGGGATCCTGGTGGCGATGATCAACGTCTATGTTTTCACAGGGACCGAAGGGCTTCCACAGGCAGAGATTGTACGACTGTACAAGCAGGTCTACCTCATGGCGCTGGTCATCCCTTTCGTTTCAGTTCTTGGGCTTGGGGTAGCCTGGTGGCTGCAGCGGCAACATCGGCAACAGCTCGTTCAGCAGGGCTTCTCGCGTGAGCAGGCCAAGCAGATGGTCGATGCACGGGAATCGTCCGGCGAACCGACGAAACCGAATTGGTACATTCTTGGCGGGAGCTTCGCGTTTGTCCTCTTTACTTTGACGGTGGGTTTCGGCGGTTTCTCCTACAGCGAAGAAATTGTTTTTGCCGGCTCGATGGCCATTGTCCTGTTTTTGATGTCTCGACTGGTGCGGGAGCTGGAGCCTGATAAGCGATTTACTCTGGTCGGGACAGCGGTGGTGGTCTTTATCTTTCGCGCGATTCCAGGAACGGGGCCTGGGACGACCTGGTGGATGATCGATCAGCTCAAATTCGATCAACAGTTTCTCTCCATTCTCTCGCTGATCGGGAGCACCCTCACGCTGGCTGGTATGTTTGTCTTTCGCCGCTTTATGGCCGAGCGGTCGATCGCCTATGTGGTGGGGTTTCTCACGGTGATCGGAACCGTTTTGACCCTTCCGGTGGTGAGCATGTTCTATGGTTTGCACGAATGGACGGCGAGTATGACCGGAGGTGTGGTCGATGCCCGATTCATTGCCTTGATCGATACGGCGCTGGAATCGCCCCTCGGACAGATTTCCATGATTCCGATGCTCGCCTGGATTGCGAACAGTGCACCTGCGAATCTGAAAGCGACATTCTTTGCCGTGATGGCCTCGTTCACCAATTTGGCCCTGTCGTTGAGTCAGCTTGGGACCAAATATATGAATGACATCTATGTGGTCACGCGGGAGGTTCACGATCAGGCCTCGGGCGCCATTCACACTCCCGCCGACTACAGCCAGCTCGGCTCGCTCCTCATCGTGCAACTGTTGTTAGGTCTGGCCCTCCCTTTCGCCGCAATTGTGTTCGCCAAGGTCACTCGTTTTAAGAGCGCCTAACATGAACGGGTTTGCCCTATGACCACCGTGCAGTTTCTTGTCGATCACGGCGCCTCGGTCCTTTTTTGGGTCGTGTTTATCGAACAGGTCGGCCTGCCTATTCCTGCTATTCCCCTCTTAATTGCCGCCGGCGCACTCGTAGGAGCCGGCAAGATGAGCGTCCTGACCGCGCTGCTGATTCCTGTTGTCGCGTCGCTGCCTCCCGACCTTGCTTGGTATTACCTGGGCCGGTTGAAGGGGGGGCAGGTGCTGGGATTCTTATGCCGGATGTCGCTGGAACCGGACTCCTGCGTGAGGGATACCGAAAATCTCTTTCATCGGCATGGATGGCGCGCGCTGCTTTTTGCAAAGTTCATCCCTGGATTCAGCACAGTGGCTCCTCCGTTGGCCGGCATTGTGGGTATGGGGGCTGCAAGGTTTTTTTTGTACGATACAGCCGGGGCGCTGATTTGGGTTGTGGTCTGTGCTGGAATCGGCGCGCTCTTCAGCAATCAACTTGAACAGGTTGCTATGCTCATTGACCAGACCGGCGGCTGGTTTCTTACGATCATCGGGGTCGGCCTGGTCGGGTTTATCCTGTACAAGTTTCTTCACCGGCAGAAGTTTCTGCGAGATCTCCGGATGGCGAAGATCACCGTGGATGAATTGAAGCAGCGTATAGATGCCGGCGATCTCATCACCATTGTCGACGTGCGGCATCCCATGTCTCTGGAGCTGGATCCCGAGACGATCCCAGGATCCTTGAATTTTCGGATGGAGGAGATCGAACATCGCCATCACGAAATTCCGCGCGACCGGGACATTATCCTCTACTGCTCCTGCCCGAACGAAGTGTCCAGCGCCCGCACCGCATTTCTCTTGAAGAAGAAAGGCGTCCACCGTGTCCGTCCGCTCGAAGGGGGTCTCGATGCCTGGCGGGAACGGAAGTTTCCGATTGAGCGGCGCAGCTGATAGAACTGGTTCCAAGCTACGGGATACTCCCTGGTGATAGCCCGGGCCTGCTCGAAGCGCGCATGAGAAGGAGGAGCTTATGGTCATCGGTCTATTCGCACTAGTCCTTGCATCGTTCTTCACAGGAGCGGCTTTCTATATATATTACGCTGGCGGAGCAGCCAGCCCGATTGGGTCTTGAAGATCGGTCTTTGTTAGCCGAGTGGAAGCCGAGCTACAAGCGTGGTTTTAATTTGCAAGGATCGTTGGTTGCTGTCACGGCTGTGCTGGGCACTATTGCCTATATTCAGACCGGACATTGGTTATGGTTGACCGGTGCCCTGATTATTTTTGCTAACTGGCCCTATACACTCATCTTTTTGATCCCGACCAATAACAGGCTGTTGGCCATTCCTCTGGAATCGGCTGGACCGGAGACCCGTAGAATGATTGAGGCCTGGGGGCGAGGCCATTTGGTGCGTGGGTGTCTCGGCGCGATGGCGGTTGTCGTATTCTTCTTGGCGGCCCTCTCCTGAGCTGCCTGATCGGTCCTACATCATCTCTGGCAAACCCTTGACCTGTGCAGTATGATGAGTATCTAGTTTGGAGCGAATGGCTGATGGCATATAGCCAATGGCCGAGTCAGAGATCTTGAGGATGTTCAAGAAGGTCTTCTGGCAAGGCCGCAGTGCGCGAGATGCCGAGGCGTACTTCTCAGTACGTTGAGGCGTTGAGCTAAGCGAGAACGCTGCCAGAAGCCTTTTTCAACATCCGACCGAAAGGGGGCGACCGGAATCGACGGGGATACTAAGGTCAGCGGTGCATGTCGAGCTCTCGGGGTCTCGTAAATCCTCCGGGAAAATGTAACTGCAAACCAAGAATTTGCACTCGCAGCTTAAATAACTGCGACGTTCCTCCACCTGAGGCCCGCGGGGGTGGTCGGAGCGCGATACAGCGGGCTGGTCCAAAGCTGGTGCTCAGCGGCTGAGGACGAGACAATACTGGGCTAGTGGCCAGTCTAAGCTAGCCGGTGGGCGTGGGTGGCTGCGAAACTAAAACGATCGGCTAAACATGTAGATCCGTTGTGCTGAAGGTCTTCGGACAGGGGTTCAACTCCCCTCGCCTCCACCAAATCGCGCGTTGTGCGTGCCGCCGGCTCTTCATCGCTCTATCGTGATGAATGCCGGCGGATCAAATCCGCAGTCGTTCTTGCCCCCTACCATGTGACACAGCGTATGGCTTCTTCGAGACTGGCAGAAGAGTAGATTTGTCCTCACGATTTTCGGTACCCTGGTCGGGTGGTGCAGGAAGCACCTGCTCTTTCACGGAGACGAGACAGTCGATGATGCAGTCTCGGAACATGATTCAGGCCATGACATTCGGCCTGTTATCGGTGTTATGGATCACGAGTGATCTTGCACTGGCGAATGAAGCGCCGCCTGCCAAGCCTGAGCCGGTTCCAGCACCAGCTCAAGTTCCAGCCTCAGCCGCACCCAAGCCCCATGTGGCAGAGAGTGAACAGAAGCCACCTGTGAAGGTGCATCCTCCTTCTACAGCTGGAGCCATCTCAAAGCCGGTCGGTCCACCCCAATTGCCCGTCGAGATCACCGGAAAAGATGGTGTTCCCATGATGCTCGTTCCAGCCGGTGAGTTCACGATGGGGAGCGACAAGGGTGATGACGACGAGCAGCCGATCCATCGTGCCTTCCTCGACAGTTTTTATATGGATAAATTCGAAGTGACGAACGGCCGATTTGCGAAGTTTGTCGAGGCGATTCAGAGTGAACCGCCTTGGAGCTTTGCGGACAAGGAGACGCCGGTCATCCATTCAGATCGTCCGGTCCGATGGGTGAACTGGATGGAGGCGACGGGCTATTGTCTCTGGGCCGGGAAACGGTTGCCGACCGAAGCGGAATGGGAGAAAGCTGCTAGAGGTGCGGATGGAAGGGTCTATCCCTGGGGAAGCGATGTGCCGACTCCGGCCCATGCGGTCTTCGGGTTAAAAGAAGGGGCTGATACGGTGTCTCCCATTGGCAATCGTGACAAAGGGAAGAGCCCCTATGGGGTCCACGATCTGGCCGGCAACCTCTATGAATGGGTGACCGACTGGTACGACGAAGAGTTTTATAAGAAGAATCCTGCCATCAACCCGCGTGGACCGGTCGAGGGCACCGCGAAGGTGCAACGCGGCGGCTCGTATATCAATAATCCCTATCGGCTTCGGTCGTCTTTTCGGACCAAAGGCGATCCGACCGAGCATGATCCGAACGTTGGATTTCGCTGTGCCCAAGACGCGCCGAAACTGCCGTAGCCTGTTCTCTCCCCTTTCTCGTTCTAAGCCTGAAGAACTTCAACCCTATCGTTTCTGGCTGCCTGCGATCAGAGGATAGGCGACTCCTGCCAATGCGGCGCCGATGATCGGGGCGATCCAGAAGAGCCAGAGTTGACCAAGGGCCCAGCCACCCACGAAGAGAGCGGGACCTGTGCTGCGGGCCGGGTTGACGGAGAGATTGGTGATCGGGATGCCGATCAAGTGGATGAGCGTCAAGCCCAGGCCGATTGCGATGGGTGCAAAGCCTTGGGGCGCGCGACTGTCGGTGGCTCCCAGGATAATAAACAGAAACATGAAGGTGAGTACGACTTCAGTGAGGAGCGCGGCCATGAGCGAATAGCCGCCCGGGGAATGTTCTCCGTACCCGTTCGAGGCGAAGCCGCCGAGGTCGAAGCCGGTTTTCCCGCTGGCGATGAGATAGAGCGTTCCGGCTCCAAGGACCGCGCCGAGCACTTGGGCGCCGATGTATCCAGGGAGATCGCTGGCCGGGAAACGTTTACCGACCACGAGGCCCACGGAGACGGCCGGGTTGAGATGGCAGCCGGAAATATGGCCAATGGCATAGGCCATTGTCAGGACGGTCAGTCCGAATGCGAAGGATACGCCGAGCAGGCCAATGCCGACTTGTGGAAAGGCGGCGGCCAGCACGGCGCTCCCGCAGCCCCCGAACACTAGCCAAAACGTGCCGATCGCTTCTGCTGCCAGTCGATTCATCGTTCATCCTCCCGGTAGGTGTACTGCTGAGCCGCACTATGCCCGTGGTCTCGACAAATCGCAAGGAGCGAGGTGCTTAGGTGCGACGTCCGGCACTATATTCTTTCCTCGGACCGGCGTATTTTCGTGGGGACACCATCACAAGGCGAGAGGAGACACTGATGAAAGACTATCGAGTGAAGCCGGGACACGCGTTGTCGCTCGCACGATTCGACCCTGACGACAGCGGTGACTACAAGAAAACCGATCAAGGCAAAGAGAAGGCCAAGGCCATCACGGCGGGGTTGATCGGTCGGCTCGGCGAACTTCAAGAGCGGCTGTATGCGAACGGGACTCGATCCTTGCTGGTCGTGCTTCAGGGAATGGACACCAGCGGGAAAGACGGCACGATTAGGAGCGTGATGTCGGGTGTGAACCCGCAGGGCTGCAAAGTGGTCTCATTCAAAGCTCCGTCGTCCGAGGAGTTGAGCCATGACTTTCTGTGGCGCGTCCATCAGAAGGCGCCGTCGAAGGGCCAGATCGGCATCTTCAATCGCTCGGATTATGAGGATGTCTTGATCACCCGCGTCCATGGATGGGTGTCTGACAAGGTGGTGAAACAGCGGTTCAATCAGATCAAAGAATTTGAGGAGCTGCTTGCTGAAAACGGGACAGTGGTGCTCAAGCTCTTTCTGCACATCTCAAAGGACGAACAGAAAGAGCGGCTGGAGGAACGTATCCGAGATCCGGAGAAGCGCTGGAAATTCAACGAGGGGGATCTTGAGGAACGAAAGTTGTGGAAGCCCTACATGGATGCGTTCGAAGACATGATGGCCGCCACGAGCACGGATTGTGCCCCCTGGTATATTGTGCCTGCCAATCGGAAGTGGTATCGCAATCTCGTGGCCGCGGAACTTGTCACCAACGCATTGGAAGCGATGAAGCTCACGACGCCACCGGCGCCTCAAGGCATCGACTTTTCCACGTTGAAGATCGTGTAAGGGAAACCGAGGCCGGCGGTCGCAAGCTGAACGCATGCAACAATTTGATCAAAAACTGCAGGGCGATCAGTGACGTCCACGTCACGATTGAAGGAGATGGGCATGACATTGTTAGCGGTCGCCTTGTGGGGGCTGATCTGGTTGGGGTATCCGAGTCTCGTGGTCGCCGGCTCGTTTGAAGGTGTGGTGGTGATGAAGAGATCGTCGGATGGCGAGGTGAGTACACACAAGACCTATTTCAAAGGTGAGAAGATGCGTGCCGATGGTGAGAGGGATGGAGATTACATGGTGTGGGATTCCACGACCAACGAAGGATTCGTCGTGGAGTCTCACGAGCGGAGCGTGACGATCCTGCCACGAAATTATCCGAAGTCTGAGGACGTCAAGAAGATGTTCGAGGGCACGACGGTGACGAAGTCCGGGAAGCGCCGCAAGGTGGCTGGATATCCCTGTGAGATCTACGTGGGCAAGGACGATGACGGAACCAGCGAAGTCTGTGTTGCGAAGGGTATCAGCAATGCGGCGTTCTACGGGTTATTGTCCAGTGATCCCGTAGGTGGTGGAAGTTATCCTTCCTGGGTCCGCGACATCATCAAAGACGGGGGCTTTCCTCTTCGCGAAATCGAGCGAGACGAATCAGGAAAAGAAGCCTCTCGTGAGGAGGCGATTCACATCAAGGCCCAACGTTTGGGCGACAGTCTGTTTGCCCCTCCGGCGGGTTACCGGATGCGCGAGTACGCGCCGATCATGAAATAAGCGGACGGAGCGATGGAACGGCTTCATCACAGGAGGTCTTGAATCTGCCTAGACGGTTCGGTACGCTTTCACAAGCTGCTCGTTCCGCGGGCGGTTTTCATCATTTAGGAGGAACTGCAGATGCGTAGATCAATGTCTGTCATGTTGACGATGTCCATGATGGTTCTGGGATTGTCTCCGGCCGTTTTCGGGCAAGCCCCGTCGGCCGGCGATATGCAGCAAAAGCTCGATCAGGAGATGGCCAATGCCAAGCGGTCCGCAACGGAATCCAGTTCCAGCGCCCGCCAGGCAGCGAGTGACAAGAAATCTGAAGCCGAGCAGAAAATGAGCGACATGGCGGCCCAGCATAAGAGCCAGGCCGAAGGGAAGATGACGGAAGAGATTGAAAAATCCAAACGGAAGGCCCAGGGCACAGGCTACTAGGGGTACAGACGTTTTGGCGTTGTCTACGGGGGGATCAGCCATCAGGTTGATTCCCCCTTGTCGTTTGTGAGGGAAGCCGCAAGTGGTGGGGAGGCGAATGTGCCTGCTACAAAGGCTCCTTCTCATAACCGTCTGGCGGTATTCGCTCCTGGAAGGCTTGCGGTTTGTCCGTTCAAAAAATAATGGCACCCCATTGACAGGTTTATCTAATGGGCGTAAGAGGAAACTACGGCCCATTCATTCGATCAGAGGGACCGGGCAGACCGCGCGGCTGTCAACGGGTCCCCCGCACACTTTCTCAAGAGAGGAGGGTAGCGATGGATGATCTTACTCCACCTGACCATATAGGCCCGCCGACTCGAGGGCGGGTTTCTGATCGATCGTGCTAGCCGGTTCTCCACTGGCTGTGCCGTAACGGCACCACAGACCAATAGGTTATCAGCCTGATTTCATCGCGGAGAACTCGACGCTGGCCGAGGCACACAAGCTCCGGGGATGCATGTATGTTCCCCCGATCAGGTGCCCGATGTTCTCGTTGTCGCGCGGGTCTCAGTATTTGCTGGGCCGAGACAATTACACCGCGAAACCGGCGTCCTAAGCGCCATAGAACGGGCGACCTCCCACCTAGTGCAGGGTCGCCCGTTCCGTTTCTAGCAGGCTGTTGAAAACGTCTGCCAGCATCGTTCTCGCATCGTTCAGATCCTCAACGTACCCTAGAGGGTACGTCTCCGGTCTTCACTCGCTGCGGCCTTGCTGGACAGCCTTTTTGAATAGCCTGCTATTTTTTCCGGTGTGGACGAGTCCTGTCGGATTGAGGTGGATGATTGGAATGGGGATTTTCACGCGCTTCGTCAGGATTTATGCCGGTGGCGACTGTCAGCCCTCCGCCAATAATAATACAGTGGAATACCGCTGAGAACAGTTACTGCGCCGTAGAGCGATTCAGCCGGTCGTTCCAGCATGCTGGAGATGACCAGGGCGGCAGCACCACAGACGAGTGTGACTGGGAGAAATGGATAGAGTGGCGCCTGGTACTGCTGGATACCTACGGGGCCTGTTCGACGAAGATGAAAGATGGAGGAGAGGGTCAAGGCCATGAAGAATGAGAGTACGAGGCCACTGTATACGAGGAGCTGCTCGAACGTCCCACTCACAATGAGCAGCGAGGCCCAGAGACTTTGAAAGACAATTGCCCGAGCCGGCACCGCGGTGCGGTGGTGGAGCTTGGCAAGCCAGGGCGTAATCATGCCGTCCCGTGCCATGGCCCAATAGACACGGGGTCCCGCCCAGGTCATGGCGCTGACGGCTCCAGCAATGGAGAGACAGAGAATGGCTGCGACTATTCGTCCGCTCTGGGGACCCCACAAGGCAGCAGCGGCCTTCTCCGCGACCGGCACAATAGGTTCTTGAGCCAACTCGGCAATCGAGAGCGCCGACAGGTAGACGACATTCAGCTGCAGATACATCACACCGACGAAGGCTGTGCCCCCGATCATGATCTTGGGCAAGGTCCGTTGGGGATCAACAATGTCGCTGGCAATGTAGCCTGCCACATTCCAGCCGAGATAGCAGTAGGTCACGATGACCAGTGCGATGGCGGAGGCTCCAACCGTCGGTTGTCGCAAGGCGGGCCTCTCGAGGAGGCCGAATCCCTGGTCTGCCATTGTCCATAACCCGCCGAGGATCAATCCCCCGATGGCGACGACTTTTGTGGTGGTGAGCAAGAGCTGCACGCGGCCGCCGGTTCCCACGCCTTGGCAATGCAGGAAGGTCGCCATCCAGAGCAGTGCGAGCGACAGACCCTTTGCCAGCCATCCCTGCTCATCCACGATCGGTATCACTCTCAATGCATAGGACGAAAAGCTGATAGCCGAGGCTGCGACTGCGGCCCCGAAGCCGATCGTAAAAGAGGTCCATCCACTGAGGAATGCCACCAAAGGTCCATAGGCCTCTCGCAGGTAGACGTAATCCCCGCCGGCATGTGGCAGGCGCGACCCCAGTTCGCCATAGATCATCGCACCGCCGACGGCGAATAATGCTCCCATGAACCACAAGAGGAGAATCAGCATCGGATCGCCGAGATCCCGGGCCATGATGCCGGTCGTCGTGAAGATGCCGCCCCCGACGATATTGCTGATGAGAACACAGGTTGCCGTGAACCAACCAATTTTCTGCATAGAGGATTTCTGTCCTGGTTTCTTATTCGAATGGTGGTCCATGGCAGCTTGTACTATTCTTCCCTAGCACAGTGAGCGATCCCTGGGAAGCAAGCTCTTAGAGTGTCCTGGTCTTTCCCTTTCCCACCTTGCCCTTCCTGCTGAAGCCCCTTTAGAATACCGTGCTCGGAGTGAATGACTGGGGGAAGGGATTCTCTTATCGGGAGGTGGTGTCATGGGTCTTGCCGACAATAAATGCATCCCTTGCCGTGGTGGGGTGCCGCCGGTTCCGGCGGATCGTGCGCAGACTCTACTGAAAGAACTCGGTCGGGGCTGGTCGTTGAACCAGGCAGGCCATCTGGAGCGCTTATATACGTTTAAGGGTTTCGCTCAGGCCTTGGCCTATGTGAACAAGGTGGGTGCCATAGCGGAAGCGGAAGGTCACCATCCCGACCTCTATCTCGCCTGGGGCAAATGCAAGGTCGAAATCTGGACACACAAGATCAATGGCTTGACCGAGAGCGATTTTTTTATGGCAGCTAAAGCCGATCGCGAATTTGAACCGTTTCGCGCATCCGCCAGTTAATCGCCAATCAGATGGTTGCGTCATGAACCCACGAGGCAGCAGATGAGCGACAAGGCCCAGGTGGCGCTCGTCAATATGCCGTTCAGTTATTCGAAGTATCCTTCGATTCAACTGGGTACTCTCTCCGCCCTGCTCAAATCGAAGGGGACCCCCGTTGACTGCCACCATCTGAACGTGCGGTTCGCTCACAAGATCGGCGTGCCCCTCTACGAAATGATCTGTGAGAAACGGGCGTTATTCGGGGAATGGCTCTTTTCCTATCTGTTGTTCCGCGACAATCCCAAGCGTGCCGAGTATCCCCGCTTGTTTAAGCCTGTGTTCGAGCAGGTTGCCAAGGAGAGTGGCCATCAGCCTTCGTTCTTCGAAGATATGGCGACGAGGACGGCGCCACAGTTCTTGACCGGGGCTCTGACCTCCATTGACTGGGGGCAATATACGATTGTCGGGTTCACCTCCACGTTCGACCAAAACGTCGCCAGTTTGACGATGGCGAAACTCATCAAGGATCTCTATCCCGATGTGACGATCGTGTTCGGTGGAGCGAACTACGACGGTGAGATGGGGCTGGAATATTTTCGAGCCTTTCCCTTCATCGACCATGTGGTGGTGGGGGAAGGGGAAGAGGTGTTTCCGGAGTTGGTTCGCTATCTCCTAGGGGGAAAGACCGGGGCGATGCCCAGCGGCGTGATCTATCGAGAGGGCGAGAGGATCGCCTTTACCCCGAACCAGGCATTGTTCACGGATTTTGCGAAGACCGGGCCACCTGACTATGACGATTACTATCATTTGCTGGCTGAACTCGGGGATGCGGCGCAGGGGCTTGATCGGATCCTCCTCTATGAAGGGTCACGAGGCTGCTGGTGGGGGGAGAAGCATCATTGTACGTTTTGCGGATTAAACGCACAGAGTATGAAGTTTCGGGCGAAATCGTTCGAGCAAGTGGCCCGGGAGATGGCCTATCTGTCCAGCCGATACGATACGGCGAGATTTCGCCTCGTGGACAATATTATCGACATGAAATATGTCGATAATCTCTTCGGTCGATTCGCGGCGGACCATTGTGATCTCGATGTGTTCATCGAGACCAAGAGTAACCTCCACAAGAGCCAGATCCGAACACTCGCTGCCGGAGGCGTGAAATGCATGCAGCCGGGATTGGAGAGTCTGAGCCTCAATCAGTTGCAGGCGATGGATAAGGGCGTCACCCCGATGCAGAATATCATCTGCCTCAAGTGGAGCTACTACTATCATGTCGCGGTGTCGTGGAATATCCTACTCGGATTTCCCGGAGAAACGAACGAGGACTATCGTCGGCAGATCGACCTGATCCCGTCGTTGTTCCATCTGCATCCGCCGGAGTCGACCGGCAAGTTATGGTTGGAGCGGTTCAGTCCCTACTTCACCAAACCACAGGAATATGGTGTCCG
Organism: Nitrospirota bacterium; assembly: GCA_030682135.1. Lineage (GTDB taxonomy): Bacteria > Nitrospirota > Nitrospiria > Nitrospirales > Nitrospiraceae > Palsa-1315. The sequence goes on along the minus strand of JAUXQT010000012.1, from coordinate 3,526 downwards.
TATCACCGGTCCTGGAACGCCCTACGAGTATGTCTACGATGCTCGGCAGGTGGATTTGAAGAAGATCGCCTATGACTTCGAGTATGAACTGGACAATTGGCAGGTGGACCAGTCGGTCTATCAGGAATTAGCCGATATGGTTCAGGAGTGGCAGCGATTAGTCGCATCAAGCGATCGACCGTTTCTCTACTACTCGAAGGCGATGGATTATGTCACGATCTATGATGGCCGCAATCCGAAGGCACCGATTAGGCGGCGTTATGATTGGCCTGCGGCGGGGATCATCGAAATCTGTAACGAAGCAGCCAAAAGTGTGGACCAGATTCGTACCCTGCTAACAAGTCGAGCTGGCAAAGGCGAGAGCAGCGACGCAGACATTCTTCAGGCCTTGGCTATCTTGACGACGGCGCGGATTCTCTACGAGGAGCGCGGCAAGTATTTCACACTCGCCATTCCCGAAAACCCCTACCTCTAGCTGAACGAGACCCCGGCCCCATCACATCGACAGTTTGTCTGCGACGTTGCGCATCTGGACGCCATGCGCGAGCGATGCGCCGCCTCTGATGGCGCAGGCGACATGGACGGCTTCCGTCATTTCCTCGATGTTCGATCCCTTTTCAAGGGAAGCCTGCGTATAGGCATCGATGCAGTAGGGGCATTGAACTGCGTGGGCGACCGCAAGGGCGATGAGAGCTTTCTCTCGTTCGGTCAGAGCCCCTTCAGCGAACACGGCGCTGTAGTAGGCCATGAACTTGTCCCAGAGATCCTTATTCCCCTTGCCCATATCGGAAAACTTTCCCAGATCATGGGGATGATAGTAGGTGTCCATAGGCAACTCCTTGGTCAACGGTTCTGGTTGAGTTCGAGTGGGCTGGAAGAAGACCGCTTCAACTGTCACTGCCCGCTGCGGCTGCTAGGCGTTGTTGGGTGGTTCTGGATCAGCCTGGGTGAGCACCTGCGAAAACCTCGTGCCGACGATACCGGTGACCTTGGCCATGAGGTCGGTGACTTCTTGCCATTCAGTCGGCAACAAATCTTGTTTCAGTTGGGGATGGATCGCCCATTGAGCATCGACTTGTGTTCCCTTTCTGCTCACGAGCACCCGGAGTAGTTCAACATCCCTGTTGTGCGACTCGGTTCCTGACGCTTGTGGAGGGTTCCCGTTTAATGGTCCTGATGGAGGCGTTGATCGTGCCATGCAGCCAATCTCCTTCACGTTTATGGAGGGGAATCATACCGCATCCACATTCTGTCTGTATATCTGTCAGCAGGCCCCTAGGGTTGGTCCTGGTTGTTCGCCCATCTCGCTGGATTGGCGTGAGCGTGGCGGGGCTGAGTTCTATGTGGGGGTTAGATCCTCACGGAGTACGTCGAGCATGGACCGATGGATTACCCCGTTACTTGCGACCAGTTCTTGCTCATAGATTGAAAGGGGCGCACCTTTCAAGTTGGTTGCCATTCCGCCGGCTTCTCGGAGGATGACCACTCCCGCCGCCATATCCCAAGGCTTTAGTGTCACTTCCCAAAATCCATCGAATCGGCCGGCCGCAACATAACAGAGGTCTAAGGCCGCCGTTCCTGTACGCCGCAGTCCCTGCACCTTCAACGCAAATCGTGCGAAATGGTCCAAGTTATTATTCGCGGTCTCGCGAATGTCGTATGCAAACCCCGTGACAAGAAGCGCCTGATCGAGATGGTCCGTGGAGGATACGGAAATGGGCGCTCCGTTGAGTTGAGCTCCCTGGCCTAGCTGCGCGGTGAAAAGTTCATCCCGAGTCGGGTCGTAGACCACTCCAATTATTCCACGTTCGTCACACTCCACTCCGATGGACACACAGTATGCGGGGAATCCGTGTGCGAAGTTAGTCGTGCCATCTAGAGGATCGATTATCCATTTAAAGCGGGATGGAGAATGTTCGGTCAGCCCACGCTCCTCGGCAAGGATGGAATGGGTTGGGAAGGTCTCTTGAATGACATCGATGATGCGTTGCTCTGCCCGGTGATCGGCATCGGTCACGAGGTTGATGATCTGCTTGTGTTCAATGGAAAAACCGGTACGTGTGGATTCTCTGAGAACGGATCCGGCCTGGCGGGCTGCATCCGTTGCGACGGAAAGGATTCTGTCGAAGGGAATATTGCCACTGGATGCTGGAGTCATAGGGCGGCATCATAACACGAGGTGGGATTCCACAATGTGGGACAATAATACCTCTGAAATATGGGGAATCTGTAAATTGATGTCGGAATCTTGCTCGCCTGCTTGTCACGCTTATGGACATTTTGCAGACCATGTTTGGCAAGCACGAATCAGTTTGAAAGCGATCAACCTATGCAAGCATCTAATGCAACACCACCTATTGACTTGCTTTGCAAGCAATGCTATAAAGCAAGTATGCTTCACCTGGGGGCGATTTCGTGGAAGAACTCACCGATATTTTGGTCGGTCTTGAACAGCGAATTAGCGCGTACAAGAACCGGCTGCAAGAACTTGAAAAGAAACGTCGCCGTTTGGACGACGAAATCGCCACGATCAAAAAGTATTTGGAATTGGCAGAAACGCTCTTTCGCGTTGAAGCCGACAAAGCCAAGCTCGCCAGTCTTTCCAGTCAATTCTACTCCGATGAAAAAGGCGGCCGGCAACGACCCAATACTGATGTCACGGACCAGTCGAGGGAAATCCTCATGGGCCGAAGTAAGTACTCCGGGAAGAGTGTCTCGGAAGCCGCGTACGAAATGCTCCGGGAGGCGAACCGATCGATGCATGCAAAAGAGCTTGTGCAACGATTGGTCGAAGGGGGCCTCCAGATTAAGGGAAAGACACCGTTGACATCTGTCGCGACGTCTTTGAAGCGCGATAAGCGGTTCAGGAAAGTGGGACCGAATACGTTTGAGGCATTGGAAGAAGCCCTGATCCATGCAGTGTAGTGCGACTGGGCCAGTTAGACCTTAAAAGACACGAAGGGGGGTGAGAGTCTTGGCGACGAAGAAAGCAGCAAAGAAGAAGAAGAAGTAGTCCCCGCCTTGATTCTAGCGTCGGGAGCAAGGCCACTTGCTCCCGACGTTAAATCAGATAATCGTTCCCCGCACGTCAAGAGTCATCTCGCCTCTTGAGGCACAGATCCCTAGCAGAATTCTATTGAAAATTGATACGAGTTAGGAGGCCTGGAGTGCCACCAGCGATGCAAATCGTGGTGCGGCCATGGCCGATCGAGGCTCAGACGCGGCAACTGGTTGCTCAGCATTGAGCAATACCCAGCTGTCAGGATGGTTCAGAATCTGCTGAACAAGGCGCGTATGTATCGCATGCCCGGAGCGTTCTGCGATCACATGCCCGATAAAGGGTACGCCGAGTAATGAAAAATCTCCGATCAGGTCCAGGATCTTGTGACGGACGAATTCATTCGTAAATCGCAGGCCTGACTCATTGAGGATACCGTCCTGAGAAAGGATGATCGTATTATCCAGGCTGCCACCCTTTCCAAGCCCACGGGCCCAGAGAGCTTCCACTTCCTGCATGAAGCCGAAT
>JAUXQT010000011.1 GCA_030682135.1 Nitrospirota bacterium | reverse complement strand
ATTGACGCGTACATCACCCAGCGCAATGCCCATCCCACACCCTTTGTGTGGACCAAAACCGCGCAGGAAATCCTGACAAAAGTAAACCGGGCTAGGCTCGCCCTAAATAAGACAAGAACAGCATGAATCACTACACTAGATGATCACGACATTACTGGCTCGTATTACGCCATCCTGCAAAGACGTTACCGCGCTATCGTCGCAATCGATGGATCGGCCGCTGCCTTGGTCCATGAGGCTCAAGCTCCAGCTCCACTATTGGATTTGTGCGGCTTGTGCGAGGTATCGCGATCAATTGAGCCTGATTCGACAGACCTTGCGTGGCTCGGAGAAGGCGAATCTGCCTGCCGATCCGTCGGCTCCTTCTCCGGACACGAAAGCTCGTTTGACCGAAGCCTTCAGTGCCAAGCGCGACCACCGTCCATGACAGAGTAAAAAGGCCGATGCGGCCATCCCTTTCTAGATTTGGTCAATGCCGTGCGTCGCTGGACGGAGTGCTAGCTTGTGTGGGAGCGTCGTTGGCAGAACAGGACTGTCACGATCGCGGGAATCAGTGCCATGAGCGGACCGAAGACGAAGGCCCCCGTCATGGCTGCTTCTATCGATGTGTTGTGTGTGGTCAGGGCTTCACCCAGCGGCATTCCGCCGAATAGCCCGACGAGATACCCGCAGATGGCGGCCAAGAGAGTGAGGTTTTCACGGGAATAGGCTACGAGGTAGAGACTGTTGTATCAACGGCGGGGCGAGACCTATCGCGCGCCGTAAATCGAGAGATGATTATGGAATCAGGCTGTCGGGTCTAGATCGCAGCCGGCTGCTGTCCGGGACGTATCGAGGAGTTTGCTCTGCTCATAGCTGAAACCTGCCGGTGCAAGACCGAGCACCAAAGTCTGTCTCCCCCTCTGTTATACCGTGGTCGTTTCAACTTCTTTTGCCGCTATGGCGGCAAGACTGGCTCTCCGGTTATTGGAGATTGTCCGATCGATGACCGCTCCGCAGTTGACACATTTCCAGGCATAGAACACCAGGAAAAAATCGGAGAATCGTTCCAGCATCATCAGACCTTTGCACTTCGGACAATCCATCGTAGCCTCCCTGGTTATGAATCGAACTTGTACGATGGTAAAGCAATTTGCGGTCCAGCTCGACAATGTTGGATTATCAATAGCTTAGTACTGTGGTGACTACTTATACGTACAACTCTGTACAGTGTGTTGCATTTATGCTTTCAATTTTGTGCAACCCTACGGTTTTAGCCAGAGGAACGATGTGCAAGTATCAACGTGCGGATCTGTGTACTCATGAGGGGGCCTGATGGGGAGGGGAATCGACGCGTGCCAGGGCCCCTTGTGAGAAGAGACCCTGGTGGCGTGAAGAGAGTCCTTGCAGTTACTGGACTTCGACGGTGATGGTCTGGCTTGCCGAGACAAGTTTGTGATCTTTATTGGCGCCGGTCACGGTGATCTGGTGTTTCCCTTTGCTCAGACTCTTGAACGATCCGGGAAAGCCCTTTTGATATTGAGTGTCCAGGTATACGTGGGCATGGGCTGCCTCCGAGCCTTTGGTCAACTCGTATTTCAGTTCAAAGCTATCAGCGACCTTGTCTCCATCCTTGGGGGAGGTGATCACGATCTTCGATCCGTCTTCGATCGGAGCATCCGCCGCGAAGACCGGCGCTCCGCTGAGCGCACCTACTAACGCAACGCCCAATCCCATGATCCCGATACGTCCAATCATCTGCATCGCGGCCTCCTTGCGTAAAGTGAGCTGAATGACGGTTACACCTTACCACCCACTACGGGAGATTTTCTTCTCCGGATGTATTTTCTTTGTAAGAGGAAGGCCCTTCCCCCGACTCTCTATGAGCACCAAGGAGGTCTGATTGTGAGGGCGAAGCAGCGTCGATGGTGATGCGCAGTGGATTGCCGCAACGCTTGATCCGCCGATTGCTCACGCGGCTTGGCGCTTCTGGAGTTATACCTGGGTGGTGCCGGCGCCGGGCCGTTACGCGCTGGGTGTTCGTGCGACCGATGGATCCGGAAAAATTCAAACGTCGATCGAGCAAGATCCTGCTCCGGACGGTGCGACCGGGCTCCATGAGATTTCCGTGACGGTTGCCTAGAAAATATTCACGCAGTTTATTTTTTAGCGACAGGGCAGGCAGTGCTGTGCCTTGAGCGAAGGGGCTGTCTGCTAAAATATCCGGTCTTTCTGCCCAGTCTTGCTTGATATTCTCGGTTGGCACTCGTTGGTGAGATGGGTCTGCATGTCGTAGTGCCGTTCAGCTCTATATCTCAGTTTGCTGGTCGAGGAGCGGTTGCGGGCGCGCTCGTTTGTCCCCTCCCCCGCTTATGGTGAGTGCCGGTCATTTGGCCCCGTGAAACCTTGACGTGGCTATCGTGTGGACACTACACTTTTCGAATACTGGTATTTAAGGAGGTGCTCCATGGCTGAATTGCGCGTACTCAATAACGGGAAGAAGTCATCGTCATTGCAGGATGCGGTTGCAATGACCACTCAGTTGGTGGCCGGTCTGGAGAAGATCGGGCTGGCGATGAAAAGCCGGACATGGCGACGTGAAGGTCGAGCAGGTCTCGGCCCCTTGCAGCGACAGGTCCTCACGCTTCTTCGATCCAAGCCAGGCCAGCGCGCCACCGTCTCGACTGTAGCCAATGAATTAGCCGTCAGGCTTCCCACTGCGTCGGAAGTCATTGCGACGCTCGAGCGGAAGCAATTGGTACGGAGGAGGCGAGATACGAGCGATGGACGCGTGGTGACGGCGCAATTGACGGCCAAAGGAAATCGGTCCTGTACGCCTTCGACCGGTATGCCGGATCGGCTGGCGACCGCGACGGACACCCTCTCGTCACCGGAGCAAGTCCTTCTCCTTACGTCCTTGGTGAAGGTGATTCACAGCCTCCAGGAACAGGGGGAGATTTCCGTCGCGCGGATGTGTATCTCCTGTCAGTATTTTCGCCCCAATCACTATGACAACGCCGATCGGCCGCACCACTGCGATTATTTGAACGCGTCGTTCGGGGATCGTTCGCTTCGTTTGGATTGCCATGAATACGAGGCGGCTCCGGTCGCGCAGGTCGATGCGGCCTGGACCAATTTTTCCCGTTCATGTATTGCCTAGAGTTTGTCTCACCGCTGCTCGTGCGAAGTTGGTATCTGTTGGTGATGGAGTAGGGAAACGATGAGTGAAGGAAGAACAGCCATGTCCGTGAAGAAAGGCTCGAACGGCTCGCCTGAGGATGAATGGCTCGGGGCTGAATCCCATATGCCGAATCTCAATCGAGAGCTTCGCCGTCGTGAGCCAAGGCGAACGGACGTTCCGTCCTTGTGGATGATCGGTGCCCTCTTTGCTGCAGGCCTGGCGGCCGGAGGTTTGGCGATGCGTTTTTTCGACCGACGGTCTCGAACTTCCTAGCGGATTGCTACAACGCCACACGAGCCAGAAACTCTGGCTCGTGAATCGTCCTCGTCCTGTATCTCCTCAGCGCTGTCCTTTTCGATACAATAGGTAGTCGGCTTCGATCTGCGTGAGCAGATCGTCTAATGTGGCTTGGGCAGCCTCTGCGATGGGGCCTTGTTCTGAAGACGTGATCCACCTGGCACTCGATCCCGTCGCTTCTTTTTCCACCAAGTAGGACTTGATCGGCGGCTTGTCCGATGGTCCAAGATCTGATTCCAAGCGCAGACTGTAGCGATAGTTGCCGCGGGATCGCATCGTCAGCCAGGCTTTGATGGTCAGGGTGAGGTCGGCCGGTTTGTCGCCTGTCGAGGCAAAGGTTTGGCGCGATTGGATGTAATTAATCGTGGCGGAGCGTAGGTCCTGTGCCGGCCACTCCAGCAAGGCGATGCCCGGCATATGGTCGGCTCCTTCCATGGCGAGGAAGGGGACCACGACAGAGAGGGATTGAGGGATGAGGGTCGGCGACACAGCTGGGGGTGCAGGGTTCACGTGAATTCGATGGCCACAGCCCCAGCTGAGCAAGAGGAGCCCGCTAAGAATACACCCCATGGATTGGCGCAGGAGACGGTTGCCGTTCACGGGTTCGTCGTGGCGGGCGTGGGTGGGTTGAGCATGTCCAAATCTTTCAAGGCGCGCAGAGCCTGCTCACGGTATGGCTGGTCTGTGGGATTCGTATAGGTATCGATCACGCGTCGATAGGTGGCGCGGGCTTGGGGGTACTGGCGCTTGATGGCGAAGTATTGGCCCAGTGCGAGCCAGTTTGTGGCTGCGGCTTCATTGGCCGTTTTCATCAACGCAAATTCGCGCTCGACATGTGTCGTGCCTTGTTGCGCGGCCCGTTTCTTGACGGTGTCTCCCATCTGGCTTGCCATAGCTTCAATCTGTTCGTTGGCTCGGATCGCGGATTCTACGCGATTGGTTTTCAGATTGTCATAAAACGTCTCAGCATGATTCTTGATCAGGTTCGCCCGTTCCTGGTAGGTATCGTGGACACAACTCGTGACGAGCAGACCGCAGGCGATGAGCAGAATTGATGCACAGGATACGAGTCTGGGTCTGGTCATGAGTCCTGCTCCTTGGGTCTCTACCGAGTGAAGGTTCAACGCCCTCGGTAGAGTTTATCTTACCGAATTCGGAGCGGAAACGCGACCAGCTCACCGGCCTTCGGCTGGCTCTAGTGACACGTGAGTCAGAAGTATGATAAGAATCCAGCTCGTTTCGCGGATCCCGTTTCGTCCCCATCGTCTAGCCTGGCCTAGGACATTGCCCTTTCAAGGCAGTAACACGGGTTCAAATCCCGTTGGGGACACCACATTTATCTCCCTCTCTCTCGCTGCCGGCTTGTTGTTTCACTCCTCTCGCTTCGTTGAGTTTACCTCTTCAGCTGGATACACTGACTGGTAGTGGTTGGCTGCTTCTCGCATGCTGCCGTGATGGAGGTGGTGATGAATGGACAGCGGCTGATGGTATGGGCAGGGCTGAGCTTTGTGGCGGGAATCCTGTGCCTTGGGGCGGCAGAGGCACAGTCTTCGAAGGGCGGGCAGGCTCTTTCGTCCGAGGTCGGTCGAGGAGGGGATGGCGCTCCGATGATTCTTATCCCTGCCGGTCCCTTCATGATGGGGAGTAATGGCGGTCTCCCTAATGAGCGGCCTGAACATACTGTGACGCTGGATTCGTACTATGTTGATCAGTATGAGGTCACCCTCAGTCTGTATCGGAACTTCTTGGAATCGACGAAGCAGGAGTCTCCTTCGACCTGGGACGATGAGGTGGCGACGACCGTGGGAGATCGGCCGGCTACCGGGATGAAGTGGCAGTCGGCCCTCGCCTATTGCCAATGGGCAGGGAGGCGGCTTCCAACGGAGGCTGAGTGGGAGAAGGCGGCGCGGGGGACCGACGGGCGCCGGTACCCCTGGGGAGACATGCAGCCTTTCGTCGATATTGCGAACTATAACCGGGGCATGTGGGTGAATGAAGCCATCACGTTGGTGGCGGTCACCAGCGGTCTTGAGGGCATGAGTGTGCGGCATGGGCTGAAAGAGGGTGGGAAAAGTCCCTTTGGTCTTTTCCATATGGCGGGGAATGCGGCAGAATGGGTGGCGGACTGGTATGGACGCGATTACTACCAGAAGAGTCCTGAGCAAAACCCAGGCGGCCCGGCCACTGGTGAAAAACGAGTGATCCGGGGTGGGTCGTGGGCGGACTTGCCGGCTGCCTTGCGCGTGACTGCACGGTTTTCAGCTGAGGCTGACTATGAGGATCGGACGATAGGATTTCGTTGTGCGATGAATGTGACGAAGTGAAGGACATCAGCCTGTGCGCTCAACCGATTCCATGCCTGAACGATTGATTACACCTCTTATTATTATTGCGCTGGTGTTGGGGACTCTGTGGGCGCTCCACTCCATCAATTCCTCTTCGGTGACGCCGGTGCCTGTCCCATCGGTGGCGTCACTTGTGCCGGACATGATTCCGCTCGTCACGGGCGACGAACCGATCACAGAGATTTTCACAAAAGCCGGTTGCGCGGTGTGCCACACCGTGCCTGGCATTTCGGGAGCCGATGGACGCGTGGGGCCGCCTCTCCTGTTAGGAGTCACGGGGCCTCGTCGATTGGTCGATCCATCGTACCGGGGCCATGCGCAGTCGGTGCATCAATATGTGATCGAATCGGTGATCGAGCCGGGGGTGTTTGTTGTGGCGGGCTATCCCGATCACACCATGCCGACATGGTATGGCGTGAAACTGAGCGCGCTCGCGCTGGAGAAAATAGCGTCGTATCTTGAGTTGCAAGGGATCCCAGTCGCACCATAAGTGCGATGGTTCTTGCTGGATTCGCGCAGGGTGGTAGGACTATCGTTTCCGTAGAGGGGTTACATTCCCCGAGGCTCCGCCTTGTATTTTAAAGGCACTGTTTGACGCGTCGCCGGACTTCTTGTCGAGGAGTGCATTCACCGCATCGTCCCCTCTCAGACCTTCGATCTTGATCTTGAGCCGGAGATTGTTCGCGCTGTCGGCATTGATTAAGGCCTGTTCGAGTGAGATCCGTTCTTCCTTGTAGAGCTGGAACAGGACGTGATCGAACGTTTGACAGCCTTCCTCCACTCCCTGCTCCATCGCTTCTTTGAGCGAATCGACTTCGGACTTCTTGATGAGGTCTTTAATGCGAGGTGTGTCCAGCATGATTTCCAGTGCCGGAGCCCGCTTCCCGTCGATGGACGGCACGAGCCGCTGTGAGATGATGGCGCGGAGATTCAGTGAGAGCTGGAGGTAAATCTGTGCATGCCGCTCCACCGGGAAAAAGTTCATGATGCGCTCGATGGCTTGGTTCGCGTTATTCGAGTGGAGTGTGCCGATGCAGAGGTGTCCGGTTTCCGCGAAGGTGATTGCGGCTTCCATCGTTTCCGTGTCCCGGATTTCTCCGATCAGAATCACATCTGGCGCCTGCCGCAGGGTATTCTTGAGCGCATTTTGAAAGGAGAGCGTGTCGAAGCCCACTTCGCGTTGTGTAATGAGCGACCGCTTGTGATTGTGGACGAACTCGATCGGGTCTTCTACCGTGACGATATGGCCGGGATGGACGGTGTTGCGGTGGTCGATCATGGCGGCGAGGGTGGTGGATTTTCCGGAACCGGTGGCTCCGACGACGAGCACCAACCCACGCTTCGTCATGGCGATGTCTTTGACGATCGGCGGCAGGCCCAACTGCTCGACGGTCTGGATTTCGGCCTTGATATGCCGGAAGACCAAGCCGACGTTCCCCCGTTGCCGGAAAATATTGACGCGGAAACGGCCGAGCTCTTTGTAATAGAGAGCCAGGTTCATCTCCATCTTTTCCTCGAACTCTCCACGCTGCTGGCCTCGCATCAGCGCCAGCGCAAGGGCTTCGAGCTGTTCGTTGGTAAACGGAGGCGCGTCGGTTTGTTGGGTCGAACCGTGGACGCGATAGGCCGGAGCTGAATCGACGGTCAGATACAGGTCTGACGCTTCCTGATCCACCATAACTTTTAAGAGACTGCGAACATCCATTGCGACCCCCGTTCCCTCGTCGAAGTTTCTTAGGCTGCGCCACCCATGGCGGATCCAAATAGATTGGGATTCATACTGCGGGACTGGGCTTCGCCCTTGGTGACGACTCCACGGGCGACTAAATCCATGAGTGCCATGTCCATCGTTTGCATGCCGTCTTTTTGGCTGGCCTGCATGATTCCTGGAATCTGGTGCAACTTGCCCTCTCGGATGAGATTCCGGACGGCGGTCGTGGCAACCATGACTTCAAGCGCGGCGACGCGGCCGCCAGATTTTTTCTTCAGTAAGGTTTGGGTGATGACCGCTTCCAATGCTTCGGCAATCTGGGTGCGAATCTGGGATTGCTGATTCGGAGGAAAGGCATCGATGATGCGGTCGATGGTTTTCGGTGCACTGGACGTGTGGAGTGTGCCGAAGACCAAGTGCCCCGTTTCTGCGGCCGTCAACGCGAGCTGGATGGTGTCCAGGTCGCGCATTTCACCCACGAGGATGATGTCCGGGTCTTCGCGGAGTGCGGATTTCAGCGCATTGGCGAACGACAGAGTATGGACGCCCAGCTCTCGCTGGTTGACCAGGCACTTTTTGGTCTTGTGGACGAACTCGATCGGATCCTCAATGGTGATGATGTGGCCTTCGAAGGTGTTGTTCAGGTAGTCGACCATGGAGGCGAGCGTCGTCGATTTACCAGACCCGGTTGGGCCGGTCACAAGGATCAACCCCTTTTCCCGATCGCAGAGCTGCCGCACGACAGGAGGCATGCCGAGTTTTTCCATCGGAATGATTTCGGTGGGGATGTTTCGGAAGACGGCGCCAAGACCGCGATTCTGGACGAAGACATTGACGCGAAACCGGGCGATGTCGCCCAACTCAAAGGAAAAGTCGCACTCGCGTTTTTCCTCGAAGTTTTTCCGCTGGGTATCGCTCATCATGTCATAGATGAGCGAATGCGTTTCCTCAGTAGTCAACGGGGGATGATCGAGTTTTTTGAGGTCCCCGTTCATCCGGATCATGGGTGGTTCGCCCGCGCTAATGTGACAATCCGAGGCACCCTCCTTAGCCGTAAAGGTCAGGAGTTTCGATATATCCATGAAGAGGACTCCTCGGTGAAAATGGACAGGGCACTGGTTTGTCAGACCTCAGCGCTACTTGTGTGCATGATGCCATAGGGTGATGAGAAAGCAAGGAAATAGCCGGAAGTGTCTGCCTGAATTCTCGGTCAGATCAGTCCCGCGGATTGGCCTGCGCGTTGGAATGCAGCGAGCGCCTGATCGATGTGGCTAGCGGTGTGCTCCGAGGTCACCGTGACGCGGATGCGGCTGGTGGCGTCAGGAACGGTGGGAGGCCGAATTGCCGGAGCGTAGATACCCTCTGCAAGCAGATGTTCGGCGAATGAGAGTGCGGTTTCAGCATTGCCGACGAGGATCGGCATGATTGGGCTGACGCTGGGGGAAAGGCTGAAGCCCATTTGTGTGAGTCCCGTGAACAGTCGTGTTCGGTTGGCCCACAAACGCGCCCTTCGCTCCGGCTCCCGTTGGATGATTCGTATGGCTGCCGTCGCAGCGGCAGCCGAACTTGGTGGCGGCGCCGTGGTAAAGATAAACGATCGGCTCGTATTCAAGAGATATTGGATCAAGGTCGAGGGACCGGCGATGTATGCGCCACTACTGCCGATGGCCTTGCCCAACGTCCCCATCTGAAGCGGGATTTGTGTATCAAGCCCGAAGTGTTCGACCGTCCCTCGCCCATGCGGCCCCATCACGCCTGTGCCGTGGGCATCATCGATATAGAGATCTGCTTCATACTCCTGGGCGAGCCGGTTGAGTTCGGGCAGCGGGGCGAGGTCTCCGTCCATACTGAACAGGCCGTCGGTCACAATCAGAATGCGCCGTGTCTGGCGTCTGGCAGCCAGAAGAGTTCGTAGGTGCTCGGTGTCGTTGTGGCGATAGATGCGAAAGTCGGCTGCGCTCAGTCGGCATCCGTCGATCAGGCTGGCATGACACAGGCGATCGGCTAGGATTAATCCGCCTCTCTCGATTAATGTCGGGATGGTTCCAATGTTGGCCAGATAGCCAGAGCCATAGGTCAGTGTGGCCTCTGTTCCCTTAAACTGTGCCAATGCGACTTCCAATTCTTGATGCGGTGGCAATGAGCCTGAGACCAGCCGTGCGGCTCCAGCTCCGGCCCCAAATCGTTGCGTCGCCCCGACGGCGGCCTGAATCACCTCCGGGTGCATGGCGAGTCCTAAATAATCGTTCGAAGCGAAGAGGAGGATTTGTCGTCCAGCCATTTCAACGATCGGGCCGACGCCCGAATGGAGCGGCGTGAGCCGTCTGGTGAGATGTCGCGCAGCCAACTCGTCGAGTTGTTTATTAAACATAGGGGCTGGTTACCACCTGAAAACTGAGAGAAAACCGCTGCCTCATTGACAACCTTGTGACATCCTTAGTATAAGGCGCGGACAGTATTTACCGAAACGGGCCTCGCCCTCTCTGACGAATCTATCCATGAGCTACCGCATTAAGGTCCCGGCAAAAGTCCTTCCGGTCGATGAAGCCCACATGCTGAGCGGGCTGGACCATGCGTTCCACCGACTCCAAGACTATCGACGCCCCATACTAGTCGGGTTGGGGGTGTTGGTGTTAGCGGCTGCCGTGGTTGGCGGAGTGTTCTATGTTGACCGCCAGGCCGCGCAGAAGGCTCAAGAGCTTGAACGTGAGGCGATGCGCTTCTTGACCGCTCCTTCCGCCAGCGATCCTCAAAAGGCCGATCATGCGCTCAAGGAAGCGATTGCGCGGTATCGGCAAGTGGTCGATCAATATCCTCGAACCCCCTCAGCACCACTGGCGTTGTATCATTTGGGAAATACGTTGGTCCAGACCAATGAATTGAGTGCGGCCATTGACGCCTATCAGCGATTCTTGATGTTGTACGGTTCGAATCCCTCAATGGCAGGGCTCGTTCAGCAACGGTTGGCCTATGTGTATTTGCTCAAGGGAGACCGGGATCTCGCCGTTAAGGCATTAACCGGCATCTTGGAGACCCCCGGCACGTTGAATCGAGATCAAGCCTTGTTTGAGTTGGCGCGGTTGGAAGAATCTCAGTCGCGGCCAGAAGGGGCGTTAGCCCATTATCAGGAGCTGATCAAGACCTATCCAAGTTCTCCTTTCACCAGTGAAGCGACGATCAGGACCAAGATCATGGATGTGAAGAAATCCCAGGAATCGACGCCTGTGCCCTCGTCGATGGCCCCGGCTGGTGCTGCACCACAGAAGGGTCCTGCGTCTCCTCCTCCCGCACCCGGCAAGAAGTAATCCTCGTCGGCAGTGTTCCACGTTGATCCCTGCAGCCCTCTCCTGAGCCTGTTCCCGTGCCACAGGTGCGGATAGCGAAGCTCTCGCGGGCTAATCCCACAATCGTTTTTCGAGACCTATTAATCCGGTAGGCTGATCGCTGACTTGGCTTGATGGTGTACTCTGCCCTGTGACCAGGGGATAGGGCAGATCGAATCTAGCGGCTGATGACGAGAAAGTCGCCTGGTCGAATGGTCGGGCTGGAGAGATTATTCTTCGTCTTAAGCGTCTTGATGGGGATGCGAAATCGTTTCGATACTTTCCCCAGCGTGTCTCCCACGCGGACTTTATACCAACGAGAGGGCCCGGCTGCCGCAAGATGAACCTTCTCCGGGAGCTGCGGGAACTTATAGGATGGGATGCGATCAAGGAGCTGCTCTACTTTCGCTTTCATTCCCACCGGTACTTTGAGGTGGTAGGTCTCGTTGCCAGGAGGCGTCGCGTCGCGGCGCAGCTCAGGATTGAGGAGCCGAAGCTCTTCATAGGGAATGCCGGTGACATTGGCGATGGCACGGAAATGGACGGTTCGCGTAATGATGGCCTCGTCAAACTCATGGGGGGCAGCGGACTCCTGAGAAAAGCCGTATCGATCGGGGTTCCTGGCGATGATCGTTGCGGCCATAAATCGCGGCACGTACTCTTTCGTTTCCCGTCGAATCAATCGAGTCTTGGAAATCTCGGAAAAACTTTCGACCTGGGCTTTGTGAAGGGCTCGCATCACCTTGCCTTCTCCGGCATTGTAGGCGGCCATCGCGAGTGGCCAGGCGCCGAAGAGGTCATAGAGATCGCGGAGGTAACGTGCCGCAGCGACTGTTGATTTGATGGGATCGCGCCGTTCGTCCACATAGTTATCGACGCGGAGCCCATAGGCCTTGGCCGTGCCCTGCATGAACTGCCAGGGGCCTGTGGCTTTGGCTCGGGAGTAGGCGTAGGGGTTGAATCCGCTCTCCACCAGCGAAAGGTAGACCAGATCGCTGGGGAGATGAAACTCCGAGAAGATTTTATCGACAAGCGGTCGATAGCGGCTGAGCCGGAGGAGCCATTGCTCGAAGCGATCGTGGATGCCGGTATTGAAGTAACGAATGTGAGCCTGGACGGATGAGTCCATGACGATCGGCATATCGTAGGCGGCATATTCCGCTGGCGCGCTTCGAGCGGCGTCTTGAGTCGGAGCCAGTTCAGCCGGAGGATTCAAGGCATCTGAAAAACGTGCGGTTGCTGGCGAGTTTCCCGCCTGGTTCAACTGCAAGAGGTCTTCGGCCCGCGGAACGCTGCTCGTTCGTACGGAGGTAGTGTTGGTACTTTCCGTTGCCGGTCCTTCAGTGTCGAGCGGGACGAGATTGTCGTCCGGGTCGTCTGCTGCCGGTGCGTTCTCGTCCAGAACTGTGGACGGATCGGCTAAGGCGGGTTCGGTAGAAGTGGCGCCGTGTCCTTCAATCGGTAGGGAGAGGCTGAGCCACATTCCAAGCAAGAGCGCAATCGGGAGGGCGGCATGTATTGGTCTGAGAGGTGTCGTGGACATACGTTGGCTATCAGTATGGTGTCTGAGGTTCAACATCTTCTGTGAGGGTAGACTATCGAGCGACCTCGCGCTTGTCAAGGAATTGCAAGAGGATTGGCACTCGACTCGTGGGGGCACGGCGGTCAGGTGCGCTCACGTTTGCAGGAAATCATGAGCGGGCATCACGCCGGGAACTGGAGGGCGGAACCGTCTGAAAACACGCGTGCCCACGCGGTTCCTTGCCTTGACAGATTTTGGGAGGCAATGGTATCGTCCCCCCTTCCCGCGTAGGAATTTTCACGTTTCATCCGGAGGAGGATCCCTCGATGCTGAAGCGGTACTTACTGGCTCCCGGTCCGACGCCTGTGCCCCCTGAAGTGTTGTTGGCCATGGCGCGACCCATGTTCCATCACCGTGCTCCCGAATTCGATAAGGTGTTTGCGGAAGTCCGGGATGGGCTGAAGTGGCTGTTCCAAACGAAAAATAACGTGCTCATGCTGGCAGCATCCGGAACCGGAGGCATGGAAGGTTCGGTCTCGAACTTCCTCTCACCCGGCGACAAAGCGCTCACCATTAATGGTGGGAAGTTCGGGGAACGATGGACAAAGCTCTGCAAGACGTTCGGCGCTGAGGTCATCGAGATCAAGGTGGAGTGGGGACGGGCCGTCGATCCGCAAGTGGTGGCCGATGCTTTGAAGAAGGACCCTTCAATTAAAGCGGTCTATGTGCAGGCGAGTGAAACCTCGACCGGCGTGTCGCACGATATCAAGGCGCTTGCAGAAATCGTGAAGCCCTATCCCGATACCATTCTGGTGGTGGACGCCATTACGGCCCTCGGCGTATTCGACATCAAGACCGATGAATGGGGACTCGATGTTGTCATTACCGGGTCGCAAAAGGCGCTGATGCTGCCGCCTGGCCTGGCATTTGTGAGCGTGAGCGATAAAGCCTGGAAGTTGGCGGACAAAGCGAAGAACACGGCGTTCTATTTCAATTTCAAAAAAGAGCATGAGAATCAGCAGAAGAATCAGACGGCCTATACGCCGGCTGTCTCCCTCATCGTCGGCCTGCAGGAAGTGTTGCGGATGATGAAGGAGGAGGGGCTTGAGGGGGTATTTGGCCGTCAGGCGATGCTTGCGAAGGCTATGCGTGAAGGGCTACAGGGTGCTGGACTGGCGTTGTTTCCCAAAGAGTCGCCGAGCGATGCCCTCACTGCTGTATTAGCGCCGGAGGGTGTGGATGGTCAGGCGATCTACAAGAACCTGCGTGTGCAATACGGCATTACAGCAGCCGGCGGGCAAGACCATTTGAAGGGAAAGATTTTCCGGCTCTCCCACATGGGCTACATGGACCGTTTCGATGTCATTATCGCAGTGGCAGCTGTTGAGATGGTCCTCAAAGGGCTAGGTCATCCCGTGAAGCTTGGAAGCGGCGTGGCGAAGGCACAAGAAATTTTGATGGCGTAGCGGTTACGTCTCGAAACTTATACATAGGGCAGGCACAATGGGCATGAAAATCCTCATCAGCGATAGTTTGTCGACGCAGGGCGTAGAGCTCCTTGAGAAGGCTGGATTCACGGTCGTCGTGAAATCCAAGATGGCGAAAGAGGAGCTATTCAAGGAGATCAAGGACGCCGATGGTTTGATCGTGCGGTCCGGGACCAAAGTGACGGCAGAACTGATTGCGGCAGCCGAGAAGTTGAAGATTGTCGGGCGTGCCGGGTCGGGGCTGGATAATGTCGATACGCCGGCCGCAACGCGTCGCGGGATCGTGGTGATGAACACACCGGGCGGTAATACCGTCACGACTGCCGAACATACGATGTCGATGATCTGGGCGATGAGCCGTCGTATCCCCCAAGCCACCGCGTCTGTGAAGGCTGGCAAGTGGGAAAAAGATAAATTCATGGGCGTCGAACTCTACAATAAGGTGCTCGGCATCGTCGGCGTGGGGCAAATCGGCAGCCATCTCACGAAGCTGGCTCAGGGAATCGGCATGAGCGTGATTGCCTACGATCCCTACTTGGCCGAAGAGCGCGCGCAGAAGATGGGCGTCACCATGATGCCGCTGGATGAGCTCTTCAAACGTGCCGATATTATTTCTGTGCATACGCCGTTGACCCCTGAGACCAAGGGGCTCATCAATGCGCAATCGATTTCGACGATGAAGCCGGGGGTCATGATCGTGAATTGCGCCCGCGGCGGGATTATCCATGAGGGTGATCTGTTTGATGCGTTGAAGGTCAAACGTGTGGCGGCCGCTGCGTTCGACGTATTTGAAGAAGAGCCGGTGAAGGCGGACAATCCGTTGTTGACGCTGGATAACTTTATCTGTACTCCGCATATCGGAGCGCAGACGGCTGAGGCGCAAGAGAATGTGGCCGTCGGCATCGCGGAACAAGTCGTCGATTATTTCACCAAAGGCATTGCCCGTGGGGCGGTCAATATCCCGTCCGTCTCTCCCGAATTGCTTCCGCGGCTTCAGCCCTACCTGTCCTTAGCCGAACAGCTCGGGAAGTTGCAGACCCAGTTGTGCGAAGGCGGCCTTGAACGTGTGACCGTCGAATATAGCGGGGAGGTGGCAGGTCTGTCTGTCGCCCCACTTACGATCGCGGTGTTGAAGGGGTTGCTGAGTCCGATGATGGAAGCGCCCGTGAACTATGTGAATGCGCCGATCGTGGCGAAGGAGCGCGGGATTGAAGTGAAGGAAGTGAAGAGCTCCGATGCGGGAGATTTCACCAGCCTGATTCGTGTGCGAGTGGAAGCCGGGAAGAAATCGTATCAGGTCGCCGGCACGCTCTATCACAAGAAAGATCCGCGCGTGGTCGAGATCGATCAATTCAATGTTGAGGTCGTGCCGGAAGGACATATGCTGTTGATCCTCAACGTCGACCGTCCAGGGGTGATTGGGATGGTGGGCAAGGTCCTCGGCGACAACCAGATCAACATCGTTCGGATGCAATGTGCGCTGCAGAAGCGGGGCGGGAACGCGCTGCTCATCATTGGATCCGATGCGGTTTTCCCGAACACGGTGCTTGAGACGATCAAATCCAGCAAGGACATTCTCTCAGTCAAAGTCGCGGCTCTATCCTAACCCGCGCCATCCACCAGGTCAGCTATGGTCTCCGTTCCACCGAAGCCGCGCCCCTCTTCGGGACAGGTCTCGTCGTCCCGCGAGCGCTCGCTCGTGCCCGTGGGCATGGCGACGATACTCCCTCACGCGGCGAAGCAGGTTCGCCGTCTCGAAGAACAGCTGCTCGCGCATATTAATCGTTGGGGCTACGACGAGATCATTCTTCCCACATTCGAGTATCTCGATGTGTTGGCTCCGGGGCTTGAACCGGAACTGATCGATCACTGCTACCAATTTGTCGATCGCACGACGGGGCGGACGCTCCTTCTCCGTCCGGATGCCACGGCGCAGATCGCCAGGACGGTCGCGATGGGGCTCACGGGCGCGACGTTGCCGTTGCGGCTGTCGTACCGGACCTCTGTCTTTCGGTATGAAACGGAACATGCCGGACGAGGGCGCGAAATTTTCCAAGTCGGAGCCGAACTCATCGGCCTGGACGATGCCACGAGCGATAGCGAAGTGATCGGGTTGATGATCGAATGTCTCCATACGATCGGCCTGCAGTCTTTTAAGGTCTCTCTTGGACATGTCGGATTTATTAAAGGCCTTCTCTCAAGATCCGGGCTGTCGCTGCAGGGGCAGAAGCTGGCTGAGCAGGCGGCTGCGCGAAAGGATTTGCCGAGACTCGAAGAGGTCCTGGCAAGTGAACGCATCTCGAAAACGGCGGCTCGTGTTATTCGGGAAGCGCCTGAGCTGTATGGCCAAGAGGAAGTCTTGGCACGGGGACGGGTTCTCGCTGCTGGTGATCCGGCATTGGCCGCTCCACTCGCACGGCTTACCCAGGTGTATCAGCTGCTCTGTGCAGCGGGCCACCGGGATTCACTCCTCCTGGATCTCGGGGAGTTCAGAGGCTTCGACTATTATGATGGTGTCGTCTTCGACGTGTTCGCCGAAGGGATGGGGGCGGAGTTAGGCGGCGGCGGACGATATGACCATTTGATGGGTCGATTTGGCCGGCCATTGCCCTCAACCGGTTTTGGCCTGGACGTCGATCGTCTCTTTCGCACCGTGGCTTTTCCCGAAGAAGGTGCAGGATCATCGCGAGTCGAGTATCTTGTCGCTGCACCACCCAAGGCCACTCCACGTTTGATGAAGGTAGCAGCACAGTTGCGTCAGACAGGCGCCCGAGTGGTCCAGCAGACGATCAAGGGGAGCGACGCGGCGATTGTGACTGCCGCAGTGACGGCGGGGCTGGCCCAGCACGCTTCGTCTGTTGTCATTGTGGGTGCCCCTGGCGTCGATCGTAATAATGTGCTGGTGGTCGAATCCCTGGCGGCTCATCTGCCTGGTGGCCGAACCGGCAATCGTAGCCGTCGGTCGAAGAAGATGGGGCTTGATGAACTGGTGGCCGAGGCTCGTCGCGTTCTTCGGCAGACCAAGAAACGATCATGAAATCCATGTCAGCCGTCGATCTCTCACAACCCAAACTTCCCCCTCAGAATGTGGAGGCCGAGCAATCGGTCCTCGGCGCAATTCTTCTCGACAATAGTGCGATGGCCAAAGCAATGGAATTGCTGGTCGAAGAGAATTTCTACCGGACGTCGCATCGGAAGATTTACCGTGCGATGTTGGAATTGTCGGACATTGGCGAAGTAATCGATCAGATTACGTTGACGGAACGGTTGAAAGCGCTGGGGGAAATTGAGGCCGTCGGGGGCGCGGCGTATTTAGCGGAGCTCGTGCAGAGCGTGGCCAGCTCCGCCAATATTCGCTATCACTGCAAGATCGTGCGTGACAAGGCGTTGCTGCGAGAGCTGATCAATACCTCGACGGAGGTCCTCACGCGAGGCTACGAAGGCAGCTCATCAATCGACGACCTCCTTGATTTCGCGGAGCGGTCGGTCTTCGGCATCGTCCAGGGGAAACTGGATCGGTCCTTTACCCCCATTAACTCCATTATTAAGGAAAGCCTCGACCTCGTCGACAAGTTGTCGAAGCGAAAAGAACATGTCACGGGCGTTCCTACCGGATTTTACGATCTCGACGACATCACCGCCGGGCTCCAACCCTCAGACCTCGTGGTGATCGCGGGGCGGCCTAGCATGGGGAAAACGAGTCTGGCGTTGGGGATGGCTGTCCATGCTGCCATTCACGCGAACGCGGTGGTGGGAATTTTCAGTCTTGAAATGTCCAAGCCGCAGATCGTGTTGCGTATGTTGAGTTCAGAGGCGCGGGTCGATTCCCATGGACTCAGGACCGGCAAGCTTCAGAAAGAGGATTGGTGGCGGCTTGCGGAGGCGGCAGGCCGGCTGGAGCAGGCACAGATTTACATCGATGATACCGGCGGTATTACCGTGCAGCAGATGCGGGGTAAGGCGCGTCGATTGAAAGCCGAACGGGGGCTTGATCTCTTAATTGTCGACTACCTCCAGCTGATGCAGGGGCGGAGCGATTCGGAATCTCGCCAGCAGGAAATCTCCGACATCTCTCGCTCGCTGAAAGCCTTAGCCAAGGAGCTCAACGTGCCGGTTGTGGCGCTGTCTCAGCTCAGCCGGGCCGTGGAAGCCAGGAAGCCGCCTGTCCCGATGCTGGCCGACCTTCGCGAGAGCGGCGCGATCGAGCAGGATGCCGATGTCGTGATGTTCATTTACCGTGAGGAGGTCTATGACCAGAACTCCGAACGGAAGGGCATTGCCGATATTCTCATCAGTAAGCATCGGAACGGTCCGATCGGGAAAAAAGAACTTTTCTTCCACGATCGTTTTGCCAAGTTTGAAAGCCTCGACAATCGCGAAGTCGTTTGACCCGGTCCCATCCCACTCGTATAATCTTTCTGACCTACGCAGGCAGAGAGGCTGCAGGTAGATAGGCTGAAGACTTTTAGTCTTCGGTCTTCAGCCTGAACACCTGAGTCGTTACGCGATATCCAGCAAGGGGATCGTGCAAATTTTCATGACAGACTTCATCCTGAGCCGAACGGGGAGTAGCCGAGGCCGTTCGATACTCAGAGGCGTGGCGGGCGCGCTGGTTCCCTTCGCGTTCCTGGCCTGCGCCACAGCGCCTCACGCGTCGAAAGAACCTCTCACCTCTGCCAATGTGCCTAAGGCAACATCCTCGACTCATCCTCCCGATGCTGCAGCGTCGTTCCATTTCATGCTCGGATACC
The DNA here is from genome assembly GCA_030682135.1 of Nitrospirota bacterium. GTDB lineage: Bacteria > Nitrospirota > Nitrospiria > Nitrospirales > Nitrospiraceae > Palsa-1315. The sequence goes on along the minus strand of JAUXQT010000011.1, from coordinate 34,038 downwards.
AAGCCGAACTTGCCCAAGACATGGATCGTGCTGTTCAGGAGTATCAGGCCGCGCTGAAGACGGATCCCACGTCCCAGTCTGTGAACGCAAGGCTGGCCGGTCTCTATTTTTCGTTGGGCGATGTGCCCAATGCCGTTCGTTATGCGGATCAGGCCGCAGAGGGAACAGGCCAGGACGGTCAATTGCTCACACAGATGGCCGGCATCTTAGCCAGCGCGGGGCAGGGCGATCGGGCGGTAACCTTGCTGGATCGGGCGATTGAAGTCGACCCAACATCCGGTGACCCCTATTTTACAAAGGGCCTATTGCTCCTGAATCTGAGGCGGCAGCCCGAGGCAGAGCAGGCTGTTCGAGCTGGTCTGGCACGGGTTCCAGAATCGGCTGTCGGTCATTATCATCTGGGGCGCATACTCCTTGACGCGGGAAAAGGGGAAGAGGCGGCGGCCAGTCTGGAGCGGGCGATTACAGTCAATGCCTCGTTTGAACCAGCCTACCTTGCTCTCGCTTCGATGTATGAATCACGCCAGGACCAGGAGCGAGCGGTCTCGGTGTTGCGGAGATATCTCCAGACGGTGAATCCTCGAAACCGGGATATCCGGCACCAGTTGGTGCGGCTCTATGTGGCGGCAAAGGATTTCCAGGGTGCCAGGAAAGAGTTGAGCGATTTACTGACGGAAGATCCGTCGGACCTCGATGCTCAGCTTCGACTGGCGCTTGTGTATGGGGAAGAGAAGGAATATCCCAAGGCCATCGATCAACTGACCCAGATTCTCAAGGCGCGTCCGACGGAACTCAAAATCAGAGATTACCTTGGGTTTCTCTATGAGGAGTCTAAAGACACGAAGAACGCCATCGAGACCTATACCTTTAATGTTCAACTGGAGCCCTCTTATTTCGAAGGGCATCTGCATCTCGGCGTGTTGTTCTATCGGTTGAAGCAATTTCCCGAGGCCATTACGCATTTGACCAAGGCCATCACGATCAATCCGAAGCAGCCTGAATCCCACATCGTGCTGGGCTTGACCTATCTGCAGCAGGACCAGTTCGACGATGCGGTCAGGGCTCTTGAAGAAGGCATCAACCAGAACCCCACCAGCGCCGACTTGTATTTTAATCTCGGCACGGCCTACGACAAGCTCAATCGCTTCGAGGACGTGGTGCGCGTCATGGAGGCTGCGATTAAGCTGGATCCGCATCATGCTGATGCACTCAACTATCTGGGCTATAGCTATGCCGAGCGGGGGCTCAAGATGGAGCAAGCACTTTCTCTGACCAAGCAGGCCGTCGCGCTGAAACCGAGCAATGGATACTATGTCGATAGCCTCGCCTGGGCTCTGTTTAAATCAGGTTTGTTGACCGAGGCCTTGATCGAGATGAAACGTGCGCTTACGCTCGCCGGTAACGATCCGGTGCTCTACGAGCATCTTGGTGATATCTACGCGAAGCAACAGAATCTCTCAGAGGCTCGCGAGGCCTGGCTCCATGCGTTGGAACTTGACCCCTCCAATACAAAGCTGATGGACCGATTCCGTGACCTAGGGATGGGGGATCCTGCCAAGGAGGAACGTATCCAACAAGCTAAACGGCGTGTATCAGAGAAGATACAGAGCCATGCACCCAATCCCTAGTCACGTATCGCATTTCTGATTTCCGCACCGCTTTCTCTGCTCTACACGCTGAAGTCATGCATCACCATCTCGTTGAAGCAGCGATGCTGCAGCTAACGAGATTCATTGGCCTCAGATTTTTAAGCTAACCCATTGTTACCACAGGCTAATCAACTTCAGATGGATGGGGATGTTGGCTGGTCCGTCCTAGACCGCTAAGAAACCAGGGTAGGCGCCAGGCTCCGTACAGTAGACGACAAATAGACGACAAATATTGGCAGATCAGAGCAAAAGCTGGAGTGAATTTTCCTCCCCTGGTCTGTTCCCCTGTAGAGTGATAATCATAACTATATGATATTTCAATCAATACGGTCTCTATCCCTCTACGATCAACCTCGGCATCGAACCTGCTAAAGCGCTAGTAGTAGAAACAGATGTGAGTCTCAATGAGAAAGACTCAAGGGTGTGAAGAGGGGAAGTTAGTGAACCATCAACAAGGAGGCGGTACGATGTTGAAGCAGTTAAAGGGGCAAAAGGGTTTTACCTTGATCGAGTTGATGATCGTTGTGGCGATCATCGGGATCTTGGCGGCCATCGCCATTCCGAACTTCATCGCCTATCAGGCGAAGTCGAAGCAGGCGGAAGCCAAGGTAAGTCTTGGTGCGATTTTCACCTCAGCCGTGGCCTTCCAGGCTGAAACAAATCCCCAGACGTATGCGCCATCGATCATTGGCCTAATTGGGTATGTGCCGTCTGGTACGCCGCGATATTCGTTCTGGTACGCCATTGACGCGGCTGCTGGAGGTCCTGGCCCTGGTACCCCCACTGCATTTCCCGGTGGTGCCACAGGCACGGTGGCTCTCTGTAACGTAGGCACTGCCCCTGCAGTCGGTGCAACTGTTGCCGCGAGTCAAACAGGGTTTACGGCAGGTGCGAAGGGGAATATCGATGGTGACGCAGCCTGCGATGAGTGGCATATGAACGATCGGCGAGCCTTGACGAACGACAAAAACGACGTGTCAGAAGTACTCTAACACGTATATCTGAGGCAGTGAGGTCACTGCTGCAGTAATGGGGGAGAGGGGCCGTGATGGTCCCTCTCCCTCTTCCGTTTGAAGAGAGAACGGCAGAATATCTTGACAGGGTCTGAGGCAACTTCTACGTTGGCTTTGCACCGACCGTCACTAGAAACGGTAGGACTACTATTCCACTCCCGTGTCAGTTGCACAGAGCTTCCTGGATTCGGAATGTAGATGCTCAAACGTCGTATTAATACCGAAGAGGGACAATCCTCCTCCGGTCCGATAGTAGACATTGATCGCACTCCCGGCGCGACTCAGAATCGTGATCTGCTATTCTGGCCTCGCTCAACGGCGGTCCTCCTTCTTGGTGCCCTTATCATCTTCTCTCCTTTGATCGAGGGTGGGACAACACACGGGCCTGTTCTAATTATCCGACTGCTCCTTCTCTGCGTAGCCACTTCATGGACCGTTTATCAGATGATGGCGGGATCAATAGCTCTCGTCTGGAATCGTCTTATTCCGATCTTAGTGTTGTTCTTAGGGTGGGCCGGCCTTTCGATATGGTGGGCTCCATACAAGAATCCAAGCGTTCAATGGGTCATCAGTCTATTGATGTATGCCATACTGTTCGGTGTTGTTCTTCAGGGGGTTCGAACGAGTAGACAAGTGCGGCAAGTCGTCATGGTGTTGGTAGGAATGGGGCTCTGTGAGGGGTTGCTAGGCATCGTTCAGTATATCTGGCTTGGCGAAGCCAGGGCGAAGGGCACGTTCTTTAATCCGAACTTCTTTGCGGCGTATGAGGTTGCGGTGCTGTCCATCGTCCTCGGACTATTGAGTGTTATGAGGTGGCACGAGCTGAGAAGGTGGCAGGGGGTAGTTCTCTCGATCACCGCCATGATTATGTTTTGCGCATTTATAGTTGCCCAGTCGCGAGGGGCGTTGGTGGCATTGATCACTGCCGTGTCGTTTATCGGCTGCTATCGATTTGGGAAGATGGCGTTGGTGATTCTTATTGTCTGTCTCGCTGCAGGGGTTGTGATCCCAAATCCTCTCAAGCAACGGATGGCTGAAGGCCGAGCGCAGGACCCCTATGCCTTCAGTCGAGTAGATATTTGGAAAAGCTCAATAGAGCGTGTTGTTGATCAACCACTGGGAATAGGGTTGGGGATGTATAAGTACGCCTCGTTCCAATATCGGTTCCCCATTGAGTCCAACATTGCTCGATATGGGAAAAGAGCTGAGTCGGCTCATAGCGAGTATTTGCAGATGGCGGTCGAGTTGGGAATAGGAGGACTTCTAATTTTCATGGTTGGTATCGGGGTGTGGGGATGGGAGGCCAAAGAGGTATTGTGCTCCGAACTGGAGCCATGGGAGCGAGGCCTTGCGACCGGTCTTGTTGGTGTAGTGCTGGGCATATTAGCTCATAGCACTGTCGATTCTGTGTTCCATGAACCAGCGTTAGTTATTCTTCTGATTGTGTCAGGTGCCCTGGTCGTTGTGTTTCAATTGATCAACAAACCGGACATTTTACGGCGAAGTGGACCGTTCTCTTGCCGTCCGCTTCGGCTCACGTTTGTTCTGCTCTGTGGAGTTGTGCTTGCTGCTCTCATTATCCAGCCTGCTGCTGGGTGGTACGCTCACGGGCGAGGTCAGATCGAGGCCCAGGTTGGTCGACCTGAATTGGCATTGGACTGGTTTCGCCGAGCCTCCCTGATCGATCCAGGCACGACAGGGTTTCATGACGACGTTGCGCGGACATCGGTCCAGCTTTTCCATCGGTCAGGCGATCCCCAGTGGTTGGTGAGGGCAGTTGAAGAGGAAGGGCAGGCCATTGAGCTGAACCCATCAGACGGGCGGTTCCCTTACCGATTAGGAACTATCTATGGTTTGCTGGCAGGTCAAAAGGTGTCTACCGATCAGCGTGAATTCCTGTTGAATCAGGCAGCACATGCCTACGAGCAGGCCCTTCATGCCGATCCGTATTCGCCGTTGAGTTATATAGCCCTGGCCAACATTCGGTTGCCGCAAGGGCGGGTAGACGAAGCAAAGTCGTGGTTGCAGCGAGCCGTAGCCACTGAACCAAATTTCTTGCCGGCCCGCGTGCTCCTTGCAGAGCTCTCGTTAAAAGACGGAGAAAGCGAATTCGCGAAATCGGAATTTGACGCGATTGTTGCCATCAAACAAAAATATGACGGGTGGGTCTTGAGTGATCTTGAGCGGCAGTTTCTAGATGTCGATCTCCACCCACTTGCCAGAGCGTTGGAGTCTAAGCCATGAATATGATGCCTCGATCATTGGCGCTCTGGGCCACTGGTACAGTGCTCGTGGTTTTCCTGGGTGCTCTTCAAATCCCATTGACCCACTGGATCCAGTCCAGACCAAAACTCCAACAGTTGACGTATTTGCCAAGCGGAGATTATCTGCGGATGGCCTCCTTGGGCTATCGCGAGTTAGCTGCTGATCTTCTCTGGCTTCAAGCCATTCAGATGATGGGAGAGCGTAAGCTCTCCGAGGATGATGGCCGCTGGCTCTACCATGCAGTGGATAGGATTACGACGCTCGATCCCAAGTTCGTTCGCGCATATGAGGCTGGAAGTCATGCGCTCTGTATTCTCGTGGTGTTACCAGAAGAGAGCAATCGTCTGTTGGAAAAGGGCATGCAGCACAATCCTCAGGAGTGGAAGCTGCCGTTCTTCCTGGGGATCAACTATTACTTCGAGTTGGGGGATGATGAAAAGGCCGCCGCAGCTATGGCACGAGCCTCCAGTCTCCCTGGAGCTCCTGACAGTCTTGTGCGTTTAGCGGCCAAATTATTCGTGTCGGCAAAATCTCCGCAACAGGCGGTCGAGCTGTTAGCCAAAGTGTATGAAGAGACTTCAGATGAGAATGTCCGAAAGGCCCTGGAGGTTCGGCTAAAAGAGTCTATTGTTGAGCGGGATCTCCAGATGTTGGAGCAAGCGGTCGGAAAATTTCAGGCTAAGTACTCACGACAGCCTGAGCGACTGGAGAATTTAGTGGGACCAGGATTGCTTCAAGAGCTCCCGAAGGAACCATTCGGTGGGCGGTACTTCTATGAGCCCACGACTGGGGCTATTCGAAGCAGCGAAGTGGCCGAGCGAATGCGAATTCCTGTTCGTAGACGAGGTGAGTAGTCGTGAGGCGGGGAGAAATCTATTATGTCGTTCAGAAGTTGTGAAAGCTTGAACATTTCCATGGGGTTGCTATGATTGAAAATTAGGGGTCCTCGTTGGTGAGAGCCGTGCGCAATTCGCGCTGGTTTCTGTTCGAGGAGGATGGTTTTTAGATGCTTTTTGTGAGCGCGTGATTGATGGATGCCATTGTTGTTGACGGATTGACCAAAACGTACAAGCCGATGTGGCCTTGGCTGAAGGAGACAACGGTGCTTTCCGATGTCTCGCTGTCGGTTGGGCAAGGAGAAGTGTTCGGATTCTTAGGCCACAATGGCGCAGGCAAAACGACCACGATGAAAATGCTAATGGGCCTACTCAGGCCCACGCGTGGCAGCATCGAACTCCTGGGTGTATCTGCCGATAATGTGGCCGTGCATGCTCGCATCGGATATCTGCCGGAGGCTCCCTACTTTTACGATTATTTAACGGCAGAAGAGTTTTTGCGTTTCTATGGCAGGCTTGCAGGGCTGCCATGTGAAACGGTGCATCAGCGTGTGCCTCAGTTGCTGGACCGTGTGGGGCTGACGGAGGCTCGAGACAGGCAGTTGCGAAAGTTTTCGAAAGGGATGCTTCAGCGGATCGGACTTGCCCAAGCGCTTATTCATGACCCCGAACTCATCATCCTCGATGAGCCCATGTCCGGCCTCGATCCCATCGGCCGCAAGGAAGTCAGGGACTTGATTCTAAGTCTCCGAGATCAAGGCAAGACCGTCTTCTTCAGCACGCACATTGTGTCCGATGTTGAGATGATCTGCGATCGAGTGGGCATTTTGGCAAAAGGGAAGATGGTCACGTCTGGTCGTATTGAGGACCTGGTTAACGAACATGTGGCTCAGTCGGTCGAAGTGGTTTGTGATGGAGTGGTTGGGGATAAGCTTGCAGAGGTTAAGTCCAAAGCGATTCGCATTCTGCAGCGAGGAGAGCGATGTTTGATGATCCTTCCAGGACAGGATCATCTAGAGGAGGTCTTATCCACGCTTCGCCATGCGGGGGGGAAGCTGGTCTCGGTGATTCCACACAAGGGTTCGCTTGAAGAGATTTTTCTCGAGCAGACCAACCGGAGGGCGTGAGATGCGGAGCCTTGTGGTTGTGGCCGGCAATACGTTTAAGGAAACGGTAAGAGACAAGATTCTTTACAACCTTGTCTTTTTCGCCATCCTACTTATTGGAGCTTCACTGCTTCTCGGGACCCTCACGATGGGTGAACAATCGAGGATAATTAATGACCTTGGGTTGGCCGCCATTAATCTGGTTGCGGTCATCATCGCCATTTTTGTCGGTATCGGATTGGTGACCAAGGAGATTGACCGACGCACCATTTACACGATTCTGGCAAGGCCCATTACCAGGGTGCAGTTCATATTGGGGAAATACCTCGGGCTGGCTTTCATCATCGCCGTCAACATCGCGATCATGTTCACGATGTTCCTAGGGACCGTTTGGGTCAGTGGCAATGTGATCTACGGATCCCTGTTTCAAGCGGTTGAGCTCATTCTTGTAGAGACCTTGCTCGTAATGGCAATTGCCATGTTCTTCTCGACATTTAGCTCCTCAACGCTTAGCGCGACCATGACTATCGGGGTCTATGTTATCGGGCATTTGACGAGCGATCTCAAGGCTATTGCGGAGAAAAGCCATAGCCAGCTAACAGAGGCCGTACTAACTGCATTGTATTACGTCTGTCCTAACCTTGAGCTGTTGAATATTAAGGGACAAGCTGCAAGCGGGGTCCTGGTGGAAATGGGTTACCAGCTCACAGCAACTGCCTATGGAGTGCTCTACGCGGGTCTCTTGCTGACCGGGGCTTGCCTTATTTTTCAGCGGAGAGATTTTTAGCCTGTAGCTCCGATTGGCGAATATCCACGATGAACGTGCTCGCAATCCTGCCTCCAGACCGGTGGATGGAGATTAATCTCCTCGACACCCTTCGCCGGCATTACTGCGATAATCTTCATGTATTTCATTATCCTGGCGGAATGGGTCAGCTAGGATCGTCGATCTGGCGTGATACGCGCGATGAACTAAACCGGGAAATATTATGTCTCGCCCGCAGTCTTCGCGCTGCGGGTCGGCTCGATCTCATTTTCTGTATCGTCTATGACGATTTTCTGTTGGTGGAAACTGCAAAGCAGTTGCGTGATCTTGGTGCGCCAATGATTAACTATCATGTGGACATGGCCTTCCAGTGGTATCGGGTGATTCGAACCGCTCCGTATTTCGACGTGATGGCCGTCGCGCAGATGACGAATGCAGAATTTCTTACACCGTATAACCCGAGCATCCATTGGATGCCCATGGCGGCTAATCCGGACTTCTATCACTCCCGCGCGGCCCTATCGATTAGTTACCAGCACGACGTGTCATTTGTCGGGAGCTTCAACCCGTATCGGAGAGCTCACATAGCTGATTGTGTCAAGCGAGGGGTCACGCCAGTTGTATGTGGCAGAGGGTGGAGTGATGAGGCTCCGAGTCCCTATCGGTTTGAATGGGATCTTCATAAGATTTCCCATGATCTTCGTTATTACGGTTTGCCACGATTGAAGGCAGAGGGAATAAAGAGCCTTACTGACCCGCTCAAGCGGAAGTATGCCAGGCAGCATGCGTTTGAGGAGTTGATCGGGCCAGATTTTCGTCCTCCATGTTCGGATGAGGTGTTGCCGCAGATATTCAGGTCGAGCAAGGTCAATCTTGGATTCTCCGATACAGGATGGCACAGTGACGGCCACGTGATCCCGTCGGAGAATCTGCAATGTCGGCTGCGAGACTTTGAGGTGCCCATGTCGGGGGGATTCTATCTGGTGCAAAAGGCTCCAGGCCATGACGACTATTACAAGATCGGGGAAGAAATCGAGACCTGGTCTGAGTCCGAAGAACTTGCTGCAAAAGCGACTTATTATTCAAGAAACGTCAAAGTAGCGGAGCGGATTCGGGAAGCTGGCCAACAGCGGGCCCTTCAGTCCCATACATGGCGGCATCGGTTCGACGAATTGTTCGGCCGCCTAAAAGCATCTGGACGTCTAGTATGAGCCACTCAATCAATAGTGGTCAGGTTTCCCGGGTGGCCTGCGAAGACACGGTGGTTCATCTCTGCCCCTCCCGGGGCTGGGTGCCGATTCAGTTAAGAGAGTTGTGGGACTATCGTGAGCTCATTTCCCTTCTTGTATGGCGCGATCTTAAGGCGGCACATGCCCAGACAGTGCTGGGTGTGGCTTGGGTTTTCGTGAAACCGGCCGTACTCATGACCATTTTCACAATTGTTTTTGGTCTGCTGGCTAAGATCCCGTCAGACGGTATTCCTTATCCCCTTTTCATGTTCTCGGCGTTGCTTCCTTGGCAATACTTTGCGCGTGCTTTGTCCGGAGCAAGCACGAGTCTTGTGGCAAATCAACACCTCATCACAAAGGTGTATTTCCCCAGACTTGTGATTCCCTTATCAGCGATGGTTGGCCCGCTGTTTGAGTTTGGCATTTCGACATTGTTACTGCTGTTGATGATGGGGTTCTATGAAGTGGTGCCAACGCGCGGAATGTGGCTGCTCCCGATGTTTTTGCTCATGGGCATGTGTACGGCATTCGGCGCAGGGATTTGGTTATCAGCGTTAAGCGTTCGATTCCGAGATGTCGCGCATGCGCACCCATTCATGACGCAGATCTGGTTCTTTGCCACGCCGGTGCTATACCCCAGCAGTTTAGTGCCTGAGTCCTGGCGGTGGTTGTACTGGATGAATCCGATGGCTGGAGTAATCGAAGGGTTCCGTTGGGCGTTGCTCGGTACTGGAAGATTGTCCGTTTCAATGGTGGTTTCATCGCTCGTTGTCATGTTGGTCATGCTTGTTCCCGGTCTTTATGTATTCCGACGTATGGAACGAACGTTTGCTGATAGGGTTTAACTTATGAGTGAAGTCGCGATAAGAGCGGTAGGGCTTTCTAAGCTATACCACTTGAATAAGAGTTGCGGGCTGCAGCAATCGTGTATTGGGTCGCTATCTGCACCAATTCGCACGATCAAGTCCTGGCTTGGCCATGGCATCGTTGAGAAAACATCCGAGTTTGATGCCAATCTCTGGGCGCTCAAAGACGTGTCGTTCGATATTAAACGCGGGGAAGTTGTTGGGATTATTGGGCCGAACGGTGCAGGAAAGAGCACGCTGTTAAAAATCCTTTCTCGAATTACCGACCCGACGGAAGGGCATGTAGAAATTCAAGGTCGCGTCAGATCGTTACTTGAAGTCGGGACTGGGTTCCATCCTGACCTGACGGGCCGTGAGAATATCTACTTGAATGGAGCCATTTTGGGCCTGAAGAAGGCTGAGATTGGTCGAACGTTCGATGAGATTGTGGATTTTGCCGAAGTGGATCGATTTCTCGACACTCCTGTCAAATACTACTCGAGTGGAATGTATATGCGGCTTGCGTTTTCCGTCGCAGCCCATCTCGAACCAGATATTCTTCTCGTAGATGAAGTGCTGGCTGTGGGCGACGCTGCATTTCAAAAGAAAAGTTTAGGGAAGATGCGACATGTGGCCCGCGAGGGGCGGACGGTGTTGTTTGTCAGCCACAATCTCCAGGCCATCTCTGTTCTCACGAATCGTGGTTTGTTGTTTTCGGGTGGACGTTGTGTGAGCGATGGCCCGATCTCCAGCGTGCTCGCGCAGTATCTTCACGAGGAGATGCGGCCCGATACGATTTACTCCGATGGCCCATCACGATCTGCTCCGCGTATTACGCGAGTAGAAGTGCGGACGTCAAAGCCAGGGAATACCCAGGTGAATGATGAGTCGATCGAGATCAGGTTTGAAATCACCACCCCTGAGCCAATTGATGGCGCGGCGCTCTCGTTTCAAGTCTTTAACTCCCTTCAACAGCCGATTCTGCATCTCTGGACTTTTGACTCAGAGCGACCCATGTGCCGTGAAATCGGTGTGTTTCGACTAGTCTGCCGCATACCGCGGCTTCATCTCTACATGGGGGACTATACCCTCACCGTGCATTTGTCTGAGCGTGCCGGTGGAAAGAAATATCAGACGATCGAGGGCATCTGTCCATTTAAGGTAGTGATGTATGGGAAGACTCGGGAGTTCGAATGGAAGCCTGACGCCTGTGCCTACTTGGAGGATTGTGACTGGGAAGTTGAGAGCGCTTCCTCGATATGAATACGTCGAGCCATTAAACTGTTTCAACCCAATGGATGAACATATGAATGCAATCCCTTCCGAGCTTCTCCAACTGGAGGCCTATTCGGTAAGTGGGCTTCTGACATTAGAGAGGTTATATCGTTTGGGACAGGATGTCGTTGCCAGGGATGTGCAGGGCGACTTCGTAGAATGTGGCGTCTACAACGGCGGGTCTGCCGCAGCGATGGCTTGCGCTTTTCGAAGTTCAAACCGCCGGCTATGGTTATACGATTCGTTCCAAGGTATGTCAGCCACACAAGCAGTAGACGGGGAGTTGGCGTCTCGCTACGTCGGCGAGCTCGTGGGAGATGAAGCTCGAGTACGGAAAGCGCTGGCGGTGGCTAGTTTCCCCGAGAGCAGATGTGTCATTCGGAAGGGATGGTTTGTGGACACCTTGCAGCTCCCGCTTCCAGAGAAAGTAGCGCAGCTTCACGTCGATGCTGATTGGTATGACAATGTCACACTCATCCTTGAAACTTTCTACGATCGCGTATCTGATGGTGGAGTCATCATTCTTGATGATTTCGGACATTGGGAGGGCTGTCGTGAGGCGTTTTATGATTTTGTCAGAGGTCGAGGTCTCAAGCCTCTTTTGGAGCGGTCCGGGCATACACAAGCGTTCTGGATCAAAGGGCGGGGGCACAACCGAGATTTTTCCGGTAAGAAGACAATTCCCTGAAGGATAAGATGTATCACTATGAATACCCGGCAAAATGAAATACGCGAATACTACGATAGCCAAGTTCAGGGCAAGCTGCGTGGATTTGTGGAAGGCAATGATCGAGTTGAGTGCGCGTGGTCGACCATTGAACAATGGGCCGGCGAAGAGCCCGGCAGAATTCTGGAAGTCGGTTGTGGCATAGGCGACATCGTATGGCGAATGAGTCAACGGTGGACGCGCAGTCATGTGGTTGGTCTTGATGTAAGCCAGCGTTCCTTACGCTTGGCGGAGGCACTGTTTGGCGAGTCGAGGATATCCTTCTGTGAGGGACCGCTCGTCAGAGGACGGTTGAGTGGATCTTTTGACTTGATTGTCCTGATGGATGTGTACGAACACATCGGTGTGGAGAATCGGCGAGAACTTCACGAGGCGATCAAGGAACTGAAGAATGAGCACACTCGTATTGTGCTGGCATTCCCAACACCCCGCCACTTGGCTTGGCTTAAGATTCACCAGCCCGATAGGATCCAGCCGATAGATGACGACATCACCATTGAGACAATGGCAGTTCTGGCACATGACACGGGGACGGATGTCCTTTGTTACAAGGAGGTCGGCGTGTGGCATGAAGGGGATTACGCTCATGCTGTCTTGGGCCAACGCGTCGGCTGGAAGGATATTCCTCAAGCGGTGCAGCCTGCCTGCGGCATCATGATGAAGATCGGTGAATTATTTCGCCGCCAGCCAGAGTCCTTAGTCCCGCCTCGCTCGGAACGGCTTGCACGGGTGCTGCAACGGTTGGGGCCAGATTGTTACCCCTCGAGTGCGAGAGGATAGAGGCGACAAGGCCATGGATATACGCCAAAACTTTCTTGAGCCGCAATGCTCCCCTGCGCGCCTCGATATTTTTGCTGTGAGGCGGGCTATTGTCGACGCGTTACAGACCCAGTTGCCGAAGTTCAGAGGAACAGTGCTCGATATCGGGTGCGGGCATATGCCCTATCGTTCTCTCGTACTATCAGCGCCGAGCCGAGCCGAGAAATATATAGGCGTTGATCTCAAGGTCAATATATATAGAAAGCCTGATCTCGAATGGGACGGAGTCACGTTGCCCCTGGAGAGCAGCTCTGTGGATATTGCCTTAGCCACAGAGCTGTTTGAGCATTGTCCTGTTCCTGATGCGGTCATGAAAGAAGCATTTCGGGTACTAAGGCCAGGAGGTCTCTTGTTCTTCACCGTTCCGTTTCTCTGGCCGTTGCATGACGTTCCGCATGACGAGTATCGCTATACGCCATTTGCATTGGATCGACATCTTCGTGGCTCTGGATTTACGGAAGTCGCGATCAAAGCCTTGGGGGGGTGGGATGCGAGTCTCGCTCAGATGATTGGCCTGTGGGTGCGTCGAAGGCCCATGTCACCTCGCAAGCGAGCAATCTTTTCTTGGCTTGCGCTCCCCATCGTACGTTCCCTTCTTGCCCGAGATGAGCTTCCACAGCTGTTCGAAGAAAGCTCTATGTGCACAGGCTTCTGGGGAACTGCCATGAGACCGGAATAATGCATTATCCGCTCGCAATCTTTACACCGCATATAGGAGCTCTCTCGGAGAGCTTTATCAGGCGTCATGTCCAGAATCTGTTTCCAGGTCGAACAGTGGTCGTGACTGGGACAGTCGATGGATCCTATCTTGGGCATTGGGGCATCACAGGCCCACAACTCATCATAGACCGTATTCCGGTTCGAGCAGTCCCGAATGGGCTCCGTCAACATGTTGCGTGGACTGTGGCGCGCCGCCTTGGACGAAAGACTCCTGATTCTTTGCCGGATACACTATCCGCAATCAAGCAGTTCTTGTGTGAGCATCATGTGCGGGTGATTCTTAGTGAGTATCTCGATGCTGGTCTTCAGTGGCTGAAGGTCGCGAGAGAATTGAATATCCCATTTTATGGCCATGGACACGGGTTTGATATTTCAGCTCGCTTAAAAGATCCCCGCTGGCAGACAGACTATCTGCAATACCAGCAGGCTGAGGGAGTGATTACCATGAGCGAGGTGAGCAGGACTCGACTGATTACGCTAGGTCTGCCACCTGAGAAAATTCACGTGATTCCCTATGGCGTTGATATCCCGTCTCTTTCACCTCGCAATGACGAAAGACAAGAGATTCGTTGTCTCGCGGTTGGGCGAATGGTTTCTAAGAAGGCACCGATTTTGACCCTCGATGCGTTTCGCCGTGCGGCTGAAACGCATCCCAATATGCGATTGGACTATGTGGGGACGGGAGAATTGCTTATTGCCGCCCAGCATTTTTGTAAGGTGCTAAATCTCAGTGATAGAGTGACATTCTGGGGTGGATTGCCGCACGATAAAGTGTTGTCTCTTATGAGAAGAGCCGATGTCTTTCTGCAACATAGCATTGCCGATCCAGTCACTGGAGATGAAGAGGGGCTGCCAGTATCAATCTTGGAAGCCATGGCGCAGGGGCTTCCTGTCATTTCGACTAAGCATGCCGGAATTCCAGAGGCAGTGGTTGATGGGGAGACTGGGTATTTGGTCGCGGAAGGTGACAGCGTGGCAATGGCTGAACGGATTGTGGTGCTTGCCAAGGATGTATATCTGAGACGGAAGATGGGAGTCGCAGGCTGGCAGCGTGCCCAAGAGCGTTTTTCCTGGAATCACGAGCGGCAACAGCTCTTGAAGGTTCTCAGGTTAGAGGAAACGTCGATCTAGCGTGCATCAATGCACTGGAGTTCCCATGGTTGCTGTGCGGGATGGCTGGGCCAGTCCTGCTTCCACTGAAAGAAGATAAGGTCTCCAAGTATACATGTTGTCCGACTATGTCAATCGTAACTCATCCTCGATGCCTGGTACTCCTACCACTGTATTTACTGTCATCCCGGTTTTTAATCGAATCGCTTTTACTAAGGAATGTCTCAACTGTCTCCGTTCCCAGACCTACTCTCCTCTCTGCCTGATTGTCGTCGACGGCGGGTCGACCGACGGGACACGTGAGTATCTACAACAGCATTATCCTGACGTCGTGATCCTGCAAGGCAAAGAGGAATTATGGTGGGGCGGCGCAATGCAGCTAGGCATTGAGTATTGCCTTCGGCAAAGCTGCAACGAGAATGACATGTTGTTGATGATGAATAACGACACGCTGATCGAAGAAAATTATGTGGAAACTCTTGTGCGGGTCTCGCAGAAACAGAACGCTGCCGTTGGCGGCGTAATTGTTGATAGCCGTGATCCGTCACGCATTCTTGATGCCGGGGAGTTTGTTGATTGGAAGACCTATAGCTTCCCCGTCAAAACGGCGATTGAGCCTGGTGAAACTTTCCTCGAAGGAGTGGACCTGCTGTCGGGGCGTGGTACTCTGGTTCCGTTGTCCATGATAAGGCAGGCAGGCAACGTGAACGCCGATCGTTTCCCCCACTATATCAGCGATTGTGAGTTTTTTGCCCGACTGAAGCGGTATGGATTTCATCTTGGCGTGACGTATGAGGCAACGGTTCGATCGTATGTCGAGGAAACAGGGTTGTTTGCAGGCGAAGCGTCTAAATTGACGCTTCGCCAAGCATGGAAAGCCCTGTTTTCAATTCGATCGATGGATAACATGCGAAACCACTGGCGGTTTATTGAAGATTGCGCACCTGCCTCGCTCCGAGGGACTCTGAAGCGTCTATTGGTTCGTCGAAGCGCCTATCTCGTGATGAGTAGGACGAAGTTGAGGCATGTCGGTTTTCCTCTGGCATGGTTTATTGGCGGGTCTTACTACGTGACCAAGACCGATTGTGTTGCTTGTCAATGCAACGCAGATGAACTGGTTGCTGCCGGGATTCTAAAACCGTGGAATCGGGCGGATTGGTATATTTTTGCGACAGAGCGACAAGATTGGGTTAGCGAGAGACGGGAACTACGGTGGCTGTATCGTCGCGCGTGGAATCCTTGTACGAAGGTTACGCGCTGGATCAAGGCGAAAGTGTACAGCGAGAACAGCAGCTATCGTGAGCAAGGTGCCATTCTTCCTGCCCCACAGGGGGTTGGTAACGTGCCATCGAATAGGGAGAGCGTGAACACGGCTCAACGAACTCAAAACATTCTTCCTTAGCGTGAAAAGGTACGACGGTACCTGTGTGGCCTCTTGACGGGAGCCGCGATTGGAAGACAGGAGACGGCCTTCTGTCCTTGATATCTGCCGGTAGAAATTTCCGAGACGCCGGAGGATGCATCGCAGGGGTATGCACGTATGTATGGGAGGCGCAAGAGTGCGGATTTTAGCATAATGAGTTCATTCGCAGGCAATCATGGTGGTCTTGGCAGGCAACTGCTGTACCCTGGACCGTCCGGTGTTTGTTTGTGGCGGTGAGGATGTGAGAGATGTCGCAACCTGGTTGGTCTAGCGGCAGAGTCCGATGGGTGCCTCACGCACTGCAGGAGCGACTCCGCAGACTGTTCCGGCTCTTGGCGATGCGCGCGAAGATTAGAGCGAGTCATCCGTTGAATGTGATCTTGGGAGCCGGTCCGGTGAGCGTGGAAGGATGGATTTCAACGGATGCTGATATTTTAGATGTGACCTCCACCCGTGGATGGAGGAAGTTGTTTTCGCCAAATTCCATCGATCGATTAATGGCCGAGCATGTGATGGAGCATCTGTCTGATGCGGAATGCACGGTGGCGCTCTTGGCATGCTTTCGCTATCTGAGGAAGGGCGGGCTCCTCAGAATTGCTGTTCCGGACGGCAACCGCAAAGATTCAGAATACATTGAGGAAGTGAGTCCGCCTAAGGACGGGCACAAGCTGCTCTTTACCGTCGACGATTTGGTTGCGCGCTTGAATCGAGTCGGTTTTCAGGCGACGCCGCTGGAATACTTTGATGTGTCGGACCGGTTCCACAGTCATTCATGGGCGGAGGCTGATGGTTTGATACGGCGGTCGATTCGGCATGACAGGCAGGAGCGATTTAAGCGCGGGACGCTGTATTACACGTCTTTGATCGTCGATGCGCGGAAGCCATGAAAATTCCGAGGGTCATCAAGAGTGCAGAGTGAATGTTTCGATCAGCGAACTGCGGTAGTCACGAACCGGTATCCCCTCTAACAGGGTGTGTGCGAGGGCAAGATGTGTGGCATTGCTGGAGTTATTGCAAGAGAACCTCTCGACACTGACGCCTTGTCACGCGTTGCGGGCATGAGTGAGCGGCTGGTGCATCGAGGGCCTGACGGATCTGGAACCTTTCAGGACCGGCATGTCGCGCTGGCCATGCGTCGGCTCAGCATCATCGATCCGCAAGGAGGGGAACAGCCGCTTTATAACGAAGACGGCTCGCTGGTGTTGATTGCCAATGGAGAGATCTACAATTTTATCGAACTGCGAGATGCTTTGCGTGCGCGGGGCCACCAGTTTCTGACCGGCAGCGATTGTGAAGTCATTGTCCACCTCTATGAAGAGTACGGCCAGGATTGTGTCCGGCATCTCCGAGGCATGTTTGCCTTTGCCTTATGGGATCGCCGGCGTCGAGTGCTGGTTTTGGCTCGAGACCGGATGGGGGAAAAGCCCCTCTATCTGTATGAGCGGAAAGGGCAGCTGTATTTTTCTTCGGAGCTCAAAGCACTGATTCGTTCAGGCTGTGTGCCGTTTGAGTTGAACCCCACAGCAGTGGATCTCTTTTTTCACTATAACTACGTGCCAGAACCCATGACACCGATACGAGGTGTCCGCAAGTTGGCAGCGGCGCATATTCTGACGGTCTCTGTCGACACGTGGGCGCACAAAGAATCATGCTATTGGCGCATGGAGGACGCTCCTCTTCTCACTGGAGATCCTGCCGAGCTGATTAGGAACGAGCTGGAATCGATCAGCGAACTTATTGTTCGTTCAGATGTTCCCGTTGGTATCGCTTTGAGCGGGGGGCTTGATTCAAGTGCGATTGCTGCATTGGCTTCGCGAAAGTATCCGGGGGCCATGCAGGCGTTTAGTGTGGGCTACCAGGGGTGTGAGGAGAACGATGAGCGGGCAGATGCCAGAGCGCTGGCAGAGTTCTTGGGCATGCCGTTTCATGAAGTCGAGGTAAAGACTGCCGACTTTGCGAACTTCTTTCCGGAGTTGGTGTACTGGCTTGATGATCCCATTGGCGATATATCCGGGTATGGGTACTATTCCGTGATGAAGGCGGCGAAGGCCCATGGAGTCTCGGTCATGCTTCAGGGGCACGGGGGAGATGAGCTTTTTTGGGGGTATCCTTGGGTGCGGGAGTCTGTTTATCAAACTGAGCGGAAAGTTGCCAGCTCGAACAGGGGGGGGCCGCACTTTCTGGACTACCTCAGCCTTTCGGCTCCCCAATATTTGTCGCCCTGGGGAATCAAGGAATGGGTAAAGTCGCTTGCCGGACTTCGGAAGTCATGGGAGCTATACGATCGAGATCGGGTAAGCCCGAGGGAACAGACTGTGTTCTACGACCTTACGCCAGATTTTTGCATGGCACATGATGCGCTTCCTGGGATGTACCAGCCGGCTTTCCTGGAGCAGATCCAGCTGTCGTCTGCGTTCGACGTATTTACGGCTTCCATGCCACGTCCTCGACTCGATCTCCTCATCACCTCCCTGATATGCCGGACTTACTTGCTGGAGAATGGAATAGCCCAGGGTGATCGACTGAGCATGGCCTCTTCGGTCGAACTCCGGTTGCCACTGGTGGATTATCGCCTTGTCGAAACAGTGATTGGTTTGCGCAAGGCCAGACCTGATCATGAGCTTCCTCCGAAAGCTTGGTTTCGCGCCGCACTAAAAGATGTATTGCCTGAATGGGTGACGAGAAGACCGAAACGAGGGTTTACTCCTCCGATCCACGAGTGGCATCAGGCGGTCTTTGCGGCACATGGGGCAGAATTAGAAGGCGGTATGTTAGTGCGCACGGGTGTTCTAAGTGCCGAGGCTGGCCTGATGCTTGCGAAGGGGCCATTTCCGGCAGGGGCTGGCTCGCCCATGTCGTTCAAAGCTCTAACCTTGGAATTATGGTGCAGACAGTTAGCCGTTCCGTCTCGGCATGCGTTGGTTGACTCGGCACTCCAACAGGAGCCGATAGCCCTCACGTAATACTGGCGAAATCGGTCTCGGCGTATTGACCATGTATATGTCGGCGGATCTGGAATGAGCGAGACACATATGTCCTTGGCACCCATCGCGCTGTTTGGGTATAAACGGCCGGAGCATTTGAGGCGAACGCTCAAAGCATTGCAGGTGTGTGCTCAGGCACGTGGAAGTGAACTGCATGTGTTCATCGACGGGCCGAAACATGTCGGTGACCGTCCTGCGGTGGAGAAAGTTCGTGCGCTGGTCCGCAACCTCAAAGGCTTTGCGCATGTTCTGGTGCATGAACGGGCGGAAAATATTGGATTGGCGCGGTCTGTCATTGAAGGTGTGACGGAGTTGTCTCGGACCCATGGACGGGTCATTGTGCTTGAAGATGATCTTGTCGTTGCCCCAGGTTTTTTGACCTATATGAATCAAGCACTTTTGCGTTATCAGGATGAGCCGAAAATCATGCAGGTGTCAGGGTATATGTTTCCCGTGGCACATTCCGAGAGAGTGGGATCGACGTTTCTGTGCCGGGTGCCCACGAGTTGGGGGTGGGGGACATGGGAAAGGGCCTGGAAGCGCTTGGAGCTCGACTCTGCCAGCTTGCTGAGTTTTCTCCAGGATCCAGGGCAGCAGCATGAGTTCAACGTGAAGGGAGCCTATCCCTACTTTGAGCATCTCAAGCTTCAGGCCGAGGGGAAGATGGATGTGTGGGGGGTTCGCTGGTATGCGAGCATGTTTGTTGCGGGAGGACTGTGTGTCTATCCCGGTGAATCGATGGTGCAGAATATCGGAATGGATGGAAGCGGGGTCCATTGCGGGGTATCCCGGTCTTTCGAGGTTGATCTTAGCGCGCATGAGCGGTGGCAGTTTCCTGATCGGGTTGAAGAGTCGGCGACTGGGTTGGAGTCGATCCGTGAATTTCTGGAGGGCCTCCGCGGAGAGAAGAAGGAAAATGCGTTCATGCGAGTCGTGTCCAGAATGAGCGCCGCAGTGAACAGACTGAAACGGGTTGCAGCGTGTTCTGTGATGTAGGCGAGAGGGCCTAGGGGGAGCATACGTCATATGCCGACATTGAATTGGCTGAAGAGCGAATTTGGTTATGGGTACGATAGCGGGAATGTCCTCTCCATTATTCCGGGGAGAGTCAGATTCTCTGAGGAGCGGCGAAGCGGGGGATCGTATCGCCGTGTATTTAAGAACGCGGTTCTGCCGTACCTCCGTCCGGACTCGCGTGTTCTGGAGCTTGGGCCGGGAAAGGGATCCTGGTCCAGAGCGATTCTGAAATTCATTCCACAGGGAGAGTTGCACACCGTTGATTTTCAAGATGTGTCAGCGTGGCTCAATCCTGAATCTTTTTCGGGACGGCTTACGTGCCACCAAGTTCACGACAATACGTTTGCCGGGCTTCCTGACGATTATTTTGATTTTTTCTGGTCGTTTGGAGTCTTGTGTCACAACGAAGGCGCTTCAATTCTCAATATTTTGAAGCATGTCCGCAGAGTTCTGAAGCCTGGCGCACGATCTGTCCATCAGTACGGTGACTGGGATAAATTGAATCAGTTCGGATGGGGCAAGGGAGGCGTGCCCCAAGAGTTCAAACATCAGAAAGATCAAGATATCTGGTGGCCACGCAACAGTCAGGAAGTTATGACCAACATTGCGACTGAGGCGGGGTGGCAGGTGGAGCAGGCCGACTTGGACCTGCTCCGCCGCGATTCCATTATTTTACTGCGCAAGGCATGAGGGACGAGGGTGTGGAATTTTGAAGGCCTCCGATGCTGACAGAATTGGCTAGATCCGTGAGGGCGCTGGGGCGTCGATTAGGTCTCAAGCGCACTGGTGCGCAAGCTGCCCAGTGCTCCAGTCTCGCCATAAGCGGCGAAGATGAGGATGGCGCAACAATCAAGTTTGTTCAGCCCTATACGATGACGTCTCCGGAACGAATTCGTGCCTTGTGCTCGGCGACTCGATATATCGAACAAGCCGGTATTCAGGGGGCCATTGTGGAATGCGGGGTTTGGCGGGGAGGCAGCATGATGGCTGTGGCTCGGACTCTGAAGAGTCTGGGGGCCGAGGATCGCGATTTGTTTCTCTTCGACACCTTTGAAGGTATGTCGGAGCCTGGGATTCATGATGTGGCGACCACCGGCGAGACGGCCAAGGAGTTGATGGATCGGAGCTCGCGCACTCAAGAAGATTTGGTGTGGTGCTATGCGCCGTTGGAGCAAGTCAAGCTGGCGATGTCGTTGACCAACTATTCAGAAGCGCGTACGCATTTTATTCCCGGGCGAGTAGAAAATACGATAACGGAGGCGGCGCCAGATAAGATTGCGCTGTTGCGGCTCGATACGGATTGGTACGAGTCGACTCGTCATGAGATGGAACAACTGTTCCCGCGCTTAAGCCGCGGAGGGGTGCTCATTCTGGACGACTACGGGCATTGGCAGGGTGCGCGTCGAGCCGTTGACGAATACTTCCAGGGCCATCAGGTGAAGATTCTGTTGCACAAGATCGACTATACGGGCAGGGTCGCAGTGAAAGTTTTTGAATAGCTGAGGGACGTACGGTCCAGATGACGACTCGCTTAAATATTGGCTGTGGAGCGGTCTGGCAGCCGGATTGGATCAATCTCGATATCCAGCCATCGGTCCCCTCTGTGCGTCAATGGGATGCGACGCAAGGGCTTCCGTGCGGGGATGGAGAAGTTGATGTGTGTTATGCCTCTCACGTCGTTGAGCATTTGCATCCCGCAGATGCGGAGGGGTTATTGAGGCAGTGCCACCGGGTGCTCAAAGATCGTGGGATCGTTCGGATCGTGGTTCCCGATCTTGAAGCCATTGCCCGTGAGTATGTGTCGGCCCTTGATCGGGTCGATCGCGGAGATGCTCAGGCCGCTTGTGACCATAAGTGGATTGTTATGGAGTTGCTGGACCAGATGGTGAGAACGAGATCCGGCGGGGAGATGCTGCGATACTTGACGAGTGGGACGATACCCAATGAAGCGTTCGTCAAATCCCGTATCGGGTCCGATGCGGAAGACATGATGAAGCACGGTCCCGCTGCGTCAGATCCCTCTCTGCCGGTGGTACAACGTGGCCTGGTGAGGCGATTGCGAGATGCCCTCTCGCAATCGGGGAGTATCACGCGTGTCGCAAGGTATGCTCGTGAGGAGTTTGCGGTCCTGCTTTGCGGTGCTTTGCTCGGGAGGCATGGGTCTGAGGCGATTCGAGAGGCCCTGTTCCGTACATCTGGTGAGTGTCATCGATGGATGTACGACCGAGTCTCCCTCAAACGGTTGCTTGAACAGTCTGGATTTTCCAAGATTCGTGTATGTACGGCTTTTGAGAGTCAAATCGAAGGGTTCGCCTCGTACGGTCTGGATGTCGTCAAGGGGCGTATCCGGAAGCCGGATTCCCTATTCATGGAAGGGATGAAGCAACGCTCTTCAGCCTGATCGTCTCATTGGCATGCTCGAGGTTGGGGGGATGCTATTCGTTTGAACTGAGGTCTCAATAATCATCTGATCCTAAGGAATGATCTGTCCGACCTCTCATGTGTAAGTGCTGAAACGTTCATATATGTATACGAAATATCTCATCAAGAAAGTGCTCTGGAAGTTTGGATTCGACATCCAGAGAGTGAAGAAGAGCGGGTGTGCGGAGCTTGGTGCTCCACGCAATTCGCTTCAGGGGGTCTTAGGGCAGGCTCGCCGAATTGGCTTCACGCCCGGAACGGTTGTTGATATCGGAGCAGCGTTTGGAACTTTTTCCGGAGAATGCCACAAGGTTTTCCCCGATGCGCATTATGTACTGGTTGAGCCGATCGAAGAGTATCGCCCCGTTCTCAGTAAAGTGGTACGTGCCATGCCTCTTGCAATAAACGTGACTGCTGTTATCGCGGCTGAAGATGGCCGCACATTTCTCAACGTGCATCACGATCTCGTCGGGTCATCGCTGTATCGAGAAGTGGAGGAAGGCACGGACATTGACGGAGTTCGGCGAGAGGTGTGCGCGATCACGTTGGATCGTCTAGTTGCTGAACGCAACGTCCCTCCACCGTTTCTAATCAAGATTGATGTTCAAGGCGCGGAGCTTGATGCTTTGGCTGGCGCGCAAAAGGTATTGGCAAAAACTGAGTATGTGCTCTTGGAGGTGTCCCTGTTTCAGTTTTTTCGTCAAGGACCTGTCTTTTGTGACGTCGTGGCATATATGAAGTCCAAAGGTTTTGTCCCCTACGATATCTATGGGCTCCAGTATCGCCCACTGGACGGAGCCCTCTCGCAGATCGATATCGCATTTGTGAAGGAAGACGGAGAGTTTCGCAAGTCGCATCATTATGCGACGCCAGTACAGCGCATGGAACAAAATCGAGAGCTCAAATCTTATCTCGCAGGGGTACTCCCTGGTGAGCCGGGGAAATGAGTAAGTTGTCTCCGACCATATCGATTGTTACCCCATCGTACAATCAAGCGCAGTTCATCGAGGACACGATTCAGTCAGTCCTGGGCCAGGGGTATCCCAATCTTGAGTATGTTGTGATCGATGGAGGGTCGACAGACGGCAGTGTCGATATCATTCGTCGTTACGCAGCGCGTCTTAAGTATTGGACGAGTGAGCGGGATGGAGGCCAATATGACGCCATCAACAGAGGGTTTGCACATACGACCGGTGAGATCATGGCCTGGCTCAATAGCGATGATAAGTACACGCCATGGGCGTTTTCTATTGTAGGAGAGATTTTTGCCTCCTTCCCCGAAGTGGAATGGATTTCCACGGTTC
Source organism: Nitrospirota bacterium (assembly GCA_030682135.1). Classification (GTDB taxonomy): domain Bacteria; phylum Nitrospirota; class Nitrospiria; order Nitrospirales; family Nitrospiraceae; genus Palsa-1315. The sequence continues at coordinate 10,529 of JAUXQT010000011.1, read as the reverse complement.
AGCCAATAGGTTGGAATGTAAGAGGCCAGGCCATCAACGTGGATTTCAGCGGAGGATTTAGTCAGCCGTCATTTCTCAAGGGGGGTAATTTCCCCAGCGAAGGATCGTACGGGAGAAAATGGATCCAGCAGGAGTCGACATTTTGGAGGCGGTCACTTTGGGAGAGGGCAGGTGCTCGAGTTGAGAGCTCTCTCCAGCTTGCTGCAGACTTTGAGCTCTGGGCACGGTTCTATCAACATGCAAACCTGTACGGAGTGCTAGCGCCGCTTGGAGGTTTTCGGGCCCACGGTGATCAGAAGTCGGTTTCCCATGCGAGTCAGTATATGTCAGAAGCTGACGAGGCCCTGAGGCGCTATGGAGGCCGTCCGTGCACAGGGTTGGAGGCACTCGTTCGTGGAGTGACGTGGAAGATCTCTCGCCACTATGCGCTTGCGACCCTCCCGCGGTGGATTCGTGTGATTGGGAATCGAACTGGCCTGACCTTCCCAACAAAAGTACTTGCCTGGACCGGACAGGAATGGGAAATCATTACCGGCTTTGTCGTGTGACCATGCTATCCTGACCACATGAGGATTCTTCAGGTTGGGACCTATGATAGGGGTGGAGGAGCGGAGGCCGTTGCCTGGCAGCTATTGGAAGAATATCGCAGACGAGGCCATAAGGCTACGCTGGCTGTCGGTGAGAAACGGGGCACTGACCCAGATGTCTTCCTCGTTTCCGAAGGAGGAAGACATGGCAAATGGGAACAGTTGTGTTATCAGTTTGCAAGACAGCTGCGGCCTTTCGAAGGGAAAGTGCGAGGAGTGTGGCAACTCCGGAAAGCCCTGCACACATGGGTTGCCTCTCCGAAGCAATGGCATGATTTATATGTAGGAAAAGAGTCGTTCGACTTTCCCGACACATGGCGGCTCCTGGACTCTCGGCAAGGGAGGCCCGACATTGTTCATTGTCATAATCTGCATGGCGGGTGGATTTCTCACGGTGGGTATTTTGACCTGCGAGCTCTGCCTTGGCTCAGCCGCCAGGTCCCGACTGTCGTGACTTTGCACGATACGTGGCTCTTGAGCGGGCATTGTGCTTATACGTTGGGTTGCGAACGCTGGAGATCTGGTTGCGGTGAATGTCCAGACTTGACTATCTATCCGACTGTTTCGAAGGATTCGACAGCGTTTAACTGGCATAGGAAAAAGGATATCTATGCGCAGAGTTCGTTATTCATTTCCACGCCGTCACGATGGTTGATGGCCCAAGTAGAGCAGTCCATGCTTGCTCCCGCAATTGCCGAAGCAAAGGTCGTTCCGAACGGGGTGGACTTAACGGTCTTTTGTCCCGGAGAAAAAGCAGATGCCCGGGCACTCTTGCAAATTCCGCAACAGGACAAAGTGCTTCTTTTCGTGGCAAATGCGGCGAAGAGCAATAGATTTAAAGATTTTCGCACCATCCGTGAGGCGGTGCTCCTGGTGGGGGCGCAGCTTCGTACGGAACGGATCCGGCTGATTGTCGTCGGTGAAGGGGCCGGCTCTGAGCAGTTCGGAAATGGTGAAGTGCTGTTTGTCCCTTTTGAACAGGATCGGCGCGTGATCGCTCGCTACTATCGTGCGGCCGATGTCCATGTTCATGCAGCGAAGTCCGATACCTTCCCAAATACTATTCTCGAAGCGCGAGCATGTGGGACGCCTACTGTAGCGACAGCTGTTGATGGGATTCCCGAGCAAGTTGAAGAGGGGCGGACTGGTTTCTTAGTGCCGCCTGGAGATGCCGCAGCCATGGCTGCGAGAGTCGTGCAATTGCTGATGAACGATGCCCTGCGTGCGCAGATGGGAATCGAGGCAGCGAAAACAGCATCTCGGCTCTTCGATCTTCGCTTGCAGGCAGAGATTTATATGGACTGGTATCAACATATCATTGAGCGACAGAATGGTGCCGGGACGGTTTCGCATGCCTCGTAAGCTCATTCTTCTGACGGTCGGTCTTGGAGTGGGGGGAACTGAGACGCATGTCCTGGAGCTCGCCTCCCGAATCGACCGGACAAAGTTTGATGTGATGGTCTGCTCGTTGAAAGCTGGAGGGGGGCTGTCCGAAGAGTTGCAAGCCCGGGGGGTCCGTGTGGTGTCGTTAGGGGGGACGGGAAAGCTCGATGCTCGCGTGTTGTTTCGTTTGTGGAGGCTCTTGAGGAGCGAGCAGCCCGATATTATTCAATCGTTCTTATTTTGGGCGAATATATCGGCCCGGCTGTTGGGGCGTCTCGTGAAAGAGATTCCGGTCATTGCGACCTATCACGATGAGGTTGTAAGTGAAGGGTGGATAGTGCGGACCATCGATCGTCTAACACTGAAGTGGTCCCACACGATCGTGTGTTGCTCAGAAGCTGTCCGACGCTCCGTAGTTTCCCGAATTGGGGGCGATGTCGCTCGACATGTGATCATTCCATTTGGTCTGGATATGCGTCGGTTTAGTGCAGGCGATGTTGCCACGAGACGTGAGCTGGGATTGAAGGAAGGTGGCGCGGTGATCGGAACCGTCTGTCGACTCGTAGAACCAAAAAAAGGATTGAGTGTTCTCCTGGCCGCCATGGCGCATCTAAAAGGGCTTGACGGTACTCCCGGCTGTCAATTGCTTATTGTCGGCGACGGTCCTGCACGAGCGATGCTGCAGAGGTTGAGTGAACGGTTGGAGATTGCTCCTTGGGTTGTGTTTGCAGGGGTCCGAAGAGACATCCCAAGAGTCCTTCCGGTCATGCAGGCGTTTGTCCTGCCTTCGTTATATGAGGGATTCGGGATCTCGATTCTTGAAGCGATGGCAGTGGGGAGACCGGTGATTGCCACATCGGTGGGAGGCATCCCTGAATTTGTGACGCATGATGTGACGGGCCTGCTGGTGGATCCTGGTAATGTATCGGCCCTGGCTGGCGCAATCAGGCGGGTTCTGGAGAATTCAGAGCAAGCTGGCCAGATGGGGTTTCAGGGGCGGGAGCATGTCAGAGGGAAGTACGGAATTGCTACTGTTGTTCGGCAGCACGAGCAGGTCTACGAAGACTGCCTCGCCCATGCATAGATTAGTTGTGGTGCTATATCTTGATGGTCATAGTCAGTTGGTTTGATCTTTAAGGCAGAGGTTACGTGACATACCTATACCCACTAACCTTCATACTGGCGTTCTTGTTTTCGCTCTATGGCGTGCCCATAGCCCGGCAAGCTGCGTTGAAATACGGCATTGTTGATGCGCCTGATGGGCGATTGAAGCACCAGCGGGAGCCGGTGCCATACTTTGGTGGACTGGCGATCTATCTCGCCTTTCTGATGAGTTTGTCTTTTACCTTTGAGTTCAGGCATGACGTGCTTGGCATAATTTTAGGCGGCACTATTGTCGTGATGCTGGGCTTGATTGACGATTTTGGCGTGTTGACACCGGCGACGAAACTGGTGGGGCAACTCCTCGCTGTGTTCGTATTGATCAAGAGCGGGATCAGAATTGAGATTGCAGCCTTTCCTGAATGGCTCGACTTGGCTCTGACCGTTTTGTGGATGGTGGGGTTGATCAACGCATTCAATCTGCTCGATATCATGGACGGGCTTTCGGCCGGCGTGGGGGCGGTCAGTGCGAGTTGTCTGCTCGTTGTGGCGTTACTGCAGGGCGATCAAACAATTGCGGTGATGCTTGTGGCGTTGCTGGGAAGCCTGCTGGGATTTCTCAAGTACAACTGGTATCCGGCGCGGATTTATATGGGAGATACCGGGGCTATGTTTATCGGATTGCTGCTGGGGGCAATGGCGATGATTGGGAAGTACCCTAGCGATCATCCCCTCTCGCTCCTCACCCCGGTGTTTATTTTAGGAATTCCGATTTTCGATACCCTATTCGTGATGTATATCCGTTACAGACGTGGGCTGCCGATTTTTTGGGGGAGCCCCGACCACATCGCGATTCGGCTGCGCCATTGGGGGATGTCGGTTCCGCAGATCGTGGGTACAAGCTATGTGGCGACGGCCGTTGTCGGTGTGATCGGTCTTGCGATGTTGTCAGTTCGTCAGGACATCGCGTGGGCACTCTGCGCTGGGACGGCCGTTAGTCTCCTGCTCCTCACCGCGATGCTAACGAAGATAGAGGTCCGTCGACCTGAGATGCCTGCCGTTGCATCCTCACAGAGCGGAGGATCAAAGGCCGCATGATTCTCATCGTCGGTGCCGGTTTGGCCGGCCTCAGTACTGCCTATCATCTCTCCGGCGTTCCCTATCGTCTCTATGAGCGGGAGGCTGAGGTCGGTGGGTTATGCCGCTCGTACAAAAAGGATGGATTTACCTTCGACTACACTGGCCACCTGCTTCATTTTCGTCAGGCCGAAATCAAAGCATTAGTAGAAAAGCTCCTGGACGGGAAGCTGCAGAAACATGCCCGTCAATCGTTTATCTATTCTCACCGGACCTATACGGAGTATCCGTTTCAGGTAAACACATTCGGGCTTCCGCCCGAAGTGGTGCGGGAATGTTTGATGGGGTTTATCGCGACGCTGACGAATCATCGAGCCGACCCGCCACCGCAAGATCGATCGTTCAAAGAGTGGATTCTCGACAATCTCGGTGAAGGCATGGCCAGGCATTTCATGGTGCCGTTTAATGAGAAGCTCTGGCAAGTGTCATTGGATGAACTGACATCTGATTGGGTGTCATGGCTCGTCCCAAAGCCTGAACTCAAGGATGTGGTCAACGGCGCGTTAGGCATCAAAGACAAGGCGTTCGGCTATAACCCCTCATTTCTCTATCCAGCAGCCGATGGCATCAAAGTGCTTCCAGAATCGTTCCTGCCCGGTATCGACGCGGTCACTCATGGTGTGGAACTTGTGGAAGTAGACACCGTCCGCCATCGTGCCATTTTTCGTGATCACACTAGCGGAGGGACGAGAGAAGAGCGATATGAGTCGCTGGTCTCCACGATTCCAATCCCTGAGCTGGTCCATCGGTGCCTCGACTTCCCCGCTCCTTTGAAAGAGGCAGCCCAAGCGTTACGTTGGGTCTCCGTCTACAACATCAATATCGGGATTGGACGTGAGCGGGTTTCAGACAAACATTGGATCTATTTCCCCGAAGTTGAGTATCCCTTCTACCGCGCCGGATTTCCCATGAACTTTTCTCCCTCCTTGGGGCGTCCCGGTTGCAGCTCGATGTATGTGGAGATGTCGCACAAGCCGACTGAGCACCAATCTTCAGAGCAACTGATCGGTCGGGTACGCACAGGCCTGGAGCAGGCAGGCATTCTTCGTCCGGACGACGAGCTGGTGGTCTCGGATGTCAAAGATCTCCATTATGCCTACGTCTATTTCGATCATCACCGGGCGAAGGCGGTGCCGGCCATTCTCGCCGAACTGGAGCGCCGGGGCATCCACTCGGTCGGTCGGTACGGACGCTGGGAACATACGTCGATGGAAGATGCCATCGGGCAAGGGAAGCAAGTCGCGGCGCGTCTGAGAAATCAATCCGCGCATCAAGCCTTGGTTTGAGGAACACGGCGTGGAGACGATCTGTCATGTCATTACCAAGCTGGAGTTAGGCGGGGCACAGGAAGTTGCGCTGTATACCGTGTCGCATCTTGATCGAAGCAAGTTTCGCCCCTGCCTCATAGCGGGTCCCGGCGGGCTCCTCACGGATGAAGCCAGGGCCATCCCCGGTGTCGATGTGCACATCCTTTCTTCGCTCACCCGTCAAGTTCATGCCCTCGCAGATCTTGCCGCGTTCATTGAACTGATGCGCCTATTCCGTCGGCTACGCCCGACAATCGTCCATACTCATAGTTCAAAAGCAGGCATTCTCGGTCGGTGGGCGGCCTGGTGTGTGCGAGTGCCGGTGATTATTCATACCATCCATGGGTATGGCATCACGTCAGCCCAGCCACTCTGGCTGCGCCGCATGTTGATTCTACTTGAGCGGATGACGGGATGGATCACAACTTATTGGATTGCAGTTACGCAGACTGACATTGAGAAAGGGGTGGCGTGGGGGCTGTTTGACCGGACGCAGGTGTCGGTCGTCAGGCCAGGCATTGATCCGAAGCCTTTCCAAGCCGTTCTCAGCGAGACCACGAGGCATGCGCTACGGGCTGAATTCGGGGCGGGGTCTGGGGACTACTTGGTGGGCACGGTGGCCTGCTTAAAGCCTCAAAAAGCTCCGGATGATTTTGTGGCTGTGGCCAAACGGGTCTGTGATGTGGTTCCTCAGGCACGGTTTGTCTTGATAGGAGATGGAGATTTGCGCCCACGGGTGGAATCGATGATCGAGCAACATGGGCTCGAGCACCGGGTGCACCTCGCCGGATGGAGACGGGATGTCTCAACCGCCATGAAATCATTCGATGCGTTTCTGCTCACGTCTCATTGGGAAGGATTGCCGAGGGTTCTCTTGGAAGCAAGAACGATCGGCCTGCCGGTTGTGGCTACGAGAGTCGGGGGCGTGGCGGAAGTGATTGCCGAGGGCCGCCATGGGTGGTTGAGCGACGCAGGAGATGTCGACGGACTGGCCACGCAGCTTATCCGAGTGTTGCAGGGCCGAAGCGACCAATGGCATCGTGAGTCGCATTCTGTAGAGGCGCTTCCCAAAGAATTTCATCTTGATGAAATGGTCAAACAGTATGAATCTCTGTATGATAGTCTTTTGAATAATCGACGAGGAGGAAGGGCTTCTCGTTCGGTTCGATTTTCATCACACTCGTAGCCATGGAGCCTGTCGTGAACGTTCCTCTCTTGGATCTCAAAGCCCAATATCGCGTCATCAAAGCGGAGGTGCTGTCGGCCATGGAAGCGGTCTGCGACGAACAGGGGTTCGTGCTTGGGCCCCGCGTCTCGGCGTTCGAAGAGTCCACGGCGCAATATGTCGGCAGCCGTTATGCGATTGGCTGCGCCTCCGGGAGCGATGCCCTGTTGCTCTCGCTTATGGCGATGGGAGTGAAGGCCGGCGATGAGGTGATTACTGTCCCGTTCACATTTTTTGCCACGGCTGGTGCGATTTCACGGTTGGGGGCGAAGCCGGTGTTTGTGGACATTCAGCCGGATACGTTCAACATCGATCCCAAGCTGATCGAACAAGCGATCACGCCTCGTACAAAAGCCATCATGCCCGTACACCTCTTCGGGCAATGTGCGGACATGGCGGCGATCAACGCGATTGCCAAGCGGAAGAAAATCTACGTCATCGAAGATGCCTGCCAGGCTATCGGCGCCGGTCAACAGGGGGTGCGCGCCGGGGTTCTCGGCGACACCGGCTGTTTCAGCTTTTTCCCTACCAAGAACTTAGGCGGCTTTGGCGACGGAGGGCTCATCGCGACCAACGATAAAGCCCTTGCCGATTCCATGTCGATGCTCCGCGTGCATGGGAGTCAGGTCCGTTACCTCCATGAGGCGATCGGTATCAATAGCCGGTTGGATGCGCTCCAGGCTGCCGTGCTCCAGATCAAATTGAAGTATCTCGACCAATGGACCGAGGGCCGCCGCCGGAATGCCGACCGGTACCAGCAGTTGTTTGCCAGAACGAAACATACGGATCGAGTGACGCTGCCGCCTACGGTGCCTGGGAATTTCCACGTCTATAACCAGTTTACGGTGCGAGTTCCGAAGCGCGACGAGTTGCGCACCTTCCTGAAAGAGAAGGGGATCGGCACGGAAGTGTATTATCCGCTTCCGATGCATCTTCAACAGTGTTATCGCGACTTAGGCCATCGGAAGGGATCGTTTCCTCTGTCGGAGCAGGCAGCGGAAGAGGTCATGTCTATTCCGATCTATGCCGAATTGACAGAAGCGCAGCAGGCCTATGTCGTCGAGATGATTGCGGAGTTCTATCAACGCGCATAGCAGAATGCTGAAAAAGTTCACCAGCGGCGTTCTCGGCTCGCAAGAATCCTCAACGTACCCCTGAGGGTACGCCTCCGGTTCTTGCTCCGCCTGCGGCCTTGCTGGAGAACTTTTTGAGCATCCTGCGGGAAGGAGCGACATGGATCGATTGGACTTCCATCTCGTCTCGCCCGTCCTGCCAGTCGCGCTCGACTATCTTGCCGAAGAAGGAGATCATGATGAAATCGATCGCGTGGATGGCTTTGTTCGCGTTGGTTGTGGCTGGGAGCACGGTCGCCTTCGGTAAGGATTTATCGCCGCGCGAGATTTACGAACAGGCTTCTTCCGCCGTCGTGATGGTGATGGGCTATGCGGATGGAAGCAGGAAGGGGAGTGGCGGAACCGGATCGATCATTCAGTCGGACGGGCTGGTCCTCACCAATGCCCATGTCGTGATCGAAGAGCAGACGGGGAAGCCCTATGCTCGTCTGGCTGTGTATCTCAAACCGGCTCGGGTCACGGGCGACTCAAAGAGCGATCTTTCCCGGATGGTCCGCGCCAAGGTCGTGGCTTATTCGCAGCCATTAGACCTGGCCATTTTGAAGCTCGAAGGCGTGACCGAACCGCTGCCTGTTGTCGATGTGAGCGAGTCAGGGCGGGCAAGGATCGGGGATCGAGTGGTGGCTATTGGCCATCCTGAACAGGGTGGATTGTGGACCCTCACTACTGGCGTCATCAGTGCCGAGGTCGATAATTTCAACGGGGTCAGGGGCAAGCATGTCTTTCAAACGGAGACAGGGCTGAATCGTGGCAATTCAGGCGGTCCATTGCTCGATGGTGAGGGGCATATGGTCGGGGTGAATACGGCGATTGCTCGGGTGGCTGCGGATGGCCTTCCGATCACGAGTATCAGTTTCTCGCTTAAATCGAGCGTGGCGACGCAATGGTTGAGGGAGCAGGGCCTAGGGGGACGAGCTGGACGAGGGACGCCGCTGCCAACTGGACAGACGCTGCCCGCGACCGACCAACCTCCGGCCCCGTCGGTACAGCTACAAGTCAAACCCTCCCGCCCTTCTCAGTCTGACCTGTCGCTCAAGCAGGCGATACATCCGGAGGTGGTTCAGCCGACTCCAGCTCGCCCCTACAACCTCGATCAGTTGGTCAGCGATCGTGCGAAGGCGGAAGCCGATCTCGACAGCATGATGTCAGAGATGCGTGGACGGATGAAGCGATAAGTACGGAGAGACGTTTCTTCCTCGATCACAACCCGCGTTCGTCAGGCGCCTTATGGCGAACACCCCATCCTGTTCTCGGTACAATCAGCCTTAATAGGAGGTGAGCGACAGCGCTAGTGCTGCCAAATGTCTTTGCAAGTTAGTCATCATGTATACGCGTAGAGTTCGGACTTGGTCTGACAAGCAGGGATCTCTGGCCGTGAGTAAAACAGTTGCTGCCGCGATGCGTTGATCATGCCGTGCTGGTTGGTATCTGTGCGGCCTCCTTTGAGTAGTAGCGGACGCGCAAAGGTGTGTTTCTTATTAGGTTAGGTTTGTTTGGGCAGAGGCCGAAGGAGCTTCCTTGTCGATGTTTGTTGCGGTGGACATACTCCAAAATATTTTGATGGGTATACGACCCTTGGCCAGGTTAGCCCAGCGGTATCACTCAACGGGGCTTAATGCCGACCCAGACATGGTAAGCCGAGTTTGTAATATCTATTCAAGATTTGTGTCCACTCGGGGAAAAGATATCCTGGAAATTGGTCCAGGGCAAACACTAGAGGTGCTTGAGCGGGCCCTGGCAGCTGGCGCAAGGAGTTGTACGGCGATAGATGTGCTCGACTATTTCTCCGGTGAGCAGGTGAAGGGAAAACAGATCTCATATGAGGTGTATGAAGGTAAGGACATGCCGCTTGCTACGGAGTCTGTCGATCTGATTTTTTCATACACGGCGCTTGAACATGCCCGCTATCCGTCCGTGACCGTCCAGGAATGTTTCAGAATTCTCCGGCCAGGAGGGATGCTGGTTTCAGTCATAGATCTCGGCGACCATTCGTTCTATGGGAAAAATAAAACATATCCCGATAGAGTATTCGACTGCCTGCAATATCCAGAGTGGCTCTGGAACCTGATGCGGTGGAACCGAAGCTCCTATGTGAATCGACTGAGACAGTCTGACTGGCTACGTTTGTTTAACGAGGCAGGGTTTGTGGCGCGAGCCCGTGAGGCAACCGTGAGCGACCACACGGTCCGCCTCTACGAGCAACTCCCTTACCTCCACAAGTATCCCTATGATGATGCCGTGACGTGTATGCTGACAGTCTGCATGGAGAAGCCTGTCTACCTGCCCTAGAATCTCTCCGGAAGATCTACGTGGTGATCGCCCCTTCCGACGCAGAGGAGACGTGCCGCGCGTACTTGCCCATGACGCCTGAAGTATAGCGTGGCGCCGGCTGTTTGACCTTCTTGAGCCTGGCCTTGATCTCTTTTTGCGAAACCTCCAGGGTCAGCGTTCGTTTGGCGATATCGAAGACAATCATATCGCCGTTTTTCACGGCGCCGATGGGGCCGCCTTTGATGGCTTCCGGTGCGACATGGCCTGCCATCAGTCCATGGGTGGCGCCAGAGAATCGGCCATCGGTGAGGAGCGCAACGGAATCGCCCAAGCCTGCACCGACGATGGCCGCGGTCACGCCCAGCATTTCTCTCATGCCTGGGCC
>JAUXQT010000006.1 GCA_030682135.1 Nitrospirota bacterium | reverse complement strand
GTTGAGCACGTGCAGATTGTCGAGCGTCACGTTGCCGCGTTGCGTCGGCAACCACGGCTCGATTTGGCGATACTGTGCGTCGGTGATTTCCATGCCCGCAGTATCTCATAAAATGGCCATTAGTGTTAACAGGCCCTAGTTAGAGCTATTCGAGAATATACCGAACGGGGTCAAGCGTCTGGCCATATACTTTGACCATATAGTGTAAGTGGGGCCCAGTGGCTAGTCCGGTACTACCGACTAATCCAACAACGTCTCCACGTTTCACACGCTGCCCTTCTTTGACTAAAGATTTGGCCAGGTGCCCATAGAGGGTTTCGATGCCGAACCCATGGTCAATTTTCACGAGATTTCCCAGCTTCGGGTCGAACCCGACTGTTGTGATGCGGCCTTGAGCCGGAGCCTGAACTGGAGCATTCGCAGCAGCGCCAATATCCAATCCATCATGCCACGCAGGCTTTTCAGTGAATGGGGAAACCCTTGGTCCAAACCCAGACGTCACCCACCCCTTCACCGGCCAAATGGACGGAGTCGCCGCCCACCGAGAAGACTTCTGCTCGGCAGCCAAGGATAACTCTTGAAGGAACTGCTCCTGAGTCGTCGCTTCTTTTGATAACCAGTCAATGCCATCCTTGATTGAGGCGATCATCTCCGGCTCAGTGAGACCACTTGGGTCGACTGAATGGCTTGTTTGTCCAACTGGACTGTTCTGATCTGTTTCTACCAAACTTTGGCGCTGAGCCCCTCCATCCCTGTTGGGAGTCTTCTCAGAGGAAGATAGAGCATTACCGTCTGGAAGGGGGCCATCCTCACCACCTCGGCCATTTGCGACATCCCCTGTCTTCGGGGCCTCAATGCCTAACATGACACGAAGTCGCTGATTGACCTCCTTCATGCCCGTTAAACGCTTCTTCAAATCATCGACGGCTCCGGAGAAGGCGGCTGTCTGCTCCCGTGCGCTCATCGCCTCTGCGCGGAACGCTGAGAGCTCCCAGACCTCACCAGTCCTGATCACATAATGTGAAATGATCAGAATGTCGGCTAATATGAGAATTGCTCCGACAATCAATAGCTTACTGACAAATTTGCGTGGGAAACTAAACCGGAGAGGCTTGGCTGTTGAGCCACGAAAGATTACGACGGTATAGGCATCGCTACTTTCAGTACCGTTTACTTGCCCCATAACCTTCACCCCCTGCTGAATGGGCTCCCCAGCTGTCCAAGATAGTCCTCGGCGAGTGTACCTATCCAGGTTGCTTCGGTCAACCCCTCACATTGACTATGACAAAATACTCAACATAACCAATTAGATATGAGTCTCTCCCCGCACCCAACTCATATAGTGATCGAGGCCTGCTCCGATTGCCAACGCCACGATCTCAGGTGTTTCATAACTATGCATCGCCTTAATCGCCTTCTCGAGTGCCCGATACCGAAGCTCTGTGGATTTCAGCATCAGGAGCGTTTCCCCTGATTTGACAATTTTTCCGTTCCACCGATAGATCGACTTGATACCGGGGATGACATTCGCACAGGCAGCCAGCCTGGCACTTACCATTTTTTCCCCGATCCTTACCGCTTCTTTTTGACTTGCCGTTGTGACTAAAATAATGAGGATCTTTGTTGGGACCTTTTTCATAGGGGAAACGACCCTTGCACGATACCTTAACTCTCCCGCTCCAACACATCTCCTCCACTATTGATGCCCTGGTAACGCAATTTCCGGACCTGCCTTATAGGCAAATTATTACTTTTATATATTTTTCAATATGTTGCGTTAACCAATGGTGCAAATCCCATCATCCATATCCATCAAACCGTGTCATCCAGACCATATAAAGACAATGAAACGACAAAAATGTACACTAATCGGTCATCCTTGCTTGAAGAGCATCATGGCAACACCCATCAACGACCAAGAATAAACGATCCCCCTGGTCATTGACAGCCTTTTCGCCCCTCACATATGATGCCCCCAATTAAGGAGGCCACTCAATGGGCTATGCCATTTCGCCAAAAGAACTGAAAGCAAGACTTGATAAGGGCGACAAATTAGTACTGGTCGATGTGCGGGAGGACTGGGAATATTCTCTAGCGAAGATTGAGGGCTCAACCCTCATTCCTCTTGGAACACTTCCTCAATCGCTGGCTCAGTTGAACCGCGACTCGGAGATCATCGCCATCTGCCACCATGGGATGCGAAGCGCCGATGCGACAAACTTTCTACTCCAACAAGGATTCAGTACTGTAAAGAATCTAGTGGGTGGAATCGACGCTTGGTCGACCCAAGTGGATGGAGCCGTTCCTCGATACTAGCTCTGGGGACGATGCGTTCGGCGCTCATTAACCCTAAACAGCCCAGCTGCTGCTAGCCCATACGCTCACGGAAATATTCGACGGTACGCTTGAGCCCTTCGCTGAGTTCGGTTCTCGGCTCCCAAGACAGTTCCTGACGGAGCTTCGTGGAATCAATGACGCTCCTGGCCTGCTCACCCTTTCTGGCTGGCCCATGAACTTCCTTGCATGTTGAATTCGTATGTGCGATGAGAAGCCTCAATAAATCGTTGATTGAGGTTTCTCGTCCTGAGCCAACATTATACGTTCCTTGTATTTCCTGACTCATCACCGCAAGATTTGCCTCAATGACATCTTCAACATAGACAAAGTCTCTCGTTTGCCGTCCATTTCCATAAATAATCGCTTGCTCGTTGTTCAGCAACTTCTGAATAAAGATCGCAACCACCCCAGCCTCTCCATCAGGATCCTGACGAGGGCCATAGACATTCGCGTAGCGCAAGTTCACCACTTGAAGCCCGCTCACCCGTTGATAGTAAGAGAGGTACTGCTCCCCGCACAACTTGCTGATGCCGTAGGGCGATAGCGGCCGCGTGACGTGGGACTCAGAAGCAGGGTAGATCTCCTGCTCCCCGTAGATCGCTCCACCAGAAGAAGAGAACACCACCTTCCGCACACCGTGCCTGACTGCTTGCTGCAACACGTTCAGCATTCCAAGAATATTCACCTGGGCATCGAAGACCGGATCTTCCACAGACTTCCTAACATCCATCTGTGCCGCAAGGTGCATGACGATATGAGGCCGCTCGTTGCGAAACACCCGCTCAAGCCGCCAGCTCTGGATATCCATCTTGCAGAAGCGAGCGGCACGATTGAGGTTCTTCCGCTTTCCTGTAGATAAATTATCCACTACCACCACTTCATGCCCTTCCTGGACAAGGCGATCGACCACATGGGAACCAATAAAGCCAGCACCTCCCGTCACGAGTACCTTCATGCATGCCCCCATCGCCAATGAATCGTTGTCATCCTCTTCCCCCCACAGCCCCCGTCATGCTGTGATCGCCCATACGAAACCCGACAAGAATCTCCCGATTCCCTTTTCGCCCTATCACAGGGGAGTCGAGCACGCCTTTTAAATGAAGTCCCAACTGCGTCGCACAAGCGATGACTTTTTCAGTCACTGCCTCGCGTTGCGCATCATCCCGCACGATTCCTCCTCGTCCCACCTGTCCCTTGCCAACTTCAAACTGTGGTTTGACTAACGCGACAACCGCCGCGGAGCTATTAAGGAGGCGCACAACGGCGGGCAAAACCAAAGTCAGCGATATAAATGACACATCTATAACTGCCAGATCGATCGGCTCAGGGACTGCAGCACGGTCAACATACCGAATATTAGTCCGTTCGAGCAAGACAACACGAGAATCTTGGCGAAGCTTCCACTCAAACTGCCCGTACCCCACATCGATGGCGTAGATACGAGTCGCGCCACGCTGCAACAAACAATCGGTGAACCCGCCGGTCGAACAACCGACGTCCATACCAATTGCCCCGAGTGGATCTATGTGAAACGCGTCAAGAGCCGCGGCTAATTTGTCGCCTGACCGGCTGACGAATAACGCAGGCTGCACGACCTCAATCCGCGCATCCAACGGCACCAGCTTCGCAGGCTTATCCACCATGATCCCATCAACCGAGACTCCACCTGCCAAGACCGCACGAGCAGCAGCCTCCCGGCTCGGCACCAAGCCCTGCAACAACAACACGCGGTCCAACCGTTCTTTGTGAACACGAGGAGTGGTCGCCATAGTCACTTATGGAAGCAATACGACAGAATGGAGGCGGATAGAGAAGCCCCTGCCAGGGAACCTAGGAGGACGGCTCATCGGTTTCGTCGTCTGGGGAGAAGGCGTGGATTCGTTTCCTGCCATTCTTATCTTGCACAAGCACTTCTACTTTATGTTCGGCTTCTTCCAGAATCTTGAGGCAATTCTTGGAGAGGCGAATGCCCTCCTCGAAGATCCTGAGCGATTCGTCCAAGGGAAGATCGCTTTTCTCTAGCTCACCGACAATGGCTTCCAACCGCGCCATTGCCTGTTCAAACTTTACCGCTGCCACAGTATGCCTCGCTTTTCATTTACAGATGCGGAGAGTCATTATACTCGACCACCTTGCCATTTCAAACTGCGGAATCGTCGAATACCCGCGTGACCTTGCAACTCAGTCGCCCACTTGCCAATTGAGCCTCCAACTCCTGGCCAACCTCGACGTCGTTCGCTCGGTGGAGAATCTTCCCGGTGGGTACAGCCTGAAGGATGCTGTACCCGCGGCCAAGGACTGCCAATGGACTGAGCGTATGGAGCTGCGCCAGCAGCGCATGGACGCGATGACGATGTTGCGTCAAGACCACTCCCATCTGCCCCTCTAAGCGCTGTGAAAACTGCGGAACGGTTGCTAGCCCTTGCTTGATCGCGAGAATAGGATTGAGACCGGATAGATCCCGTTGTGCTTCATGCACCCGTTCCCGCCCTGACGTGAGCTGGCGCTGGAGCATCTCACGTAACCGATCCACCATATCATCTGTCCGTTGCGCCGCTGCCTGGAGACGAAAACGGACATCCGTCACCCCTCGAATGCCGGCATCGAGACGCTGCCGCTCAAACGCGCAATGCCGGAGCATCATCTGTCCCATACGGACAGTCAATTTTCGTAATCGTTCCACAATCTCTGCCAAGACCGGAACGACCGCCTCGGCTGCCGCCGAAGGTGTCGGCGCACGGAGGTCAGCCACAAAGTCGGACAACGTCACATCGATTTCATGCCCGACCGCCGACACTACTGGCACATGGGAAGCCGCAATGGCACGCACGACAATCTCCTCGTTGAAGCTCCAGAGATCCTCCATCGATCCTCCGCCCCGCCCGACAATGATGACGTCCACGGAGCCCCAGTCGTTCAACGCAGCGAGCGCCTCGGCAACCTGACGTCCGGCGCTCTCCCCCTGAACTTGAACTGGAGCGATTAGAATCTGGATCGTCGGCCAGCGGCGCCGAAGTACGGCGAGAACATCCCGTATGGCTGCGCCAGTCAGCGAAGTGACGACACCCACTGTCCGGGGAAACGCTGGAAGCGGCTTTTTTCTGTCCTGGTCGAACAACCCCTCTTCGGCCAGTCGCTCTTTCAACTGTTCAAAGGCCAGCTGGAGTGCGCCGACTCCCTTCGGCTCCACCGTATCGAGGACAATCTGGTATTCTCCACGCGGTTCGTACACCGTGAGCCGCCCCCGCACGATCACCTGCATCCCTTCCTGCAAGGCGAAACGCAGCCGCACTGCGCTGGACCGAAACAGCACCGCGCGAATTTGACTCGCCTTGTCCTTGAGTGTGCAATAGACATGTCCCGACCCGGGAGCACGAAGGTTGGACAGTTCGCCTTCTAACCAAATGTCGGAGAATTGCTCTTCGATGGAGGTACGGAGCAGTCCCGTCAACTCCGAAACCGTAAAGATCTGTTTCTGAGGAGTGGGCGGAGAGAAGAGATCGGGGAAACCGGGAGAGCTCGTGGTGAGACTCCTTTAATCAATAATGCGAATGCGTTCGATCGAGAGGGCCTTCCCGAGACGCGCATCAAGCTCGATCAGAACCGCACAAAAAACGGAAGGCCCGGAGGCCACTTCGAAGCGCCGCGGCATCCCGGTCAGAAACTTTTCGATTGCCAATTCTTTCTTTACCCCGATCACGGAATGGAGGGGGCCGGTCATGCCGATGTCCGTCATATAGGCCGTTCCCTTCGGGAAAATCTGATCGTCCGCCGTTTGCACATGCGTATGGGTCCCGACCACGGCCACGACCTCGCCGTCCAGATAATGTCCCATCGCCATTTTTTCAGATGTGGCCTCTGCATGCATATCCACAATCACGGCAGCCACTCGCTTCTTCAATCCGGCTAGCTCTTTTTTGGCGATCTGAAACGGACAATCCAACGTCGGCATATAGGCCCGCCCCATCAGCTGCATGACGCCTAACTGCTCCCCACCGGCCGATTCAACCACCACACTGCCATACCCAGGCACACCGCTCGGATAATTGGCAGGCCGAAGCAGGCGCGGCTCGCGGGGAAAATAGTCGAGAATTTCCTTCTTGTCCCAGGCATGATTCCCGGTCGTGATGACCGCAAGTCCAAGATCGAATAGCTCTTCAGCCAAATCAGGCGTGATGCCAAACCCGGCGGCCGCGTTTTCACCATTACCAATAACAATATCAATCTGCCGCTGAGCGACCAGTCTGGGAACGGCCCTGGCCACAGCACGGCGCCCGGGTTCTCCAAAGATATCGCCGATGAAGAGAACCTTCACTTGGCATACTCCACATACCGGCTCTCTCGTATGACGGTCACCCGAATCGTACCTGGATAGGTCAACTCCTGCTCGATCTTCTTCGCCAAGTCCCGAGACAGTTGGAACGACTCGGCATCGGTAATGTCTTCCTGTCGAACGATGACGCGAATCTCGCGACCCGCCTGGATGGCATAAGCTTTCTGGACCCCTTTGATCGTCGTAGCAAGCGACTCCAACTTCTCCAGCCGCTTCACGTAAGTCTCCAAGGCCTCACGTCTCGCCCCAGGTCTGGCGGCAGACAAGGCTTCGGCCGCAGCCACCAACACGGACTCCGGACAGATCGGCTCCACCTGTTCGTGGTGCCCTGCGATGGCATTGATAATCTTCTCGCTCTCGCCATACTTCTTGGCGATCTCAGCACCCAACATGGCATGGGGGCCCTCTTCTTCGTGACTGACGGCTTTCCCGATATCGTGGAGCAACGCCCCTCGTCTCGCCAGCTTCACATCGAGGCCGAGCTCCGACGCCATGATGCCGCAGATATAGGCCGCTTCACGCGCATGATAGAGATTATTCTGGCCATAACTCGTCCGGTACTTGAGACGGCCAAGCACTTTGATCAACTCAGGATGAAAATCAGAGAGGCCTAACTCAAAAATGATTTTTTCGGCCTCTTCGTACATCAGTTTATCGATATCGACTTTGACTTTCTCGACGATCTCCTCGATCCGCGTCGGATGGATGCGCCCGTCATGCATGAGCCGTTCGAGCGACACCTTGGCGATCTCCCGACGCAACGGATCGAAGCCGGAGATAATCACCGCTTCAGGGGTCTCATCGATGATTAAGTCGATCCCCGTCGCAGCTTCAATCGCGCGGATATTGCGCCCTTCCCGTCCGATGATCCGCCCCTTCATCGCGTCGTTCGGGATCTGGACCACGGAAATCGTGGATTCGGACACGTAATCACGCACCACCCGCTGGATTGAGCAGGTAATGATCTCGCGCGCTTCCCGTTCCGCATTCTCCCGCGCCTCTTCTAAGATCCGCTTCGCAAGCCCAACAGCCTCCAGCCGAGCCTGACTTTCCATTTCATGGATGAGCTGCTTCTTCGCTTCGTCGGATGTCATTCCTGCGACACGTTCCAGTGCCTCACAATGCTCCTTCTCCGCTCGAGCACAAGCCGATTCTTTCACCGTCAGCTTTTCTTCCCGTTTCACCAGCTCCAGGTCTCGCTTCTGCGTATCGCTTTCTCGCTTGTCGATCGCGCTGATTCGTTTCTCGATGGTTTCATCGCGCTGAATCAAACGCTTTTCGACAACGGCAAGCTCGGCCATCTTGGCCTTCTGCTCTTTCTCAAGCTCCGACTTCGACTGCAACAGAAGATCTTTCGCTTCCAGTTTGGCTTCTTTGACAATATTGTCCGCCTCCCGCTGGGCATTTTGCACAGACTGGCGGGCTTGCTCCTCTTCCTGCGCCTTCTTCGTAGCGCCAGATGCACGACGAATCAGTTCGAAAATTCCGATTCCGAACAGTCCTCCAACGAGTCCTGTCAACAGATAGGCAAAAATTGAAGTAGTAATTTGACTCACCCCCCTACAGTCCCGAGACGAGAAACACCCGGCTTCTCAGCCTCGTCTTGATACAAGGTTGGTCGACGGTTCTATCCTGATGTGGGAGCGCAGTGGAAGATTAGCTGAACGGAAGAGGATCGCCCAACACGCGGTCTACAGACTCACTCCGAGAACGGACTCCACGGGGATGAAGATCTTGATGGCTTGAGCAAACGAGTGCGTCCCGTGCCGGACAAATTCCACGAAGTTCCGCTATGCTGCCATCCCCTCATCCGATTGTGAGGATCGCGTGCGCGAACGGGAAGCAGCCGAAAACTGCCTCCATGCACCGCACTGCCAAATGGCAGCAAGAACTCAGTGAGTTTGCCCAACATTTCGAGGAGGTTATACATGAGGAGGACGAACCCTTGCACAGATTCTACTTGTCTCGACTTCACCAGCATCAAGAACCCACATCTTTTCCGCGGCGACTGCATCATTTTCCCGGACCACTAAACCGGTTTGAGCATGACCTGATTGTATCCCGACCGCCAACTCCACGACATCCCAGCATCGTAATCCACGATAACAAAGGGGATTACCCTTTGCAAGTTGAATCTAGCGAAAGAGCGAGGTTGGCACCTGCTCCTCGATCGATTCCATGAGCGACGTCATCCGCCGCTCGACATCCGCATCACCCTGCGCGCGCTTCCGTTCAACTTCGAATAACTGATGGGCCAGGTTGATCGCCGTCAACACCGCGAGCTTCGACGGAGTCGTCGTATTCATTCCCTCCGCGAGACTGCGCATCTGGCTATCGACAAAACTCGCGAGCCGCCGAATATACCCCTCGTCCGCCTCCCCGCGGATCGCAAACCGTTGGCCATAGATTTCCACGTCAATGGTCTTCGTCAAGGGCCACCTCCTTGCGTTCTTCAAAGCACTCCAACAACTCAACGTCGCCGAGGACTTTTTCGATACGGGACTTGATATCGATACGCTCTTGCTCCCAGCGCCGATTCGAATCATCCTTCTCCGCAAGTCGCTGCCGAACAACTTTTAACTCTTCTTCAGCAGCCGCATTTTTTTTCTTCAATTCCTGGATTAGCTTCACAAGGTCTTTAATACGGTCTTCAAGCGCGTCCAATCGATCGAGTGCCATTCCCTCAGTCCTCTCCTTAAAAGTAGCCCCTACAGGTTGTGGCGCACTATAGAAACTTGTCTAAATCTTGTCAAGAAACGGCCACTAGGAAGCCCTGCCCAGCCGGGCATATTCGCGATAACTCCGCAGGACACGCTTCACATATTGCCGCGTCTCCTGATAGGGGATCAATTCAACGAATTCATCCTGACTTCGCCCACGGTGCAGCGCAATCCAATTCCCAACCGCGATCGGCCCGGCATTGTATGAGGCAATCGTATAGGCCACGTTCCCGGAGAACTGGTCGAGCAGTTGTTCGACGTAACGAACACCAAGGCGAATATTCGTTTCTTGGTCAAAGAGGTCATCCCGTCCAACTGAGGGAAGCCCTAGTCGCTGGGCAACAGCATTTGCCGTACCCGGCATCACCTGCATCAACCCAATCGCGCCAACCCGCGATACCGCGCGCCAATCGTACTGACTCTCCTCTCGTATGATCGCCGCCACCAGATAGGGATCGACGCCTTTGGCCCCCTGCCCTTTGATCGTAGGCAGAAGACCTGTCGGATAGGCCACCTGCCACAGCGATGGATCGACAGCGCCTCCGGTCCGCTCCAGCTTATCCCGAAACCGGGCCCGCGCGAGCCTAAGGGCATGGTGATAGGCACCAGCCTCGTTCAACAATGTCGATAGCACCATGAGAAGGTCAGGATCTCGGCTATAGCGATCCGTCAATCCCGCCAATTCTCGCGCGGCATCCGAATCCAACCCCAACGTCTTCAGCTCGATGGCGCGTCGATAGGCAGGCTGCTGCTCGATTTCTGCCCTGGCAGACACCGAACGTGCAGCCTCACCACCTCCAGATATGCCGCCGTCTTCCGGAACGGCTGGCGAGACTGGTTCTGCGGTAGGAGACTCCGGCAACGGCATATCGATCCGCTCGCGAGCCAGTTGGCAATAATAGGTATAGACGTATCGTTGACAGAGCCTCACATAGACATCGTGAGCCTGAGGCTGCTGGCTCAGTTCAGCCGCCCGCCCCATCCAATAGAGCGCCTGCGGCTCGAAGTCACCGTCGTGCTGATCCACGAGCACATGCAACTGGTCGGACGCCTCACGATAACGCGCCATCCGGTAATACCCCCAGCCTACACGCCACTGCCCCTCGGCCCGCTGAGACGCCGGCTCGCCGGTCTTTGCCACCTGCCGAAACCTCGCGATCGCGTCATCGAAACGGCCCTGATCTTCCAGCCATATGCCGGCGAAAAGCGTGATCTGGCCTTTCTGCTCTGCGGACAACGATGCTGCCATGGTTCGCGCAAGATCGAGCAATTTGTCACCCTGGCCTTGACGAAGATAGACGCGTGCGAGCCATACGGAGGCTTCGGACGATTCAGCCGCGCCGTCTTTCACCAGCGCACGAAACGTCTCTCGGGCTTGGTCGTACTGCTTCAGCCGAACCTGTGCGATCCCAAGCTTCAGCTTCGCCTCGGTGCGCCGCGGCGACTGTGGGTCAGCCGCAAGAAACTTTCGAAGTTCCTCGATCGCCTCGGCATGAAACGCTTGCCCAAGATACACCTGCGCCCGAGCGAGCCGCTCGTTCGACTGAACGACCCAGGGCTCGCCACCAAGATTCGACGCCAGCAGCGCCTCCGCCTCTTTCGCTTCTCCACTGGCCGCAAACCTGGTCCACAACTGCATAAGGGTTTCACGGCCTTCGGCGATATTATTTTCTCGCAGCTGACACGCGCCTTGCCGAAGCAACGCCTGGGGAGTCTCCAATTCCTTCACGCTCATCGTCACCGCCTTGGCAATCCAAACCGTCGCTTCGTGGCAACTCGAGGCTTGATACCACGCTTCACCGGCCCGATAGGCGGCCTTCACCAACAACGGCGAATCCGGTGCCGTCTGGGAAAGGGTTTCGAACATCGCTGCGGCGGGTTTGGCGTCTCCAAGATTCAGCAACGCCTCTCCGATCCATAGTCGGATATAGTCGTCTAACAGCGGGACGTCTCGCTGTGCCGCGCGGAGAAACTGCATGGCTACGGCAGGATTTCGCTCAAGAAGCAGCACCCCGGATAACAATCCTGCGCGCTTCGCCCAGATCGTAGCAGGGAATCGCTCCATCAGCTGCTGAAGCCGCGCAAGCTTCAGCAATACCACTTGTTCTTTGTTCAGGACCTTACCCAGCCGTTCCTTCGGCAGCGCGGCTGCATGAAAGCATTCTTCTGCCCCCTCACAGACTGCACCGTCACTCACTACCGACGGAGGGACAGGGCCGGCCAATGCCTGGCCCGAGGGCAACGCTACCCCACAGAGGCCAATGCTCGCGACAAGGAATAGATTTCGTATAATCAATTGATCTGTACCGTTGCGCACGCGTGGCCTCCCCTCGACTCCTATCATATATAACAGCGTCCTTTCCCCGTTGCCAGCAGAGCTATCTGAACCCTCTACCTTGTTCCACTTTTTAAGGCTATGGTAGGGTGCCATGATGCAGCATGAGAACCACGCCCTCCCATCGAGGCCCGCTCCGACCAATCTCTTGTCCCTGACAGAAGAAGGTCTCGACCGGCTCCTGCAGCCATTCGGATGGCCCCGCTACCGAACCGGTCAGATTCTCCGCTGGCTCTATCAACGGCGCGCCCGCAGCATCGCGCAAATGACCGATCTCTCCCAGAACGATCGAGAACAACTGGCCGAGGTCGCCACGATTTCGCGCACACAAGACTGCGCCGTGCTTGAATCGACCGACCATACGCGCAAGCTTCTGCTCACATTGGACGACGCACTCCGCATCGAAACGGTGCTCATTCCTGACGAGGATCGACTCACGCTCTGCGTCTCGACCCAAGTGGGCTGCATGCTGGATTGCGGTTTCTGCCTCACCGGCACCATGGGACTGAAGCGAAACCTCAAGGCACACGAGATCGTCGATCAGGTGCTGACATCTCAAGACCATTTGACCGGCACCGAACGCCTGACCAACCTCGTCTTCATGGGCATGGGGGAGCCCCTTGCCAATATCGACGCGCTCTCCACCTCCATCCATTGCCTTACGAACAAGTCATGGGGACTGGGCTGGTCGCCGCGCCGCATTACCGTGTCGACTGCGGGACTCGCCGCACGGTTGAAGGATGTGGCAGCGCTCGGGGTGAACCTCGCCATCTCATTGAACGGCACAACGGAAGAGCAACGCCAACAATTGATGCCGGCGGCCAGCCAAATCGCCTCGCTCAAGACCCTCATGGCCGCCTGCCGGCGTTATCCGCTCGCCCCGACCAGACGACTGACGTTTGAATATGTGCTGCTCGCCGGCGTGAACGACCGCGCCGAGGATGCCCATCGCCTGGTGAAACTGCTCAAGGGGCTCCGCTGCAAGGTGAACCTGATCCCCTTTAACGAGTTTCCGGGCAATCCCTTTCGACGGCCGACCGACCGGAACGTGTTCGCATTTCAGGCGGTACTCACACATGGCGGCATTGACGCCTTCATCCGCAAGAGCCGCGGCCGTGATGTGCTGGGCGCCTGCGGCCAATTGGGCAATCTTTCACCCGAGTATGCAGGACGCGCCTTGACACAAATTGAGCCCCGTTGCTAGCATGCGCTGTGCATTCAATCCAACTATGACCTGGCCCTATTCCCAACACATGATGCAATTATCCTGGCTGATCGCCGCGAGCAGTCTTCTCTTCGCCTTCACATCGCCCGCCATCGCCACGGAGCCTCGAGAATTCATCCTCTCCAATGGGATGAAAGTCCTCCTAGTCGAAGTGCCCAAAGCTCCGGTTGCGACCGTCCAAGTCTGGTACAAAGTGGGTTCACGCAACGAAGTCATGGGCCGTGCAGGCCTCTCTCACATGCTGGAACATATGATGTTCAAGGGTACCGTCAAATACCCGAAAGGCACCTTCTCCCGGCTCATTCGCAAGAACGGCGGCATGGATAACGCCTTCACGAGCCAGGACTTCACCGCCTACTTCGAGAACCTCGCAGCCGACCGCGTCGAACTGGCCCTGGAGCTTGAAGCGGATCGCATGCAGGGGCTCGTACTCGAAATGAGCGAGCTGAAGACGGAACGAGAGGTCGTGAAGGAAGAACGCCGTCTTCGCTCGGAGGACGATCCCCAAGGCGCACTCGTCGAAGCGCTCTTTGCCCAGGCCTATCTCAGCCATCCCTATCACTGGCCGGTGATCGGCTGGTTCGGCGACCTGGATGCAATGACCCTGGACGATCTGCAACGGCATTACGACACTTATTACTCCCCCAACAATGCGACCCTCGTCGTAGTGGGCGACATTAAAACCGACAGTCTGCTCCCTATCATCAAACAACTCTTCGAGCCGATCCCCCGAGGGCCGGAACCGAAACCTATTGCCACGATGGAATCGGAGCAAAAAGGTGAACGCCGCTTTCTCCTCAAGCGAGACGCCCAAGTTCCCTTCGTCATGATGGGTTATCGCGTGCCAAATTTTACGAGCGAAGACTCCTATGCCCTCGACATTCTCGATTCGATTCTCTCGCATGGGAAAAGTTCACGCCTCTACCAGAGCCTCGTGTATGAACAGAAGTCGTCGCTCGCCGTCGGGGCGGAATACAGCCTGCTCCAGACCGATCCGGGCCTGTTTTACTTCTACGCGCTCGTGAGCCCTGGCCAGAAACCTGAGACCGTCGAAGAAGCTCTTCACCGAGAGATCAAACGCCTCCAGACCGATCCACCGACTGAGCTGGAGCTCCAACGGGCCAAGAACCAGGTTGAAGCCACCCATGTCTTCGAACAGGATTCCAACTTCCGGCATGCCATGCTGTTGGGGCAAGCGGAGTCCGTCGGCGCCGGCTGGCGAAAGATCGATCAATTTGTGGAACGGATCCGGGCCGTGACGGCGAAAGACATCCAACGTGTCGCCCGCCAATACCTGACGGAAGATAATCGCACCGTCGGCACGTTGATTCCGGTGCCGCCCAAACAACCAGAGGCGCCAGCCACCGCCGCACAACAGGGACGACCCTAAACGATGTCCACGATGAGACAACGGACGACTGCGCTGTGGCGCCAGACAACCTTGATTCTAGGAATGGGATGCTGCGCCATATTCTGGGCATCGGGCGCCTCCGTCGCAGCCGAGATCGCTCCGACGAAGTTTGTGACCTCGAACGGGATCACCGTGCTGGTTCTGGAACAGCACTTTCTCCCCATCGTTGAGATCCATGCATTGATCAAAGCCGGCTCTGCACAGGACCCTCACGACAAAGCAGGACTCGCAAACCTCGTCGCCAGCCTCCTTGACGAAGGAACGACGACCAGGACGTCAAAACAGCAGGCAGAACAAATCGACTTTGTCGGAGGAGCGCTGGAAGCCAAGGCCGCTGAGGACTTCACGACCGCATCCGCCCGAGTCCTCAAAAAAGACGTCGACCTCGGCTTTACCCTGCTCGCCGACATGCTGCAACATCCCGCGTTCCATAAACTGGAGTTCGAACGGATTCGCACACAGCTCCTGGGCGAGATGGCCAGCGACAACGACGACCCGGGCCATATTGCCATGAAGGCCTTCAACCAGTTGGTCTTCCACGGACACCCGTATCGTTGGCCCGTCACTGGCACGGAAGAGACGCTCAACAAGATCTCCCTCGCCGATGTCCAAAGCTTTTATGGACGGGAATATTCACCCTCCCAAGTCATCATAACCGTCGTAGGCGACATCACCCTTGAACAAGCCACGGCATTGGTCCAGACCCACTTTGGCGCCTGGAAAAAAGTGGCCATGACGGCGCGGAATACGAAGAAGCCCTCCCCGGTCGAACGCAGAACAGTTCAACTCATCGAAAAGGATCTCACCCAATCCACCATCGTACTTGGGCATGGAGGGGTTTCGCGTGCACACCCGGACTTCTATTCTGTGACAGTCATGAATTACATCCTGGGAGCCGGGGGATTCTCCTCCCGCCTGATGGATTCGATTCGCGACAAGCAGGGGCTGGCCTATGGGATCATGAGCCACTTCGACGCCAGACTGATGCCCGGTTCGTTTTGGGTCAACCTTCAAACCAAAACAGAGACCACCAACCAAGCCATTACCGGAGTCTTGTCCGAAATCAAATCGATTCGTGACGCGCCGGTATCGGACCAGGAATTGGCTGAAGCCAAATCGTTCTTGGTCGGCAGCTTCCCGCTCCGGCTCGATTCCACGGCAAAACTTGCGCAGGTGCTCGCCCAAGTGGAGTTCTACGGCCTGGGATTCGAATATTTTTCTGACTACCCGAAGTGGATAGAGCGGGTCACGAAGGAAGACGTGCAGCGCGTCGCCAAACAATATCTGGACCCCAAACGCTACGCCTTAGTCGTGGTGGGGAATCTCGCCAAAGCAAAAGTCAAAAACTAGTCGACCTACATCGACTCCAAAGGTCAGGCATCCATGGCGACCGAATCCCTCCAGGGAAAACTCGACAAACTCCGCCAGGTGATCTCGGACATGCAGTCCGTCCTGGTCGCATACTCCGGCGGGATCGACAGCACCGTCGTGCTGAAAATCGCCCATGAGCAGCTCGGCGCACGCGCACTGGGCATCACCGCCGTCTCACCGACATTTCCCGAGATCGAACTCAACGGTGCGAGGCAGATGGCCTCGGAGATTGGGGCGCGGCATGAGCTCGCCCATACCGATCAACTTGAGATTCCAGCCTTCGTACAGAATGATGCCGCCCGCTGCTTCCATTGTAAAACAGACCTCTATCAATTGATGGACGGGCTGCGTGAACCACGTCAGAGCAAGTGGATTGTGGATGGAACGAATCTCGACGATCTCGGAGACGATCGGCCAGGCATCACAGCCGCACGCGAGTGGGGGGTGCGCAGCCCGTTAGTCGAAGCGTCCCTCTCAAAGGCGGATGTCCGGGCGCTTGCCAGGCTCCTGGGACTCTCGAATTGGGATAAGCCTGCCGCAGCCTGCCTCTCTTCTCGGATCCCGCGCGGCATCCCGATCACGATCGACAAACTCCGCCGAGTAGAACAGGCTGAAGAGGTCTTACAGACCGAGGGGTTTCGCCATGTGCGCGTGCGAGAACATGGCGAGGTAGCGCGAATCGAAGTCGGCCAGGATGATTTCTCCAGGCTGAATCAACCGGATCTGCGAGCACGAATCAGCGACAGGCTGCGCCAGGCTGGATTCCGCTTCGTCTGTGTGGATTTGGACGGGTACAGACCTGGCGGGACCAGCCTAGGCTGACCCCGCCTGATCAAAAACTACCGCTGGTAGGATTTCGACAGGGCCTCGAGCGCCTCGTCTGCGAATTTCCGGTGGTCCGCATCTGTCAAACTGCGCTGCACCACCTTCTCCGCCACCATCAAGGCCAAGTCCGTCGTTTGAGCCCGAATATCCTGAATCGCCTTACGGCGCTCATGATCGATCTCACGCGTGGCATCACCCTTGATCCGCTCGGCTTCGGTCGTCAACCGCTGCTCATTTTCTTCCATGAGCCGCTGCGCCCGCTCTTTCGCCGCAGCGAGAATAGCTTCTGCTTCCTTCGCGGCGGTATTGAGCTTGGCCTCATACTCCTTGAGTTTCCGTTCGGCCTCTGACCGATGACGCTCGGCTTGATCGAGACTGTCCTTAATTTTCTTTTCCCGCTCTTCCAGCACGCCCAAGATGCCAGGGAAGGCAAACTTGTAGAGCACGAAAAAGAGAATCCCGAACGACAGGACTTCCCAGAAAATCAGAGAAGAAAAAAAGTGCGATTCAAACTGCGGCATAGCAACTCCCTGGGGTAGAGGAGGAAAGGTATATGGGGGTAGCAGGCCCTGCTATCCCCATCATCCCCTTACCCCTGTAACCCGTTTATTTCCGGAGGCCCATGATGATGAACGCGATGACCAGGCCGTACAGGGCGATGGCTTCCACCAACGCGAACCCGATCCACATATACTTTCCGACGCGGGCTTCCGCTTCCGGCTGGCGCGCCACCGCTTCGATCATCTTCCCGAAGATGTAGCCAATCCCCACGCCGGCCCCGGCAAACCCTGCCGCCGCCAACCCCATGCCTAACAATGCTGCTGCTGCTGAATCCATTGTGTCCTACTCCTCCCTTGTCTGAACTAACACGCGCTAGTGCGCGTGCTCATCGTGGCCGTGTAAGTGGAATGCGTCTCCCAAATAGACGCAGGTCAACACGGTAAAAATATAGGCTTGAATGAACGCGATACCGACTTCCAACCCGTTCATCGCGATCGTAAACGCAAAGGGCAACCATCCGATCAATAACCCGCCACTGATGGCCAAGCCGAACAGAACCCCGAGAATCACGTGGCCAGCGGTCATATTCGCAAACAACCGAACGGCCAGCGAAATGGGCCGCGCCAATTGACTGATCAGCTCGATCGGAATCATCAACGGCAGCAACCAGGCCGGCGTGCCGGGCGGAACGAGAATGCCCAGAAACTTCACCCCGTGCAACAAAAATCCCATGATCAGGCTGAGCCCATACACCAGGCAGGCAAATACGGCGGTCACGACAATCTGACTCGTCACCGTGTAACTGCCGGGGATCAATCCGATGAGATTACAGAAGAGAATGAAGAGGAAGAGGGTAGCGATGAGGGGGAAGAAGCGCATGCCCTCTTTGCCCATCGTATCCATGATGATGCCGCGGATGAAATCCACCATCATCTCCGCCATGCTCTGCAACTTGCCTGGTACCAGCTTGCGCGCCGACCCCGCCATGACCATGAGCACCGCCACCAGGGAGACGACTACCCACATGATGACGACGGCTTTATTGATGGAAATATCCAATCCGCCTAGCGAAATCGGTATCCAGTTGTGCAGCTCGAACGGATGAAGCGGACTTTCTTCCATGGCGCTTTCGTACTTTCCTGTTACAAAATCGTTATGTCTTCGGCCACTGTTGCGCCGACCGGTACGCATTCCTGATCCCGGCCACGACGCCCAACACGAGCCCCACGACCATGCCCCAGGGGGTGGAACCGAAGAGATAGGTGTCAGCCACCCAACCCAACCCTCCCCCGACAATCAGCGACGCGAGCAGGTCGGTTCCGATCCGGACCGCTTGGCCAAGCCCCGCGTACAATGGATCTTGTGAAGGGGGCATGTCGTACCCACAGAGGAGAGTTCGTTATGCGATCCATAACGCAAGGACTCTGCCGATGGCGGGCGCGCAATTCAAGCAGAATCATCCTAAATTTGTCAAGCCGACCCTGCGCTGTGACACAGCGTGGACAGTCGGGTATAGTGGGTGGCGCGCGATTTGTAAAGCGATATATCGTCACCCATGACTCGTTTCTCCCAACCATCGTTCCTGATCGGTCCTCCGCAGCCCCTCATCCTCACGCTGGAGAACCACGGGAGGACAGCCTTTGATCTATACCGATTGATTGCATCGCCCTCACAGCCCTCATTTCTGCTCGATAGCGGAAAAGGGGCAATCAGCGGAAATCATTATTCCTTCATGGGAAGCAATCCCTACGCGATGCTGACCGGCCAACAAGGGCAGGCCCACCTTCGAACCGGCGAGGGACGCGAATCTGTATCGAGCGACCCATTTGGTAGCCTTCGCCGACTGTTCGAGGGCCCCCAGATCGCACCTCCTCCAGGACTGCCCTCCTTTTGGGGCGGGGCCGTCGGCTACTTCAGCTACGACCTGGTACGCGATTTTGAAGTGCTTCCCTCCATGGCCAAAGATGATCTCCCAATCCCCTACCTACAGTTCGGTCTATACGACCTTGTCACCGCAGTGAATCATCAGACAGACCGTCTGCAGATTATCTTCTGTCCACCCATGGAACGATTCTCAGGAGAATCACGAGAGACGCTCTACCGCGAGGGTTTAGATCGGCTGGCCGAGTGGGAGGCCACATTGAGCGGACCGCCCGTTCCTCTCGCCAATCTCCCATCATTCGACCAGATGGCCTTTCATCCGGACCAAACGCGGGACTCCTACCTCGATCGAGTCCGGCGCTGCCAAGAATATATTTCTTCGGGAGATATTTACCAGGCCAACCTGTCGCATCGATTTACTCTGCAACCTCCCAGTACCTACAACGATGGCGCCGACCGGCAGGCCTACGAGCAGGAACTCTATCGTCGGCTGCAAGCCGTCAATCCCTCGCCCTTCTCAGGACTCCTGCACTTCGACGACGTGACCTTGATCAGCTCCTCGCCCGAACGGCTGGTCCGGCTCCACAACCGGCAGGCGGATACGCGTCCGATTGCCGGAACCAGACCGCGTGGACAGGACAATCGTGACGATCAACGCCTCATCGACGAATTACTCGCGAACGAGAAGGAACGGGCGGAACACCTCATGCTCGTCGATCTTGAACGAAACGATTTAGGCCGCGTCTGCCAGTTCGGCAGCGTGCAGGTCGATGAATTCATGGCGATTGAGCAATACTCCCACGTCAGCCACATCGTGTCCAACGTCCGTGGCGCCTTGCGGCCTGACGCCACACCCTTCGATCTCATTCAAGCGCTATTCCCTGGGGGTACGATCACGGGCGTGCCGAAGATCCGCTGCATGGAGATTATCGAGGAGCTGGAACCGGTACGCCGCGGCCCCTATACCGGCTCCTTCGGGTACATCAGCTGGAACGGCGATCTGGATCTGAACATCGTGATTCGAACTTTGGTATGGTGTGCGGGAAAGGGATATTTGCAGGTCGGCGCCGGGATTGTCGCCGATTCCGATCCGGCCAAAGAATACGAGGAAACGATTCAGAAGGCTCAGGCTTTTTTCAAAGCATTGCAACGGACCTAACCATGTGGATCTATCTGAACGATCGGTTCGTGACAGAACAGGAAGCCGTCGTCTCCGTCTTCGACCATGGCTTCCTCTACGGCGATGGCGTCTATGAGACGATTCGCTCCTACGGGAGCCGGATCTTCATGCGGGACCAACATCTCGCCCGGCTTCGCCGTTCAGCAGACGCGATCGGCCTGACGATTCCAATACCTGAACACACGTGGCCAGCGCTCCTCCACGAGGCCATGACGAGGAATGACGTCGGACATGAACGCACCGATGCATACCTTCGCATCACCATCTCACGAGGGCCCGGTGACATCGGCCTCGATCCGGCCCTTTGCCCCACCCCCACCGTGGTCATCATGACCAAACCGCTTCACCCTCCCCAGGCAGAACAATACCGAACCGGCGTGAGCCTGATCGTCGCCCAAACAAGGCGCAACTTGCCCAGCGCGCTTTCACCCCAGATCAAAGCTACAAACTTTCTGAACAATATTTTGGCCAAGCGGGAAGCCATCGCGGCCGGCGCCTTCGACAGTGTGTTGCTCAATTGGGAGTCACATCTGACGGAATGCACCGTCAGCAATCTATTTTTCGTCCTGGCAGGCCGGCTCTGCACTCCGGCACTCGACTGTGGCCTACTGGACGGCATTACGCGCGACATGTTGCTCGGCCTCGCACGTGAAGCCCAGATCCCCATCGACGAGGGACATTTTGGAATCGAGACGCTCACCCAGGCAGACGAGTGCTTTCTCACCAACACAACCATGGAGGTGATGCCGGTCACCATGGTGGACAGACATCCGATCGGGGATGGAACCCCAGGGCCTCTCACCCAACAACTCCACAGACAATTTATTGCCACCCGAGCGCGTTTTCTAGAACCGTAGCCCTTCGCCCCCTCGCACAGACCCCGTTGTTTTCCTACATTATTTACGCTTCGCCTCCAGGCACAAGATCTGCACTTTCTTGACAGCCAGTAGCAGACTGATATCGTTGCAACCATGCACAACACATTTTCGCGGCTCATAACATCTCTCGGACGCCACGCGGCTATTGGCCTCACCACGACGGCCATCGCGGGAATCGGCTCACTAGCCTGCTCCGTACCGGCTGCCACGGCAGAAATTTATCAATATGTCGGACGCGACGGCTCGATCTCGCTCACCAATGTCCCCTCCGATGCTCGCTATCGGAAAATCGAGATCGAATCCAAATCCAACCGCTTCCACGACATCTTGTCCGAACGAGAGCTCGAACCAGTCATCCGTCGCTACTCCTCACAACATCAACTCCATCCCGCGTTGATCCGAGCCGTCATCAAAGCCGAGTCGAATTTTGATCCACGGGCCGTGTCTCGTGCCGGAGCGATCGGCCTCATGCAACTGATGCCACAGACCGCCCTGCGCCTGGATGTGCGGGATATGTATGACCCTGATGATAATGTGGGCGGAGGGACGAAATACTTACGCCAGCTGCTCGACCGATTTCATGGAAATTTACCGCTGGCCCTGGCGGCCTACAATGCAGGAGAACATGCCGTCGAGCACTACCAGGCACTGCCCCCATACGATGAAACCAGACGATACGTCAGGAAGGTGCTCGGATACTACCGCACATTTCTGGTACGTGACGGTGTAATCCTGGAACGTCCGGTCAGCCGATACGCCCCCGCAGAGACAATAGCAGCCCCCGCGACTTCTTCTGAAGAGTCTTCCCGCTGACCACTTCCCCGCTGGAGAGGCGGCTGTGTTGCTGCCAACCGGCCCGCTTGGCCTCCGGACAATCTGACCGGTAATGAGCCCCGACACTGTTTTCTCGCCACAGCGCCGCTTCCGCGACGCATTGTGCCACCTGCACCATGTTCTTCACTTCTAACGCGGCTCGGCTGGCAAACGGCTGAGCCACAAGTTGAGCCCACCGCGACAATTGCGCGCAGGCCCGGATGAGCGATTCGCCAGAGCGAATCACACCGACCTGGCCCCACATCGTTCGCCGCAATGAGCTTCGCAGCTTTTCCGCATCATCCAATGTGCCAAATTGACCCGCCCGAATCGCGGCCTCTTGAGACGAGAGCTGTGGAATATCATGTCTGCCTGCAAAGGCCACGGCTACCGTGGCCGCGCGCGCTCCAAACACCAATCCTTCGAGCAAGGAATTACTCGCCAGACGATTCGCTCCATGCACACCGCTACAAGCTACCTCCCCGGCGGCGAAGAGCCCCGGAACCGTTGTCGCACCGTTCAGATCGGTCCAAACCCCGCCCATCATGTAATGCGCGCTGGGAGATACCGGGATCCATTCCTCCGTAATATCGATATCGTAGCGCAGGCAGGTCGCATAGATCGTCGGGAAACGCCGCTTCACGAACTCTGCACCCAAGTGGGTGACATCAAGATAAACATGGCGCGCTTTCGTCGCGGCCATCTCAGCCAAGATCGCCCGCGAGACGATATCTCTCGGCGCTAACGCCCCCATCGGGTGGTAACGCTGCATGAACAGCGCCCCCTTATTATTACGCAACTGCGCGCCCTCGCCACGCATCGCTTCCGATAGCAAAAAGGGCGGGCTCGACGGCAAATACAATGCAGTGGGATGGAACTGTACGAATTCCATATCTTGCAGTACCGCGCCAGCACGCAACGCCATGGCCATGCCATCACCGGTGGCATTGGCAGGATTAGTCGTTCGCGCATAGATCTGCCCGGCCCCGCCGGTGGTCAACACGATCGCACGTGCCGGCAGCACAAACTGACGGCCAGATCCTTCATCCAGCACCACCGCCCCGCAACAACGTCCGGCGTCGACCACGAGATCCACGGTAAAGTGATGGTCCAACCGCTGTATCTGCTTCTGCCGATTCACCTCGGCAATCAACACGCGCACCATCTCGTTCCCTGTCGCATCCCCCCGCGCACGCAGGATACGGCTTCGGCTGTGGGCTGCCTCACGAGCGAAGGCGAACTTCCCGCCGACTTTGTCGAACTTCGCCCCCCACCCGATTAACTCTTGAATCCGCGCAGGGCCTTCCTCGACAAGAACCCGCACCGCTTCTTTTCGGCAGAGCCCGTGCCCCGCTTTGAGCGTGTCGGTCAAATGGATCGCCACATCGTCCTCTTCACTCATCGCCACCGCCACCCCGCCCTGCGCATGGATCGAACTGCTCTGCAGCGGATGGCCCTTTGTCAGCACCATGACACGGCCCGAACGGCTGAGCTCCAATGCCGCGCGGAGACCGGCCACACCGCTCCCGATGACCAGGAAATCGGCCTCCACTGGAGCACGCGATCGACGAGATGCCATAGATTATTTCTTCTTGGGGGTATGAGTGGAATCGGTCGTGGCCTGTCGAGCTTTCATCCCGAAAGGAGAATCGCCTTGAACCCCGCGTAACAGAACCGACTTCGTTCCGACCCACTGCAATCGCGTGTGGCCTCGCTGCCGGAAGCCGGGATCGTCCGCATCTTTCTTCCACAGGCCCTGCCAATGCACGAAGACGTCGATGTCGTCCCCTTCAATCATGATGCGTTCGAGCGAGAAGTCCAACGTCATGGCACTATACGTCTCGAAATCGCCTCGAGCCTCTTCCTGCAACCGCTCGAGCTGTTCAATCGGCATCATGACCGCCGCCAGTGCCGACGCATCTTTCTTCACATAGGCCTGGCGAAGCGATTCCACCGCCCGATCGATCAGGAGATACCGTTCGTGATCCTCCGGATATTGAATGGTCTTGCCGCTGCAGCCGGCGCCGGCCAAGACAATCGAACCGATTAAGAGCAATACCGGGAGCAGTGAAAATTTGTGTGAGTACATCATGCGTGCAGTATAGGAATGGGTATCAGGCAGGTCAAGCGGCCCCTACAGTGCCTCCGCCGCGATCATGATCAATTAAATCCGCTCATGGCCTTGCAATTTGAGACGGAAACTTCTACACTCCCCCCTTCGCAGGAGAGAACGCATGTCCAGTGTTTTGAAAAAACGCCGTAAGAAAATGCGCAAGCACAAGTACAAGAAGCTTCGCCGGCGTCAAAAATTCGAACGTCGTAAGAGCTAGGCTCACCCGAGAACGGGGAGGAGGGGTCGGTGCCCGAAGGCAAGAAGGTTCGCATCCGCGTCCGGACTGTGAACTGCGTCTACGTTGGCGACTTCCTCATTCCTCCCATGAGACATCGTGTGTCCGATGCGATCAACGAAGAGCAACGCCTCTTTATCAGCCTCACCGACGTGGTGATCGATGATAAGGATCGCTCGGAGTTTGTGGCCGTCAATAAAAACCTGATCGAGTCGATCGCGCAACTGTAGCGATCGACTCTTCCAGGGATCTTGAGACGTCACCTCTGTCGTGCTTTCGTAATTTATTCGCAGCCGCCCCTCTACCATCGTCCCTCAACATGT
Source organism: Nitrospirota bacterium (assembly GCA_030682135.1). Classification (GTDB taxonomy): domain Bacteria; phylum Nitrospirota; class Nitrospiria; order Nitrospirales; family Nitrospiraceae; genus Palsa-1315. The sequence continues at coordinate 11,383 of JAUXQT010000006.1, read as the reverse complement.
CCACCTTCTCACGATTTCTCCCGTTCCTGAAGCCCTATCTGTCCCGTATGGCCATCGCAGGCCTGCTGGTCATGGCGGTCGCCGCGATTAATCTGGCCCTGCTGCGGTTAGCCGGCACGTTATGGGACGTCATTACCGTCCAGCACGACCAGTCCAGAATGACGGAGTTGATCTCTCTCTTTCTCGGGCTCGTCCTCCTGCAAGGCCTCTGCTCCATGGGCCACAGTTATCTGACCGCCTGGATTTCCCAGCGCATCGTCGCCAATTTTCGCCAACACCTCTTTAAACATCTGCATACCCTCTCCGTCAGCTTCTTTGCCCGTCGGCGCACCGGAGAACTCCTCTCACGGCTCATGAACGACGTCACGGTCATCCAATCCGTCGTCACGGAAACGCCGATCGACAGCGCGAAACAGCTCGTGACCTTCGTCGGAGGGATCACGTTCTTACTGATGATGAACTGGCGGCTGTGCCTCTTGATCCTGGTTCTGCTCCCATTACTCGTCCTCGTGGCGAAATTTTTTGGTCGCAGACTAAAATCTCTCTCGACCTCGATTCAAGACCAGACTGCAGCTTTAAGTACCTTGATCGAAGAAGTGATCTCCGGCATTCGTATCGTGAAGTCTTTCGTTCAAACAGAACGAGAAGAAACCAGGTTTGCGGCACAAGTCGAACAGACCTTGTCGTTGACGATGCAACGGGCAAACATCATGGCGGTATTCGTCCCCGTCATCAGCCTCCTCACCTTCTCCGCCGCCGCCGCGGTCTTGTGGTATGGGGGACTCCAAGTCATCGACGGAACCGTGTCGCCCGGCGATCTCTTCGCCTTCGTCCTCTTTGCCGGCATCCTGATCGGTCCGTTCAGTTCCGCTGCCCGCGTGTTCGCACAAATCCGGGAAGCGCAGGGTGCCACACAACGGGTATTCGAAATTCTGGATACCCATTCTGAAGTGAGCGACTCCCCCACGGCCACGTCGCTGTCCACCGTCTCGGGACATATCCGGGCGGAGCACATCGGCTTTGCCTACGACCCGCGCCAACCGGTCTTGACGGATATCTCATTCGAAGCCAAACCGGGCGAACTCGTCGCCATCGTCGGTCCCACCGGCGCCGGAAAAACGACCGTAATGAACTTGCTCCACCGCTTCTACGATCCCACGGAAGGGCGCATCACGATCGACGGACAGGATCTCCGCCAAGTCACCATGGATAGCTGGTATCGGCAGATCGCGCTGGTTCCGCAAGAGACGATCCTGTTCGGCGGGACGATTCTCGATAATATTCGTTACGGGAACAGAGAGGCGACTGAGGAGGAAGTCATCGCGGCGAGTCGTGCGGCTCATGCCCACGACTTCATCGTGAGTTTCCCGGATCAGTACCAGACCGTCGTGGGGGAAAAGGGGATCAATGTCTCAGGCGGACAGCGGCAACGCATCGCCATCGCCAGGGCCATTGTGAAAAATCCAAGGATCTTGCTGTTAGATGAAGCGACCTCCGCCCTCGACAGTGAGTCGGAGCGGCTCGTCCAGGAAGCATTGGAGCAACTCATGAAAGGCCGAACGACCTTTGTGATCGCCCATCGCTTGACGACCATTCAACGAGCCGACCGCATCCTCGTGCTCAGTAAGGGCCACCTCGTTGAGACCGGCACCCATGCCGAGCTCATCGACCGTAAAGGGCTTTACCAGTACCTCTACACCCTGCGTTTGACGGAACTTCCCTCGTAAGCCTCGGGTTTACATTCCAATCGTTTCAATCACCCGTAAATCTTCCTCCGTCAGGGTGAACTGCTCAGCCTGGAGATCTTCTTTCATATGCTGCGGATTCGTGGTGCCGGTCAACGGGAGCATCCCGACCTGCATCGCAAACCGAAAGACAACCTGGGCCAGCCCAGCCCCTAACCGCTTGGCGATAGCCCGAATGGCTGGTTCGGCAAAGATGCCTTGATTCGCGGTCAACAACGAAAACCCTTGATAGATGATGTTGTGGGCCCGGCAAATCTCCCGTACCTCTTTGTCCCATCCGAGTGCAGCATAACAGCGGTTCTGCACCATCATCGGTTTCACGGCCGCCTCCGCACAGAGCTGGGCGAGTTGCTCCGCCGTGACATTGCTGATGCCGATCATTTTCGTTTTCCCCGACCGATAGAGCCCTTCGATGGCAGCCCAGACCTCACGGTCCGCCGCACCCAATCCCTGCCGCTGATAGGGCCCATGCAAGACATAGGAATCGAGATAGTCGGTGTGCAAATGAGCCAACGAGCTGTCGAAAGACTGCATCACTTGAGTCGTGAGATCGGCCGAAGCATCGTAGGGGGTCCGATGATCCTGACCATTCGTCGAGGTAAACTTGGTCTGGAGAAAGAGGCGGTCTCGCGTAACCCCTTGCTGCGCGAGGACCAACAAAGCCTCTCCCACCAGGGCCTCCTGATAATGAATCAGTTGATTGGCCGTGTCGATGGCCGTGAAGCCAGCCGCCACGGCTTGCTGCACCAATTGCGTCGTGGCCTCTTTTTTCCACGCGGTGCCATACATGAACGCAGGAACCGATACGTTGTTATAGGTAGTCAACGGCATGCGCGATTCTCCATGATGACCAGGCTCCTGATGCCTGCCAGATTGATGATTTCAAGCTGTCACGAAGAAGCGGGACGACGAGGGGTGATGAGATCCGACACAGGATACCCCAACTGCCGCGCCCGCTCCACCAGGCCACGATAGGTCGTCTCATCCAGCTGAGGGGTCCGGGACAGAATCCAGAGAAACTGACGATCTGGAGTCCCCACGATCGCAATCCGATACTCCGCATCGAGATCCAGAATCCAATAGTTCCCGTCGCGGGATGAACCGAACAGCCGTGCGAACCAGTTATCGAATACCACCGTGAGTCGCGCGTTCGTCTTGGGATCGACCACCGTCGCGACTCCTTCTGCCTGCTCGAATCCGCCGGCATCCGTCACACACTCATTATGCACACCGACTGCCCCATCCGGACGGATGGAGTAGACCGCCTTGGAGTCTACGCAGTGACGCTGAAACCACATCGGGAGCCGCGCAAGTTCATACCACGTGCCCGCATAGCGAGAAAGATCCACAGACGCGACCGTCGGCAGATCACCGCTCACATTCACTCCCGTACAGGCCCCCAGCATTAGGAACAAGACCGTCATCGCGAGATGGGGTCTCACAGAGCCAGAACGGTTGGCGCGACAACCTAGTGAAAACGTCCTCATCGACAGCAGCATCTCATGCACCATCACGTTCCCATTGTTCATTATTGCAGGGACAGCCCGCCAGCGACAAAGTATGGGAGTAAGAGAATCGGGATAAGAGATCAATGGCTTGACGGAGACAAGGGGGAAAAGAGGAACGCTGGAACAGGCATCAAATCTTTTGAGCCTCCAGCGAGATCGCGCCCTGGGAGACGGCAGTCCAGCCGTCTCCCAGACACAAAGACTGAACTGACTTATCGTCGAGTGCCCTGATCGCGGTTGCAGCTTTCTTCCGCCAACATCTTCTGACCTGCGCTGGCGTCCTTGGGGATACGAGCCTTGCACGCCTCCAACGTATCTTCCACAGATCCAGAAGATATGCGGTTGATGCCCTGAGGCGGGACGTATGCCGACCCGGCACTTGGCGATCCCGTCGTCCCCTCGCTTGCACAACCGCCAACCATCATCCCCAACAGGGCGATGACACCAAATACATTCATTGACCGATCTGCCATGGTGCGATCCCCCTTTTACATGAAAACCATTGATTTAGGACTGGGACGATCCTACTCCCGCAGTCGGAGAAGAACAAGCCTCACAGGCTGGCGTCTTAGGGAAAGATGCGAAAGAACGCTCCTATCGGTCAAGTAGCGGATAATACAGGTTCCGAAGTCGCCCATGCTCCCCGTTGCCCGGGACACAAAGAAATGGCCGAACCCTGGATGGCTGAGCAGCCAGGATCCGGCCAGGCTGTTCATCGCTTCGTCGCACTCTTCACTACGGTGAAGCAGTCACCTTTGTGCCTTCCTTCACCGGCGGCTCGATCTTGATGTTCGGACCCTGAACCTTCGGCAGCAGCCCTGCACCGGGCTTCTCCAGCAACCGTTGGTCGTTTTGATTGATCGACAGACTCTGCTGTACATGGACGTCGTCGAATGCCGCGGCTTGGGCCAACGACTTCTCTCCCGTCGCATTGATCTGCCCGGGATCGTTCGCGAGCGCCTGTCCGCTCACGGGATCGACGGCTTTGCCCATGGGATAGCCCGGATGCTTCGGCAGCATGGTCGGGTTGGCCAGGGCCGGAGACACCGACAACAGCACGACGATGAACATAACGAATACGGTGAGAGAGGTCTTCATGATGCAACCTCCTTGGTGAGAGAGGGGAAAAACAACAACGCCCTCGCAGTCGTAGGACCGACGAGGGCGCAAGTAGGGCACAAGAGGGAGAGACTCAGAAGCGTGAACAGCGATAGAAACAGCTACCCCCGGTGTCATCATTCACCTCCGGGATAACTATAGCTTCGCGCCCGATTGAAGCAGAGTCAAGTGGGCGGGAATCGGCCCTGCAAGCGGCCGAGACCAGGGAACCGGAAATACACGGGACCGACGTGGTCAGAAGCCGAGCTCTTTCTCGAGGTCGGCTTTCTTATCCTTGAACTTCTTCTGATCCGTTTCGCTCTGTTGCGTGATGGAGTTTTTCAGTTTCTCGCCTGACTTCTCCGCAGCACGTCCAGACGCGTCCATCTTCTTGTCGAGCTGTGCGGCCTTCTCCTTCGCCTTCACAGAGTCCGCAAAGTCGTAATACATCTTGGCGTTCATCTGTGTGAACATCGGGTCAGGCCGCGCCATGACGGTATCCCCTCGTTGCTCGGCCCTGACCTTGGCTGCCTTGTCACCGTTCGGCAAAAACATCATCCAGTCCGCGGCCTTCCTCAAATTCACAAGCGAGCCCATGGCCGCTTTCGCAACCTCCGCTGCCCCACCGGACAGGCCCTGGGCATCCTGTTCCTCGGCCTTCATAAACCGATCCGCGTTGACCGAAGCAATTTTCTCAAGCTCCTGACGATAGACTGGAGGCAAGACATAGGGTTGTCGCTCGCCCGACTTGGGATCATGAGGACCATAGCGGCCATTGTCGACAGTCCAAGCAGCCTTGAATAACGCCAGATCGTCCGGTTTGACTTGCGCGGCTTTCAGCATCACCCGGTTGGCCTCGTTGTATTCTCCCATGGCCTCAAAATACCGGAAGGCCGATGTCCGCCCATCGGCCCGCACCGGCTCACTGGAATACAAGAGCCCCTTCACTTCGGCCGCCTTGGCCAACTCCCGACCCAGTTTCGGAAGGTTCGCCTTCGCCCTGGCCTGAGCATTCTTATCGTATCGATCGATACAGTCGTTGCCCGCAAGAGCCCGATACGCCACAAACAGTTCAGCCGGCGAGCCAGTTTTTTCAACTTTATTCAGGGCGGCGACCTGAGCCTTCGCAGCCTTCTCTTCGTCATCGCCCAAACAGATATCGTCCGCGCGGACGGAGGGAGCCGTCAGAGCGAGAAGCAGCAATGCACCGCAGAACAGTCTGAGCAGAATCATCGTACGATCCTCCGTTATCGGCCCAACAGGCCTTTCAGCATCTTGTTCACATCGATCGCCTCTTCGCTTTCCGCGCTCTTGCTCTTGGCTTTATCTCTGCTCCGCCCTTGGTCTTTCGCCGGCTCCTGCTCCGCGCTCTTCATCATATCGCGCATGTTCGGCATGCCGCCCTGCCCCATCATGGCTCCCATGTCGTTCTTGGTATAGCCGGCGGGAACCTCGAACAGCGCCGGATCCTGCTTCTCGATCTTCAGGTTGGTCAATTCGCTCGCCATGCGCATTTTCTTGTCACCCTCCTTGGACAGGAGATCCATCTTCACCGTGATTCCATCCTTGGTCGTCCAGAAAAATCCGCCGAACTTCGACCCGTCCTTCTTCGTCGCAATGACCTTGGATTTGGTGGTCTTGATCCCGTTGATCGTTTCTTCCCCGACGGTCGTCTGTTCCACATCCATAGCGCTGAGATCGGATGCATTCGACTGATCCAGGGGCATCTCCATATACATATCCCCCATCAGCTGCCACATCACCTTCTTATCCTTGCGAATGATGGTGACACTGCCGCCCGCCCCGCCCATTTCCATACGCTCCTTGCCCAACGTATGGGAGACGTGGGACTTCATCGTCATACCCCCGTCCATCTCCATCGTGCTATCGGCCGAATAGTCCACCCGCGGTTCCGGTGCAGACCCCGCACTGACCGTCAAGGGCACCAACACCACCGACAATGCCATACCGACAGATCGCAAGAGCCTCATATTCATGGTCTATCTCCTCCTGTAATAGCAGTCTGGACTTCTGATCAAAAGCACGCTAACGAGTCGCACAAGTCGAGTCAATATGCGGACAAGGCTCGGCCAGGGATGATGGCCTACAGGCCATGGGAATGGGGCTACTGTGCCCCTGGCACCGACTTGCGATTCGCGGTGCCTTGCAAATCCATATCGAACACGACCGCACCGTCCGGCTTCTTGGCATCGATCTTGAGCGGCATCTGATCGACGACCAGCTTCACCAAGGGCACCGCAACGATATGCGACGCTTTATCCGTAGGGTTGGAATAGAGCTTAAGCCTGATATTCTTCGGCCGCAGACTCGGCGTCAACAGAGGCTTGAGGTCCGCCTCCACAAATCCCACCAGCATCCCGCTCCCGTCGGCGAGCTTATGGATCTCGTAGGCATTGGCGGCAGGCGACATCTGCTCCAGCGGAAGATCCGGACTCTGCGTGACCAACGCCAACCCCAGGAGCCGGGGAATAATAAACCCGTAACTCCCCGTTGGCGCGACGGAGAACCGGCCACCCGGAACAGGAGCCGTCAGCTCAGACACTCCGTTTTTGACCCGCATTTGCCGCCGCAACTCCATTTCGTTACCAGTCGTCTCGAGAAAGACAGCGGCCGGTGCAGCGGTTTGCACCGGCAAGACCTCCGTCTTCCCTCCCCCTCGTGCCGCATGAAGCGAAGCCGGCAGAAGGCTCATCAGGAAAAGGCCCAGCAACGTGCCCGTAAGCACCTGCCGTACAGTCGTGAGTCGAGTCAATCGTGCAACGATGTGAAACATGGGTGCGAGTCCTCCTAAGTACAACGATACAGAGCGAAGCCTTAGCAGGATGCTGAAAAAGTCCGCCAGCGGCGTTTTCGCTTCACGAAGAGACTCAACGTACCAACCCGTACGCCTCGCCTCTTCGCTCGCTGCAGCCTTGCTGGACGGCCTTTTTGAGCATCCTGTGTTTGTTCCAGCCACGGTGCCACTCAGAGCATGTTGGCTATGTTCTCTCTCATACGCCGAGATTTTCCGAAGCCTGCTAGACGATGGAACCCCTATGGTGTATCAAGCTTCCCCTATGCGGTGCAATCTAAGACCCCTGAGACGGAAGACGTCAAGCGGAAGAAGCGGGATGCCGAGTTGCGCAATGAGAGCATTCATGCTCCCCGGTTCTTGACTCCCCCCTCCAACGAGGAATAGGGTTCTTACAGACGCCGCAGTACAGTGGACTCAACACCATGTTGAGAGGTCCTGTATGAAGCCCTTCGGACAAACCCTGCTGACCCTAGCCGTCATGGCCTCTCTCACCGGATGTGTCGGCACCCGCATCGAATACTTCACGGATACGACCTATCCGCCTCGCAGCTCAACCGCCGCTGTCGAGTGGCTCCCGACCGAACCAACGCGAGCCCACGTGGAAGTGGCACGGATTACCGTACGTAGCTCAAACTATAGTCTGGAGACACTCCGGCACACGATGCAGGATCGTGCCCGCGCTTTGGGGGCCGATGCGATCGTCCCGGAGATACCGATGGTCCTGATGTCTCAGGTCGGAAGCCCTTACTATGAGGCGGGCTTGCTGAGTCCGGCCGGAGCGGCGTTTGGGCTCTACGGATACGGATGGTACACACCCTACAGCTCTAACCCCTACATCCTGACCCAAGGCGCCACGGATCAGCCGCGCATCGAGCAGGCCCTCTCAGGCATCGCCATCCGGTTTGAAGAAACCCTGGCAGACCTGCGCTAAGACAGCGATCCCGGCACCCTACTCTCAGCCCACGTCTGCTCCAGTGCCAGAAGCCGTTTCTTCCGCTCAAGACCCCAGCGATAGCCCGCGAGCTGCCCATCTCCCCGAACGACTCGATGACAAGGGATCACCACCGCGATCTGGTTCGTGGCACAGGCTCTCGCCACGGCACGAGCCGCCGTTGGTCTCCCGATTAACCGTGCAATCTCTTGATAGGTCCTGGTCTCTCCGCGATGTGATGCTGCGTACCGTGAATCGGAATCGGGCCCCGCCCCTTCCATCCCCGATCTTGGATGGCATCACGCAGAATGAACTCTTTGCAATCTTATGGAGTCAGAACGTGAAAATATAGAACTGGCGCGAGTGCCACGAAGGGTCCATAGTCATGTCAGCTGCGGCTCTTCCAGGAGCAATGTACTTCTGGCGAGCCCTACCTCATGTGCCTAACAAGGAGGTTTCATGAACATTGCGAAAAAGAGAACTCTCGTTTTTGCGTTGGGCCTGCTCGCATTAGGAATCGGTCTCGCACCGGTTCCCGCGTCGGCCAATCCAGATGTCATCGAAACCGGACGTCTGTTGGCAATTCTGTTGGATGCCGGTCGGGGAACAGTCGGCGCCAACCAGCCGCTCATCAATGATGCGGCCAAGGGAGACAAGGGATTCACGCCGGACCTGTTCGAGGCACAGTTGATCGAGAAGTTTAAAGGACGATCTGGTATCGATTTGGCCAATCTCAAGACGGCGGCTGTGCCAGAAACCGCGAAGAGCCTGTTGCCAGAACTTGTGGCGGCCTCCAAAAAGACGGTGGAGGACAATCAGGCGAATATCAATAAATCAGGAGTCGGCTATAAAGGTTTCACACCGGCACACTTCGGTACGCAAGCCGCGGCGGAGTTCAGCACCAAGACCGGGGTGTATCTCAAACAAACGACGCAAGATGGCCTGCTGCGGAACCCCAAGAACAAGGCAGACGGGTTTGAGGCCGGCCTCCTTGCGAAACTCGCCGATGCCGCCTATCCCAGACAGGGCGACAAGGCCATGAGCGAAACCGTCGAGGGCGGAAAAGCCGTGCGGGTCATGTTGCCTCTCTATTACGGAAAGGGCTGCATGGGTTGTCACGGGGGGCCGAAAGGCGAGACGGATATCTCAGGCTATAAGAAAGAGGGCGCCAACGAAGGGGATCTCGGAGGCGCGATCAGCGTGAAGCTCCCGATCAAGTAATTGACGTAGATCAGATGGCGAGGTCAGGGGTGTCGAGCGTCGAGCTTGGCACCCCTGATTTCATTCAGCACAATCGGTTGATCTCATCGCCCTTCACCCTCCGCAAACAATTGCCGTTCACCGGAATGAGCCACAGCGCGCAGGGAGAGACCGAGCGGCCAACTCAAGCCGACGAGGCGTCCAGGTCAGTCGTACAAAGGAATCGTGCGAAGAAACTTCCGCATCTCCCAGAATGACGGGTGAGGGTCATTCAATTGAGGATGCTCCAAGTCGACCTGAACGCTGTAAAGAGCCGCGTCACCCTCGTTTCTCACTTGGGTCACTTGGTACCAGCAATCGTACTTGAGCCCCCAGCGATCGAGATACCGTAACCGGACATAGGCGTTATTAATGAGTTTGGCGCGAACCGGCGCGTCAGGACCCAAAACGATGGACGCCACATGTTTCTGATAGCGCGGACCACGAGGATAGACTTTCTTCACCGCGAAGCTGCCTTCCCACCCACCCATGTGCAGCAGGCAATCGTACGCGACCCCTCCACCCACATTCTCGAGTTCCGGATAAATCGTGAGCACGTTCCCCGAACTCATCGCCGACATGTTCGTGATCCGGAGATCCGGTTGCGCCGCGCGAAACTCCTCCTGCGTCCGGATCACAAACCCATACCAATAAAACGCAGCCGTAGCCCCGACAACGAGGAGCACCAGCAACCCAAGCAACAACAACCAATCCATGGTCAACAGTCTCTACCAGTGAGTAATCGAGAGCCGAAGTGAAAACGGAGAGAGGCTACGTTCTAGCGTGGCAAGAGTCAACCAAATGACGGAGAGGATCTCGCCATCTCACACAGCAGTAGGCTGCACACTGTGAAATGGGGCGCTGACACTTCACTCCCCACAACTACCAGTTTTTAATAAGATAGTCGCCGCGTTTGAGGTCGAAGATAGCTCTTTGATGAGTCGGATAGTCACTGCCAACACTCAAAAACACTTTGATCAATTCTGGCAATGATATGTAATAGAGGCTCTCATTTCTCTTCCGATCTGAGGATATGAAGATTCCGGCCAATGCCCCACCTTCGTCGAACACCTCTTTAAAGACATAACTGTGTATAACTTGGTTGCAAATAAATTCCAGAGACATGTTTATCTTCGCAGAATTTTCAAAGTCGTACGCATCGGCAAATTTACTGTTCCAGTTATAAATTGTAATTTGCCTAGCTCCCGTATACCTAAACGCTTCTGCTGCTACGCATTTCTTGCTCAACCTATCAGAAAGCTTCCTTGCCTCAAGCAACTTCCGAATTCCATAGAAGCCAATGAACACTTCTTTCTCCAGCTTGGCCAGCGATCTTTCCGGCCATCTTCTCTGTTTCGTCCTCTTCTGAAGTTGGCGTGCCAACCGAACGAGGTCCTCTTTCCAGAAATGTGATTCCCAAATCATATAATTCGACCAAACTAATAACCTAATTCACGGTAGCGCAAAGCTTCGTGATGAGTACGATGCGAATAGACTACGAATCAGAGGGGACCCTGTCAATCGGTTTGCAGCCGGAATGCTGATTTCCCAAGGCAGGATGTCTCTCTCCAAGAACGGTAGGGTAGACATTTCCTCCTCGCGTAATATTTGATTGTAAGACCTGACCATCAATCTTCACTACGAGCATCGAGCGCCCCCTCATTCTTCCAAATCACCTTTCTCGCTCGCGGCCCTATCACTTCACAGGGCGGCATGGTTTATCCTCGAATGCGCGCGTCGAACGAGCACATTCTGATCGTGCGCGTTCCGCGAGCAGGAGGACGACCAGGCCGCCCCTTCCCCTCCCAAGCTCCCTCGTTACCTCTTCAGGGATGAAGGCTGATTGATCTTCCACTGCGCGCGTCCAACGAGGGCCTTCTGAGGCCGCGCGTTGCGCGAGCACAGAAGATCATCAGCCTCCATCCCCTTCCACCCCGATCACTTCGCCAGGATTGTGGTACGTTAGAGACAGTAGGAGTTCAGCATGACCATCAAGGCACAATTTCCGGACGAGCAAAACGTCGAAGGCGCCTTCACCAGGCAGCCG
>JAUXQT010000005.1 GCA_030682135.1 Nitrospirota bacterium | reverse complement strand
GTTGAGCACGTGCAGATTGTCGAGCGTCACGTTGCCGCGTTGCGTCGGCAACCACGGCTCGATTTGGCGATACTGTGCGTCGGTGATTTCCATGCCCGCAGTATCTCATAAAATGGCCATTAGTGTTAACAGGCCCTAGTTCGGAGACACACTCAGAGCTGAGCTTAGAGCGCGCAGAAGAGACAGGTGTCAACGGCATTGATAGTCGGCAATCAGCGAGTCGATGACGGTTACCCAGTCAGTGGCTGTTTCGCGGAGTTGGGTGGCCTTCATTGCGACCGGGCCGGCTGCATTTTTCTCGTCATTGAGCGTTGTGAGTGCCTGCTGGAGGCTCTGCTGGGCGAGTGAGAGGCTTCCGCAGACTCCCGAAGAGGCGGGCAGCTGGCCTCCTGCCCTGCGAAAGAGAGCGATGGCTCGATAGCTATGTTCCTGTGAACGAAAGAGGGTTTCGGCGCCATGGAACAGATGAACGGTTGAGACATCCTCCTGATGGGTCTTGGCAAGGACTTTGGCCATGAGGGCCGCGCGTCCCATGTTCATGGCGGCGCTTTCCGGATCCTCGTTTGCCATCGCCTCCTCGGCCTTTCCCTGCAACCGATCCATTTCTGCTTCATTGCCGATTACTTGGGCGGCCACCATATTGATCACGACCAACGCAACCCCACCAGAGAAACAGAGTATAGGCAACAAGGTCGCGGCTCGGGTTGCGAGCGGTCGTGCGATGGGTCTGTGTCCCTGTGAGGAATCAGGAGCGTGAGAAAGCATCTTCGCACTCTACGCAACGTGTATGGTTCATGCAAGTTGCCACGTCGGCAAGGCGATCAGTATAATCGCCCGAGAGAGTCGCGTTGATCGGCACAGGTTGTGCCGCGCGGACCTCACTCTCATATTATGGTTCCCGACAATCGCAGGGGCACTTGTGTGGGAGGGGATTGTTCGCAGAGCAGTGATCTCCTCGGTGAAACCAGCAGCGAAACATTTGGCAGAATTGGTGTGACCTCGTAACGAAGGAGCGGCACGGTGCAATATTGGGTGAAAATTGTGTTTGTCGACAATCAGGAGTTACTGGTGAAGGATGCGATTCGCCATACCATCAGTGACGATATGGAAGTGCTGGAGGTCGACTCGGCGAAGGAAGTGCTCATCATTCCCATGAAGCAGATCAAGTATCTGGCCTGCGACGCCACGGTATTTGCGACGAAGAAGCCTGGCTGAGGAGTCGTATTCTGCGCAGTGGCGGCAGGCGATCCCTTACGTGACCTGAGATAAGATGTCGAGGATTGCCTCATTCCACCCTGCCGGCCCGATGCCGGGTGCGCGGATCATCCCTGACAGGTGTATGTCAGGGTCATAGGATCCGTCGGGTTTCTGAACCAGAATCGGGTAGTCCACCATGGCGAGTAGGGGCGCATCGTTGATGCTGTCGCCGATCCCAACCGTTTCAATCCGCTCCGTCTCTCCACTCAATCGCTGTTGGCGGTGATAGCAGCGCAGGAGCACGGAAGCGGCTTCTCCCTTATCGTTCTCTCCCATCAGATGAAAGAGCCGTCCTCCCTTTGTCCATCGAAGTCCCCGGGTGACGATTTGCCGACAGACTTCTTCGATGAGCGTCTGCGGACCTTGTAGGAGAAACGGTTCGTCGTATTCCCGCTGCTGGGCCAGGATGGCGTCGGCATAGGGGAGTTCGGTTGCCCGCATGATAGCTTCTACCGAGAGGTCTCCAAATCCTTGTAACGGCGTTTCAACAGCATGTTCGATTTGTTTCAGCACGTCTCGCAGCATGTGATAGGGCAGACCTAATTCGATGATCTGGTAGGGAGACTTGGTTCGCATCCGTTCCAAGGGGAAGTCGAAGAGGCCATGAGGGATAAACACTGCGCCGCCGTTTTCGACAATGAAGGGATCATGATGGCCGAGACGTTGTCGAAGTGGTTCCATCTCTGCGCGCGTTTTGCTCGACACCAGCACGAGCGGAATACCTTGCTCACGGAGCGCCGTGAGGGCTGGTATGGCCGCCTCGTAGGAGTAGGTCGTGCCATCGAGAAGCGAACCATCCAAGTCTGTAAAGACGATCAAATTGGGCATGGTCTTGTGCCGTCATAAGTGATGGAGATCATCGCCTGTGCCGGATTTGGGTCGGGCCACCAGCCGTCGCTCCAAGAACCCTTTCGCGAGATCGGCTGAGCCGAGTCCAAATGCGATCGCTCCGGCCAGCACGATCCCTCCCCAGGTGATCCCGAATCCCACGACGACGATGTGTTGGGCAATGCCGAGTTGTTCCAGCGCCATGGCGGCCGCGAGGAGTTGGAGCCCCCAGCGGGAACAGGCGGCGATGAGTCGGGCGGGAGGTAGGCCGGCATTGACGGCGGCAATCAGAACAGCCTGGGAGGCAAAGTTCGAGAGAAAGTACCCGGCCAGGAGAATCACCGCTGCGGTCACCAGATGGGGCACATAGGCCAGCAGTGACTGGGCGAACTGGTTGATCGGGGTCAGGTTCAGGGCTCCCAACGCCGCAATCGAGGCCAGCACAATCACCATCCAATAGATGCTGCGGCCGACGAGGCGAGAAGGATCGGTTTTGACTCCTCCCCGCAGGAGCGCCGCATTCATCCCCAGCCGGTCACAGAGATGGTCGAATCCGATCACGCGAAACAGCCGTTCAACGAAGAACCCGAACGCCCAGGCGGTGAAGAGGCCACCGAGCAGGATAATGCCCATCGCGAGCACATTGGGGAGCACGGTCAATACTTGATGCCCGAGCAGTTCCAGCGGCCCGAGAAGCGCCTGATTAATAAAGTCATTCATGATCACCTCCTGCGTCGGTGCTCGTGTGATGCAACAGAGCCGGCGCTACGTCTTGCAGCGCCGGCGGTTGCCAACGTTCAATCAGATAGGGTTTCATACGTTCGAACGTGTGGCACAAGGATTCGATCTTGTGCTCTGCCTCCGTGGACGTTAGGCCTTGGGTGGCATGGACGAACGAGGCGGTTCGACCCAGGTAGAGGGGAGTCAGGGCTTTCAGGAGGTGCTCGCGCGGCATGACTTGCTTGTGATAGGCGATAGCCGCATCGTAGACGACCTGGACCCACAACTCATCGGTGATTCGACAGCCGGTGTTGTATGCTCCCTGGAGGTCGCGCAGTTGAGTGAACGTGTCGTCGGCCAGGATTTGCCGCCAGATGGGTTCAAGATCGGTGAGGCCCTGTCGATAGTGCGACACCATCCGCTCGACGTTGACATGGACCGGTTCGACTCCGACCTCGTAGGGGAACCCAAAGAGTGGAACCGGCTGCGATCCCTCCTGTCGGGACCAAAGGCCTTCATGCCGTTCCATGGCGGCAAAGAGTGCTCCCACTACTTGCAATAACATGGCCGACAGATCGGCAGCAGGATCTTTCGGATTATGGATTTTTGCGCCGAGGAAGCTTTGGCAGACCCGTGCGCCGCTGGCGATGGCCTCCGTCGTCATCCAGATATCGATGCCGAACCGCGCCACCTCCGACTCCCAGACATGTTGGTTGAGATAATGGGCCGCGAGTGCACCGGAAAAGCCGAACTCCCCGCCGATAGGCTGGCGGATTCGTTGCCCATAGAGGGCTCTGGTGAGCGGGTAGGCGATACTATTTGTAATCGTGCCGTCGTACTTGTGGCGCAGGTAGTAGGGGGCGACGTAGTCGTATCCCTCCTCCAGAATCGGGCGAAGCAAGAGTTCTATCCATTCAGGGGATATGCTGCGAAGGTCCGCATCGACGACGGCACAGGCCTTGGCCTTCAGCCGACGCGCAATCTCGAAGATCGTCCGGAAGGCACTGCCTTTTCCGGGAATGCCATGGTAGGGCGTGACGATCCGATGCAAGATGCTCTGCTGGTCGCCGATGAACAGATGTTGGAAGTCGATGGCGGTGCGGGCGACGATGGCCGGCGTTCCATCGGAAGAACCGCCGTCGGAGTTGACCAGAACCGCCCGATGTCCGGGAAAGTGTTTGGCGAGGCCGACACTCACGGCGCGGACGACATGTCCCACCGTATCTGCGTTGTTGTAGCTGGGGATCCCGACGAGAATGTCCGTTGAGCCGATCTCGTCTATACGGGCTTCAGTCGGAGCGGTGAGCGGTGTGAGGCCTGTGTTCATGACGGCAGGACTGCCGGTTCAAATGTGGGGTCCCAAGTATGGTCCGCTTCGACGGCGTCGACCAAGCGATCGAAGATATCTGGCACGGCATGGGTCACGCGACTCCAGTTGGAAATCATGGGAACACCAAGCGGATCGTCGAGAAAGCCCTCTGTAGCCAGTTTCATCCCTTTCAAGAACACTTCGACGGCCGTCCGTTCTTGATGCCGGTCGAACGTGAGGCTGTTGATCGCTGCGTCGTTTTCGTACCGGCTGATCGCTTCCTGGGCCGCTTGCAAATAGGTCGCTCGCAAGGTCTTGAGGACCCCGTCGGATAAGACGACACCTTCGCTCGCCAGGTTTCTAAAGAGCGATTTCGTGATATCGACGCACATCTTCAGGAGGCCGGCATCGGGATCGTGGGTGGAGAGTTCCTGATGCTTATGGTCATAGGCATCCGCAATATCGGCCTGGCAAATACGGCGCAAGGCACAGTTCCGATAGACCTCTGAGAGGACACCGATTTCGAGACCCCAGTCTCCTGGAATTCTGTTCGTCCAAGCCAGGTCCCGCACCATGGCGAACTCACCGGCCAGCGGGTAGCGAAAGCTGTCGAGAAAGGTGAGGAGGGCGTGGGGCCCCACGAGCTGTTGCAGGCTTCTGATCATGGGGGTGAAGAACAAGCGTGTGACTCGCCCATGCAGCCGGTCGGTGACGCGGCTGTAGTAGCCTTTGCAGAATTCATAGCCGAGGTTCGGATTGGCGATGGGGTAGCAGAGGCGCGCGAGATATTCCCGGTTGTAGCTGGTGATATCGCAGTCGTGCAGGGCGATGACCTGACTTTGGTTTCTGGCCAACACGTAGCCGAAGGCTGTCCAGCAGCCTCGACCTTTGCCCTGCAGGCCGATATCGAGGTTGTGATCGACTAAGAGTTTGAGGATAGCTTGGATGCGTTCGCCGTCATTCCAGATGATCCTCACTCGTTGAGGGAGCTCGGAAAAGAATTGTTTGGCCAGGCGAAATTCCAAGGCCGAGGCGCGATCCAACGAGATGACAATCTCGTTGAGGTACGTCACGGTCTTGAGGGTCTCTACAATGGCTTTCAATGCCGGGCGCCCCAACTCCGCATAGAGGGAGGGGAGGACTAGGGCAATGGGGTTCACACGCCCATATCGCGCCAACTCTTGTTCCAGTTGCTCGACATTCGGCTGGCCGAGGCGGTGCAGCACCGTGACGACCCCGTTTTGGTAGAAGTCAGACATGTAGTCCTCCAATGAATGAGTCGCCTGCCGCGGACTTTGCAAAGATAGGCAGAGAAATCAGGAGAGGTTGTCGAAGCCATGCACTGCATTTACCGCAGTGGTGCTCGTGGTATTAGAGCACTTGTGCAGGGGACGTGCCACTAGGGAAAGCCCTAAGTGCTGGCAGTTTGTGTTACGAAGGAGCGAGGGAGTGAAGAGGATGGTGGCAAAACCCTTCACCGTCAAGGGAGAGAATGTTTGGGCGTCACCCGCTAAGGGCGGTCGGTAGAGAGTCGTTTGGCAAGACGATGGGCTAGCCGGACCATGCCCGCCGAGCGATCGGCTGGATCGAGCAGCACGTTCAGGAGATGCAGTTGGCGGGAATCTGCTAAGGCGGCGCTGAGTCCTCGCTCAAATTCTCCTTGGGTTGTGATTCGAGTACCGACTCCACCTCCGATCATGTCGCAGATTCGTTCGTAGTGCCATTCGTGGACATCGTTAAAGGGGCCTTCGAGAATTTCCCGTTCCGTGGAGTAGCCCCGATTGTTCAGGACGATGACGATCGGCGTCTGACCATAGCGCACGGCGGTGGACAGTTCCGTTCCCGTCATTTGAAAGGCGCCGTCTCCCACTAACACGATCGGTCGAAGCGTGGGATCGGCAAACGACGCGCCTACGGCTGCCGGAACGGCGAAGCCCATCGAGGTATAATAGGCGGGAGAGAGAAATTCGAATCGCCGGTGGACATGGAGATCGGCCGCAGCAAAGAGCGATTCCCCGACGTCGGCAATCACGAGGGTCTTTTCATCCAGCAGACTGTCGAGATGGCGAAAGAGTCCATTCAGGGTTACAGGAGCGTCCGGTGCAAGGGTGCCTTGTGGGACGGTGAGCGGTGCGGGTAGGGGGCGTGAAGGAAACGAAGGAAGGGGATTGGTCACCAGGGCGCGCACGAAGTCTTGAAACCGGATCGCATCGTAGCGATGGTGCTTGATGGCCACCCGATCGGCGGTTGCATGAATCGTGCGGCCTTCTGTCAGTAAGGGCGAATCGGCATTGAGATCTTCGACATCGGATAGGATCGACCCAAGAATAAGGAGGCAGTCGGACTCATTGATATATTGCTGGACTTCGTCTCGTGCGATGAGGCCGCCATACACACCCACGTAGAGCGGATGGTCTTCACGAATGACGGATTTGCCCAATAGGGTTGAAGCGATGGGGACATTGAGCCGTTCAACCAGACGCGCCAGTTCGTCTTGTAGTCCGAATCGTCCGATTTCCGCGCCGGCCAAGATCGCAGGGCGCTTGGCCGAGGCCAGCATGGCACGGACTTCGGCGAGGGCTTCGTCCAGCGCGGCTGTGTCGCTCGGTTCGTCGTCGAGGCAGAGGGGCCGCAAGGGATGTGCGAGAGGCGTATGGACGAGGTCTCGAGGGATTTCGATATAGATGGGGCGGCGATAGCGCAACAGGGCGGCAAAGGCTCGATCCATCTCTCGTTCAGCGGTTGCGGGATCATCCAATGAGACCGCAGCCACTGTGATCTTCTCGAACACCTCCCGTTGCGTCGAGAAATCCCGCACCATGTGGTGCAGGTAGGGTGTGCGAACTCGCTCTGAAAGTCCCGGCGATCCGGTGAGCAACACGACCGGTGACCGTTCCGCATAGGCGCAGGCGATCGCGTTCACGCAATTCAGTCCTCCGACGCAATAGGTGACGCAGACGGCCCCGATGCCGTTGATGCGGGCATAGGCGTCGGCGGCAAACCCCGCACTATCCTCGCGCGTTGTCCCGATGTGGCGGATCGGTGAGGCTTCGATCAGCTGGTAGAGGCTGAGGACATAATCACCGGGGATTCCAAAAATATGACGCACCCCCAGCTGATGGAGTCGATCGATCACGGCGGAACCGATGGTCGGTATTTGTGTCATCGTGAAACTTTCCGGTTCATGCAGGGAGTATAGGCTGTGAGTATCGCACCTCTGCAGCAAAACACAGCGCGCGGAAGCCGTCAAGCATGCAGATGCGTGAGGAAGGACTTGACGTGCGGTCCGCGCCATTGGATAAGTACGGTATGACTACACAAGATGACAATCCACGCGGGCAGGTTCGGCTCTCTCGCACACGTGCGCTTGAGGAGCCCGGGCATCTTTGGATCTATGCTGGTTATGTCGAAGGGGTCAGTGGTGAGCTGGTTTCAGGCGATGTGGTCGATGTCCTATCGCCGAATGGACGGTTCTATGCCAGAGGACTCTATAATCCTGAGTCCAAGATCCGCGTACGGATCCTGACCTTCGAGGACGAACCTATCACCGAACAGTTTTGGAAGGCGAGGATTGCGCAGGCGGTCAGGCTGCGCAAGAAGATTGTTACCGGCACCAATGCCTATCGCCTTATTTATGGAGAGGCAGATCGGCTGCCGGGCTTGATTGTCGATCGCTATGACGATGTCGTAGTCATGCAGACCCTCTCCTCCGGTATGGATCGGCGGAAAGAGCTACTGGCCGATCTCCTCTGTCAGGAATCCGGAGCCGCCCGGGTCTATTTGCGTAACGATTCCAAGAGCCGCACCTTGGAAGGGCTGACGGTGGAGAAAGGCTTTCTCCGTGGCGGTGGTGCGACGATCGTCGATATTCATGAGGGGCCTGCGCGATTTCTTGTCGACATCGAACGGGGGCAGAAAACCGGTTGGTTTTGCGATCAACGGGAAAATCGATTGGTGGCAGCGCAATTCGCGTCTGGTGCAGAGGTGCTGGAGGTATTTGCCCATACCGGAGCCTTTGGCATTCATGCAGCGCTGGCAGGAGCGAAGTCGGTTGAAGGTTTGGATGTCAGTGAGGAGGCCTTGGCGCTTGCGCGCAACCATGCGGTTTTGAACAAGGTGGACAATCGTTGTGCTTATCGGCCTGCGGATGCGTTTGTGGAGATGCGACAGCTGGAACGGGCTGGACGCCGCTACGATCTCGTGTTGCTTGATCCACCGGCCTTTGCTCGCAGTAAACAGGCTGTGCCTCGTGCCTTGGCCGGATACAAGGATGTCAATTTGCTTGGGATCCGGCTCACAAAGCGGGAAGGATTTCTGGTCACGAGTTCCTGCTCACACCATGTCACGGAACAGGAATTGTGGACAGGGATCCGCTTCGCTGCGCGGGATGCAAAGCGACAGGTCCGTTTGCTTGAACAGCGCGGGCAGGCCAGCGACCACCCCATTTTCGCAACGATGCCGGAGACGCGCTACTTGAAATGTTTTATCCTGCAAGTGCTCTGAGCGAGACAAGCGGGACATGCGCGAGAGGCGCGACTCAAAGGCCGAAGTCCGAAGACTAAAGGTCGGAGTTCAAATTTCTCAACACGTCAGTCGTCAACCTGTCTCGCTCGTCCTGCATTTCCCGCGCGTCGCGCACGAATAACTAATCGCTCGGCGGTTCGAAGTGGCCAGACGGTCGGTTCTGCCATGGGACTGTTGCCTGCTTGGCTTGCTTGACGAGGCTTCGTAAATTTACTTCCGCTGCACGAAGTAATTTCGGTTCGCCGCTTTGCATGATCGCCGTCAGCAGGACGTAGAGCGAACGATCCATGCGCGATCCCGCGAGTATTCGTTCTGTGACAGGATCCGGGCCTGTGGGGATGGGATTTTCGTGCTCTTCCGGATCCTCGAACAAGGTGCGAAATGAAGTCGGATGGCTAAAGAGCCAAGCCGGAGGAATTTTCAGGGCAGCCGCGAGTGCTTCGAGAGTTGACGCGGAAGGATCAATTTGCGCTGCTTCAATTTCCTCCAATTGGTGAGTCTGAATATGGGATGCCGCCGCCAAAGCCTCCATTGAGAGGCCTCCTGAGACCCGCCACGCTTGAATGTGTTCTCCGAGTGCCATGGTGCGATGATACTGAATTGCATCTCTCTCTGCAACCTCGCTCTTAGGGCTAGTAGCGTGATATCCCCTCAATAACAAAGACTTATGAGCATTTTCTTCCAGTGGAAGATGCATGGAGAAATCAGGTATAATGCGTCTCCAAGTGTATTCCAGATCCAGCGAGGAGGCGTGTCATGTTAGGAACAGATATTCGTGGAATTATCGCAGAGGAAGAAGAAGTCCAGCGGCGTAAGGAGGCGTTGAAATCGCTCTTGAGCATGCGTTCCAAGCAGTTGCGTGAGTCGTTGGAACAACGGATCAAACGGGCCAAGACCTGTGGCGATTGGATCCATCTTTCGCAAGAGGAATGCGCCACGCTGCACAAGCGAGAGAAGCTCCACCTCCAGTCTCAGTTCGACAAGCTTCAGCATGAGCAGGATCGAACCAGCGGAAAGCTGACGGCGCTCAAGCGGGCGAAAGTACGGGCTCAACGGATTCGGGCTGCCGAGGCCGCATCTGGGCGGAAACGTCGCTGAACCCATTGTGGCCTGCGTGACGTATCAGCGTGGCTAACTCACTTCCCCTCCTGACGCGCTCGCAAGGGGCGCATATCCGCGAACTTCTTCTCGATCGACGTGTACGAACCCAAGAAGGCGCCTTCGTCGTCGAAGGCGCCAACGCCGTTCGAGATCTTCTGACTCGATCACCCGACCAGATTCTGACGATCGTCACAGCCTCCAGCTATCTACTCAAAGAGGACCAGTGCGACCGATTGATTCGAGACGCGGCCTCAATGCGGCAGTACTCCTGCTCTGACGTGCTATTTTCCAGACTATCCGATGTGGACGAACCGCAGGGTATCCTCGCCGTGGTGCGGCAATCGGTATGGAGCGAAGAAGAAATTCTTCAGCAGCCGACTATCCTGGGAATTTTCGGAGAGCAACTGCAAGATCCTGCCAATGTTGGGGCGATTATTCGAACGGCCGCTGGTCTGAACGTCAGTGCTCTATGGCTCACGCCGGACTCTGCCGATGCGTATCACCCCAAGGTGGTTCGCGCCACGAGCGGAGTGTTGCTCGCGCTGCCGATATTTTTCATCAAGGATGTATCCGGGCTGATTCAGCAGGGCTGCCAGATTTTCACTGCAGAAGTGGCAGGTGAGGGAACTGTTCCTATCGATGAGATTCGGCAGGTGCCACGGAAATGTGTCTTTGCAGTTGGCAATGAAAGCCGTGGTTTATCAGCTCAGATCCGCAGGCATGCCACTACTCGATTTACCATCCCGCTCAGTCGCAACGTGGAATCCTTAAATGTTGCCGCGACAGTAGCTATCGCCACGTTCTATCTCGGGCGTCTTCCCCGAGTGGAATGATCCAGCGACCATTCGTGTGCACGGATGGGGTCTGGCTAATCGGTTATCAATCTATAATGGGAAGTGATTAGACTAGTGGTGCCGAGGGACAGAATTGAACTGTCGACACCAGCCTTTTCAGGGCTGTGCTCTACCGACTGAGCTACCTCGGCACGGAACATGGCAAGACGGGCAGGGCACTGTTACAGGATCGACCGTAAAAAATCAAGTTGCCGTGCACTCACTCTCCTCGAAATCTTTCGAGGCACGCTGTGGCGGAGAGGGAGGGATTTGAACCCTCGGTAAGGGTTTTGCCCCTACGACGGTTTAGCAAACCGTTGCCTTCGGCCACTCGGCCACCTCTCCACTAGTCTCAGCTGTGTGCGGGGTTCCCGATCATGTGCGACAGAGGTCGATGACCGTAGGATGACCAGCAAGCGAGCCGTGATCTTACCTCAGGCCCTATGGGAGGTACAAGCGATTCGCGAGGTGGCGAAAGAAATACTCTCAGGGGGATGGCAAGGCTTATAGGTCTACCTGCTTGTTCCACTGAAACAGGATTGGTTTTGATGCAAGATGGACAACGGCGGATGGGAGGCTACGTACCCATTGCCATGTTTGGTGCATATCGAGAGAGGTTCTGTGCTCCCATGACGGTAACGGGACAGGTTGGATCAGCGGATTTTCGGTCGCAGGTGCTTGCGCACGGAAGGCCGTCGTGTTGGTGCCGAGTGTTGTGTAGCGAAGCTCAACATGGCTGGGCCTGACGACTCCGCTGAGTGCCAACATGTGTAACGCGGTTCGGGTTTGTTTCATGCGTGCTCTGCGCAGTCTCATATGTTGGATTTGTGTGGATAGGATGTGCATCGTATTTTCCTTCTCTGTTGAGGTGATGAGAAAGTATGGTTACATCCAGAGTATTCGGCCAAGTTTGTCATCAAGTTCATGGGGACGTTGGCATTGAGAGCAACGGGCGAAGAGTTCTCCTGGCTGCAGCTGCATGCTCCCGCGGAGCACGAGTTGGTATTTGCATCCGCCACAAAATGGACAGGCATTCCCATCCAGGTCTCGACGAATGGCCCCAATCTTTCCAATCTGTTTGTGCATCGGTCTCTCCTTCAAGAAATGATGCCCATAAGCCGCATTAGTAAGTGTGATATTGGAGAAATGTTGGTCCAATGAAAATACCGTAGAGGTAGGTGGGACCGAACTAATGGGGGGATAAAGGTTAGGTCTGTTGCTTCGTGGAATATCGTCATGAGCGTTCATATCGTGAGGCACATTAGGCCACGAGGGGTTATGGTGTTGCTGTGCTCCCGAGATCTTGCCGACTTTGAACCCAGAAGTAGTTGAAATCGTGAGGCTGAGTAACGCCCATTGCCATTTTTCTGGAATGATGATGTTGGTTTGGTTTTATTAGCTGAGCCAATAGTATGGGGAGCTTCGTTCTGGACTTTAGCAGAGCGGAGAACTCGCCTGTCCCTTTAGCAACGGGCTATTCGAATACGTTTAGCGCTTCACGTATTTAGCCCCCCTCCAAAGGTAGGATATCGCTCACCCTCTGTGCCTCGGTAAAATCCGCCATCACGGAGGCTCTGATGGCGCCACCTCATTATTCCAGGACGTATCATCGATTCCCGCTTCACTTTCCTGTCATCTTCGGCGGAGCCCCATTTGTCGCCGAAGGCATCCTGACCAACTTGTCGCTGATGGGCTGCTCGGTCATGTCCGATCGAGAGGTCCTCTGTGGCAGTGATGTCCGTGTGAGTGTGCTGCTGCCCAATCATCCGCAGGCCTTGTCTGTTGAGCTTGGCAAGATTAAATGGGTCAAGGGTCATGAGTTCGGGGTGGAGTTCCTTCGTCTGCCCCTGGAGGCTCGCCAACGGCTGAATAGCACACTTCGAGTGGAGCTCATCCAATTCCTGAAGACCCGTTCCGGAAAGAGCGAATTCCGGGAACTCCTCCATCCGAACATTTAGCGATATATTCAGGTCGTTTGTGCCTGTTGTTCATCTCTTGTCTGAAAACCAGCACATAGGGCGCATAGCCAATGGTGTGTTCAGGCCTCAGCTCAGGATTGTCTTTGTCTCTGCGATAGGCTATGAGTGAGCAGCCTCTGGCGCCATCATCGGCCATGCGTTCTTTCCCTCAACATGAGTATGCGTTACGCTCCATATTTCACGGGTATCTGGGATAGCGTGCAATATTGACCATCGATCCTACTCCTGACAGCGAGATTTCCCTGTTTTTCGATAATCAGCGAGCGGTCGTGTCGCCCTGGGGCGCTGCCTTGCGGCGGTACTTTCTGATGGAAGCCGACGGGGGCGAGACCGACATTATCTGGGGCTATTCGGGCGGTGGGAACAAGAAGGGCGGGCAGGGAGATGTATTAATTCCATTTCCAGGCCGCGTCGCTGAGGGACGCTACTCCTTCGACGGACAGGTGTTGCAACTCGATAGGAACGACAAAGAAGGGCCGAATGCGATCCACGGGTTTGTCCGGACCATGCCCTGGACGATACTGCAGGCCGATTCGCATTGCGCCTCGTTCGAGGTTCGCCTGGATGCTGAGTCCTATGGCCCTCGCGGGTATCCCTTTTCACTTGCCACTCGCGTCACCTATAGCCTGGACCATCGTGGCTTGTCTTGTGTGTTTGCCGTGCAGAACGTGGGGCATCAGGCGGCGCCGGTTGGGGTGGGGTTTCACCCCTATTTTACCGTCGGCACTGCGCTGATCGATGAGGCCGAGGTCAGAATCCCTGGCGCGGGGTATCTGGAATTCAATGAACGGCTCGCACCGACCGGCACCATCGTTTCTGCGGCGGGAACAGAATGGGATTATCGTAACTATCGCCCGATCGGCAATCGCCGGTTCAATCACTGTTATGTCCATCTCGAACGCGATGCGGAGGGAATGGCCACGGCCTCCCTGCGCTATAACGGAAGCGGCCGGGCCATCGACATCGTGATGGATCGCTCGTTTTCGGCTGTCGTGGTCTACACCGGCGATGCTATTGCCGAGGCTCCGCGGCGTGCCTTTGCCATCGAACCGATGACTTGTGCGACGGACGCCTTCAATCACCCCGAATGGGGCTTGAAGCGGCTGGCTCCTGATGAAATATTTTCTGGGCATTACAGGGTTAGATATCGTTAGCATACGGGGCTCGTTCATCAAGACCGTACCTGTTTTCTGCACTAGAATCTTACGGTGCGTCATTTCATGATGAGCCATAGTGAGTCGACGTTGTGGCTGTATGTCGAGTCCGGATAGTATTGCGCAGGAAATAACTGCGCTGTACTGCTGTAGACCGTAAGGAGGTCTGGAGGTGAATCGATGACCGAGGGCAATAACAATTCAAGCCCTACTCAGTCGGCTGAATTGGTTGTGAGTGCTGACAGGCATCAACGGCTTCATGACATTGTACTGTACGTCAAGGCCCTCCATCATTGTATCGATCCGGACATGTATCGCATTTCACTCAAGAAGTTGGAGGAGTTCGAATGGTGTGTGGAAGGGGTCGAGTTTGAGTCGGAGGGGTGCCACGAGCATCTCGGGTTTACCATGAAGGTGTCCCGGGAGGATCTGTGGTTTCTGGAAACTGTCGTGGGAGCGGCGGATACCTATTCGCATAGAGCATCCACCGGCTGGCGGGTTGAGGGGATTACCGATCAGGGGTATGACGATTTGTTGAAGTGGCTGGCACGATCGGAGGGCGAGTTGTTCCGATCGAAGCTCAAAACATGATCGATCCCCTTTTCTTCTTCCCTGAACTGAGGTAGTCTCCTGGGGCCCGTTAATGATCGAGGATGAATTCAATGATGATACGATATGCTCACATCGTTCGTATGGCGCTCCTCATGGGTTCCGTACTCTTTGTTGTCGGCTGTGCCGCTCCCTCAACTGCACCGTCCGGCAGTCATGGCAAGCAGTTCACGACGATGTGGGAGGAGATTTACGGACGGCTCAAACCGGAAATCGACAGCGGCAATATTTCCGTCGAACGTGGTGAGGTCACCTTGGCGAACCCTTCTGTCACGAATGACCAGGCGAGCACCAACTCCGATGGCATGGGGTTGCCTTCGTCTGCCGCAGCCGTTGGTACACCGGGACCAGGCGCAGCATCGCGTGAGTTTATCCGTATTCGATTGACCGATCGCGTGCTCTTCGACTCGGGAGACGATCAGATCAAAGCGGATGGGGTGAATGTGCTGAGCAGGCTCGGCCGTATTTTAGCAGGGGAAAAGGGGCTCGAAATCGTCATTCAGGGTTATACGGACAATGCGTCTATCCGCGAGCGCCTTCGCTCAAAGTTTACCGACAACATGGCGCTGTCTCAGGCCAGAGCGGCGAACGCCGCGCAGATACTCCGGAACAACGGTGTGGCCTCTGAGAGCCTGCGGTTGGAGTGGTTTGGCGAGAGCCGTCCCATCAGCAGTAACGAGTCCGAAGAGGGGCGACGCCGAAACCGGCGTGTCGAAATCATGATTACCCCGAAGTAAGGGGATGGGGCAGAGACCTTTGCAGTGGCGTTTCGCCTGGGTTTGTGTTCTTGGCGCCTCTTTGATGGTAGGGCTCTCCTTCTCCTCCCTCGTCGATGCGTATGACAAGAGGCTCCTTGTCGCTCAACCACCCGCTCCGTTGACTAACCAGACGTCACAAGACATGACGTTGTCGTGGCTTCGTAAGGGGCAGGCATTGAGGGCCAGTGGAGATCTCCGCGCCGGGATCAAGGCGTTTCGCCGGGCCATCGTCCTTCAGCCCCGTCATGCAGAGGCCCATTACCTCTTGGGGGTGGCCCTCGAAGAGGCCTACGATGTGGATGGGGCCCTCGCAGAATTCGAAACGGTCGCCGAACTTGCTCCAACCCATCTCAACGGTCAATTTCGGTTGGGTGTCCTGTACGGGCAACGCGGCGAACACGACGGCGCTATTCGTGCGTTCAGTGCGGTGTTGCGAACCAATCCTGAGCATCTGCTCGCCCGTTTCAATATCGCATTAGCGTTTCGCAAGACCGGCGATGACCTGTGGGCCAAGCGTCACCTGGAACTCGTCGTGAAACAGAACCCTCGCCATAGCGGCGCGCACACCAGTCTGGGCAATATTTATTACGCCAGTGGAGATATCGCGCAGGCCATCGCGGAGTACCGCGTCGCATTGGCCAGCGAACCAGGCTATGTGCGGGCCCGCCGAAACCTGGCTGTGGCGCTCAAACAACAAGGCGACCTGCCTGGAGCCATTTCCGAGTATCGAGCCGCGATCGGTTTGCAGGCCACGGACCCGGCGTTGCATATCGAGTATGCCGATACCCTTTTGGCAGGTGGAGAGATCACCGCTGCCGCGGCCGCCTACCAGCAGGCTCTTGTCCTCCTGCCCCCGACCCGCGATCAGGCAGATCTCCGCAGCCGAATCACGCTTCAACTGCAGCAACTCACACCGTAACGCGATGTCGTGGGGCTTCTGCCGGCATGGCCGAGGATCTTACAAAGGTGGAGCGGCGGGAACGATACGGAATCGCACTTCATCCACCAGGGTATCGGCGGTCGTCCGTTCTCCTGTGAATAACCCACAGTGGTAGAGGCCTGCTGTCCATCCTGTTGTTGGCGGTGGCAACATGAAATAGCCGGACTGGTCGTTCATGGTCGTCATGACACGGTCTTGTGCGAGGGCGCGTTGGGCTTCCGTCATCTCGGATGTTTCTGCTACACAGCGTGCGGTGAGAGGCACGGCATCGAATGAAGCCGAGACCAGCCCAAACACCAGGTAGATGTCTTGTTGTGTGGTGGGAAAACTATCGCCAGGGCTCAGCGGAATAAACTCATGGGCGCCGGTGGGAAAATCGTCCCGCACGATTTTTCCGGCAGGGATGACGAAGCGAAACCAACTGAAGTCGGCATCTCTCCCCATGAGCGACGCTCCGGTGTCCAGCGGTTGTTGCGGTTGAAAACGTGCGGCGGCTCTCGCGTAGAGTTCTTCCTCCGGAGAGACGGTGGACGGTGCAGGCTCTTCGGCGACGGCGCGGTCTGCCGCTTCGTGATCCGCCAGCTTGGCCAACTCCGGAACATGGGGCCGCACCTTTTCGAGCCATCGGGAAATTTTCTTCTTATCGAGGACGCGGGTGTCCGCTGGGAGCTGTACGTTCTTGTTGGCCTGTTCAAACTCGATGGCTGCGTCGTAGAGAGTCTGAAAATGGACGAATGCATTTTCCCATTGCTCCAACTCGACGAGACATTGGCCCATTCGAAAGACCGTATCCACATAGTCTTCTTCACTGGGATCGAGGTTGGAGACCTTCCCAAACACCGCCAGCGCATCCCTGCACCGGCCAAGCTGCATCAGGGTCAGTCCGAGTTGATGATTGGCCAAGGGGTCGTTGGGATTCAGCGCGAGCAGCCTTCGGTAGATCGGCTCGGCCTCCTGAAATTGGCCTGTCGAGAAGAGTCTCCAGGCTTCTGCGCGGATCGAAGCCCATTCCTTGCGTTGGGCGCCGGTCATGTCCTTGGTGAGCACCGGGTCGAAACGGCGGCCTCGATCGATGGAGGTGCCATGGATTTGTGAGAGCAGATTCCTGGCCGGGAGCTCCAGCGGAGAACCGGGAGGGACTTTGTGCAGCACATATTGCACGTCCGCCTCTGCGCCGTCATAGTCCAATACGTCAAACCTCGCGCGGGCCAACGTCAAACGCCAGCCGAGCATATCGGGAACGAGTGCCACGGCTTTTTTATACGATTCGAGCGATTGCTCAAGGCGATCCAGCTTCCGGAGCTCTTGTGCCAGCCGCAAATGGACCAAAGGATTCAGCGCATCGATTGCTGCAATGCGCATTAATTCGGCGATGGATTCTTCACTTTGTCCGGACCGCGTCAAGACGCTCCACTTGGCCCATCGGACATCCAATGCGGTCGGTGCCTTGGCGAGGACGGTCTCATAGGCTTCAATCGCTTCCTGTGGGCCTCGTGATGTGGCGAGGATATCGCCGCGTAATTTTCGGAGCGTGAGCGCGGCAGGATATTCGTGAATGCCCCGGTCGAGAATCTCGAGCGCCGCGCTCGCCGTGCCACTTTCCCAGACCGTGTTGGCCCGTTCGGCGATCTGTTGCTCAGACGATGGCGGAAAATCCTCAGCAAACAACAATGAGCCCGCCGTCAATGCCAGCGTCAGCGGCATTGCAAGGAGTGTTGCGAAGGGGTGAGGCCCTGGCTGGATGTCAGTCTTGTGCATGTGGGATGGCAACGATCTATTCATGAATGCGGAGAGGTCTCTTAGTCGGTCAGTACTATACCAAGAAAAAGTATGAGGGTAAAAGTGACCGTGCTCTAGAGTCCGTCGTTCGGCGCTCGGTGATCCGGCATCGTGACAATCTCTGTGGCCGTGTTACACTCTGGCCCCATGTTCGACGTCGTTCTCTATCAACCGGAAATTCCCCCGAACACCGGCAACATCATTCGGCTCTGTGCCAATACGGGTGCGAGGCTGCATCTCGTGAAGCCGCTGGGTTTTACCCTGGAGGATAAGCAATTATTGCGAGCGGGACTGGACTATCACGAATTTGCCACGCTCACGGTTTATGAAAGTTGGGAAGACTGTGCCGAACGCTTCAAGAACGGCCGCTTGTTTGCGGTCTCGACCAAAGGCACGCAGCAGTACGACTTGGTGACCTATCGTGCCGGCGATGCTTTTGTCTTCGGTCCGGAAAGCCGCGGATTGCCGGCTGAGATTCTCGGTTCGGTTCCCGCGCAACAATGTATCCGCGTACCGATGGTCCCAGGGAACCGGAGCCTCAACCTTTCCAATGCCGTAGCGGTGGTGGTGTACGAAGCTTGGCGGCAGGTCGGATTTGGAATTGAGGTGAAGAGCTGATAGCGAATGGCGTATGGCTTATAGCAAAACAAACAAAATTCTGCCTGTCTTGCACCGGCCATCGGCCATACGCCATATGCTATGAGCTCTTCAATCTCGCTCCTAGCCCGCATTATTCATGACAGTTCGTTGCGAAATCGCGCAGTCGCGTTGCGAGACGGGCACGCGGAGCCGTGAGAGCCCGAGCCGTACTTGAACAGTACGTCGAGGGAACGAACGGCGAGCCTGCCCGCCGAAGGCTTGTCGTCGCAGCGAATCCGCGATTGCAGCAGAAGTGCTCATGAATAATGCGGGCTAGAGCTCTTCTTCTTTCAGGCACCGTCCGAATCCCTGCTGCTCGGCAAAGTAATAGGCATAGTGTGTGGCCGCAAGATTGGCGATGCGTTCTTCGGCTTCGTCGCGGGTGTCGGCGTAGATAATCTGGATGCCATATCTGGCGGTGAGGGCGTCCAGAAAATCCATCAATCCGATCTTGTGATATTGGTTGAGCCGTCCTCCGGCTTTGCGATGCTGGAGTATGCCTTCGATGACGAGGAAGCGAGCAGGGAAGTCGAGGACCTGTTCGAGCTCGCGGAGAAACGGTGTGCGGTTGTGCGAAGGGTTGGAGAAGACCGTATAGAGTTCTTCGACGCCGATGCGTTTGATGCAGAGCAGTTCCGGGACTTCAGCAATGGCATAGCCGCTAACGGGCAGGGTTTCCCGCATTGTGCCGGCGATCCGCACAAAGCCATGAAAGTCGTAGGGCTGGAACTCGCGAGGGTCGACGTAGAGATGAATGGCCGGCACCATGAGTTTGGGTTGGCCTTGCTGAGACAGCAGCATGATCAGTGATTGTGGCCCGCGTAGACCTTGGTCCGATCGTGGGGTCTGTTGCGCGCGTGGCGGGGTAGAGGCGTACGATCCGGAAGAGGGGTTTGCCGTTGGGGAGGGGCGTGTTGCCGGTTTCTGGGAGGCTGAGGCTTGCGTCTTGGCATCGTAGCTGGCGCGTGCGGCTTGGTCGCTGAGCGTTTGATAGGCCTGGTTGATCAGTTGGGTCCTGGCTTCCGCTTTCCGATGTAAGGCTGGCGCATGGCCAAATCGATCTGGATGCCAGACCTGGATCTGTTCAAGCCAGGCCTTCTTGATCTCCGCCTCCGTTGCGGCGGGGAGCAGTTCCAGCAAGGTGTAATAGTTGACGATTCGTTCTTCCGGCATCGATCGCTCCTGTTCAAAGTGACGGAGTGTAACGGAGTCATAGTCTGAGATCTAGCAGGATGCTGAAAAAGTCCGCCAGCGGCGTTCTCGCTTCACGAAGAGGCTCAACGTACCAACCCGTACGCCTCGCCTCTTTGCTCGCTGCGGCCTTGCTGGACGGCCTTTTTGAGCATCCTGTGGTTGTTCCAACCACGGTGCCACTCGGAGCATGTTGGCGATGTTCTCTCTCATACTCCGAGTTTTCCGCAGCCTGCTAGCCCGAACCGTTCAAGATTCATCGGCGTGAGCCGGCGGTGAAATCGCTTGGCCGAATGCCGCGATGCTGGCAGGATATCGTACAGGTGTGAGGCTCTATTCGGTGACATTGTCCAACTATACGCAAGGCCGTGACAATAATTTTAACCTGCTTCGTATCGTGGCGGCGCTTGCCGTGCTGGTCACTCACAGTTTTGCCTTGGCGATCGGGACGGGGGCTGCCGAGCCGTTTCGAGACAGTCTTGGCATGACCATGGGTACGATTGCCGTCGATGTGTTTTTCGTGACGAGCGGCTTTCTCGTCACGGGCAGCCTATTGACGAGGCAGAATGCGCGAGAATTTCTCTGGGCCAGATTCTTGAGAGTCTTTCCGGCTCTGCTGGTCATGTTGCTCCTGACCGTGTTCGGGCTCGGTCCCTTCTTGACCTCATGGCCTCTCTCAGCCTATCTCACGGATGCTGGGACCTATGGGTACTTGTTAAAATGCGTCACCCTCGTCAGCGGGGTTTCGTATAACCTGCCAGGGGTGTTTGATGACAACCCGTTCAAGCATGCCGTGAACGGGTCTCTGTGGTCTCTGCCCTATGAGATCCGCATGTATGCCATCGTCGTGATAGTCTGGCTGGTCTGTCTGCAAATCCAGAGGGTCGGCGACAGAGCATTTTCAATAGCGATCGTGTCCGCGACCCTTGCGGCAGGGCTGTTCGTGCTCGCGCGCCACATTGAGGGTCGTCCCGCCGACCAATTCGTCTCACTGTTCTTTATGTTTTTTTCCGGTGCCGCCTCCTTTCTTCTAAAAGAACGGATCGCGCTTTCTCATGGGTGTTTCTGGTTCTGTGCGATTGGACTGCTGTCATCGGCTCTGGTCGGCCCCCGCCTATTCGTTGTCGTCTATCCGCTGACCATCGCCTATGCGGTGTTGTATCTGGCCTACATTCCTTCCGGACCTGTCAGGACCTACAACCGTGTCGGCGACTATTCCTATGGCGTCTATATCTATGCCTTTCCCGTTCAGCAGTCGGTTGCGGCCTTGATTCCTGGAGTCTCTGTCCTCATATTGTTCCTCATCTCCGTTTGCATCACCCTCTCACTCGCGGTCCTGTCCTGGCATCTGCTTGAACGATGGGCGCTTGGTTTCAAAACCCATTTCGTCTGATAAGCCAGGATGGCGGCGAGGTGGTAGATACGTGAAGCATTTTGCAGTAGACTCGCCTTCACGATAATGGGAGGCCATGAAATCCTTCCTCTTGTCAGCTGCTCGATTCCGGGAGCGTACGAACGAATTCCACGATTGAAGATCGTCACCTCACATCCATAACCAGAACTCACACATGGTATTGAGTGGCCGGTGCTCGGCCATGTGTCGCGTTCGGAAAGATCGGTCACAGACACAGATGGATTCTCCAACGACCCAGACAGTTTCAGACGTCGCGCAGCTGAAGATTGTGTCCCTCATCGCCAAGGAACTCGGCGTGGGACCATATCAAGTTGCGGCCGCAGTCGCCCTGCTCGACGAGGGTTCGACTGTGCCCTTTATCTCGCGCTATCGCAAGGAGGTGACCGGCAACCTGGACGATACCCATTTGCGCACGTTGGAGGAACGGCTCCTGTATCTGCGTGAATTGGAATCGCGCCGTACGGCGATTCTGTCCTCGATCGAGGAGCAGGGGAAGCTTACGGATACACTGCGCAGCACCATCGAAGCTGCCGCGACCAAGCAAACGTTGGAAGACCTTTACTTGCCATACAAGCCGAAGCGCCGCACACGCGCGCAGATCGCGCGCGAAGCTGGACTAGAACCGTTAGCCGATGGGCTATTTGCCGATCCGACGCTCGACCCTGAGCTGGAGGCAGGGAAGTATCTGAATGTGAAGCCTGCGTCTGAGGGCGTCGAAGCGATCAACGTGCCGGACGTCAAGTCTGCGCTCGAAGGTGCGCGGGACATTCTGGTCGAGCGGTTTGCCGAGACCGCCGAGTTGCTCGCCAAGTTGCGCACGCGTCTGTGGGATCAGGGTGTTGTGACGTCTACCGTGATGAAGGGCCAGGAAATGGCCGAGGAAGAAAAGTTCCGCGATTACTACGCCTACTCCGAAACCATCCGCACCATTCCCTCACATCGCGCCCTGGCCTTGTTTCGGGGCCGTACGTTGGGTGTCTTGAAGATCGACTTGGGATTGGGCGAGGCATTAGAAGCGGTCGTGCCGCATCCCTGCATTGCCACCATTGCGGCGCATGTCGGCATCGAAGACCGGGGCCGTCGCGCGGATAAGTGGCTGATGGGTGTCTGCGATTGGACCTGGCGGGTCAAAATACTCTTGCATCTCACGGTGGAGTTGCTGGTGCAATTACGCGAAGCGGCGGAAGCCGAGGCGATCAAGATTTTCGGCCGAAATTTGCATGAGCTGTTGCTGGCGGCGCCGGCTGGACCGAAGGCCGTGCTCGGCCTCGATCCCGGCATCCGTACCGGTTGCAAGGTGGCGGTGGTGGATGCGACCGGCAAGTTGCTGGAGACCACGACCGTGTATCCGCTCCAGCCGCGCAATGACTGGCAGGGATCGCTGGCGACTCTTGCACGGCTGGTCGTGCAGCATGGCGTCGAACTGATTTCGATCGGCAATGGGACGGGCAGTCGGGAGACCGACAAGTTGGCCATCGAGGTGATCAAATTGGTCGTGGCGCACAAGCCGGACCAGAAAGTAAGCAAGATCGTGGTCAGCGAAGCCGGCGCATCGGTCTATTCGGCCTCGGCCTTTGCCGCGGCCGAGTTTCCAGAATTGGATGTCAGTTTGCGCGGAGCGGTTTCTATTGCCCGTCGTCTGCAAGATCCGCTGGCAGAGTTGGTGAAGATCGACCCTAAGGCGATCGGCGTCGGCCAATATCAGCACGATGTGAATCAGAAGGCGTTGGCACGATCGCTGGATGCCACCGTCGAAGATTGCGTGAACGCTGTCGGTGTGGACGTCAATACGGCGTCGGCTCCGCTCCTTGAGCGGGTGTCCGGTCTGAACAAGGTGCTGGCAAAGAATATTGTCGAGTACCGCGATGCGAACGGTCCTTTTACGAACCGTACGACGATCCGCAAGGTGCCGCGCCTGGGCGACAAGACTTTCGAGCAGGCAGCCGGTTTTCTGCGCATCAATGACGGCGACAATCCGCTGGATCGCTCCTCGGTCCATCCGGAAGCCTATCCGGTGGTCGAGCGCATCCTTGCGCGCATCGGCAAAGGCATGATGGACGTGATGGGCCAGCCCGCGGTCTTGAAGGGATTATCGCCAGCGGACTTCATCGATGAGAAGTTTGGTGTGCCGACGGTGCGTGACATCCTGACCGAGTTAGAAAAACCAGGCCGCGATCCGCGCCCGGAGTTTAAAACGGCCACATTTCAAGAGGGCATCGAGTCGCTGACCGACCTGCATCCCGGTATGGTCCTCGAAGGAGTCGTGACGAACGTCGCGGCCTTCGGCGCGTTTGTCGATATCGGCGTGCATCAGGACGGGCTCGTGCATGTGTCGGCGTTGGCCAACAAATTTATCAAGGACCCACATGAGGTCGTCAAGCCTGGCCAGATCGTGAAGGTGAAGGTGTTGGAAGTCGACGTGAAGCGCCAGCGCATCAGTTTGACCATGCGTCTCGACGATGTGCCTGGGAGCGGGCCGGTTTCACGCACGCCAGCCGAGGCCTCTACGGGAGCTGCACGCGATCAACGTGACCGGCGTCCATCAGCACCTCAGTATGCCTCGGAACGTCAGCCACAGCCGGCCGGGACAATGGCGATGGCGTTGGCACTCGCTCGTGCCAAGCAGAAGTCATAGCGCATCGAGAGGCTAGGGCTATTGAATGATTGGAGAAGACGATCGTGCAAATTGAGAAGAACCTAGGAATTGGGTCCGTTCGTGAACTGTGGCGATACCCCGTGAAGTCGATGCTGGGAGAACAGTTGGGAACGGTAACTGTGACTGAGCGGGGACTGCAGGGTGATCGCCGGTTTGCATTGCTCGACCGTGAGACCGGACATGTGGTGAGCGCAAAGAATCCCAAGCGTTGGCCCAGCCTGTTTACGTTTCAGGCGCGCCTCCTTCCCGGAGCCTCGATGGGCGTGGAGATTACGCTTCCGGATGGACGGATCGTCACGGAGCCTCTGCGAGAGGTGGATGCTGTCCTGTCTCAACAACTTGGCCGAACCGTTATGCTTACGACCGTGCCTCCGGCCCAGCCTATGTTGGAACAATATCTTCCCAGTCTGGATGGCCTGGTTGAACGGGATAGCGAGACGACTGCGAAGATTCTTCCCGCCACTTTTTTCGACGAAGCGCCCGTCCACATTCTGACGACTGCGACGCTCGAAGCCTTGCAATCGCGCTATCCGGATGGGCGTGTTGACGCGCGGCGGTTTCGGCCCAATGTGGTCATCGATACGGGAACTTCGGCCCCCATTTTTTTGGAGAACGACTGGAAGGGGCGTGTTCTGGCGATAGGTGCGCATGTTCGTTTGGCAGTCACGAGCCTCTGCGCGCGTTGTGTGATGACGACTCTACCGCAACATGACCTGCCTCAAGACCGAGAGATACTTCGGACCGCAGTCCAGCATAACCACGGTATGGTAGGAGTGCTGGCAACCGTTCTCACGCCAGGGTTCGTACAGGCCGGGGATATTGTTCGCCTTGAGGAGTAAGGGTTAGACCGGTCCTCGCAATGGGCGAGACCAACCACCACAACAGCGCTACCTGGCTGGTCTCGCGCTTCAGGCATGAGGAGCCATGGTCATTGGCGGACTGTGTGCAGCGCCTGCTAGCGGCGTGATGGCGCTGGCCGATGGTGCAAGAGTGGCGGACCCAGCGGGAGCAGGGGGTGGCCGGTGAAGGCAGTCGTGAGGCTGGCGACCGCGTGATAAAACGCCATGGTTCCAACGAGAATGTGGAAGACGCCGGGGAGGAATTCGCCGATTTGATCCAGGCGGGCCAGGAAGGTGAGCAAGAACGTCGCGGTAATAACGACGTGCAGGGCGCAGAGCGTCGTGTTCCGGTAGGCGGTCAGGTAGACCATGACGGCTGAAAAGAAGAAGTAGACGAGGTTGATCGGTGCGAAGAGCACCATGTCGATCTGAAAATTGATGCTGGCACTGACCAGCTTGGCCGTGCAGACGGTGGTCCAGAAGAAGCCGTACATCGTGAGTGCCGTCCCGCCGAGTTGCTCGTGGTAGCGGATGTCGGTAATCCCGGCGAGGATTTGCACGATGCCGCCGAAGATCAGGGCGATGACCAACGTACCTACGTGATCTCGGGCCGGAATCCCTCCCAACTGTGCGACGCCCAGGGTGAGGGCGCCGACTGCCAGTCCGAACAGGCCAATGGCTAAGACATCGATTCGTCGCGAGTGTAATTCATCGGACATGAAGGCTCCTTGTTCATTGTCGTCGTATTGCTATGACCGTCGAGAAAGGGGAGCATGCAAGAGCAGGGGCGAAAAAATCAAGGCCCATAAAGGAGGGGGGGGATATGTTCTGGCGTTACAGTCGGGGAGCCGGTTTCGTCTTGAAGAAATCTCCGCCTTTCACGGATTCGTCGTCTGTCCCCCAGGCAATTTGTTTATCCTGTCGCTTCATGAGGGGCACATGTTTGGAGCAGTGGATATAGGCTTCTTCGACGTCGATGATGATCCAGGCTTCCGGACGGCGGCCTCCCTTCATTCGAGAGGCTTCGACCATGCCGGCTGGAAGATGGGGGAAGGTCGTGAGTTCATCGGGGCTGAGGACCCTGGCGGCTCCATTCACGTGTAAGCCCACCGTGCTTTGATAATAGTCGAGAAAGATCATCCCGATCTGTGGGTTTTCTAGAATGTTGCCCACGCTGGCCAGGACGCCGTTGCCCCGATATTCCGGGTAGGCGACGGTCTTCTCATCGAGCACCTGCACGAATCCAGGCGTGCCGGCGCGGAAGGAGCAATCGCAACGGCCCGCTGCATCGGCAGTGGCGATGAAGACCATCTCCTGCCGTGCGATGAACTGCTGCATCAGGGGATTCAGATGGTCCAGCATCTGGTTGGCGTAGAACGCCGCCGCCCGAGCACTGCTGCCGAACCGTTGTTGTGACTGCTGCTCTGCTGGCGAGGCCGGGCGTTTCATGGGCACACTCCTGGTCACAGATTGCTGGCTACCATGGCGTCAGGCCCCATTGTCCACCAGGAAAGACCAGTTTGTCGAATGCGCTACAGAGGATGCCGAATTGCGTATGTGGGAAAGCCTCTTGTCTCTCAGCCAGGCTTGCGCTTCTACGTGTCCCTGGTATTGACCTTGCCGCCTTCATTTTGGATACTCTTGGCTCTTGCTGCAGCCCCTCTTTCACCCTACGAAAGGAGCGCCCCAATGAAGCGAGTCCTCCGTCACGGCCTCACCCTTTTATGGATCGTCAGCGTGCTGATTGGAACTGCGCTGGGAACGCTCGCGGCGAACGATCAAATTCAATCGGCTACCGATTTGCTGGGCACGCCTCAGCCTAAGCCGTCCGGACCGCCGGAGAATACCGGCACGCCGGAGGAGACGGCCAAGCTGGCGGCGGCCGCTGGCAAATACGACATCGCCGGGATGAAGCTCGGCATGCCGCTCAAGGAAGCGATGCAGACGCTCAAGGCGCACAATCCCAAGCTGCAGATGAAAAAGGACACGATTAAATATGATGTGCTGGGTGGCGAACTGCTATACGGCCTCACCTTCACGAGCCCGGAGGAACGGTTTGTCTTCAGTCTAACCATGCCGCCGAATCCGATCGTCGTGTCGAGACTCGCCCGCGTTCTGATCTTCACAAAGGGAACGGCGCCGACCCAGCAGACGCTCGTCGAAGCGTTGATCAAGAAATACGGCCAGCCCAGTTACGATAACGGTCCCAATCAACTGAACGATGCCAATCTCCGTATCATCAACTGGCTGGACGATGCCGATGGCAGCCGGATGAAAGATGAGACCGGTCAGCTATGCACGACAAGTAACTCGTTTACAGGCATACCGTATCGTTCGGCCGACGCTGCGCAAATGCCAGCGCAGGGAGTGGCGATGCTCCTCGAGTCGCGTTTTTCCATCGGCCAGGGAGATGTCTGTGAGACACGCCGGATGGTTCAGGCCAGGCTCCAGCGGTGTTGCAGGGAAGGATTGGGTGCCCCGGATTTGGTCGGAGCACTTGTGGTCCACATGGGCGATGGCCCGCTAGACGAACAAGCCATTGGGGCGACGCATGAGATGCTGGTGAACGCCGTCAAGGCGAAGGATGCGAAAGAGAAAGCGGGCGCACAGAAAAATCGGCCGAAGCTCTAGGCGCCGTAGAGCCCATTGGTAGAACGAACAAGGGAGATTGTGATGACAATTGTGATTCTAGCGCTCGCGGGGTTGCTCGTTCTGGGTGGCGGCGTTGGGAATGCGGGAGAGCCGAAACTGCCCGATACCTTGGGCATCGCCCTCGGCATGCCGGTCAAAGACGCAGTGCAACGAATGAAAGAACTCGGCCTGGCGATTCACGCGGCTGAGACGAACCCTTCGAACATTCTGGAGAAGCCGCTGTTGCATGAACTTGGTGGCAGCAAGGCCATGACGGGAAGCGTGTCGGGAGAGTCGTTGAGAGTCAGCATCGCGACGCCGCCCCATTCGCAGGTGGTGTGGCAGATCTTCCGGATCTCCCAATTTCCTGAACAGGCGCGACCTGCCAGTGCCACCATCCTGACATTGTTGCGGGAAAAGTATGGCCCGGAAATCTGGAAGGAACTGGATGGAGCCGGTCATCCGCGGGTGGTTCGTTGGGTGTTCGACGAACAGGGTCGCGCGTTGACTGGAGAAGCCAATGCGATGCTCGCCCGGGGCTGTAACTCTTACAGTCCGAACAACGGGACGTTCAATACACCAGCGGGGCAGCGTGATCCCTGCTATGGGATCGTGCATCTCGAAGCGAAGATCAACGCACAGTCCAAGGCTGGAATCGCGGATCTCTTGGAGATCAAGCTGATGCATGGGCCGATCGCCAGGACGTTTCTCCCCGCGACAGAAGCGTGGTTACAAGAACAGAACGCCAAGGCGGCCAACCGGGAAGTGGAAAAGGCGAAACAACAGGGGGTGAAGCCGGCGCTGTAATGTTTTTCTTGAATAGGCGCACAGAGGAATAGGCCGAAAAGGAATGTAGTTGGAATTCTCTGGGTCAGGGAGCTGGGGAGTATCTGTCTCTCTATGAAGTCTCAAGCGCTGCGGGGTGATGTTTCTTAGTTCGACGTGTGTCCGTACTGTTTCAGTTTGCTGAGCAGTGTTTTATAGTCGATATCGAGCGTCTTGGCTGCCTGAGTCTTGTTTCCACCGCTGGCTTCGAGGACGCGCTGGATGTGGAGCCGTTCGATCTCGTCCAGTGAAAGTTGCGTCTGATCTCCCGGGTGCAACGCGGTTCGAGCTTTCGGCAACAGACTAAGGACTTCTTCTCGCCCGATCTCACCGGCACCGGTGCTCATCAACACGATTCCTTCAAGCACGTTGCGCAGTTCACGTACGTTGCCTGGCCAACTGTGGGCAGTCAGGGCCTGCACGGCCTCAGGTGAAAGGGTTCGTGTCGCGCTTCCCGGGATGCGTAGCGTGGAGAGGATATGTTGCGCAAGCTGTGGCAGATCCTCCTTCCGTTCGCGGAGAGGGGGCACTCGCAGGGTGACGGTGTTGATGCGGTAGAGCAGGTCGTCTCGGAAGCGGCCTTGGTGGACGAGTTCCTGGATGTCCTGATTCGTGGCTCCGATCACACGGACATTGGCCTGGAGTGTTCTCGTGCTGCCGACGGGGCGGTATTCACCACGATCCAGGAAGCGCAACAGGCTCACCTGCATCGGACCGGGCATCTCGCCCAGTTCATCCAGAAAGAGGGTGCCCTCCTCTGCGGCGGCGATGAGGCCTGGTTTCGCGGCGGTCGCGCCGGTAAACGAGCCCTTTTCATGGCCGAAGAGTTCGCTCTCCAGCAGTTCACGGCTGACGGCGCCGCAGTTGATGGCGATGAAGGGGCCGTTGGCCCGGCGACTCAAATCGTGGAGCAGCCGTGCCGCGATTTCTTTGCCCGAGCCGGTTTCTCCCTGAATGAGCACCGCTGCGTTGGAGGGGGCGACCTGCGCAATCTGGGCCTTGAGCTTCTGCCAGGCTTGGCTCGGTCCTTCGACGATAACATCCCGCGTGAAGCCTCCATGGCGGGCTGCCAGATTCTCCTTGCGGAGCCCGCGCACAGTCTTCAGTCTGGCTAGGGCGGCGTTCACCGCTGCGGCGTCGAAGGGCGTCTCCTTAACTAAGAAATCCCATGCCCCCTGTTTGATCGCCTCGACCGCGTCTTTGACGTCGCCGTGGCCGGTTAGCATCAGAACGTCCAGGTCGGGCTGATGCTCGCGGACCCACTTCAAAACGGCTCGCCCGTCGAGTCCAGGCATACGGAGATCGGTAATGACACAGTCGAAGGTGCCGGTTTGAAGCGCCTCAATGCCTGCTGCTCCATGAGTGACGGCGGTCACCTCGCAGCCCTCAGCTCGGAGTGCCTGCTCCAGTACCAACCGAACATATTCTTCGTCGTCGATGATGAGTATGCGCATGGGTTAAGCTCTCAGCTTTCAGCCTTCAGCCTTCAGCCATCAGTTCTTAAGATCGTCCCTCGTATCTCGTCGTTCGTATCTCGATATGATTCACGAACGTTTCACGAATGACGCTTCACGATCTCTTGACGGCTGACAGCTTCTTGCCCATTCGGAAATGCTAGATAAAATGTACTGCCTGAGCCAGGGGATGATTCGGCCCAGACTCGGCCCCCATGTTTCTCCATGACCATTTTCACAATGGCCAGGCCGACGCCGGTGCCTTCGTACTCCTGGGCATTGTGCAACCGCTCGAAGAGACCAAAGAGCTTCTCTTTTTGGTCGATGTCGAAGCCGATGCCATTGTCCTGTATCCAGAGGATACATTCGGTCGGTGTCTTCTGTCCCCCGATGGTGATGCTCGGAACCGGAGAGAGGCGTGAAAATTTGATGGCATTGTCGAGGAGATTGACCAGGGCCTGCCGGATGCTGACCGGTTCGCCATACAAGTCGGTGACGGGAAGATTGACGGTGATCTGAGGCGACATGCCGGCGAGTTGGTTCTGCCGGTCGACGAGTAGGCTGTTGACCATCTCGCGTACATTGAAGCGAGTGCACGGGAGGTCTTGCTGCTCCAGCCGTGAATACTTGAGTAGGGCATCGATCATGTGGGTGAGGCGTAGGGCGGATCGACGGATCACGTCGATGTGGTGTTTGACTTGCGGGTCTCCCGCTTCTTGAAATCGCTTTTCTAAGAGCGAGGAAAAGCCCTCAATTTCGCGTAACGGCCCCTTTAAATCATGGGCAATGGAATAGGTGAAGGCTTCAAGCTCCTTGGTCTTGCGCATCAGAGAGGTGCCCCGTTCGCGAAGATTCGATAGCATGGACGTCAGGGAGTTAGCCAGGACCCCGACCTCATCCCGCGTCGGCCAGGGTTCGAACTGTGCCGTGAGGTCGTGGTGGGCGACACGATCTGCCGTGGCGGCTAAGCGTTTGAGAGGGTTGGCCACGAGCTGTTTCATCATGAAATAAATTGTCAGGACGAGGATCCCCAGCAGCCCGACCACTCCGAAGACGATGAGCCGTGCCTGCTCGACGAGACGATCCCCCTCGATTTTCATCTCCACATCGATTTTGCGGTGAATTTCAATCAGTGAGGCGATCGCATCTGCAGCCTTGGCCGCGGTCCGTTCATAGAGGGGCTCTGCGCTAGACAGGCTTTTTGTGCGCTGGCGGCTGGCGGTCTCGATGACTTCCCGCTGAGCGCGGAGAGCGCTCATGCCGTCGGCGATGGCGACGATCGTGCGGCTTTCTTCGTCGGCCAGGTCGCCTCGTCCATGTTGTTGCAACATGCCGTACAAGACGGGATGTGTTCGTGCGGCATGGGTCGTTCGATAGATGTCCAGTGCGGTGAGCGTCCGGTGCTCGATCTCCGCGATGGCCGTCAGACTGATGGCCTTGTCTGCAGCTACCTGATGTTCGAGGAGGTGGTGCATGTGGGTTTGCATGTCGGAGAGGTTGCGGAGCATCTCCGATGCCGTGACGACACCGGGGATAGTGATTCGCTGATGCCGGTCGACGTAACTATTCACGCGTGAGAGATACACAAGCGTCGCGGAGAAGCTGCCGATCAACAGCATGACGATCAGACCAAACGAGACGGCAAGCTTTTGGCCGA
Source organism: Nitrospirota bacterium (assembly GCA_030682135.1). GTDB lineage: Bacteria > Nitrospirota > Nitrospiria > Nitrospirales > Nitrospiraceae > Palsa-1315. The sequence goes on along the minus strand of JAUXQT010000005.1, from coordinate 149,487 downwards.
TGGAGAGGCGGCTGAGCCAACTGGCAGGCATGGCGCAGCCTAGCACAGCGCGAGTAGCCACTCCAAGTAACGGTTTGTCGTGCCACTGTTCCTGCTCTTATCGCATGACGATTTTGCCACTCTTATCCCAGAACCAGAAGACGGACAGATTCGGATAGATGGCGTTGATGGCGTTCTGGCCTGCCACCGTAAACTGGCAGCCGACGGCGACCAGCCAGTTTTGCGAAATGTTCCATTGCAGCGCCGGCTCCACGCCGATAATCGTAAAGCCGTTTTTCTGCCCTGCGTTGACTTCATGCCCGTCCGCTCGCCAGGTGAGTCCGTGCAAGGTGCTGACCTCGATGTTGTAGCCGAACCCGTTCTTGTCATCCAGGATGTGTTCGAAGATCAAGCGTGTGTTGACCACGTCGCCGGTGTAGGCGTTTCTGCCGTTGCTCTCTCCCGGTGCGGCGTAGGTGTAGAACACGGCTGCGCTGATGCGAATCGGTTCAAAGTTTTTTCGCGTCATAAGGCCTTGCGTCAGGCCATATTCGCCGAATCGCGTACTGGGTAGTCGGCCGAGCGGAGAGAACCCCCCTGGTGGCTTCTCGGCATCGGCCCAACGGCTGGTAGGGAGTACGATTTGCGTGTAGTGAGTGACGGAAGGGCGCCAGCCTCCAGGATCTTGGATGATGGGCCGGTATTTCATGATGAGGGAGGTGTCTCCGAAGCCGGTCGAACTCGTCCGCTGCCCGTTTTGGTTTGCCCAGAATGAATTTATGGAAATGGCGGCGCCGAGTTCGATGTGATTGGTCAGTCCATAGGCCGTATTGATGGAAGGCGACACTTGATAGAGATGCACCGGTCCGCTCTTGCTGTCGGTCGGACCACTCAGCCGATTGCCGAAGCTGCTTTCACCGATTTGCGAGAAGAGAAATTCGCGAACGGAAAGTTGCCCCTTCGGTTGGGTGTCAACCGCCTGGAGGAGAACCGGTCCGTGAGAGAGAGGATTCCAGCTCTGGCGATATGTTTTGATTTCCTCATCGCTCGGAACCCAATCCTGCGCGGAGGACTGAGAGGGGATGGCGGTCGTTGTGAAAAAGAGGATCGCGAGCGATATCAGGAGGATGTTCCGGTGTTGAAGCTGGTGAAATAATGTAAGTCGCATATCAATTCCTATTATTCCGGTCATGAATGATGAGTGCTGTATAGACTAAATGAATCTAAATTGTCAACAATGTATTATTTGTAGGCATATGCGGGATGAATCTTCTGCAATGTGATTGAAGTGAATTGGTTATTTCGAATAAAAAGCTCAATAAATATCAATCGTGATGCACTTTATGCTTGCTATTAGTAATCTATGATTGCTATAAGCCAGCCACTATGACACAAGCACACCGAGCCGAATCAATCGAACATTTCCAGAATCATCTAAAAGATATTCGTGCTGCCAAGGGTTTTTCGCAGGGAGAACTTGCCGGAAAATCCGGGATCACCAGGCAGGCCATCTCGGCCATCGAGTCCCATCTCTATTTACCCACCACGGCGGTTGCGCTTCGCCTGGCTGCGGCACTGGGCTGTCGAGTGGAGGATCTCTTCAGTCTTGTGGAGGTGCAAGATGTTATTGAAGGAAAACTGATCGGTCATTTCCCCCAGCCCGATGAGAAGGGTTCGACGATTCGCGTGAAAGTCGCGAGGGTCGGGACTCGTATGGTCGTGCGGCCCGTGACGGAATTGGGCGACGTGCTGTCTTATAGTGTGCCTGCCGATGGATATGCAGCGGATGTGCATGGGCAGGTGTCGGGCTCAATGGTGCGAGTAAATTTGTCGCGTGATCGTCAGGCGATCGAAGAGGAGATTTCAGTCGCCGGTTGTGACCCCGCGATTATTCTCGCTGGCGCGCATTTGCGGAAGGGGAAGGACCAGACCTCCGTCGTGGGTTGGACCATGGGGAGCATGGCAGCCCTGCGGGCCTTGCAACAGGGGGAAGTGCATGTCGCAGGGCTGCATCTCTTCGATCCGACGACCGGCGAATCAAATCTGCCGTTCCTCAGGCGGGCGCTGAAGGGGGCGAACTACAATGTCGTCACCTTTGCAACCTGGGAGGAAGGCTTCCTCGTCCGTCCTGGAAATCCCAAGTCCATCCGCTCCGCAGCAGACTTGGCGGACCCTCAGATTCTCCTCGTGAATCGAGAAGAGGGGGCCGGGGCCAGGCTCTTGCTCGATCAACGGTTACGCGTAGCGGGAATCGAATCAACTCAGGTGCGCGGGTACGAGCGCACGGTCTCGTCTCATTTTGAAGTAGCCAGGGCCATCGCCAGCCAACAGGCTGATGTAGGAATCGGGATCCGGTCCGCGGCACAACTCTTTGGTCTCGATTTTGTGCCTCTGCAAGCGGCTCGCTACGACCTCGTGGTTCCCAAAGCCTATCTCAAGTCCCATCCGACCCTGGCACATCTGTTTGAGACCATCGCCAGCCGCTCATTTCGCGCGGAGATCGACGCGCTCGGCGGCTATGACACCACGAGCACGGGAACGGTGCAGTCCTTAGCATGATCATGACAGCGTTCAGGCAACAGCATTGTCTTTCAGGTTTTCTCTCCCTGCTCTTTATCATGACAGGCCCTTCTGCCAGCCTCGCGGAGTCGTTTGTGATTGCAGCTTCTCCGTCCGTAGCCGTTCCGCTCCAGGCGTTGGGCCGTGCGTTTGAAGCGGCGAACCCCGAGGTGACGGTTCGGCTGGTTTTCGATACAGGATTGGCTCTGCGTCAGACTATTGCCACCATCGAGAATCGCGGGCCCTATTTTATCGGGACCGGTCCCATCCATCTGATCGCACCGGGCGGGGATGAGTTGATTGCGCGATTGCAGCAGAAATATTACGTCCTGCCAGGAACCAGCGTCTCTTATGCGGCTGTGCCGCTGGTGTTGGTGGTGCCGGAATCACTGGTCGATGCACCCACCTCGTTTGAGTCACTCGTACAGGATACGCATCTTCGTGTAGCAATTGCCGATCCGGGATTGACGACGTTGGGGAAACAGACGCTTCAGCTGATGCAATCTTTCACCCTCGACCAGGCGCTTCAGGATCGACTCGATGTCGCCGCCGATGCGCCAAGTGTGCTCGACCATCTCTTGCACGGCAAGGCCGACGTGGCGATTGTCTATGGACCGGATGCAGTACAGGAGCGTGAGCGGGTGCGTGTGGTGGCGACATCGTTCGATCACATACAACAGCCCCTCGTCCATTCGATGGCGGTCTTGCGGTCCTGCCCCGATCGCAGACGTTGTGAACAGTTTCTGAGTTTTCTACAGAGGCCTGAGGCGCACAGAATTCTTGCGGAATTGGGTTATCGTCCGATGTCACAGAAGCCATGAGATGTATGACGACGCCAAGGATGGTCGTTCTTGTCGCCTTGATCGGCGGGTTGATTGCGACTGGCTGTGCGAGGCTTCCCTACCAGACGACGACGCTGTACCAGGGACAGCGAGCCGCGGTGGCCCTGCAGCAGGAAGTGGAGCCCGCCCGGTACAGTCATCCCGCTCAGCTTCGAGCCGATGAGATGGCCTCAATCTTAAGAGGCTTCTCCATTCGCCCACAGCAGCGATTGCCGCTGCGATGGTTTGCCGAAGAGCGTCCGCCAGCTCGGCTCTTTCACGAGGACGAATTGCTCGTGATTGCGCCATTGCTTGCAGAGGGGTTGCAGAAGGCTGGGCCGGAGGAGCGGGTGCAATTTTCCCTATTCGCTCCCGGGCAGAATCGTTCGGAGTCGCGCACGGTAACGTCAGGTTGGGTGGCGGTGTGCGGCCCCTACCTCTATCTCACCGTCGAATATCTCCATGCCGAAGTGCCGATTCGCTCGCTCGATGCCTATTACCCGAACAATCCCAATCTGCCCCCTCTGCCTGGTGCCTATCTCTTGTTCTTTGAGCCGGGACGGTATTGGGTGATGGATCGCGCAGGCGCTCGCGCGCTCGAATTTCGTGAGTTTTTGAAGGGGGCACCGCTGGTCGTTCCACGGCCAGGACAAGCGAGCCCCTAGGACCGAAGGACGATGCGTGATCTGAATTCATATATGAAACAGTTTCTCTCTGCGATCGGGCTTCTGCTCCTTTGCTGGTGGCTGGCTGTTGGAGCAACCGCATCGGCGGCCGAGTCAGGCTTGATGGTGGAGAAAGACGGCCAGTTTCAGTTTGTGGAGGCGATCGATCCTGCGACACGACTGCTGTTGGAGCGTTCTCTCAAACAGGGGTTGATCACCCAGGAAGAATACAACAACGTCATCAGAGAATCGGAGCAGCGCGCCTATCTGATGCAGCCAAGCTTCAAAGGCTGGTACGATCGCGGCTTCAACTTCTCGATGAACGACAATGCGTTTCTCTTGAAGATCCGGGGATTTGTGCAGACGCGCTTTACGCAGCGGTTCCGCAACGATGCCTGGCGGAATCCAGGCGAAGCCAAGAACTTTCCCGAGCTGCTGGGAGTCTTTGGCGATTATCGCGCGAATCGCTCGGACAACAACGCGAGCCAGTTCAATCTTCGCCGCGTTCGTCTCATGTTGATGGGGCATGTGTTCAATCCTGACTTGAAGTATTTCGTGCAGCTGGCCGGTGAAACATCGGAGAACTCGCAAAGCCCAGGCTCGGTGCAAGTGCTTGATGCAACGGTCACCAGCAGTCATGTGCCCTGGTTCAACCTGATGCTCGGCCAGTACAAGGTCTTTTTCAATCGTGCCCAGATCAATAACTCCACGTCCATGCAGTTCGCCGAACGTGCGCTCGTGATGGATGCCTTTACGGCCAATGGATTGAATCGACGGGACATCGGTCTCACGATCATGAACGATGAAGAGCTCTACCCCGTGAACTATTACATGGGGGTCTTCAACGGCTTGGGGCCAGGGTTCAACCGTTTCGGGGCCTTTGAGAGTGAGCAGCCGACCGAAGGCTGCACGGGTGGCCAGACCAGTGGCTCACCTCCGGGCTGTCCGGCCACGCAGCGGAACCTGAATGCGAATATCCGATCCGATGTGTCGCAATTGATGTATGCCGCGCGTCTGATGTGGAACGTCATCGGCCGTCCAGGCTATGGCGAGGGCGATATGGTCTATTCAGAGACGCCACAGTTCGCCGTCGGAGGCGGCTACGCGTACAATCCCGCCATCAATACGGCGACGAACAACGGATTTGTCGGCATCGATCTGGCGAACCTCAATGTGCGACGGCAGCTTGCGACCTATGGCAATGGGCGTCAGTTGGGGTGGGGGCTGTTGGATTATTCCACCTATGCGCTCGACGGTGTCTTCAAGTACCGGGGATTCTCGCTGCAGGGGGAATGGTATTGGAAGAACGTCAACCGGCATCAAAAGACCGTGCCGTACCTCGGGACGCCGGGAGCCAATGGCCCAGGCTCCGGCGGCTATGCGCCGAGCCTGTTGGGGAATGCGACCGGGTGGTATGTGCAATCAGGATACTTTGTGGTGCCGAGGAAGTTACAAGTGGCGGTGCGGTATGCCTGGTGGGATCCCGATACGAATGCGTCGGGCGATTTGATCAAACAAGTGGATGCGGCGCTCACCTATTACATTAGCGGCACCTACGACCATCAGATTGCGGTGCAGTTTTCCAATATCTTCACCGGAAGCGGCGGATATGCGCTGGGCCGCAGTGCTCCCTTACCCAGTTCGCCGGTCGCGCTCACATCCTCGGGCAATGTGCCGCTCGATGCGGTGAATAAGAATTTGATCGAAAACGCGATACGGATTCAGTACTCCATCTTTTTCTAGAGGGTGCGTGATGTCGAGCACAAATCGAATTGTTGTTGTGATGGTGATCTGGTTTATGGCCATCTGTCTGGCACTGCCCTCTGTGTTTGCCGCCGAGGTGACGATTGCCGCGGCCTCCGATCTCAGTTTCGCCTTTAAGGAAATCGTCTTCGAATTCGAACAGACGACCGGCAATCATGTGAAGTTGACGCTCGGATCATCGGGCAATTTCTATGCGCAAATTCAGAATGGTGCGCCGTTCGATCTCTATTTTTCAGCCGACATCGGTTACCCGAAGAAGCTGGAGGAGGCTGGCCTCGTTGTGCCAGGATCGCTCTATTCCTATGCGGTGGGGCGGATTGTTTTGTGGACCGGTAAGGGCTCGCACCTGGATCTCTCCAAGGGGTTGGAGGTCTTACGCGATCCGACGATCAGGAAGATAGCCATCGCCAATCCCAAACATGCGCCGTATGGCAGGGCGGCGGTAGCGGCGATGGAGCATTTCAAGGTCTATGACCAGATCAAAGACCGGCTCATTCTCGGAGAGAATATTTCGCAAGCGGCACAATTCATTGAATCCGGCGCCTGCGACGCGGGAATTGTCGCCTTGTCCCTGGCGCTTGCACCGGCGATGAAAGCTGCCGGCCAATATTGGGAGATTCCCGCAACGGCACATGCGCCTCTGGAACAGGGTGCCGTGATTTTGAAACAATCCAAGAGTCCCGATGCGGCAAAGCAGTTTCTCGACTATATCAAAGGCCCTCAAGGGCAGGGGATCATGAAGCGCTATGGATTCACGTTGCCCGGTTAAGCCATCGATGGGAATGGTCTGACAGTGCTCATGAAAGGATTTGGGGCGGTCGTATGAATTGGACGGCCATCTGGGTGACATTCAAATTGGCCAGTCTGACGTCCGGCGTCTTGCTGGTCGTCGGATTGCCCATCGCCTATTGGCTGACCTTTTCAAAATGGCGCTGGAAGTTCATTGTCGAATCGGTAGTCGCGCTGCCGCTCGTGCTCCCACCGACAGTATTGGGTTTCTACATTCTGGTTGCCATCGGTCCGCATAGCCCGGTCGGTCGATTCTACAGCGACCTGGTCGGGCACCCGCTTCCCTTTACCTTCGAAGGTCTGCTCCTTGCGTCGATCCTCTACAGTCTGCCATTTGCCGTCCAGCCATTCGCTGCAGCCTTTGAGCAAGTCGATCGCCGGTTGATCGAAGCTTCTTGGACGTTGGGTGTGTCCAAAGTCGCCACGTTCTTCAAGCTCATTGTCCCGCTCTCCATGGCAGGACTCGTCACTGGCGCGGTGTTGAGTTTCGCGCATACCTTGGGAGAGTTTGGTGTGGTGCTGATGGTAGGCGGCAACATCGAGGGGGAAACGCGCACGGTCTCGATCGATATTTACGATGAAGTACAAGCGCTCAATTACGCCGGGGCCGCCAAGACGGCGTTGTTGTTGCTCGCGGTCTCCTACGGGGTGCTGCTGCTGGTCTATGCGATGAATCGAAAGGTATGGGCAGTATGGCCGCAGAAGTGACCATCGACATGACCAAGACCTTTTCCGGGCGGGCGCCTATTCAGGCCCATCTCCGCTACGAGATCAAGGCCTCGACCGTCTTGATCCTGTTCGGTCCGTCCGGGTCGGGCAAGACGACCATCCTCAGGTCTGTCGCGGGACTCGAATGGCCGGAAGAGGGGAGAATCCAGTTTTTGTCGCGGACCTGGTTGGATACGAAATCGGGGATCAGGGTCTCGCCGCAAGATCGACAGATCGGGTATATGCCGCAAGATTATGCGCTCTTTCCCACCTACTCCGTGGCTGGAAACATTGCCTATGGATTGGGAGCATTGGCGTCCGAGGACAGGAACAAGCGAGTGGCAGAGGTGGTGGAGTTGTTCCAGTTGCAGGGGCTTGAAGCAGCAAAGCCGCGAGAATTATCCGGTGGCCAACAGCAGCGAGTGGCGCTTGCCAGAGCCGTCGCGCCACGGCCGCAACTCCTTTTGCTTGACGAGCCCCTGTCGGCTTTGGATGCGCCAACCAGACTTCAGCTCAGGGGGGAACTCAGGAGTCTGTTAAAGCAATTGGCGTTGCCCTCGATCATTGTGACCCACGACTGGTCTGAGGCGCTCACGTTGGGCGATGTGATGGCGGTGATGGGTAGAGGGCTGGTCCATCAAGTCGGGAAGCCACATGAGGTATTCAGCCGGCCGGCCAATGCGGAGGTGGCGCGTATCGTCGGGGTGGAGACGGTCGTGCAAGGTGAGGTGATCGAACAAGCGGACGGGTTATCCACGGTGACTGTCAATGGAACGAAGCTGAAAGGTCTGAGTAGTAATGCCATCGGTGCACCCGTCTACGTCTGTATCCGTGCCGAAGATGTGGTGGTGGAGCCGTCGGGGAGCGGGATGACCAGTGCCCGGAACCATCTCCTCGGGCGGGTAACCGATATTGCTCCGCAAGGTGTGATGGTGCAGGTCACGATCGACTGTGGTTTCCTCCTCACGGCAACCATCACGCGCGGGGCGGTAGAAGATTTGTGTCTGGTGTCTGGCTCCTCTGTCATCGCGGCGATCAAGGCTGGTGCCGTGCATCTTGTGCCGAGATCGGGCTAATCCGAACTTAAGGGACTGGCAAGGCTGTCGTGAAAAGCAGGACTCGTAGTTTCGAGTACTTCAACCGTCTGTCTTCAGTATCCTACGTTCAGGCCGCCTCACTCTCCCCACTTGTTTCACCACGCTCGGGCGAATAACGGTTCACGTTATCAAAGACAGGCGAATATCGAAGAAGTGCGAGAAAAGCTGTTAGAAAGGTCAAGAGAAAAGTATTCAAAACTCTCTCCCCAGCTTCTGTGGATAAGTCTGTTCATAAGATCGTCTCGCCATCGAAATACCCTGTATTTTTGCCTTCCCAATACGTCTTTGCCTAAAAAATAGGCATTGGTTTGATTGAGCCGGGCACCCCAATATATGGTGGTGTCGAACTGAAAAAATCTCAAAAACAACAAACCCTAGATAATGACTGTAGTTTCGCGACTCACAATCATGAACCTCCGCCGTGGGAGCGCTGTTTGTGGCCAACTTATGCACAGACTCTCTCCAGGACTGTGTTTTCAGCATCGTTATTAGGAGTCAGGCAAGGAGCCTTGACAGCTATTCATATTATGTGTAACCATTGGTTACATCATGAAGCCGACCGACCTGAAACGAACTCGAGAACAGCTGGGACTGACCCAACAGCAACTTGCTGATGCGTTGCAGACAACACGCGTGTCGGTTGCACGCTACGAATCTGGTATGCGCCGTATTCCTGGAATCGTCCAAGTCGCATTGGAACGGTTGGGGCGGACGTCTGAAATCCCCATGGCTGGAATGGTGGCGGCTGGCGTGCCGATTGAGCCGGTTCCCCAGTCTGAACTCATTGATGTTCCGCCCAGCATGTTACGGGGAGGAGATACGTTTGCACTCCGTGTCAAAGGGGAATCGATGAAGGATGACGGTATCCTCCCTGGCGACCTGGTGGTGGTGAGAAAACAGTCGACGGCGCAGAACGGGCAAACCGTCGTGGCGTTGGTGAATCACGAGGCTACGATCAAGACCTACTTCAAGAAGGACTCACACATTGAGCTGCATCCTGCGAATGCGACGATGCAGCCGATTATCGTGCGAGCGTCAGATACGTTTCATATCGAAGGCATTCTCATTGGCGTGATTCGGCATTGTGCGCTGTAAATACAGAAGGGAGGGCAGGATGATGACAGCAGGAAGATTTTTGGAGACAGACCGGCTCGTTGATTTGGAGCGAACGGTAGATTCCCTGAATGACCAATTGCGTGAGATGCAATGGGAGTTCTATCGGGCTAAGGCAAAACCATTTACGGTTCGATTGTGGCGAACTCTTGTCCACCTCACGGGAGGGCAAGAGTTCATGTCGGACGTCTGCAATCGTCGCTATCGTCCGAACACTAAAATGCTGCCTCATGCTGATCCAAGAGGGTAGCAGGGCCGTGCGAACGCAGGCCTTTGCTCCGACTGTGGGGCGGCGGTTCAGCGACGCATCGTTTGCGTGGATGGCATGACTCATTCTACGGTCGAACTGTGTGAACGCTGCTGGAGTGCCACTCAGCAGCTGCAGACGTTTGCAGGAGACTGTTGCGGATAGGACTGCTGGTTAAGCTGTCTTGAAGTGATTAGTAGAAGCGGGGTCTGTAAGAGCACGAAGTGCTGTATGGTGGCGGTGTCCCGGATTGAACGGGAGACCCGCGGCTTATGAGTCCGCTGCTCTACCAACTGAGCTACACCGCCAGAATCGATGGTACGTAACCGGGCGACATAATACAGGAATGATTTGGAGAGTGTCTACAGCGTGGAAGCGGTATTTTTAGTATAATCTGCGCATTTTATCGCGCTCGATTTATTTCTATCCACTCGACTGTTGGTTCCAACCTATCCGTTCCGGTAGACTGTCGCATGATTCATCCGCTTCCTCCCAGTTGCGAACATGCGATCCTTGAACAATTCCTGAAAGCGGAGGCCATGGCCCTGTGGGCGGTACGTTCTGCGCAAGCGCAGGACGTTCCTCCGGGAGTGTTGCAGTTTTTAAGGCGGCATGAGGAAGAGGAGGCGCAGCACCTCAAGCAGTTCGAGCTGCTGTTGGGAGTGAAATCGCATGGAAAGACCTCGCTACCACGTGTGCCTGATCAATGGAGGGTCCTTGCGGTCCATCTCTACGGGTATGAAACATTGGGGCTTGAGTTTGCCCGGCTGTTAGTGGGGTTGCGTCCCGATCTCACCTCTATTATGGAAGATGAAGAGGTGCATGTCGGGTTTTTCGAGCAGGAGGTCCGTGCCATTCTCAGTCGTGGAGGACTTGCTGCAGAGGGTGCGCGACAGGCGGCACAGGCCTGGAGACGGCGGTTGCCTCGCACGGTTGATCGCTACCTTCACGATGAGAGTCTTGCGCCCTTTCGTGATGAATTGCGGCAGCATATTCTGGGAGTGGTCGATGCGCGGTTTCTCGCATCTGGATTATTGGCATGGTCGCAGAAACAGGAATCGTCTGTGGTGAAGCCGGTAGGAGAGGAGTCGGGCGCCTATTCCGTCTTTGAATCAAACGGGTGAGCGATGCTCTTGTGACGCACGATGTGGAGTGTGGGGTTCAAAGATCCTGACGGCTCGAATCGTCTCGCTCCACGCCGTTCTCGCTTGTTCATGCGGCCTGTGAGGTCAGCCGTTTTTGTCGTTGCCCTGCGATATCAAGTGCTGCGATGCGATAGCCCTCGGCTAGGGTAGGAAAGTTGAAGATATTCTCTACGAACGAATCGATTGTGGCTGCATGTTGCAGCGCGATCTGGCCCACGTGAATCAGTTCTGTTGCCCCTTCTCCAATGATCTGAACCCCCAATAGGTACACTCCGGTCGGATCGGCCACCAGTTTCATCAAACCGTTGGACATGCCTGAGATTTGACCTCGGGCAATTTCGTCGAATCGCGCGCGGCCAATCAGGACCTCTCGATAGCGTGCGCGTGCGGCTGCTTCGTCCAGTCCGATACTGGCCATCTCGGGGATCGTATAAATGCCGACTGGGATGTCGGACGAGCGTCCTTCGGGAAGACCCAGGGCGTGACAGACGGCTCGCCGGCCCTGCTCCATAGCCGTAGAGGCCAGGCCCGGGGGGCCGAGCAGGTCACCGACCCCATAAATGTGGGGAAGGGCCGTTTGGCAATGTTCGTTGACGGCCAAGGTTCCCTTTTCGTTAAGTGGCAACCCTGCGGCGCTCAGATTGAGGTCTTCAAGGTTGGGTTGTCGCCCCATGGCCACAAGCATTTTATCGCTGGTAATGACTTGCCCGTCCTGGAGGGTCGTGACGACCTGCGAGATCCCATCCCACCGGACGTTCTTGATGGCTTGCCCTGCGCAATAGCGACCGCCCTGTTGTTCAAAGCTCAACACAAACATCTTCACAAGTTCTGCGTCCAGAAACTGAAGAGGACGATCGGCCCGATCGATAATGGTCACCTGCACGCCGAGTGAGGCAAAGATCGATGCATATTCCGATGCTACGACGCCTCCACCGAGCACGGTAAGGGAGCGTGGCAAATAGATCATGGAGAGGATCGAGTCACTGTCCAGAATATGTTCGTGGTCGATGGGAATCTCGACTGGTGCGCGAGGCCGTGACCCGGTGGCAATGACGATCGTGTCGGCAGTGAAGAGTTGCTTGACCCCGTCGACTGAGAGCATTTCGAGCAGGGTAGCCGAGCAAAACCGGACACGTCCGTGGAAAAACGAGATGCCGTTGCGCTTGAGCTGTTTCTCCATGTAGACGCCATGTGCCGTGACCACTTCATCGACACGGCGCATCAGTGAGGCAACGAGAATATTAGGCGGCACACGAACATCCAAGGTGGACGAGGACCGTTTGGATCGGTCTAATTGCAGGGCGTTCTCGCGAAGGGTCTTGCTGGGGATCGTTCCACGGTAGACACAGCCACCGCCAACACCCGGCTCGCGTTCGATCACGGCCACACGTTTGCCTGCCTTGGCGCCCTGGATGGCCGCTTTCTGGCCGGCGGGACCGCTTCCGATTACGACAATGTCAAAATGGGTCGCATCACTCATAGCGTCATTGTGTCCACCAGGCTGAGAACCTTGTCCTTGAGACCGAGTAGCGTGTCTACGTCGTTGGGATAGAGGTTGAGGTCGGCAAATACGCTGTGGTCGCGAAGGGTGCTGTCATCGAAGGAATCGGGCACGAGTATATAGGTGGCCAGCCGGTCGGCTAGGCAGGTCATCATCGCTTCGTGCTTATGTGTGGGCGCTTGCTCATAGACTGCGTAATAGGCGATAGCCTCGGCAACTTGGGAAGGTAAGGCCCATTCAGCGGCGATCAAAATACCGACGCGGGAATGGTACCCGTCGAGAAAAGCGAGGATCGCGTTGGCCTCAAGCCGCACATGCAGCTCCGTGGCAATCGTCGTGACTGTCTTGAGGACGACCGATTTTCCAACGGTGTGCAGGAGCCCGCAGAGGTAGGCGCTTTCCACATTATAGCGACGGAGGCGTGCGATTTCTTTGGCATAGGCCCCGCTCGCCAGTGCGTGGCGCCACAGCTGTCTGATATCCGCTTCATAACCTGGAATTTTAACGGCCGCGCTTTTGAGCGAAATCGTAACGGCGATCTCCGACAGTTGGTTTACCCCGAGCATTGCGACGGCATGCTGGAGCGACATAATCGGAGTTCTGGGCATATAAGCGGGAGAATTCGCAATTTTCAAGACGTGGGCCGCCAATGCCTGATCCTGGTGGATGAGGGTAGAGAGACGGGCTGCGTCTGCCGATGGATCATTGGCCAGGGCCATGACCCGGCCAGCGACTTGCGGAAGAACAGGCAGTTCGATTTTGTCCTTATCGATCCGTTCGATTAAGGCCTGTTCGACCTGCTCCGGCATGTCGATATTCGTCGAACGATCTATTTCGGTCGTCATGCTGTGGTGGTCCTTGAGAGCGGTTTATGACCACTGTGTTTCGGTACAGTCTCTTGTCGGCAGAACAGCGTGGAACTTTAATCTCCTGGTCCACTTCGCGAGGAGAAGACGGATATAAACGGGCCTCCTCGCGAACACTTCTGTCTCCAAGAGGCGTTCGATCTACAAAGGCTTGATCGCGGTGTCTATTGCGGTAGGATTCACCGGCGTATCAATGCCGAGCTGAGGGCAAGCAATGATACGTAAGTCATCGGATGTCGGCCTGAATGGACATAATTGCTTTCATAACTCTCCCTCTATGCCGATTCGTCCTAGAGCCGATTAGCATCATTGCTATAGATGGTAAATGGATTTATGATTCCTGAGCAATGACGCGGTAGTCGGACTGTGAGGCTCACCGGTGTATCGGCAACCTGCCCTGATCTCTCCCCGTAGAAGTGCGCGAAGTCGCGTTGTTTCTGTTTCTCTCGATCGAAATATCTCGTCGATTTCTATGCATGAAATGCTGGGCGTAGGGAGAGCGGCTGTGGCTGGCGTTGCTTTCCGTGTGCTCGGCAACCTTTACAAAGGGGGACATGTTGATTAACTCGACTACGATGCCGGTCAAAGTGTTGATTGTGGACGATCACGAAGTCGTTCGAGTGGGATTGCAGACGGTGCTGAGCCGACAGAGCAGTATCCACGTCGTTGGCGAAGCCGCTACGGTCGAGGATGCGATTCGTGAAGCGTGCAACCTCAATCCAGACGTCGTGCTCATGGATGTTCGCCTGTCTGGGGGGAGTGGAGTGGATGCCTGCCGAGCGATTCGCAGTTCCTGCCCCAATACGCGAGTGCTGTTTCTGACGTCGTACCAGGACGATGAAGCGGTGCTCGCGGCGGTGATCGGGGGCGCACATGGTTATCTGTTGAAGCAAGTGAACGTGGATGCATTACTGCGTGCTATCCATGCCGTCGCCCAGGGCCAGTCAATCCTCGATCCGGCCATAACACAGCCGCTCTTGACCCGTATGCGGTCGCAACGAGAGGAGGCATCCGAACCACGGGCAACACTCTCCTCCCAACAGCAGCGTGTCCTTGCGCTTGTAGCAGAGGGAAAAACGAACAAAGAGATTGGCTCATCGCTTGAATTGAGCGATAAGACGGTTAAGAATTATATCCGGTTCATTTTTCAGAAGCTCAAAGTGACCCGTCGTGCTCAAGCGGCTGCCTTTTTTATTCGGGATTCTCACTCGGATAAGCAGGTCGGTTTGCATCCTCCGTTGATGATGGAGAAAATCCACTGACCTCATGCACGCGCGTCGAGGCGGTTCGGCTGAACCGTTCACGGTCGTGACGTTCTGCGAATTCTTCTGTCCCCTTCTCACGTAGCCGATTCTTTCCAGTGAGTGACATCCCCTTTCCCAGTTATGTGCCTTCTCTTCAGCTTTAGGCGTTTGATTGTTGCTGCGCATGAGTCGCAGGGTCCTCATTCTTGTTGCCGTAACCTGGCCCGATATCCAGCAGGGCGTCAATTCTGACTATCGGCAGAGCATGATGCCATATTTTGTAGGGCCGAGTAGTATTTGCCTAGTAGTGAATGGCTCTATTGTAATAGGGCTTAGGGCTGTGTGGTCTCATTATTTGGAATGTATAGCTCTATATAGCTAGGTGCATAATGCGTGCAGCGTATGGGCTATTAGGCACTTTTCGTTATAGGAATCTCGTCTACGCTTAATATCGATGCACTTATCGTATGCCCTGACAATTCAGCTCGGTAAAAAATGCCCATGCAAGTCCTGCTTGCAGCGGTCGAGCGGTCATTGTGAGAATTCTGCGCTCGAATATGCCTTCGCCATCATCTGTCATCACCTTTCATGAGGAGTACGCTATGAGTTTGTTGTCGATACTTGTGGTTGAAGACGATGAAGGGGTGCAGAGCCTGCTTCGCAGGCTCTTGACGCAAGAGGGCCATCAGGTCACGGTGGTCGGGAACGGACAGGATGCGATTCGAGTCGCCCAAGAGATTCCCGTTCATGTGCTGTTGACGGATCTGAAGCTGCCCGATATCGATGGTTTGGCCGTCCTGGAGCGCATTCTGCAGATCGATTCGAAGGTGATCGGTATCGTGATGACCGGCTACGGCTCGATCGACGGTGCGGTGAAGGCGATGAAGGTCGGCGCATTCGATTTCCTCACAAAGCCATTCGAGAATGAATCGGTGATTGTCGTCATCAATAAAGCGTTGGAGGCGCATCGTCGTGGCCTGGATAATCGTGGTTCGCGGAAATCCACACGCGCTCCCTATCGGGCCGAACAGTTGGTCGGCACCAGTGAACCGATCAAGCGCGTCTTGGATTTTGTCTCGAAGGTCGCGGACCATGACAGCACGGTGTTGATTCAAGGGGAGAGTGGAACCGGTAAAGAGTTGGTCGCGAGGATGCTGCACTTTAATAGTGTCCGAAAAGACCGCCCGTTCGTGCCCGTCAACTGTGGAGCCATTCCTGAAAATCTGCTCGAATCCGAGTTGTTCGGCCATGAGAAGGGGGCCTTTACCGGCGCCGCCCACACACGTATCGGGCGTTTCGAATTGGCGCATGGCGGGACCATCTTTCTCGACGAAATCGGTGAGCTGAGCCTCGGGTTGCAAGTGAAGCTGCTCCGTGTCTTGCAGGAGCGCTCTTTTGAGCGGGTGGGGGGCACGAAAACCATCGACGTGGATGTCCGTGTCGTTGCTGCTACGAATCAAGATTTAGAGCAGGCCGTGCAGCAAAAACGTTTCCGGCAGGACCTGTATTATCGCCTCAATGTGATTCCCATCACGACGCCTTCGCTGAAGGAGCGACGGAGCGACATTCCGCAGTTGGTCAATCATTTTATGGAGCGGTTGAATCGTACGAAGCAGACAGCCATTACCGGCTGTTCCCCGGAGGCGATGACCAGTCTGATGGGACATCATTGGCCGGGAAATATCCGTGAGTTGGAAAACATGATTGAGCGTCTGGTGGTACTGAAACAATCGGGAACGATCGAGATCTCCGATCTTCCCGAGCGTGTCTTTCCACGGACGGCGCCGTCGGATCAGGTTGAGGAGCAGTTCATTGGATTTACCGACCAGGGGGTGAGCTTGTCACGTGAACTCGAGCAGCTCGAACACCGTCTCATCGTCGGAGCGCTTCGCCGTGCCAACGGGATTACCAGCAAAGCCGCCCAGCTACTTCAGGTTAATCGCACGACGCTCGTCGAGAAATTGAAGCGAAAGGGACTTGCCACGAAAGCACAGAGCTGCCTGGCCTTTTAGCGACGGGCCTGACAAGCATGATACTGAGCGCGTCTGCCAGGGTTGTGTTTGTATTGCGCCGGGAGTCCCTCTGCGTGAAGTGCGTTTCCTATTTTCATTTTTTATCGCTATGCCGAATGGCCAGTCGCGGTCATCTCGACGCTTCCACTTTCCTGGATTCACTGCTACCACCGTACTATTTCCCGTCTCGCTAGCCTGCATTATTCATGACAGTTCGTTGCGAAATCGCGCAGTCGCGTTGCGAGACGGGCACGCGGAGCCGTGAGAGCCCGAGGCGTACGTGAACAGTACGTCGAGGGAACGAACGGCGAGCCTGCCCGCCGAAGGCTTGTCGTCGCAGCGAATCCGCGATTGCAGCAGAAGTGCTCATGAATCATGCGGGCTAGATCTGACCATTGGGTATCCCTGTGCCGCGCCTTTGTTGAACGGTGATTGAATCATTCCTGCCGAATTTCTCTTCCCTCGTTCTGATTGTATCCGTCAATCATTTGACCCATCTCAGGGTCGGCGCGTTGACGATTTGACGAGCGGCTCGATGGCACAGCAGCCATCGCCAGTATTTCCCGCGCAGAATGAATATTCGCGCACAAATTGCCTAGGGCACGGGAATTGCTGAACACGTCATGTGTCTATGAAAATCACAACATCCTGTCATTGGTTGCTCGCCTGTCTGCTCACGCAGGGTTTCCCGTTGGACGCCGCGGCTGCAGTTGAGAGCCAAGCTCCTTCCGCTGCGGCGTTGCCTCTTCAGGCTGGAGCGGTTCAGACGACTGCTCCGGCAGCAATCTCACGGCTCACGTTACCCGATGAAGGGCCCCGCTACGACTATCTTGCCGAGGGATCGAATTCGTTGCAGTTTCAGGAGGCGATCGACTCATTTAAGCATGGAGAATATACCCTGGCCCGCGAAGGATTTTCCGCACTCGTCAAGCAGGATCCTGACAGCCGGCTGATGCCGTCGATTAAGGCATTTTTGGCAGAGATCGCGTTGCATGAAGATCCGACGACTCGTGGGCGGTCCGAAGCCATCCTCCAATATCGATCCCAGGTTCGGCAGTACCCCAAAGATACGAATACCTCCCGTGCGCTCTGGAGGATCGGGGATCTGTATGTCGAGATGGGATGGTTGCAGGAGGCCATTATCGCCTATGAATATGCCACCTCGCATATACAGCTTCGGGCTGATGCAGACCGATCCCTCTTGAGTTTGGGCGTGATCCTTGAGTCACGCGAACGTTGGGTGGAAGCGGAACGGGCATTTGAGTCGGTTCGGAAACGCACGAGCGACGAACGAATCCTCAGGCGTTCGACCTTGGGATTGGCCAACACCCTGTACGCGCTCCAGCGCAAGCGGGAGGCCCAACCCCTCTACGACATGCTCTACCAGCGCTGGCCGGATCTTCTGAAAAGTGAACCGCAATATTTGCAGCAGTATGGCGATGTGCTCGCCGGCACGAACGAGCGGCAGCGAGCCCGTGCAATCGACATTCTGCTGTATAACCTCTATCCGTCGCACCAGTATGCCGGCGCGGCGCTCGTGCGTCTCGGCGACAGTCACCGCCAGCAGAATCAGACAACCCATGCGGAGTTGTTCTACCACGTCGCGCAGGAACGGTACCTGGGGATGCCGGCCGCCGTACTAGCTCGTATGCGCCTGGCGCAGATGGAGGAGCGACTGGTCCAGGCCGAGAAGGGCTCCGTGGCAAACAGCGGCAAGGGGACTGCAAGCCAGAGCGTCGAGCCGGTGAACGAGTCGAAGGGCGTGAGGGTCTATCAAGAGATTGCCAAGGCCTATCAGGGAGATGTCCTCGGGAGTGAAGCGCTGTTCCATCTGGCGGAACATTACGAGTTGCGCGGGGATCCGTTACGGGCTATCCAGGTCTATCAAGACGTCGCAAGGCGGGCTGGTACCATTCAAGCCGACCCATGGCCCCAGATGGCAGGACGCCATCTGACTAGTATTTTGAAACCCCAATTGGAAGCCGCACTCAAGGCCGGGAAAGATGTTCTGGCGGTGGCCCTGTTCCACAACCACGGACATGCGCCGGAGCATCAATACGCAGGGACAACGACGTTGTTGGCCGTCGCGGACACCCATCGCCGGCTGGGCTTCTCCAGCCAAGCCTCGCGCCTCTATCAATTACTGGTGCGGGATCGGAAAGCAGCCGCCCTGCACGAAGCGGCGCTCATCGGTCTTGGCGAGAGTTATGTGGATCAGCGGATGTATGCCGCCGCTCGGAACGTGTTCGAGAATTTTCGCCTCCAATACCCGCAGAGTCCACAGACGATGCCGGTGCTGCGGCAATTGACCACGGCCATGCTTGAGCAAGGCGACCGTCCCGGCGCGATTAGACTGATGCGGCAATGGCTGCGGACACATCCCAAGGCGCAGGAGCGAGGATGGATGCAACTGACCTTGGCGAGAACGCTAGCCGCCGATCATCAACCGTCCGAGGCCGTGGCGGCATTCGAAGAGGCGGCACGCTACAAATTCATGCAGTCGCAGGGAGACCGCCTCCTGTTCGCGGACCTCTTGACCTCCCTCAAAAAACATCAGCGGGCCGTGGATCTCTACCAAAAGATACTGGCGTCGAATCCGGCGCCGGATCAGGCCGAATGGGCGCGTTTGCAGATCGTCAGAAATCTCGCCACGCAGAAGTTGCATGGTCCGGTGCGCGCGGTCCTGACGCCAGGCGCCGGGACGGGCGATCCGCTCCTGTATCGGGCAGCGGAAGCGATACAAGCCAGTATCCGCGTCACCACCGACAAAGAAGGAGGATGATGTGATGAATGGACATCCGGTTCCGGCACAGATGGATAGCGATTTGCTGCACGAAGCCTTTCGAAGCTTCGACGATGCGGCGGCGACGCTCCAACAGTCCTATCAGACGTTGACGTCCCGGTTGGAGCAGCTCGACGTCGAGCTCGCCGACCGCAATGAGGCGCTGCGAAAGAATTTACGTGTCAATGAAGAGTTGCGCGAGCATTTAACGGCGATCGTGGAATCCCTGTCGACCGGTCTGCTCGTCATGGATGAAACCGGCACCATTACCCGCTGCAACCAGGCCGGCACACAACTGCTCGGATTGGCCCACGAACAAATCATTGGCCGCTCCTTGGCCACCTGCCTCAAAGACGCGCATTTGGACGGTGACGTCTATCCCCTGACCACGCAACAGGGTGCCGCGGTGTCTCTCTCTCAACGCGCCTTGCAGACGAGCGATGGACGCCAGGCCGGGAGCCTCGCCT
Source organism: Nitrospirota bacterium (assembly GCA_030682135.1). Lineage (GTDB taxonomy): Bacteria > Nitrospirota > Nitrospiria > Nitrospirales > Nitrospiraceae > Palsa-1315. The sequence goes on along the minus strand of JAUXQT010000005.1, from coordinate 129,728 downwards.
TGATTCAGGATGTGACGGCGATGCGAGAGCTGGAGGATCGGCTGCAACGACGCAATCGGCTCGCGGCCATGGGCGAAATGGTCGGGAGGATCGCCCACGAAATTCGGAATCCGCTCGGCAGTATCGAACTGTTCGCGTCGATGCTGCGCCGTGATTTACACGACGCGCCGGCATTGCGAGGCTATGCCGAACACATTTCGTCGTCGGTCCACATGATGAATCGACTCTTGACGAACCTGCTGCTCTATACCAAGCCCGACTGTTCCCATGGAGAACGGCATGAGACGGAAGCCTTGATGCTGAATGCCTTGACTCTGGCGGCCCATGCCGTCGCCGGCGCCAGAGTGGATATTCGTCTGGATGTGAACCCTCTAGCATCACACATGTGGTGCGATGCCGGCCAGATGAAGCAAGTGCTCCTCAACTTGATCCTGAACAGCATCCACGCCATGCCGAACGGTGGAACCTTGACGTTGTCGGCGAGGCCGGCTGCGGAGGCGAGAACCGGCGGAGCTGGTATTTGTCTCTCGGTGTCGGATACGGGAATCGGCATCCCGGCTGCGCAACGTTCAAGGATCTTCGATCCCTTCTTCACCACCAGGGATGAAGGCACCGGGTTAGGTCTGGCCATTGTCCATGCAATTGTCGAAGGGCATCGTGGCCGAATCGACGTCGAGAGTGAGGAGGGACGTGGCACCACATTTACGATCGCGCTTCCGAATCATCACACGACGAGCCCTCTGCCGTTACAGGAATCGCCTGATCTGTCGTTTTCGGAGGGGTACCCTGCATCTGAGTTGATCGCTGAACGACTGCTTGTTGGAGAGGAGACATCGGCATGACCGACAATAATACAGAATCTCCGGTGACGGATGTTCCTGCACAGGCTGAACGAATTTTGATCGTCGACGATGATCCATCCATGCGGATGGCCTTAATGGAGTCCGTTCGCCGGCTGGGTTACGACGTACAGGGTGCGATGGATGGCGCCGATGCCGTCGAGCGGGTCAGCCGTTATAAACCCTGGTTGGTGGTCACCGATTTGAAAATGCCCAGGCTCGGTGGACTCGATTTGATCAAGGAGATCAAAAGCCGTTCGCCGCAGACGTTGATGGTGCTGATGACCGCCTATGGGACCGTGGAAACCGCCGTGGAGGCGATGAAGTACGGGGCGAGCGATTACATCCTCAAACCGTTCTCGACCGACTTGCTTGAGCGGGTCATTGCCAATCTCAAAGCCTGTGGCGCGGATGCGTCGATGTCACCGGCTGTGCCGATCGATCAGCGGTCGATCCTGACACAAGATCCTGGCATGGCCAGGCTACTCAGCACGGTTGAGGGAGTCGCTTCGAGTCAGGCCACCGTCCTCATCCATGGAGAAAGCGGTACGGGAAAAGAGTTGCTGGCGCGCTTTATTCACAGCCGAAGCCCACGTGCCCATCGTCCCTTTATCGCCGTGAATTGCGCGGCATTACCGGATGGGCTTCTGGAAAGCGAACTATTCGGCCATGAGCGAGGCGCCTTTACCGGCGCCATTATGAAGAAACTCGGCAAGTTCGAGATGGCACATACCGGCACCCTGTTGCTGGATGAAATCAGCGAAATGAATATGGGCTTGCAGGCCAAGTTGCTGCGGGTGATCCAGGAGCGAGAGGTGGATCGAGTCGGAGGACGTGAGCCGGTGTCCGTGAACATCCGTCTCATTGCGACGACCAACCGTTCGCTGTATCACGAAGTCGAGCAGGGACGGTTTCGAGAGGACTTGTATTACCGGCTAAATGTCTTCCCCATCACTGTGCCTCCACTACGGGAAAGGCCTGCGGACATTCCGTTGCTCGTGAGGCATTTTGTGGCCGTGTCTTCGGCACGCAATGGCCTTCCGCAACCGGCGGTGTCGGCGGCAGCCTATACCGTGCTTCAGGAGAGGCGATGGAAAGGGAATGTGCGCGAGTTGGAAAATGTGATGGAGCGCGCCGTGTTGTTAGCCGGAAACGAGCCGATTCTACCAAGCCACTTATTGTTGGAGGCCGGCGCCCAACCAGCCGCCTCTGTGCCAGTCCCCTCCGTACCCCAGTCTTCGGTGAATGGATCGTTGTGGGAAATGGAGCGCGAGCTGATATTTCAAACCTTGGCTCGTGTGCATGAGAATCGGACGCATGCGGCGAAAGAACTGGGCATCAGTATTCGAACCTTGCGAAACAAGCTTCGCGAGTATCGGGGGGACACGTGCCCGGTCTCGGCTTGACTTCTTGGTATTGGCCGGAGTGGACCGTTCCCGCTGGGCAACTCCTGCCGATCGGCAGGAAGCGTATTGGAAGAAACGATCCGGCAGGCTCTGTCATTGCCGTCAGATTCTGCCGGTTGAAGATGGCATCACGATTGCAATAATGCCGATGACGACATCTGTTGGACGGAGTCACGAGGAGATGCATCATGACGATCTTTGATCGCACCATGCAGTTAGTTCATCGCACCTTGGATTTGCGGGATGCGAGGCAGCGCGTCATCGCCTCGAATATCGCGAACGAAGAAACTCCCGGGTATCGTGCCACCGACTTCAATTTTCGCGACTCGCTTCAAGCGGCGCAGCGTGGTCAAGGGCCGGTGACACTGGCGGTGACACAGGGCAAACACTTCGGTCCACCGGGAGAAGGATTTCAGCGGGTCGTCGGAAAGCTCAGTGATGTGCCGGCAGGCGACCTTCCCTTGGACGCCAACTCGGTGAACATGGAGCTGGAAATGGCCAAGATGTCCGACAACGCCATGCAATACAACGGGGCTGCCGCGATCATGGCGATCCGCCTCCGTCAGTTGATGGGAGCGGTACGGGATGCGCGATAACACAAACGGCGAGAGGCATGCGGCTAGGGGCAAGGGGCAACAAGCCTGTGAACCCCGCGCCCCTTACCTCTCGCCTCTAGCCTTCAGCCAGGAGGAACGACCATGGAAATGACCGATAGCATGGCAGTGTCCGTCACGGCCTTAGACGCACAACGCCGTCGACTCAATGTGATCTCGAGCAACCTGGCGAATGCGCAGTCGACCCATACGCCTGGTGGAGGGCCTTACAAACGCCGGGATGTGGTCTTTCAGTCCACGCCCGTCACCAGCCCGTTTCAGCGCACATTTCGGCAAGTGGCAACGGGGCCTGGAGCCCATGCGCTCGATGGCGTGAAGGTGCTGCGTGTGCATGAAGATTCAAAACCCGGTCAGGCGATTTATGATCCGCGCCATCCTGACGCCGACAAAAAAGGGTTCGTGAAGATGCCGAACGTCAATGTCATGGAAGAAATGGTGAACATGATCGGTGCATCGCGTTCGTATGAAGCAAACGTGCAAGCGATTAATGCCACTCGCGCCATGATGAATAAGGCTCTGGAGATCGGGAGGTAGTCATGGATCAGATCAAGTCGATTGCGATGCCGACCCCGTCATTTGGAGAACTGGGCACGGCGGCTCAGGGCTCAGGTGGCACCCCAGCCACTGGATTTATGGATACGTTGCAGCATGCGATCAGTAAGGCCAACGATATTCAGCTGCAAGCCAGCCAGGCCACAGATGCACTGATGACCGGCCAGTCGCAGAACGTGCATGGGACGATGGTGGCCTTACAAGAGGCGGATATCTCCTTCCAGCTGATGATGCAGATTCGAAACAAGCTGGTGTCGGCCTATGAAGAAATTCAACGGATGCAGATGTGACAAGACGCTGGAACAGTCCATCTTCGTCATTCGTGAAGCGTGAAACGTCCGAATCTTGAAACGAGCGACGCTTCACGAGTGTCGAGAACGCCGTTAGCGAGGAGTAGGGCCCTATGTTGTCAAAGTTTTCCATCAATCAACGCTTGATCATTCTGGTTGCGCTCGCCGGCTCAATCGCCGGATTGATAGCCGTGACCCTCTGGACACAACAACCAGACATGCAGGTGTTATTTACCAACCTCAACCCTGAGGATGCATCCGGGATTGTGGATAAACTGAAAGAAACGAAGGTGCCGTACGAGACGACCGGAGGGGGGACGACCATCCTGGTTCCTAGCGCGCAAGTGCACGAATTACGATTGCAGTTGGCCTCCCAGGGGCTTCCGCACGGGGGCGGTGTAGGATTTGAGATTTTCGATCGGTCGTCGATCGGGATGTCGGATTTCGTGCAGAAGCTGAATTATCGCCGCGCCTTGCAAGGCGAATTGGCTCGAACGATTGCCCAAATGCCGGAGATCGAGCGAGCCCGCGTGCATCTAGCAACCCCTGAGCGGCGGCTCTTTGGAACCGAGGAAAACCGGGCACGTGCCTCAATTGTGGTGTCGTTGCGGAATGGACAGACGCTCGCCAAAACGCAAGTCAACGGCATCGTCCACCTTGTGTCGAGCAGTGTTGAGGGGCTCCAAGTGAAGGATGTCACTGTGGTGGATGGCCATGGGCGGCTTCTTTCGTCCGCAGCCGGGAGCGATGACGCGGCAGGGCTCACCGGGTCGCAATTGGAATACCAGCGGACAGTGGAGAAGGACATTGAAACCCGTATCCAATCTATGCTGGAGCGGATCGTCGGACAGAATAAAGCGGTCGTGCGCGTCTCGAGTACTCTCGACTTCCGTAAAATCGAAACGACGGAAGAGCGGTACGATCCAAACGGCCAAGTTGTGCGGAGTGAACAGCGAGGACAAGAAAAATCTAATGGCGTGAATGGTGTATCCGGTGGCGTCCCAGGCGTCCAATCGAATGTGCCGCCCGGGACCGACCAGGAGCCGCCTCAGACCAGCTCGACCAGTAATCAGACCAAAAACGAGACGGTGAACTACGAAATTAGCCGAACCGTGTCCCGCATCGTGGAATCCAGCGGCAACATTAAGCAGCTCTCTGTGGCGGTGCTCGTGGACGGCATCTACGAAGGCGCGAAGGCCTCTGCAGACGGGAAACTGGCAGCCGACCAGGCCAAGAAGTACGTTGCACGGTCTGAAGAAGACATGAAGCGCATCGAGGAGATAGTGAAAAAAGCGATGGGTTATTCGGCTGAGCGCCAGGATCAAGTTCAGGTGACGAATGTGCAGTTCGACATCGCGACTGAAGAGCCGTCCACTCAGGGTATCGAGGCCTCAGCCGATGCGACGAATCCCTTCTTGCCCTATCTCCGGTATGGGGTCGGCGGGCTGCTCTTTCTCCTGATTCTGTTTATGGTCGTGCGCCCGCTGCTGGGCATGTTGGGATCGACGGGGACTGCATTAGAACAAAGCGCCACTGCGTCATTGCCTGCTTCGGTCAGTCAGGTCGAAGCGGCGCTGGATGGGAAACCGCGCTCACAGCTCATCGATATGGCACGCAGCAATCCTGAAGCGACGGCTGTCATCGTCAAACAATGGTTGAAGACCGATCAGTAACGAGGAATCGTCAGAATGGCCACGCAATTAACCGGTGAAAAAAAAGCGGCGATACTCCTGCGAGCGATCGGTGAAGATGCGGCGGCGCTGGTCATGAAGAACCTTGATCCCAAGGAAATCAGAAAATTGGGCACGTTCATGAACGACACTGCCAATATCTCTCAGGAGGAAGAGCAGAGTGTGATGGGGGACTTTGAGAAAGCGAGCGCCTCTGGAGAAGTGTCCTTTAAAGGGAAGGAATACATCAAAACCATTTTGACGAAGGCGCTCGGTCCTGAAAAGGCAGCCCGTTTGCTTGAATCGATGAATAGCCGGGTCTACCCGGGACTCGATGCCTTGAAGTGGGTGGATGCCAAGGCCGTGTCGCAAATGCTCAAGATCGAGCATCCGCAAACCATCTCTCTCATCATGGCCCATATGGAGCCGGATCAGGCAGGACAGGTGCTCATTGGCTTGCCAGCCGAGCTGCGGGCGGATGTGGCCCATCGGTTGGCCACGATGGAGGAGGTACAGCCGGATGTGCTCGAGGAATTGAGCTGTGCGCTCCAAGACCTACTAATTGCCAGCTCTGGTGTCCAATCCCTGAGCATCGGTGGATCAAAGGTGATCGCGGATATTCTCACTCGGGTGGATAAGGCGACCGAGGGTGGCATCATGGCCAAGATCGCCGAGCGGAACCAGGCCCTGGCCGATGCCATTCGCGCCTTGATGTTCGTGTTCGACGATCTGATTAAACTCGACGATCGCGGGATGCAAGAACTGATGAAAGAAGTCAGCAAGGAAGATCTTCCTGTCGCGCTTCGTGGGGCCAGTCCGGACGTGAAGGAGAAGTTCCTGAAGAACATGTCGAGCCGTGCGTCCGAAATGCTAAAAGAGGATATGGAGGCTCGAGGACCGGTGAAGGTGGCGGATGTGGAGAGGGCACAACAGAATATCCTAAAAGTTTGCCGGAAGTTGGAAGAAGAAGGCCGCATTGTGATCTCAGGCGCTGGGGAGGCGTTGGTGTAAATGGCGAGCCCTCTGAGTATGGAATCCACCCTGTCGCAGCCTGCGCCGCGTGCCACCTGGCAGCGTGACACGTCCATCTTGATCGTCGACGATGAGCTGTCGATCCAGAAGTTATTGACCGTATTGCTCCAATCGGATGGGTACCGCATCCGTGCGGTCGGGTCGGCGCGGGAAGCGCTCGCGGCGCTCAAGATCGCACCGGCTTCGCTGATGATCACCGACATTAAATTGCCCGACCAGGATGGCCTATCCCTGCTCCAGCAGGCCGCGAAGATCGATCCGCGCATGATCGGGGTGGTGATGACGGGATATGCCACAGTCGATCTTGCCGTTCAAGCGATGAAGGCCGGTGCAACTGAATTTCTGATGAAACCCTTCGAGTGCGACATGGTGCTCCTGACGGTGAAACGACTTCTCGAGCTCTATCGCCTGCGGGTAGAAAATGCCGTATTGAAACAGGCGGTGGTGCGTGAGGGCGGCGTGCGGTTGGAGAATCCCTCATTGATCGATTTCGGGACCGGCCATCAGTTCGTCACGACTAGCGGCCCGTCCGATTACGACCGGGGGATTGCTGAAGGCGAACGCCGAGCCGCGGTACGTGGCGACGCCTCGCACCGGCAAGAGCAGACGCTGTTCGCCAATGCCGTGCAGCAGTTGGAGGAAGTCTGGAGATCGTTCAGCAGTACGATGGAGGACGATGTGGCTGCCTTGGCCTTCAGTCTGGCTGCACGCATCTTACGAGGCACGATTGCCGAGCATCAGGATGTTGTGACGGCGCAGTTGAAAGCCGCCTTGGCGACCATTCGTGAATCAGGCGTCGTGACGGTTCGTACCCACCCGTCCGATGTGTCGGTTCTTGAAGCGGCGAGGCCTGAGCTGAGTCGCGATCGAGAGACGGCATTGGTGCTGCATATTGAAGGCGATGCCTCGCTTTCACGAGGTAGTTGTGTGGTGGCCACGACGAATCGATTAGTCGACGCCTCCCTGGACGCGCAGTTGCTGCGGCTCGGAGAAGTGTTACAGAAACGGGGGCGTGGTGGATCTCGCTGAACTGATTGAACGGACAGATCCTCTTGCCGTCTCCGGCCGTGTGGCCCAGGCGGTCGGAATTGTGATCGAGGGTTATGGCCCTATGACTTCGGTTGGTGAACTTTGCGAGGTCACTCGCGAGGACGGAGAAGGGGCCGTGCTCGCCGAGGTCGTCGGATTTCGCGGTGACCGTGTCCTCCTGATGCCGCTCGGGGAGATGCGAGGGATCGGCCCCGGGAGCCGGCTCTTGATGAAAGGGCATTGTGCGTCGGTACCGGTCGGTCCGCAACTGCTCGGTCGAGTGCTGGATGGGCTTGGCGAACCACTCGATGGCAAGGGTCCGTTGGTGGCCGAGCGCCAATATCCGCTCCATGCGGCCCCCCTCAACCCGCTCCAGCGTGCGCGTATTACCAAACCGCTCGACCTCGGTGTCCGGGCAATCAATGCCTGTCTCACATGTGGCCTGGGGCAAAAGATCGGGATCTTTGCCAGTGCAGGCGTGGGCAAGAGCGTCTTGCTTGGCATGATGAGCCGCTACACCAGAGCAGACGTGAATGTCATTGCGCTGATCGGTGAGCGAGGCCGAGAAGTGAACGAATTCCTCGAACGGGATCTCACACCGGCCGCGCTCCAGCGGTCGGTCGTCATTGTAGCCACGTCGGATCAGCCTCCGCTGGTGCGGCTGCGGGGCGCATTGATCGCGACGGCGATTGCGGAATATTTTCGCGATTGTGGAAAGCAGGTCCTCTTGATGATGGACTCGCTGACCCGCTTAGCCCATAGCCAGCGTGAAGTAGGGCTTGCCATCGGCGAACCGCCGACCACAAAGGGGTATACGCCGTCGGTTTTTACATTTCTTCCAAAGCTCCTGGAACGGGTCGGGACCGGGCCAGGGTCCGGCACGATCACCGGGCTCTATACGGTACTGATGGACGGAGACGAAGTATCCGATCCTATCGCCGAAACCGTGCGATCGATCCTCGATGGACATATCGTGCTTTCACGGCAGATGGCCGCGCGGAACCATTTTCCTGCGATCGATCTGCTCAATAGCACGAGCCGTGTGATGAAGGACATCGTGGGGCGCGAGCATTATTCGGCCGCCCGGTCCATGGTCGAACTCATGGCCCGCTATCAACAATCGGAAGATCTCATTCTATTGGGTGCCTATAAGGCGGGGACGAACAAGGCGCTGGACCGGGCCGTATCCGCACAAGATGGGATCAATGCCTTTCTTCGTCAGGAGATCGAGCAACCGGCCGATCTTGGGGCATCGGTTCAGGACTTACTCGCGCTGATGAAGAGCACCGCATGAAACTCGACGCGGTACGGCGTTATCGTGCACAAGTGGAAGACCTGTTGCGTATGGACCTGCTTCACGCTCGCCAGAATCTTCAGGACGCTGAATCCGCCTGCCAGGCCCTCGACGCACAGGCGCGGATGACGGCTGAGCGGTATATGGCCAAGGCCAGTAGCGGGATCGCGTTGGAAGAGTTTCTTGAATGGCAGGTCACCTGTGATGCGGAAGCCGACTTGCTCACGCAAGCCTGGCAGGCTGAATGCCGGTGCCGTGAAGAATGGCATCAGAAGCAGCAGGAATTGCAGATGGCGATGCAGGAGCGCCGGACTCTCGACCGTCTCGCTGAACGGCTCCGCCAGCAGCAGCGAGTGATTCAGTACCGTGCCGAGCAACTGCAAATGGATGAATCCGCGCGCCGTACGAGTGGAGTGACGAACTCGCATACACCATGATGAGCCAATATCGGATGGACCAGCAACGAGACCGGATTACCCTCTCACGCACTCATGCGGAAGAACCTCGTCGTCCTCGCCTGGGGTGGGGGAGGCAGATCCGGTCTGTCGCCATTATGCTGGGTGTGATCATGGTGTTGTGCTGGACGGTCGTGCAGCTCAACGATGCTTCGTCCGCTCCTGCAACGCCTCCTACTGCCATCCGCAAGGCGCTTCCGAAGGGGAGCGCTCCCGGAAAGCTGCCTTCGGGTTCCAAGCCGATAGAAGAGGCCAAGTCCGAGCCGGCTGAGTCCTCACCGGCAGAGGCGCCACAAACGCAAGGCCCCGCGATCAATCTGCCGGAGGAAGTGGTGGCGATGTTCCAACAGCGGCAAGATGATTTAGAGCGCCGTGAGAAAACGGTCCGGACATCGGAAGATCGGCTGACCAATCTCAGGGCTGAAATTGAGCAGATCTTGAGCAAAGTCGAAGCGGCAGAACAGCGCCGCCTCCGCGCGAAGGAACAACAAGAAAAGGCGGCTGCAGGGCAGAGCGCGGCGCAGAAGAAACAAGCGGCCGATGAACACAGTCAACGATACGCACAGTTGACGAAGATCTATGAAAGTATGCCCGCCGAAGAAGCTGCCGCACGTCTTGAAAAGATGCCGGATCGAAAGGCCCTGGAGATTCTCCGGCTGGTGAAAGGCAAGACTGCCGGATCGATCCTCGCGCAGGTGAAAGTGGACCGCGCCGCAAAACTCACCGAACAATTGCTCTCCAACCCCTGACCGGCTTTTGCCTTCTGTTTGCTCCCGGTATTCTTTACCCCATCGTCCGGCATCTTTTTCCCTCCATCGTGTTTCTTGCCGCATTGATTGCCTGAAAGCGCACGCCAATTGAGAGATGTCTCGCCATTCTGTCTGGCATGAGCCTTGAAAGATCCACAATCGACAATGTGCCCCCATTACCCATAAGGACAACGAGGACCTATGGACTTTCAACAACTCAGCCCACAAGTCGGCACCGCACCGGCGAGCGGAGATCTCCAGCCATTCGCCGCTGGAAACTCGGTTGGCGCGGCTTCTCACGAGAGGGGATTCTCTTCGGTCTTGCAGGCCGCGTCGCAGCGGGTCGAAGCCAGGAGAGAGGCGAAGTCGCGCGCCTCTCAGGCTGAGCGAGAAAGTCGGTCATCCGGCACCATGCCGTCCACGCAGCGTGGTCAGTCATCCAAGGCCGATGGCAGTCGTGGGCCAAAGCTACGTGCCTCTCAGTCAGAGCGTGAGAATCGATCTTCCAGTACGACCCCGGTGATTCACCGGAGCCAGATGCAGAAGGCGACAGCCTCCACAGACAGCGATAACACAGAATCTCGTCTTCCTCAGACTGAGACCGACGATCGCTCCTCCGCAGGGATGTCCGATCTGTCGATGGCCCCACAACAAGAGACGGCTTCTCGTACGGACACCGAGTCTCAGACCGCGCAGTCTGAGACTGATGACAGTGCGTCCTCGACCATGTCTAGCGCTGGTCCCCTGCTGATTTCGTTGGTCGGAGCTACGCTGGTGGCTACACCCTCCCAGGTCGATACGACGCCGGTCGTCCTTGGGTCGGATCTCCCAACGGCTACCGTTGAGGGGCACTCGGTCGTATCCGAATCGTTGATGAGCCAACCGGCCACTCAGCCGACAGAGGAGGGCTTGGGACTGGTTTCTTCCACAAACCGGACCGAGGATCCTGCCGTTCAGACTAAAGATTCTGCTACCGGTGACATCATTGCCAAGGTGTCTCCGTCGACAGCAGAGGCTCGGACGGACAATGAGAAACCTGATAGGCCTGCAACGTCTGCTGAACCATCGGACATGGGTATGCCGCTCACCACTCAGCAGGTCCAGAAATCTGAGAGCCCTACTCTCGATCGGGGCTTCCCCATTAAGGAACAGCATGAGAGAGAAGTTTCTCAAACTACCGTTCCGTCAGAGCCAATGACTGCACAAGGTCAAGAGGTCGCTCAGCAGACCGCGACGATGACGACGCTGCAGCCTGGTCAGAAGGGTGAAGAGGTTGCTGCAGAGTCCGATTGGTTACCGGAACAACAGATTGCAGGGAAGGGGGAGTTGTCGCTCCGGCAACAACATCGCGAGGCCACCTCTTCGGTGGCGCAAGCAGCCGCAGCGGAGCGCATGCCGGCTGAGGAACAGGGCTTCAATCCAGGAGCAGGCGGACAGAAGAAGGATGAGGGGCTGAAGTGGTTGTCTCATATCGACCTTCAGTCGGCGGAGGTCTCGTCGCCTGTCCCACAGCCAAGGGCGAGTGAACCAGTTGAAGGGGGAACGCAATATTCGTCGTATCAGCAGGGGCAAGGAGGCACTCCGCCGAACATTCGCTCTGTGCCGGCATCCTCCGTTCCTGTGCCACCTCAGACCAATCCATTGAGCCCCGATGCGGAGCCGGTGCCTGTTCCACGGACACAGGCCGTGCAGTTCGATCTGTCTCCCGCCGACTTCGGTCAGCTTCGTGTCCGTGTCGTCTTATCCGACCACACGATTCATACACATATGTCGACCGATCGTGCCGAACTGGGACAGATGCTTACCGGTCAACAGGAACAATTGAGCAGCCAGTTATCGACTGCCGGGTTGGATTTAGGGCGTTTCCAGGTGCATGTCGATCAGGATCGCACGAACCAATCCGGGCAGGATTGGCAGTCGCAGGCTCATCAAGGCCCGTCCCAGCAGCGGCGAGAGTCCCGGTCGCAGGATCCTCCTCAGGATGCGCCGGTTCCCTCGGCACCGCGAACCGGCATCCTCAGCTATTTTGCATAACGCGTGAACGAAGGAGACGCATCATGGCCACTATCAACGGAGCCACATCATCGACGATCGCATCTGCGGCCAATCCGACGCCGGCATCGTTGAAACAGGCTGAACTGGGGAAGAACGACTTCCTCAATCTCCTGGTGACACAGCTGAAGAACCAGGACCCATTGAAACCGATGGACAGCTCGTCGTTTGTGGCGGAATTAGCGCAGTTCAGTCAACTGGAACAGAGCTCCAATCAATCGACCCTCCTTGGAAAGGTTCTCGACGCGCAGAATTCGAGTCTGCAGTATTCCTTGTTGCCGCTGATTGGCAGGGATGTGCGTGTCGAGGGCGCGATCATCCCATTGGGTTCGGGGCCTGCGCCGCTCGACTACAACCTGAACGAAGATGCGGTATCGGTTCGGGCATCTATCCTGAATGCGAGCAATCAGACCATCCGGACACTCGATCTCGGATCGCAGAGCGCCGGAGAGCAGCATGTCGTATGGGACGGGCGAGATGGGAACGGCACGCTGATGCCGCCAGGGACCTATACCTATTCGGTGGCGGCCAGAAATAGCCAGAATCAACCGGTGCCGATTACGGCGACCTCGCGTTTAACCGTTTCCGGCATCCGGGTGGTCGAAGGTCAACCGAGATTGGCCGCGGGCGAGAATACGATCGATCCAAGCGCCGTCATCGAGTTTCGTTGAGATGTCTGAAATAGGCTGTTGTCATTTCATTGTCATAGAATTCAGAAGGAGGGAGTAAACCATGGGTCTTTTGTCCTCACTCTTCGCCGGTGTCAGCGGACTCAATGCGAACGGCACCGCCTTGTCGGTGATCGGAAATAACATCGCCAATATGCAAACGGTCGGATTCAAATCGAGCAAAGCGACCTTTGCCGATCTGATCAGTTCGTCGATATCGGGCGGATCCGGCTCCGTCCAGACCGGCATCGGTGTCGCGCTGACGTCGGTGCAAGGCAACTTCTCACAGGGGTCCTTGGCCACGTCGGCCAATGTGCTCGATATGGCGATCGACGGCAACGGCTTCTTCATTGTGCAGGATGCCCAGGGCGGCACCTTCTACAGTCGCGCGGGGACGTTCCGGTTGGATAAGGATAACAATGTCGTCGATCCCAGCGGTTTTAAATTGCGGGGCTTTCTCGCCGACACGACCGGGACGATTACCGGATCGATCGGCGATGTGTCGCTTCCCTCTACCACCGCCTCGCCGAATGACACAAATTTAGCCTTCCTGGCTGCTAACTTGAATTCGGCCGCACCGGTTACGGGCGTGGAAGGGAATGTCGTCGGCTCCGCGGCGTCTGCCACCACGAGTGCTGCTGGTAACCTCTCATTTGATATCAATCTGAACGGCGACGGGGCTCAGACTGTAACGGTGGCTGCCGGCTTGACGGGCGCGGCCTTAGCCACCGCCATTCAGAACGGTGTGCGTGCGTTGACGCCCGCCGACCCGTTTCGAACCGCCGCCTATACCGGCTTCACCGCTTCGGTCAATGCGGCGGGGTTCTTCACCTTTGCGTCAGGGCTCGCCGGGGTGACCAATAACACGACCGCGGGCACGGGCGCGGTCGTCGTCACGGCCAACGGCGCCGACACCTTGGGCGCGAACCTCAATATGCTGGCCGGAACATCCACGACAGGCACGAACTTCAGTATTGCCGATCCGACAGGGACCTCGAATTTTTCGACGTCGATGACCGTCTACGATTCTCTTGGAAATAGCCACCTCCTCACGACCTACTTCACCAAGGCCGGAAGTAATACCTGGAACTATAATGTGACGGCTAACAGCAACGACGTGGTGACGGCCAACTATGCCTCGGCGAATATCGATGCCACACTCGGCATCACCAGGGTCGGGGCCGGGACCCTCACGTTTGGCACGGACGGTACACTCGACCGCGAGAGTGTGGCCATCCGGTTCGATACAGGGACGGCAGCCGGGACAGCCGGGACCGTGCCTGGGCAAATGCAAATTGATTTCAACGGGGCGACGCCCGATCAGCTGCTCACCTATAACTATGGCACCAGTGTCACGACGGAGGGTGGTAACGGGTTGGACGGCACGACTCAGTTCGGCTCGCAATCCGCGGTAGTCCAGCTGACGCAAGACGGCTATGCGGCCGGTTCACTTCAGGCTTTTTCGGTCGACGGGAACGGGGTGATCAATGGACGGTTCTCCAATGGTCAGTTGCGGGCGCTGGCGCAAGTAGTCCTGGCACGTTTTCCCGATCCCCTTGGTTTGACTCGAACCGGAAACAATACTTTTGCAGAGTCCGGTAATTCGGGTCAGCCGGTGACCGGAGTTCCTGAGAGCGCGGGATTGGGAAAATTGAAGTCCAATACGCTGGAGCTGTCCAATGTCGACTTGGGTGAAAGTTTTATCGACATGATCGCGGCCCAACGTGGGTTCCAAGCCAACTCTCGTGTTATCACGACATCCGACGAGATTCTCCAAGAACTCGTCAATCTCAAGCGGTAGTCCGCTGTGAGAGGCGGGTCATGCGCCGCCGTGCGCGTGACCCGCCTCATTGGAGCCATTCTTTCTTCCTGGAGCGGATACCCTCGTCATCGATCTGTTGTCCGGCTGGCGATCCCTGTCAGGATTTTGACATCGTCAATCGACTGGCATCCCGTCCACTCATCCTCTGAACTCCCTCTCCTCCGTGACGACGCATCTGCTCATCTGGCGCGAGGTTTCTCTCCTGACGCGCTCCGAGCCGAGCGCTTGTCTTGTGGCATACGCATTGCAAACTCCCTGTTCCTGTCACCGTTGGACTAGAGGAGGATCTTATGTCAGATGCAGCAACCGCTGAGGATGGGAAGGCCCCGGTCGCAGTTTCCGCCGGAATCCCCATGAAAATGGTCATCATCATTGTTGTCGGGACTCTGTTGCTGGGCATCGGAGCGGCCTTCGCCATTTTTAAAATGACCTCTGGAGGTCATGGGGGCGACGAGGCGAAAACAGAGGCGAGCGAACCGAAAGCCAGCGAACCGAAAGCCGAGAGTCACGGCGAGAGCGGGCATAAAGGAGAGGGGAAAACGGGCGTGGTCAAGGGCGTCATGTTCGATGTGGACCCCTTCATCGTCAACCTGGCCGATGCCCAAGATGTGAAGTACTTGAAGCTGACGGTGAAGCTGGAGATGGACAATCAGGAGGGGGCGGATGCCTTGACCGAACGCATTCCGCAGGTACGCGATACGATACTTGTGCTGTTGACCAGCAAGGAATCTTCGTCGATTCGCACGACCCAGGGGAAATTCCAGCTGCGCGACGAAATTACGCAGCGGGTCAACAGTCTGCTCCCCAAACCGGCCGTGCATACGGTGTATTTCACTGACTTCGTCGTGCAGTAGCCACAAGGACGATCCGGACCTATGGAAAAAATCCTTTCCCAAGACGAAATCGATGCTCTCTTAAAGGGAGTCGATTCCGGTGCCGTCGAATCCAAACCGGCAGAGGAGCCGGCTGCTGCATCGGGGGCCAAGCAGTTCGATCTGTTCAATCAAGAGCGGATCATTCGCGGACGGATGCCGACGCTCGAGCTGATCAACGATCGTTTCATTCGCCGGCAATCGATTTCGTGGGGAGCGGCGCTCCATGACACGATTGAATTCGCCGTCGTCGGCACACAGATCACCAAGTTCGGCGAATTCCTCAAGAAGGTGCCGATGCCGTCCTCGATGAACGTCTTTCATATGGAGCCGCTTCGCAGTAACGGGCTCTTTGTGATGGACGCGTTCCTGGTCTATCTGATTGTCGATTACTTTTTCGGCGGCAAAGGGCAGACACACGTCAAACCGGAAGGCCGCGATTTTACATCCATCCAGTTGCGCGTCATCAAAAAGTTAGTCGAGCAGGCCTTCCTCGATCTTGAGAAAGCCTGGGAGGCGCTGATGACGGTCAAGATTCAGCATGTGCGCTCGGAAAGTAACCCCCAGTTTGCCATGGTGGTCTCCGCCTCCGAGATTGTGGCTGTGGTGACGCTGCAAGTGGTGATCGGCGAAACCGCCCGCGATATGTTCATCGTCTATCCCTATTCCATGCTCGAGCCCATCAAAGAAAAACTCTATTCAGGGCTGGTGTCCGATCATGTCGAGCAGGACGGCGGGTGGGCGGGCCGGTTCCGGGAGAGATTGCAAGAGTGCGAGCTCAATGTCGCCGTCAGGCTCGGGACTGCCTCCGTCAAGGTGCAGGACGTGCTCAACTTTACGGCGGGAGATGTCATCGTCCTGGATCAACGGCCGGGCGATCCTCTGGACTGTTTTGTCGAGGGCTACCTGAAGTTTCAAGGAAGCCCCGGTGTCTTCAAGGGGAACCATGCCTGTCGTGTATCGAAGGTGATTGCGTAAGCGGGCCCTGTTGTTGAGGAGAACGATCTATGGCTGATATCGACGTCTCAAAATCTGAATCCGGTGCATCGTCCCCTCCGGTGGCGTCGTTTCCGCAGGTGGATAACGGCGGGGCTGTGCCGGCGCAGAAGAATTTGGATTTTATTCTCGATATTCCCATGCAGGTGACCGTGCAGGTGGGGTCGACCAAGATGGCGATTCGCGAATTACTGCAGCTCGGACAGGGGTCTGTGGTCGAACTTGAAAAACTTGCGGGCGAAGCCATGGAAGTGCTGGTCAATAATAAACTGATTGCGCGCGGTGAAGTGGTGGTGGTGAACGAGAAATACGGCATCCGGTTGACCGATGTCATCAGCACAGTCGAACGGGTTCAGCAACTCGGCTAGGACTAGGGGAGACGGAGACGGCATGGTCGACTTCTGGGACAGCTTCTTACGTATGGCGGCGGCTCTTGCGCTGGTCCTGGCTCTGATCGCCGGGCTGGTTGCGCTGGTTCGGCGGTTTGGCGGCGCGCGACTGTTCACGCCTGTGACTGCGCCGATCGTGCAGGTGCTGGGGAGCGGCTACCTCGGTCCCCGCAAGACGATTTCGCTCGTATCGGTGGCAGGAGAGTTCCTGATCGTCGGCGTCACCCCCACGGATCTGGTGTCTTTCGGGAGGATTACGGATCAGGAGCAGGTCCGGCAGTTGTTGGCCAAGGCGGCGTCCGTTCCGTCGCAGGTTCCTTCTGTGCCCACCTCGGGCCTATCAGCGCAGATCGAGACGGACATGAAAGGCGGCCATGCTACTGTGTAACCGCCGGCTGGCGCTACCGGCTCCTTCGACCTGTCTTCTCTTCGTCGTACTGACATGCGGGCTCTCATTCGGGCTTGCGCACGAAGCCGTAGGCGGCACCAACCCTTCCGTCACCATCGATTTGGGACAGACCGGTCCGAAGCAAACCGCCGTCGTCTTTCAAATCCTCGCCTTGTTGACGGTGCTCTCGCTCGCGCCGGCCTTCTTTATCATGGTCACGTCCTTCACCAGAATCGTGATCGTGCTCTCATTTCTCCGTCAGGCGTTGGGCACACAGCAAGTGCCCCCGAACCAGGTCCTGATCAGCCTGGCCCTGTTCCTGACCGTCTTTGTTATGGCACCGGTGGGGCAGACGGTGTACAGCCAGGCGGTCGAGCCCTTGCTGGCTGAAAAGATTTCCTATGAAGAAGCCTGGACGAAAGGCATTCAACCGATTCGTGCTTTCATGTTGAGACAGATCCGGGATAAGGACCTGGAGCTCTTCATCGACCTCGGCAAGATTCCAAAGCCGGACACGGTGGATCAGGTTCCTCTTCATGTGGTGATTCCGGCCTTTATTCTCAGTGAATTGAGAGTGTCGTTTCAGATCGGGTTCTTGATCTACATTCCCTTTCTGATTATCGACATGGTGGTGGCCAGCATTCTGATGGCCATGGGTATGATGATGTTGCCGCCGGTGATGATCTCTCTCCCGTTCAAACTGATTCTGTTTGTGCTGGCCGACGGCTGGTATCTCATCGTCGGATCGTTGGTCAAAAGTTTCCAATGAACAGGCAACGGCGCGCGGCCAGAGGCGCGTCGTGAGCATGATTCGAGAGGAGCGAGCGAGATGACTCCTGAAATGGTGACAGAGTTAGGGCGTCAAGCCTTAGAAACGACGTTGCTCGTGTCCGCGCCCTTTCTGGGACTCAGCCTCGTCGTCGGATTGGCAGTCAGCGCCTTGCAAGCCATGACGCAGTTGAATGAAGCCACCTTAACGTTTGTGCCGAAGGTCTTGACCATATTCGGCGCGATCGTTGTGTTCATGCCCTGGGTGTTGGGTGTGATGACGACATTTATGACCGAGCTCTTCACCAACATTCCGAATTACGTGCATTAACACCTGTTATCGAACGAACATGAACGTGACACAGCCACTCCATCTTCTGCTGCCTGAGTTTCAGTCATTTCTCGTCGTGGCCTCCCGTATCGGGGGCATCGTGACGGCGATGCCGATGTTGAGCGGACGGACTATTCCGCCTCGAATCAAATTGGCGCTCGTGCTGATGTTGTCCCTGGCCTTGGCGCCGGCGATGCATCTTCCGCCGGTTCCTCCTGATGCCCTCGCCATGACGGCCGGTCTTGTGAGCGAACTGATGATCGGCTTCGTGATCGGCATGGCTGTGAGGTTGCTCTTTTCCGCGCTTGAGGTGGCCGGAGAAATTGTCGGAAACCAGATGGGGTTCAGTATCGCGCAGCTTCTGGATCCGATGACATCGCATTCCACGCCGATGGTCGGACAATTGTTTAGCGTCGTCGCTTCCCTGGTCTTCCTCTCGCTGAATGCCCACATGATGGTCGTGGCGGCCATCGTCTCCAGTTATGAGTCGATTCCGCCGTTCGGCGCACACCTCTCGCCCGCCGTCGGCGAGGAAGTGCTGCGCCTGTCGCAGCATATGTTTCAAGTGGCCGTGCAGCTGGCTGGACCGGTTCTCGTGGCGGTCGTCCTCATTAATATCCTGCTGGCCATGCTGGGGCGAGCCGTGACCCAGATCAATATATTCGTGCTGAGTTTTCCTCTGACCATTGCCGCGGGGCTCGTGGTCTTGGGTTTGTCGTTACCCTTCATGGTCTCGATGCTCGAACGGGAATTCATCGGATTGCACGAGACCATCAATGGTCTCTTGAGGATCATGGGACATGGCTGACGATAAAGATAATAAAACAGAACCGGGGAGTGAGAAACGGAAAGCGGATGCCCGACTGGAGGGGAACATCCCGATGAGCCGTGATGTGACCACGGCGGCCATGCAGCTCGCAGGAGTCGGGCTGTTATTTTTCCTGGTTCGTCCCGGTGTGCAGCAGCTCACCGACGTCATTCGTCTGGGGTTGTCCAACTCGTTCGATCGCGGAATTCAGGCGAGTCTCACGATCGATCATATCCACTCCTTGGTCGTGCAAGTCTGTATGTCGACCATCCTGTTGCTCCTTCCGGTCTTGGGCGGCCTTGCGGTCGTCGGAGCCGGCGCCTCGCTCGCGCAGACGGGATTCATGTGGAAAGCCTCTTTCCCGTTCGATGCCTCGCGGTTGAATCCCATGTCGGGGTTTTCCCGCCTCGTGTCGTTCCGTTCGCTCTCGGAGTTGATCAAAGCGTTGCTCAAGATTTCGGTCATTGCCGCCATCGGTGTGTTCGTCCTCCGAGGGGAAATGGATCGGCTCCCGGAACTTGTGGAATATGACATCTGGGGCCTGTTGACCGTCATGGGATGGTTGACCCTGAAAGTCGCCGCCTCGGTGACCGGCGCGTTCATCGTGGTCGCAGGCGCCGATTATTTCTATCAACGGTTCGAATGGGAACGTTCGTTGCGCATGTCCCATGCCGAGGTGAAAGAAGAACATCGCAGTTCGGAAGGCGACCCGCAGATCAAGAGCCGCGTGCGGAGTATGCAGCGGGAGATGATGAAGAAACGCATGATGGCCGCAGTCCCGACCGCGGACGTCGTGGTGACCAACCCGACGCACTTGGCCGTCGCGCTGAAATACGATACCGCGCGGCCGGGCGCTCCGATCGTGGTGGCCAAAGGAGCGGGCTTTCTCGCTGAGCGGATTCGGGAAGTGGCCAGGCAGCATGGCGTGTCGGTGATCGAGAATAAGTTTGTGGCCCGGACGCTCTACAAACTCGTCGAGGTTGGCAAGGAGATACCAGCCAATCTGTATCTGGCGGTCGCAGAAATTCTGGCATTTGTCTATCGCACCCGCGGATTCACCCCAAAACAGGCGCCCAGGTAAGGTCTAAATTATATGGCAGCTCAGACGTCGATACAGGCAACGGCTCCGATCCTCTCACCGCAGTCGATCATCAAACATCCGGACATTATGCTGTCCTTGGGCGTGGTGTCGGTAATCATGGTCATGTTGTTACCGCTGCCGAGATTTCTTCTCGACCTCCTCCTGGCGTTCAACATTACCGTGTCGGTCATCATCCTGCTTGTGGGCTTGCAAGTGCGGCGGCCGATCGAATTCTCGGCGTTTCCGTCCGTGCTGCTGATGGTCACGCTGCTTCGTCTTGCGCTGAATATCGCTTCGACCCGTCTCATCCTCCTCCATGGCAACGAAGGGGCCGGGGCGGCGGGAGAGGTGATCCGGGCATTCGGGAACTTCGTGGTCGGCGGAAACTACACGGTCGGCCTCGTAATCTTCGCCATCTTGGTTATCATCAATTTTGTCGTCGTGACGAAAGGGGCCGGGCGCGTGGCCGAAGTGGCCGCGCGGTTCACGTTGGACGCGATGCCGGGCAAGCAGATGAGCATCGATGCAGACTTGAATGCCGGGCTGATCAACGAGACGGAAGCGAGACGCCGCCGCCGTGAAATTGCCGAAGAGGCCGATTTCTACGGATCGATGGACGGCGCCAGCAAGTTCGTGCGTGGCGATGCCACAGCGGCGGTCATCATCGTGTTCGTGAACATTTTGGGCGGATTGACGATCGGCGTCTTGCAGCAGGGCATGAGTCCCGGCCTGGCAGCACAGACCTATACCTTGTTGACGGTGGGAGAGGGGCTGGTCGCACAGATTCCCGCGCTGATTGTGTCGACGGCGGCCGGCATCATTGTGACGCGCGCCGCGTCCGACGGCGACCTCGGCACCGATATTATGGGGCAAGTCCTGGTGTCGCCCAAAGCAGTGGGAACCGCCGCCGGTATTTTGCTGGCCCTCGGCTTGATTCCCGGCCTGCCCCATCTGGCATTCCTTGGTTTGGGTGGCGCCGCCGCCTATTTAGCCTACCGGCTCTCTCAACAGGGAGAGCAAGCGACACAGTCAACGCCGGCCCCGGCTATTGCGGCTGCTGCGAAATCTGAAGAGGCGGCCTCTCACGTCGCGCCTCTCGACTTGATGGAAGTCCAGGTGGGCTATGGCCTCATCGGCATGGTGGAAGGCACCCATGGGACTGCGCTGCTGGAGCGTATCAAAGGCCTGCGGAAACAGTTTGCCGAGACGATGGGCTTTCTTCTGCCTCCGATCCATATTCGCGACAATCTGCAACTTCGCCCCAACGAGTATGCCGTCATGCTGAAGGGGGTGGAGCTGTCCAAATCAGAGGTGCTGCCGTCGCACGTCCTGGCGATCGATCCAGGGACGGCGCAACGTGGCGCCATCCAGGGTGTGGCGACCAAGGAGCCGGCGTTCGGGTTGCCCGCATTATGGGTGCCGGAGTCCATGCGTGAGCAAGCGCAATTGGCCGGTTATACCGTCGTCGATGCCAGCTCGGCCATCGCGACCCATCTGTCTGAAATCATCAAGCGTCACGGACATGAATTGTTGGGACGGCAGGAGGTGCAGGCCCTGTTGGACGAGACCGCCAAGGCGCATCCCAGACTCGTCGAAGAATTGATTCCCACGTTACTGCCGTTAGGCTCGGTGGTGCGGATTCTGGGGAACTTGCTGCGGGAAGGGATTCCGATCCGCGATCTGCGCTCCGTCCTTGAAGCGATTGCCGATCATGCAAGCTCGACGAAAGACCCTGAATTACTCACGGAAATTGCGCGGCAGGCGTTGTCTCGGACCATTACGCGCCAGCATCAAGCTCCGGACGGCACGTTGCCTGTCATCACATTGGATCCGCGCTTAGATCGGTCGCTCAGTGAACAGGTTGCGGCGCTTCCGCAGGGGGGCATGCTGAATCTGGATCCTGGCACCTCCCAGAAGTTGTTGACGGCGTTGAAACAGGCGGCGGAACGGGTCGCGGCGCGTGGCCAGCAGCCGGTGGTGCTCTGCTCCCCGATGCTGCGGCGTCATATCCGCCGCTTAACGGACCGGATTCTCCGTACGGTGCCGGTGCTGGGTCTCAATGAAATCGATGCGATGGTCCAGCTTCAATCGCTGGACACGATCAGGCTGGACGTCGAACTTCCACGATTGTGAGGTAAGCCATGAAGGTGAAGTTGTTTCATGCTGAAACCATGCACGAGGCCATCCGCGAGATTAAGGCAGAGTTGGGGCCTGATGCGATCATCCTGTCGACGAAACGCGTGCGCCAGGGGAGTTTGCCGTTCGGACTATTTGGCAAACCGTTGCTGGAAGTGACTGCGGCGACCGATCGCGACGCGAAAGAGTTCGCGCCGATCCCTCAGCCGGCTATCCCGGTACCACGGCAGGAAGCGCGGCCGGTGACGCCGACTCCTCCTGCGGCACCGGAGCCCGCTCCTCTGTTTCAGGACACCCTGAGCGCCTTACTCCGTCGTTCCGCTACGACCCAACCCACTGTCCAGTCGGCCCCTGTGCCGTCACCGGTTGCGCCTCCGCGCGTCAAGCCGACGGAACGAGTCCATCGGTTGAAGCAGGATCTCCGAGAGCTGCATCAACGCCTGACGACGACGTTGCCCGATGCTGCGCCGACGGGAGGCGCAGGATTTCCCGCTCCTATCGCACGGGCCTGCCGTCAGTTGATCGACCAAGGCCTGCGCCCTGCCAGCGCCGAGAACCTCTGTCTTGCGCTTCGCCGCCGTCTTGCGTCGGAGACGGCTCAGGCTGATGGCGATATTCAGGAGACGTTGCATCGGCTCCTTGAGGAGGGCATTCGGGTCAGCGGGCCGCTCTTGAGCCCGGGGGACAATTACAATGTCGCCATGTTTGTCGGCCCGAGCGGAGTCGGTAAGACCACGGCGATCGTGAAACTCGCCACACATTACCGCCTGGAAGAGCACAAGTCAGTCGTCTTGATCACCTTGGATACCTGCCGTACGGCGGCGGTCGAACATCTCCGTATGTATGCCGATGTGTTGGGCGTGACGCTTGAGACCGCGCAGACCACGGCCGATGTGATGGATGGCATCCGCCGTCATCGCGACGCCAATCTCATTCTCATCGATACGCCGGGGTTTGGCGCGAATGAGACGGCGCGGCTGGCTCATCTTGGCGGGCTCAAAGACTCGTACGGCCCGATCGAGACACATCTGGTCCTCTCCGCCTGCACCAGGATGCAGGATCTCCGTCGCACGGTGGCGCGGTATGACGTCTGCGCGCCGACCCGGTTGCTCTTTACCAAGCTGGACGAGACAGCTGAATACGGAAATCTCTTCGAGCTGGCCTACCAGACGACCTTGCCCCTTTCGTATTGGGGGATTGGTCAACAAGTGCCGGAAGATCTCGAGCTGGCGCAACCGGGACGGTTGGCCGATCTGTTGCTCGAACGCGGATCTGTTCACGTTACATCACCAGGCCTCTCGTCACCCCGTGGATGCGACATGCTCGCGTCCGTCGGCGGCACGACGCCACAACACGCGCAGTAGGGAGACTCCCGCATGAAGTATCTGCTGAGTACACAGGATACCGCGAAACCGATGGCCGGTCGTGAAAGTTCATACACCCATGTGATTACGGTCACGAGCGGAAAGGGCGGGGTCGGGAAGACCAATGTCGTGGCCAATCTTGCCGTGGCATTGTCGCGAGCCGGCAAAGAAGTGCTGGTGCTGGACGCTGATTTGGGATTGGGCAATGTCGATGTGCTCTTGGGGCTGGTGCCCCGGTATACGCTGGAACATGTGCTGGCCGGTTCCCACCACTTGTCCGATATCGTCATTCCCGGTCCCGCCGGCATCCAGGTCCTTCCGGCAAGCTCCGGCCTGCCACAACTCACATCTTTAAGCGACGCGCAGCAACTGCTGCTCCAAAGCGAGCTGGAAGAGGTGGCGAAAACGGTGGATGTGCTGTTGATCGATACCGGGGCAGGGATTTCTCCCAATGTGACCTATTTTGCCTCTGCGGCGCAGGAAACGGTCGTGGTGATTTCGCCGGAACCGACCTCCCTGACGGACGCCTATGCGCTCATCAAAGTCCTGTGCCGGCAGCATCGGGAACGCCGATTCAAAGTGTTGGTCAACATGGTGAAGAGTCAGCGCGACGCGACACAGACATTCCGGAAGCTGGATGCAGCCGCGGATCGTTTCCTGCATATCAATCTGGAGTACATGGGGTATATCCCGTTCGACGACTATCTGCCGATGGCGGTGCTTCAGCAGAAGGCGGTGACAGAATGTTTTCCTCATTCGCCTTCTAGCCGGGCGTTCGTCCAGCTTGCGGGGCAGATCGCCGATTGGCCTGTCCCTCAACTGCCGAAGAGTACCGTGCAGTTCTTGTGGCGCCAATTGATCCACACGGCTTAGAGCAGGTTCATGGTGATACGAACACAGAAAGCATACTGATGATGAATAATATTGCGACACAGCCAAGCCCAGCGGTCGGCCCCGCGCTCGAAGCGCAACGCGAACGGATCATTAAGGAGTTCGCGCATATCGTGAAAGCGATGGCCCATCGTCTGGCTTTCCGGCTGCCTGCCTATATGGATGCGGAAGACCTCGTGTCGGTCGGCGTCATTGGCTTGATGGACGCGATGGACAAGTATGACCCCACTCGGGAAGCCAAGTTTAAAACCTATGCCGAGTTTCGCATCCGTGGGGCCATGCTGGATGAAATTCGCTCCATGGACTGGATTCCTCGTTCGGTGCATGAGCGGGTTTCGTTATTACAACGCACGCATACCGAGTTGATGAACAGGCTCGGCCGGCCCCCGACGGATGAGGAAGTCGCGGCAGAATTGAAGATGACGCAAGCCGAACTGGACGAGTTTCTGTCGCGCGCCCGTGGCGCGGTCCTGGTGAGCCTGGACGATATTCAGGTCAACGAGCCGAACGGGCAGAAGATTCTCACGATGCTCGCCGACACGCACCAACCCGATGCACTGGCGACGATTCTCGGTGAGCGGGAACGGGCGGCGGTGACGAATGCGATTCAGCAATTGCCGGAGAAGGAACGCCTCGTGCTTACGCTGTACTACTACGAAGAATTGACGATGAAGGAAATCGGCCGCGTGTTAAAAGTCACAGAGTCTCGGGTCTGTCAGATTCATACCAAAGCGGTCTTGCACCTCAAGGGAAGCCTGCACGTGCTGCAATGAGTGCGCGGAATCCCGCTCCCCTGAGCCGGCCACAGAGTTGTTTCTGCTGTGGCGGGGGCGTGGGGGAGCCGTGGCGCTCGTTTGGTACCGCTGCTGCTCGTTGTTCTGTGTCCCTCTACCCTCAAGTCCTTCCTGCCATCAACCGAAATAGTCAGTGGTAAATCTTTCACATTGACTGGTTCCGGGAGTCCGTGACGAACCTCATGTTACATGAGCTTGCCTACATTGGATCCTTCTCCACGGCCTTGAATGCCATGATGCCAGGCGCGGGAGACGCCACGATGGCGCTGTCTTTTCTTCCGAGTCTCATCGGACTCTGCCTGCTCGGCCTTCTGATCGTTGGGGGCCTGTGGCTCAGGAGGCTGCGTCCGCATGGATTCCGCCGAAGCTCGTCCAGGGACAGTGCCCCCGAGGTGGCGGCCTATGATTACGTGACAGGGTTACCCACCAGGCGATTATTCGAAACCTTACTCGATCAAGCGGTCGGGCGCGCGGCTAAAACCGGCCGCCCACTCACGGTGTTCGTGGTGGAGCTGGAACATTTCCGGATGGTGGCAGAGAGTCAAGGCCAGGCGAATAGTAATGCCCTCGTGCGTGTGCAGGCTGCCAGAGTAAAAGGTGTTCTGCGCTCGATGGACACGGTCGCGCGGCTGACTCCTGAGCAATTCGCCGTGCTTGCCGACAATCTCTCGTCCCATCAAGAGGTCACGGCGATTGTGGAAAAACTGCAGACGACGGTCGGACTGCCTCTCACCTTGGACGGCCATGAGTTGTTTCTGACGTGCCGCATCGGTATCGCACGGTATCCGGATGATGCGACGGAACGGGAGGGGTTGATCGCACAGGCTCTGCAGGCTGTGAAGCATGCCAAGTCGCATGGGCAGGCCGTTCGGTTTTCTTCGCCAGAGTCCCATGCAACCGCTCATGAGCCTGCACAGGCCGCGACCTCATTCGCCGATCTTCTCCCGTAATCTTCCGAATCTCAGAGCGCTTCCCAACCTCAGCACTCAGGACCCAGTACTCAGCACTCGATCCCCAGCACATCATTCTTGCCCTGTTCGGCCAGCCATAATTTTCCTACTCCGGCAGCTTCTTCCTAGCCCGCATTACTCATGAGCACTTCTGCTGCAATCGCGGATTCGCTGCTACGACAAGCCTTCGGCGGGCAGGCTCGCCGTTCGTTCCCTCGACGTACGGTTCAAGTACGCCTCGGGCTCTCACGGCTCCGCGTGCCCGTCTCGCAACGCGACTGCGCGATTTCGCAACGAACTGTCATGAATAATGCGGGCTAGTCCGTTGGGCCCCTGCGTATTTCACCATTCGATCATCGGTCGATACAGATTGCCTGTGCGGCTCAGTTGCTTGCTGATTCCAGCCTTTTCACGTGGACGGTTCGGTTCTTATTCGTGGCACCAGCCTTGGCATGCATGTTGCGATATGACTTGGCGTTAACGCCACGCAAGGAGCAACAACGATGAATCGAGCGATCTATCCCATTCTTTCCGGCGCAGTAGCACAAGAGCGTCAGATGCAGGTGTTCGCCAATAATATGGCGAACGTCAATACGTCGGGATTCAAACAGGACGATCAGGGCTTTACCTCCGTCATGGGCCGTGTGCAGGTGTCCGGGTCTGCGTTAGCCAATCCGGCCGGGTTCGGCCAGCAAGTCGGTGTGCGGCCAGCCGGTTCAGCCGAGCGGGTCTTTGTGAAGACCAATGCCGTGCATACCTCGTTCGAGCCAGGTCGGATCAGGATCACCGGCAATCCATTGGATATGGCGATTACAGGAAAAGGATTTTTCGAGGTGAAGACGCCTCAAGGGCTTCGTTATACCAGGGACGGCATGCTCTCTCTCGATGGACAGGGCCGGCTGGTGACCAATCTCGGGCATCCGGTGATGGGCACGAGGGGAGAAATCAAAATTCCCTCGGGCACCGTTCAAGTCACGAAAGAGGGTGCGATCCATGTCGATGGCAAACCGGTCGCGACGATCAAGGTCATGGAGTTTCCGGACGACCGTATGCCGGAGAAACATCTCGACGGGTTTATGGATGCGGGTAACGGAAAAGTGATGAAGAACCCGGACATTCAAGGCGGGCATATCGAGGAGTCGAACGTCAGTTCGATCGGCGAGATGGTCAAGATGATCCAGGGGATGCGGAATTACGAATCGAGCCAAAAACTGATTCAGACCATCGATCGCATGGCGGAAATCGCCATTCAGGACGTCGGGAAGGTGCTGTAAAAAAGAGCGAATAGCCAATGGCGTATAGCTGATGGCAAGAGGGAAGATTCACCGGATGATGTGATGTATCGGCCATTCGCTATTAGCTATCAGCTCTTAGCAGGGAGGATTTTATGATTCGAGCCATGTGGACGGCGGCGACGGGAATGACCGCTCAGCAACTCAACGTGGATACGATCGCGCACAACCTGGCGAACGTCAATACCAATGCGTTCAAGCGCAGCCGGGCGGAGTTTTCAGACTTGATGTATCAAGCCACCAGGCTTCCTGGAACGAATGCCTCGAACATCGGCGTTTTCCCGGTTGGCATCCAGGTCGGCGGCGGCGTTCGTCCCGTTACCGTGGCCAAAGAATGGGTGCAGGGCAATATGCGCCAGACTGGCAACGAGTTGGACCTTGCCATCGATGGGGCAGGATTTTTCCAGGTGCAACGCTCCGACGGCACGATCATGTATACCCGCAACGGTTCGTTTAAACGGGACAACGTCGGAAACTTGGTGACGGGTGACGGAGATCTGCTCAATCCGGTCATCACCATTCCATCCGGCGTCCTCAAGCTCGACATCGGCCAGGACGGGACCGTGTCGGTGCAGTTGCCCGGCGTGACGCAGGCCTCGCAGATCGGTCAGATCCAGCTCACCAAGTTCGATAATCCGTCTGGCCTCGTGGCGATGGGAAACAACCTGTTCCTCGACAGCTTCGCGTCCGGCCCCCCGCTTCAGGGAACAGGCGGATTCTCTACGGGTTTCGGCACCGTGCAGCAGGGATTCTTGGAAAGTTCGAACGTCAATCTGGCGGAAGAAATGGTCAACATGATCATCGCGCAACGGAGCTATGAGATTAACTCGAAGACCATTCAGGCGTCGGACGAAATGATGTCCATTGCGAACAACCTCAGACGGTAAGACGGTTCGCCTGTAACGGACAAAGGAGTGTTCCTATGACACCACGACCTCTGTATCTGCCCTTCGTGCTGCTGACCGGTATCCTCGCCGGGCCCTGCTCCGCAAATGCGGCCTCTGCCGATCGAGTGCCCGTAGCCATGCGGGTGGCGCAAGGGCCTGAACTCCGCGCGATCAAGCTGGTTCCTGCTCTCGCCCCGGCCATGCATCAGCTGCATCCCAACGATATTCAGCGAAG
The DNA here is from genome assembly GCA_030682135.1 of Nitrospirota bacterium. Classification (GTDB taxonomy): domain Bacteria; phylum Nitrospirota; class Nitrospiria; order Nitrospirales; family Nitrospiraceae; genus Palsa-1315. The sequence goes on along the minus strand of JAUXQT010000005.1, from coordinate 101,074 downwards.
CATTCTGCGTTTCCTCGAACAGGAGATGGCGGGGCAGGTGCGAGCGGTCTCTGCCACGATGGTGGACCCTCAAGACGCGATCGATGTGCCGCCTGGCAGCATGGGTTTGATGATTACCCCACATGGATTGGACGAGGGCCTTGGACGCCGGACCTTTCATGTCCAGATCAATGCGAATGGCAGGCCTTGGCAGACCATCGATGCCACGGCCGACATCGGCGCCTCCGTCGATGCGGTCGTGCCGGTCAGGGTGATCAAGGCCGAGGATCTGATCGAAGCGGAAGACCTCACAATCCAGCGCATCAAACTGCGAGAGTTGAACCATCAGTTGGCGACCAACATCAATGATGTCATCGGGAAAAGCGCAGCCCGCGCACTGCAGGCCAACATGCCGATTCGTCTGGCGATGATTAAGAAGCCCTACGCTGTTCACAAAGGGGATCGTGTGGCGATTGAGGCCAGGCATGGAGGGCTCTCGATCCAAGCGTCCGGTGTGACGAAATCGAGCGGAGAGCTCGGCCAGTCCATTACGGTTGCGAACCTCGATTCAGGCAAAGAGTTGCGTGCAAAGATCGTGGCACCGGGAGTCGTACGCGTTGAGTATTAATCGCGGTCATACGTCGGTCCGGCTGGTGCTGGCGCTGAGTCTTGCGCTCGTCAATGTCGGGTGCTACTGGCACAATTCGCCCAATGTCGCCAAGAAGCTGACGGTGCCTGCGTTGCCTCCGCCCAAAACCGTCGGTTCGCTCTGGCAGGAGGAGAATGGGCGCGCGTACCTGTACGAAGACCTGCGGGCCATGAGGGTTGGCGATATTCTGACCATCAAGATTGTGGAAAAACATGCGGGCTCCAAGTCTGCCGACACGAAGGCGGAGCGGGAGTCGACGTTGAATAATTCGTTAAGCGGGTCCGGCATCGGTTACATCGGCATCCCCGGAGTCCGGCTCGGCGGTGAGACGATGCGGGGACTGGGGGTCGATGCCAGCGCCAAGAGCAAGTTTGGAGGGAAGGGAGCAACCAGCCGCGCCGATACCTTGACCGGGACGATTTCCACGGTTGTGACCGAGGTCCTGCCGAACGGGGATCTCCGCATCGAAGGCAAGAGAGAGGTCACCGTCAACAGCGAGACGCAGCTGATGTCGATCAGCGGCATCGTCCGGCGCGTGGATGTCGATACGAAGAACACCGTGCTGTCGAGCGCCATTGCCGACGCGAAGATCGAATATTCAGGCTTGGGTGTCGTGGACGACGTGCAGCGGCCAGGCTGGCTGGTTCGGGTGCTGGATTGGGTCTATCCATTCTGAGTCACGGAGGTGAGGATCATGGGACGCACCGTACGGCGGACGGCGGGCATTTCGTGGGAGCAACGGCATCGCCAGGCCGTAACAGACGATCTGAAGATGATGGTCCTCAGCGGGGTCGTTCGCCGGGCCGATCTCGACCCTCCGGCGCTTCATCAGCATTCGGCAAAGATCGGCATCGATCCCTACGGAGGGGCGTTGGACCTCGATGACGAAATCGAAGAGCCAGGTTGGTTGGCGAGAATATTTTTGAGCCGGGAATATCTGCTGCGGCGCTACCATTGACGGTGAACATCGTATAGGACATGACCATGATGATGACGAAACGCTCTATCGGTGCCTCACTGCTCGCTGTGCTGCTCGTGGCGACGCCGGCTTGGGCCGTCCGGATTAAAGACGTCGGTTCGTTTGAAGGGGTCCGTGAGAACCAGTTGATCGGGTACGGGCTCGTAGTCGGACTGGATCGTACCGGCGATCAGGTCATCGGCGGTCAGTTCACGATCCAGGCCATGATGTCGATGTTGAATAAGATGGGCGTGAACCTCGTGATCGATCCGATCCAATTGCTGACGCGCAATATCGCGTCGGTCATGGTGACGGCCAAATTGCCGCCCTTTGCCAAGCCCGGACTGACGATCGACGTGCTGGTGTCCTCGATGGCCAATGCGAAGAGCCTGCAGGGCGGCACGTTGTTGCTCACTCCGCTGAAAGCGGCGAACCAGCAAGTCTATGCCGTGGCGCAAGGGCCGGTGTCGATCGGAGGGTTTTTGGGTGGGACTGGCGGCGGCGGCGGTTCGACCGTGACCAAGAACCATCAATCTGCCGGAATGGTGCCTGGTGGAGCCATCATCGAGAAGGAAGCGGTGGTCGACGTGGAATCCTGGGAAACCGTGTCAGTGCTCCTGCGTCAGCCTGATTTTACGACGGCGATCAGGACGACCGAGGCGATCGATGGCGTCTTCGGCAAGGGGAGTGCCACTGCCGTTAATGCCGGCCTGGTCCGGGCGACCATCCCGGCAAATTTTCGAGGCCGAGTGGTGGAGTATATCGCCACGATCGAAGGGTTGGATGTGGCGGTCGATTTGTCGGCCAGAGTGGTGGTGAACGAACGAACCGGCACGGTGGTGCTTGGCGAGCATGTGCGGATCTCCACCTGTGCCATCTCCCATGGCAATCTCACGATCTCTGTGAAGAATACGCTCAATGTGTCGCAGCCTCCCGCTCCGTTAATTGGGTCCACAACTGGACAGACGACGGTGACTCCCGATGTTCAGACGGAAGTAAAAGAGCAGGAGTCTCGGTTGGTGGTGGTTGATGAGACGGTGACACTCGGAGAGGTGGTACGGGCGCTGAACGCAGTCGGGGTGACTCCCAGGGACTTGGTGGCTATTTTATCGGCACTCCGTTCGGCCGGAGCACTTCAGGCTAATCTTGATATAATTTAGTTAAACATTCAGTAACATTGATATTTATAACTAGCGAGGATTGATACTTGAACCACGACCTTACCGGAATCAGCTCCATTAGGCATACGGCTGACGCGCAGTTGAGTCTGCAGAAGCCTGCTGTGCTTGTAGGGGAAGATCGGGAGGCAGGGTTGGCAGCCTTGAAGGGCGCCGCACATGAATTTGAAAGCTACTTTATCTCTAACCTCTTGAAAGTCATGAGAGAAACTGTTCCGAAAGGGGCGTTGGACAATAAAGGCGGTGCCTATTTCTACTCGTTTTATGACCAGGAAATCGGCCGGCTGGCGGCAGAGTCTGGCGGGCTAGGGCTGGCCAAGATGATTCATGAATATACCGAAAAAAATGCTCCACTCCCCTCAAGTTCTCCGGCTCATCAACCGATAAAGGAGCCGATAGGTAGTAAAGCCCCGATTCCAGTACCGCGCACTCAATGGACTCGGGGCTAACTTAGGGAGAGGAGTACGGTTATGCAGATCTCAGGTCATGGAAGAGCCGATCATCTTGCCACGTTGCTGCTGGGGACCCAGGAGGGCGCTCCGGCCGGGGCAAATCGTCGTCCGTCCAGCGACGGGCGCCAGGATCGCGTGCAGATTTCGCAGCAGGCGAAGGAGATTCAACGGATTAAGGCTCTGGCCGACCAGCCGGATCCTGCCCGTGAAGCACGCATCGAGCAGATCAGCCGGGCGGTGGACGCCGGCACGTACAACGTCACAGGGCGCAAGGTCGGGGATGCGATCATTCGTCACGCATTGACCGAGGCCGCGCTCTAATCCGTCCTCTCTCTGTCGGGGAACCGATCTGAGCAGAAGACGGCTGGGGCCTTCACTGACTTAGACGACACTCGACAGAAAGAGGCATATGTTTAATACTGCGACGACCACTGCAGCCATTCTCGATATCCTCACCCGCGAAGCCGCCCACTGCGACCTGCTGAATCACACGCTGCAACAAGAACGGAACGCCCTCCGCCAGCTATCCCTGGCAGAGTTCCCTTCGCTCAATGCGCAACGTCTCAACGATCTCCAAGGGCTCCAAGCCCTGGAGGCGGAACGCGAGGCGGTGGTCCATCGCTGCGCCGATGCCTGGGGTCTATCCCGTACAACGCTGTCCTTGCAGGCCGTCATCGATCGGCTGGCCCCTCCTGACAAACGAGAGGTCGAGCGATGCCATGAGCGGCTCACGGCCAAAGTTCGTGCCTTGCGCCAGGAGACCGCCGTGAATGAGCTGCTTGTGGCCGGGATCCAAACCTTGTGCCGCAAGGCGATGCATCTCACCAGCGAGGCCCTCCCGAAGCGAGACACCTATTCAGCCTCCGGGGAATCTCAACGCGCGGGAATCGGCGGCACGATGCTCAGGCAGAGAGGATAGAGGGATATTATGGGACTCGATGGACTGCTCGATATCGGGAAAAGCGCCCTCAGCGTCGCACAACAGGCGCTCACGGTCACCGGCCACAACGTCGCCAACGTCAACACCCCAGGCTATTCCCGCCAGACGGCGGTGTCTACCGCACGGGCCCCGATCAATGGAGGGCCAGGTCAGGTCGGGACCGGTGTCCAGGTCGTCGAGATTCGGCGCATCGTCGATAAATTTATCAACGCGGAATTGACGGACTCGCATGAACTGCTGGGAGAGTTATCCATCACGCGGGACCAGTTGTTCCAAATTCAGAATATTTTTACCGATTCCAATAATCGGGGGATCGGCGCCCAGTTAAACGAGTTTTTCAGCAGTCTCCAAGATGTCGCGGCAAGCCCCTCCGATGTCACTCCGCGTTCAGTGCTGCTGGCGAAGTCGGCCCTGCTGACCAATAGCATCAATCAGGTGGCCGGTGAATTGTCCGCTCGCCGCGCCTCGGTGAACGATCAAGTAAAGCAGACGATCTCGGAAATCAACAGCTTGACGACACGGATTGCCGATCTGAACAATAAAATCGTGTCTGCCGAAATTACAGGGCAGAATGCCAACGATGTGCGGGATCAACGGGATCAGGCGGTCAACGAGCTGGCTCAGCGCATCGATATCTCGGTGCTCGACGGGGCGAACGGAGCTGTGTCGGTCTTTGTCGGGCGTGGCCAAGTGGTCGTCGAAAACAACGTGTCGCGCAATCTGCTGGCGGTGGAATCGCTCGACAATGGAGGCCTGGTCAACGTCCAATACGATACGGGGAGCACCAGGTCGGCTGATATTACCTCATCCGTGTCAGGCGGACGGATCGGGGGACTGCTGGCGATCCGCGACACGATCATTCCGGGGCTGCAATCGTCCTTCGACAAACTCTCGGCCAGTCTGGTGAACGAGGTCAATCAACTTCATCGCCAGGGTTATGGGCTCGATGGCTCGACGGGGCTCGATTTCTTTTCGCCTCTCACTGTGACGACGCATGAGCAGTCTATCAATCAAGGCACGGCAATCCTGACGGCCGGACCGATCACCGCCAACAGCCTGCTGACCCTGCAGGATTATGAAATCAGATTTTCGTCCGCGACGGCCTACTCCATCGTCAATGCGACGACCGGGGCGACCATCAAGGGGAATTTTACCGGGATTGCGGTGACGGCGCCGACGGTGGATGTGCCGGTCAACATCGTGACCGGCACGAACGATACCTTGACGGTCAGTGTCGATGGCACCACGTCCGGAACGATCACGCTGGCCGGCGCGGCTACGCCAGGACAAGCCTATGCAAGTGGCGCCGCGCTGGCGAACGAGTTGCAAACGAAGATCAATGCCGATGCGACACTGCAGACGGCAGGACGTAGCGTAGTGGTGACGTACGATACGACGGCGAATCGATTCACCATTACGTCGAACGCCACGACTGCGACGTCGGCCGTCAACGTGACCGGCGGGACAGCACGGACGGCCCTGGGTTTGCTCAGTGGAACCAGCACCGCCGCGTCAGGAACCTATACCGATCCTCAAACATTTACGCTCGATGGAATACAGGTCGTCTTGAGCGGGACTGTTGTGGCCGGGGACGAGTTTTCGGTCAATTCTTACACCGGTACGGCCACGTCGATCAGCACGTCGCTGACGAATGGCAGCAGGGTGGCTGCGTCTTCGACGCGTGCCGGGGTCCCTGGCAATAACACCAACGCGATTGCGCTGGTCGCTCTGCAGACGAAATCCATTGCGGCGATCGGCAGCACCACGTTCGGCGATGCCTATCGGGTTGCGGCTACGAGTGTGGGCGTGGCGGCGCAGTCTGCAGATACCAGCCTGGATGCGCAAACGATCTTGCACGAACAATTAGAGTCGTTCCGGGCCCAGTCGTCCGGCGTCTCGATCGATGAAGAGCTGGTCGATATGCTCAAGTATCAGCGGCTCTTCGATGCAGCCTCCCGGTTGATCATCATCACGAATGAAATGTTGCAAACGCTGTTGGACTTGAAGCGCTAACGCGGAGAGACAAGCCTATGAGAGTCACCGAACAACAGGCCTATGGCACATTGGTCAGTAACATTCAGCGGGCCCGCGCCAAGGCCTTGGCCACGCAGGAACAAATTTCGACCGGGAAGAAGGTGGTGAAACCGTCGGATAACGCCAACGGGTTCGACCGTATCGTGGCGACCAAGTTTTCGATGGCGAAGGCGGACCAGCATCTGCGCAACCTCGGTGTGGCCACAACTCGTCTCGACCTGACCGACAGCGCGTTAAGCAGCGTCACAAACGCCCTCGCCAGGGTCAAAGAACTTGCCGTGCAGTTCGCCAACAGCACCAACGGCGCCGCCGAACGAGCGATTGGCGCACGTGAAGTCAAGCAGTTGCTCCTTCAGCTCCAAGAGCAGGGGAACGCCGAACATGCCGGGGGACAATCGATCTTTGCCGGCACCGGCCGCCATGGGCGGGCGACGGGTGTTGCCATTACCGCGCCCATCGCGCTGACCGGGGGGACCAACGATTCGCTGGTGGTGAATGTCGACGGGACCGCGTCTGGCACGATTGCGCTTGGAACCGCCTCTGTGACCGGCTCCGGATTGGCCGCACTCGTGCAACGCAAGATCAACACCGATCCGACGCTTCTGGCGGCAGGGAAGAGTGTGACGGTGACGTTCGATACAGATCATCTCGTCATCACCTCGTCGGATAATGGCCTGCCGTCCTCGGTCGAAGTCACCGGCGGCACCAGCCTGACGGCTCTCGGCTTCAACGGAGGCAGCACGACCAACGGCGCCTCCGCCTTTGCCATCCGTGCGGCGACCGGAGTCGGCACGAGGAATACCGGCAGCGCCGTGATCTCACAAGGCACGGTATTCAATCCGAACGCGGCGACGCTCAACGATTACCTGGTGAAGTTCAGTGCAGCGACCACCTTCGATCTCTACAACGTCACCACGTCCGTAGGGGTGTTGCCGAATACGACCAATACCGGAGGGGTGGTAAGGAGCGACAGCGGCGTGCTCGATTCGAGCCTGGTGACGTTGGACAATTATGAAGTTCGCGTGAATAACATTTATACCGTGACGGCGGGGGTGAACGACGGGATTCGTTTCGATCCAGGATCGGGAGCGGTCACGGCCACATTGGCCGCCGGGTCCTATACCGGAGCCGAGTTGGCGAGTCAGATCAAGACTGCTCTCGAAGCAGCCAGCGGGCCCGAGACCTATACGGTCGGTTTTAACGAGACGACTGCCAAGTTCAGCATCACCAACGATGTGGCAAACGGGACGGCGCTGAGTTTGCTCTATTCGAACGCAGCGACGACGGCCGGATCGCTTCTCGGCTCGTCGGGACGCGATCTGAGCCCGATTGCGGCTGGGGCGACGGTCATCAGCGATGTGGATACGACCGGCCTGGCCGGGGTGTCCAAGCAACAGAACGTGTATAACACGACTCTTGCGACCAACATCTTCAACATCACCTCGGCGAACAATACGCTGATCGTCAACGACGATGGCGGAACCACCGATACGACGATTACCCTGGCGACCGGAAGTTATACGGGTGCGCAGTTGGCGGCGGAAGTAGCTTCCAAGCTCAACGCAAGCCGTAATGCCGCCAATACGACGGCCTACACGGTGGCCTACGGGTCTGTGACCGCCGGACGGCTCACCATCAACAATCCCGCAGGCAACGCCAATTCACTGATTCTACGGTTCGGTAGTGCCGGCTCCACCGCCGCGCAGATTCTGGGTTCGGGGTCGGCGACCGTGACGGAGACCGTGGGGGCGTCGGCCTCTACGCTGAACAACGATGCCGGTTATACGAACTACCTTTCCGGTGCGAACATCGACTTCGACGGACTTCGGGTCGTGCTGCAGGATGGGACTGCGGGACCGCGGAATGGTGACGTCTTCGCGGTGTCGCAAACGCGGAGCGTCGTGCTCTCGAATCAGACCTATGTGTCCGGACGGACGATCGAGGCAGAAGGGGTGCGGTTTTCTCTCCGGGACGGAGCGGCGGCTCCGGCAAGCGGCGATCGTTTCAGTATCCAGACTGGAGTGCAATACCAGGGCGACGACGGGCTGCAAACCATCGAAGTCGGCGATGGGCAAACGGTCAAGACGAACCAGCCTGGCAATCAGACCTTTAGCGGCCCCACGATCGACCTGTTCGCAGCGGTGAAAAGTCTGAATGCCGCGTTGAACGGCAATTACGTCGGCGGCATTCAGCGAGGTTTAGCCGCGGTCGATGTGGCGCTGGATCAGGTGTCGTCCGTTCAGGGCGAGCTGGGCGCGCTGTCCAATCGTCTCGCGTCGAGCAAGGGCAGTCTCGATGAAACGAAGGTTTTCCTGGCGAATATTCTGTCCACCAATGAAGACGTGGATCTGGTGGAAGCGATTTCAAGCTTGACGCTCCAGCAGCAAGCCATTCAAGCGGCTGGGGCCACGCTGAACCGTCTGTTCGAAAGCTCTCTGTTGAACTTCTTGAAATAAGAGGCCGTACGCACGTTTGGCTCAAGAATTGTGGCGAGCGACCGATAGTAGGGGTAATCAAGTTGTGGCATCAGCCAAGGAAGGCATCAATGTTGGTCTTAACGCGCCGGCGTGGAGAAGCGATCACAATCGGCCACAATATTCGGGTGATCGTCCTCGACATTAAAGGTGGCCAGATTCGCTTAGGGATCGAAGCGCCATCCACGGTCGAAATCCATCGGGATGAAATCTGTGTGAGAATTCAAGAAGAAAACCAATCGGCAGCCTGTACCGGGGTGGTCCCTCTGGCTGCGTTCCGGCGTCTCCTGCCGACAGGGCGGCGCTCAATTGCGTGAGGCACGATCATGAAGTTTTCGTCGACTCGCTTCGGGGCCTTAGAGGTCTCCGATAGTTCGATCCTGACCTTCCCTTCCGGCATCCTGGGGTTTCCCGATTGGACGAGGTACGTCATTCTCGACCATGGGACCGACGCACCGTTCAAGTGGCTGCATTGTATTGAGGAGTCCAGCCTGGCATTCGTCGTGCTCGATCCCGCGCTGTTCCATGCGAATTATCGGGTCGAGATCCCGGATGAAGTGTTGGCGGAAGTGAAGGGAACGGCCGCGGACGGGTTGACCCTGGCCGTCATCCTCACGATTCCGTCCGAAGATCCAGGCCGTATTACGGCCAACCTGCGCGGGCCGCTTCTGATGAATCCCTCCACCAGGCTCTGTAAGCAGATGGTGCTCTCCGACGACTATCCCACCCGCTATCCGATTTTTGCCATGCCCGCTGCCAGCCAGCCTTCACAGACCGAGTCGCGCTCCGAAGCCATTCCTGCATAACTAGTTTCCGGTTTCTTGTTGCCGGTTGATACAACCTGAAACTCGAAATTCGAAACCCGAAACAGTTTCTTATGCCGCCGAATTCCTCAGATCCGGTTGCGACGCGGTTCGTGCTCCCATCACTTTAACAAGGCGAACCACGGCAACCTCAATCTGGGTATAGATGATGGGGGCATCGAGCAGCGTGCCGAGCCGCCCGAGCGCTTCCAATCGGCCGGCAGCCAAGACAACCTCCGGTGCACAGAGGTTCCCGGCTGTGCCTTTCAAGAGGTGTGCAGCCTGTTCGATGGCCCGTTGGTCCTGGCCGGCCAAGGCGATGCGGATGTTCTCCAGCATGGGTTGGTAGCGCTGAAGAAATAGGACGATCAGCTGGTCCAATAATTCACGATCGCCGCCGATGTTGCGTAACATCGTGGCGGTATCGAAAATCATCGGAAACGCGTCAGCGGCTGCTGGTGTTGCGGGGGAAGGAGGATTGCCGCTGTCCATGGCCTGTGAAGGTTGTGCTGTCTGAATCCACCGCTCGAGCGCAGCCTTGAGTTCTTCTTTTCGAATGGGCTTCGTCAAATAATCGTCCATGCCGGCCGCGAGGCAGCGCTCGCGGTCTCCGCTCATGGCGTTGGCCGTCAGCGCGACGATGGGAATGTGGCGAGAGGCCAGGGGTAAGGGGCTAGGGGCGGCTGATGCTTCACCCTCGCCCATGACCTCGCGCCTCTCGCCTTCTCGAATGAGTTTGGTCGCGCCGAATCCATCGAGGATCGGCATCTGGCAGTCCATCAGGATCGCGACATAGCCCCCCCGCTCCAATGCGGCCAATGCGTCACGGCCATTTTCGACGACGTCCGATTGGTAGCCGAGTTTTTCTAACATGCGGACGGTCAGTTTTTGATTGATAAGATTATCTTCGGCCACCAGGACTCTGGGCGAAGACCCGATTTCTGCCAGTGTATGCCGCGTGATCAGTGGCGGTGCCGTCGCCGGCGTCACCGCCGGCTGTCCTGTACTGACAAGACCCGGCAAGTCCAAGACGGTTCTCAAACAGTTCGCGAGTTGATCATGGCGGGCTGGTTTCGTGAGGTAGGCGACGAACCCGGCCTGGCGCGCCAATTCCGCATGCCCTCGCTGAACGAGTGACGTGAGGATCACGAGACGGACGAGCGATCCAATGGGATGGGTTTTTAGTTCTTTGGCGAGTTGGAGCCCATCCTTGCCCGGCATCAACATGTCGACGATGGCCACATCGTACGAGAGGCCTTGTGCCGCCTGCTGTTCAATCAAGGTCATCGCAGAGGCGGCATCCTGGGCGAGGTCGTCGACCATGCCCCATCCTGTCACCAGGTGATGGAGAATCATCCGGTTCGACTCATTGTCGTCGACGATCAGCACACGCCGTCCGGTCAATTCTGCCGACGGCACGATAGCCAAGGCAGACGCCGTTTGTTTGAGGAACTGCGCCGTGCACCAGAACGTACTGCCCTGTCCCGATTGACTGGTGATCCCGACCTGCCCGCCCATTTGCTCGATGAGCTGTTTCGAAATCGCGAGGCCCAACCCGGTTCCTCCGTATTTCCTGGAGGTCGAGCTATCGGCCTGGGTAAAGGGTTGGAAGAGTCGCGCCTGAACTTCCGGAGGGATGCCGATGCCACTATCGGTGACTTCAAATCGCACGGTCACCTTATCGTCGAACTCTTGCTCGAGGAAGGCTTGAACCGTCACGTCGCCCTGGTCCGTAAACTTGATCGCATTCCCGACGAAGTTCGTGAGGATCTGCCGAAGCCGCCCGGGATCGCCACGCAGCCCGGTCGGGACGGCCGCATGCACCAGGCCGGTGATTTCCAGTCCCTTCGTCTGCGCCCGTTCCGCGAACTGTCCCAGGACATCTTCCACGGTGGTGCGGAGGTTGAAATCGATGCATTCCAGTTCCAGTTTGCCGGCTTCGAGTTTGCCATATTCAAGAATGTCGTTAATCAAGCTCAGGAGGGCTTCGCCGCATTGCCGAATGGTTTCGATATAGGACTGTTGCTCTTCCGAAGGCTCCGTATCCATCAGCAAACCGGTCATGCCGATCACGCCGTTCATCGGCGTCCGCAATTCATGGCTGACAGTCGCCAGGAACGAGGCCTTCACCTCGGCCGCCTCCTGTGAGTCCTTGAGCGCCTGATCTAATTGACGATTACTGTCGCGAAGGTGTTCGGATGACTGGCGCAGCGCCTCTTGAGCCGCTTTGACGTCGGTCATATCGACGGCATACCCCCGGACCAATTGCTGCGAGGGGACCGGGCAGAAAATCCATGAGAAGCTTGCCTCTGGCAAGCAGACCTCTTCCCCCCGTATCTCCTGTCCCGATTCGAGGCAGCGTTGAACCAGCCGCGGAAGTGCATGTGGACAGACGGCTGGAAACCCAACGGCATCGAAGCCGAATTGCTGCAGCAACTTCGTCATTGCAGGATTTGCATAGATGAGATTGCTGTCGGCGTCCAGCTCGATAATGGGAGAGGGGCTTTCCTCTGCTACGCGTGCGAGGCGGTCGAGATCTTGTTGTAGTTCCCTCTCGCGAGACAGGTCGCGCATCGTCAAGACCCCGTCGAGACTCCCCTCTGTATCAAGGAAGACATAGCTCCATTCGATCGGATGCACATCCTGTGACGGGCCCGCGAGTATTGTCCTGGCTGCTTGTATGGGTCGGCGACTAGGAAGAGATTCGCGAATGCGTGTCGCGACGGTATGCCCGACGGTTCCAGGTTGCTGTCGCCAGAGTTCCTGAATCGGTTTCGCGGTGCAGAAATCGGCCGAGTACCCTAGAAGGCGAGCGGCTTCACCGTTGACCGAGAGGATCTGGAGGTGACGATCGAGCTGGACGACCCCGATAGGGAGGGTATCCAATAGACCATGATCGATCGGACTGCGAGGCGTGGAAGGTGGGGCAAGAGGAGACCGCTTAGCCTTCCTCGTCGTTGACTGTTTCATTATGCCGCCTCCGGTTCAATATTCTCAAGAAACAGGGCCACATTCACTCGCTCCCGCTGGGGATCAAGCACCTTCGTGATCGTTCGTGCCCGAGGCCCGGCTTCCTGGGATCCAAGATCGACGCGAATCGGTGTGAGATAGGATCCGCCTTGTGCCCCTGTAATGACTTTGATGATCGGCTTGAGTCTTTGGGAGGCATTCATCGCGACGACGACCGCGTGTTCGGCCGTATTCAGCAGGACCAGGCTCCCGATGGGGTAGACGCCCAGACTGCCGATCATGGCTTGGATCATCTCCTTGGCATATTGTCCTGTATCCCCAAGACGAAATAGCTGTCGGATGGCATCGTGCGGCAACATGGCCGGGCGTCCTCCACGGCGGCTCACCAGGCCGTCATAGGTGTCTACCAGGCCAACGAGCTGGGCCAAGACGGAGAGGGAATCCCCCTGGAGTTTATGCGGAAACCCGCTGCCATCGCTGCGCTCATGGTGCTCCAGGACAATCCGGACGACCGCCTCCCTGTCTTCTTTCGCCTCTCGTAAGATCGCCTGTCCCAGTGCCGGATGTTGTTGCATCACCATCCGCTCCTGCTCCGTGAAGTCCTGATTTTTACGGTACAGATTTCGCGGCAATCGGATATAGCCGATATCGTGCAGCAACGCGCCGGCGCCGAGTGCTTCCATGTCTCCCTCCGGTATCCCATAGGTTTGCGCGACGATGAGGGTGAGGGTGCAGACATCGAGGGCATGCGACGCCAACGTGCGATCGAACCGTTTCATTTTCTGGAGAAAGAGAAGACTGAGCATTGCGGCGCTGTTATCCAGGACCCGCGCGAGCACATTGGAGACGACCAGCCGCAAGGTGGCTGGTCGAGGGACGATACCCGCTTCCAGCTCTTCAAACATGCGCTCCATCGAGCTGATGGCTTCGGTGTAGGTCTTGTGTGCCTCCGCAGCTTGCAAGGCGGCCTGCCCTGGAGGCGGTTCTTCCTGTTGTTCAGGAGAGGGTGCCTGAACAGCGCTCCCTTCGGTGACAGGCGCGAGCGGTGTAGTTTCCTCCGATGATGGTGCCGCCGCTCCCGCAGGGCTTGGCTGAGAGGAGGCGGTTGATGGCTCGGCGTTCGAGGAGAGTGAGGCCCCCTGATTATCGGGTGACGGCTGTGCATTCGTCGGCTGTGATGGGCTGTTTGTGGTCCCTGGCGTGTGATCGGCGATTTTTTTCTCTGCCGTAGAGGGTCGCGTATTTTGCGCTGAATCAGAGGGACGGAGCCGGTCCGTGGGGAGCGTTGCATCGTTCGGTTGAAGTGCCTCCGTTGATGTCGTGCCCTTTGAGGGCGTCTCTTTACGGTCTGTCTGTTCCTGTATGTCGGGTGACGGAGGTATCTCTCCAGAAGGGAGAGGCTCCAGGTCGAGACCCTGGTTTGGGTCGATTTTCAGCTCTCGGACTCCGCATTGTCTGAGCAGCAGGATGTCTCCGGTATGGCGGATGAGGCGTTTATGAATCAGAAAAGGGGTTCGATACCAGGGCTGGTCCATCCCGACGATAAACATGCCAGGTTTAAGTTGGTCGATCGTAATCGTTTTCACGGATTTCATGTACAAGGCCTATGGATGTTGAGCGCCGGATTGTCGGACCTGACATTTGCGCAAACCGGGTCGTGAGCGCGAGAGTCCTGCCCATTGTGCTATCGGCATCCATCGAGCAGGACTTGATCTAAGTGAAGGAAATTCCAGCTCAACGTATAGGGCATAGCCCATTTTGTTACCTCAAGATTCTGGCCTTGGCACCGATAGAGTTCATCAGAGCCCGTTGCTCTTCGATGGCAACGACCCGGGGCGATAGACTGAAGGCTGACAACCGTGAAGCGGCGTCCGGATGCGGAGCGAAATACGTTTCATGCTTTATAGGTGTCAGCCTTCAGCCTTCAGCCTATCCACCTGAGTAGGTACGATGCGAAAACGGATATCGATCGATCAGCTCAAAATCGGCATGAAAGTCGAGAAACTCGACCGTTCCTGGCTGGCCACGCCGTTCTTGCGTAACCGGTTTACGATTACGTCTTCAGAACAAATTGCCAAACTCCACGCAAGTGGCGTCCAGCAACTCGATGTGGAAACTGACGAGAGTGACCAAGATCCCACGCCCGGGCTTTCGGTGACGTCTGTAGTGGCTGAGATGCCTGAGCCCCTGTCCGCCACCATGAAGCCGGAGATCTCGACCGTCCCTTTCGCCGAGGAGCTGCCAGCCGCTAAGCAGGCCTACAGGGCTGCCAAAGACATCATTCATCACGCGATGGACGATGTCCGGATGGGCCGCGCGCTGAACATGGAGGCGGTGAGCGAAGTGGTCGGAAGTATGGCCGACAGTATCCTGCGCAGCCCTGACGCACTTACCAGTTTGAGTCGCGTCAAGCAGTTCGATGAATACACCTTCTACCATTCCGTCAACACCTCCATCCTGGCCCTCTCGGTCGGCAAGCATCTCGGGTATGCGCGCGAGGCATTGCTGCAGTTGGGGACCGGCATGTTGTTGCACGACATCGGGAAAACGCAGATTCCGCTCGAGATATTGAATAAGCCGGGGCGTTACGAGGCCGGCGAGTTCGAGATCATGAAGCATCATGTGCTGCGCGGGGCGGAGATCCTCTCGAGCACCACCGGCCTTACCGATGTCTTTCTCACGCCCACCCTGGAGCATCATGAGCGTGTGGACGGGACCGGGTATCCCCATCGGCGGGCGAAAACAGACCTCAGTGAATTCGGTCTCATTGCCGCCATTGTGGACATCTACGATGCCGTCACGAGCGATCGCTGCTATCACAAAGGGAAAACGCCGCACGATACGCTGCAACTGCTCTATCTATTGGGGACGAAGGGCCATGTCGATGGCGCGCTGGTTCAGCAGTTCGTCCAGGTCGTGGGGGTCTATCCCGTCGGATCCTGCGTCTCGCTCAGCACCGGCGAAACGGCGATCGTGAAGCAAATCAATCACCACGATCCCCTTCAACCGATCGTCCTCTTGGTCACGGATGAAGCCGGGCACCGGCGATCGTCTGCGCTCGACCTCGACCTGTCCGCGCAGACTCGCCACCCGAAGCGGACGATCGCGTTGATCCTCGATCCATCCACAGTGGGGATCGATCCCCGCCAATATCTTGACAAGGAACCCACATGACGGAACCGGAATATGCCCCCTCACGTTCGTCGATTCTCATGGTCGGATTACCCCTCCAGCTGGTGATCGGGTCCGACCAGGGAAAAGTCAATTGCGGATCCACGTTGCTGGGCTGGAAAGAGCGGGCCTGGCTGATTTGTGAATGGCCGTTTCATTTTGGCCAAGCCGTTCCCTGCGAACCTGGCACCAGGTGTCTCGTGCGGTATCTGGTCGACGGCAAGCTCATTGGTTATGAGAGCGAGGTGCGCACCACCCAGACCTCTCCGGTCCCACTCCTGTATCTTGCGTTTCCTCAAACCGTGGAGGAGATCCACCTTCGTAAGTCTGTGCGTGTCCCCAGCAACGAGCCGCTCCTCCTGGTCCGTGTCGATGGCGGGGGAATGGTCTATGCCGATGCGACCGGGAACCCGACGATGGGCGGCCTCGTGCAGGACCTCAGCGTGACGGGCTGTCGAGTCGTCTTTCAGCAGCCGCATCCGAACTTGCAGCCGGGTTCCAGCGTCAAGTTGGAATTCGAGTTGATCGGCATCGGACATGTGAGTGACCTCAGCGGCGTGATTAAGAATGTGACTGAACAGGGGAATACCAAGTCTGTCGGCATCGAGTTTCGTTTCAACGGGAAGGAATGTATCGAGTATCGCGGATGGGGAGGAACGGTGCAAAAAGCCATCGAGTATGCGGTGCTGCAAAAGGACCATATGCTCGGCGTGCCGCCGGGCCCGGTCACGTTTGAGTCGACCTAACCTGAGTTCAGTTCGGTGATAACCGACAGCCGATCAGACCATCGTCAGATTTGACGCATGTGTCATTTTCCCCCTGTGCGCTAATCCCATCCTAGAATCATCTTGCCATCTCGCCGGTAACTATTGCCTAGCGCGAGAGACAAGCGCTGGTTGTTTCGACCAAAAGCCCCCCAATACTCCGGCACGCCTAAGATATTTCCTGCGGCACGCGAATTGAATTCCTCATTCACATCTCTAGAAGGTTCCGGGAACAGGATTGTGTCCGCGAGAGTTTCGATGGTCTGGATGTGTGGCCCAAGAGTCGTGTTCCAGGATGCTCAAAAAGGCCGTCCAGCAAGACCGCAGCCGACGAACGCACCGGAGGCGTAGCCTCAGGGCTACGTTGAGGATGCGTTCGAGGCGAGAACGAAGCTGGCGGTCTTTTTCAGCATCCTGTTAAGCGGTAACGGCCACGGTTAGGCGAGGGACTCAAGTTTTGATCCAGCTTGTCGATAGAGTAATCACTCACTGTATGAATGGTGCATGTTGGCAAAAACCGTAGAGAGCTTTTATAGACCCACCCCCGCGAGGCGAGAACTGCTGGCCTTGTGGGCATTGGTGGAAACCGAGCAGATCAGCCAGCAGGAGCTGGGCAGGCAAATTGGCGTCAGTAATGCCATGGCGCATAACTACGTACAGGCCTTGGTAGACCATGGTTATGTCATGACGAGCGGCGAGACGAATCGAAGCATGCGATACCTCGTGACGGCCACCGGCCGCACACGGTTGGCCTCGTTGATGCGGGAGTATGCGAGTGAGATTGCGCGCATGTATTCGATCGCCAAGACCGAAGTCGAGAAGCGACTCCAGCAACTGTGGAAAGAAGGTATCCAGGAGGTCGTGGTCTTCGGGGCAGCGGAGACAGGCGAGTTGATCTATAGCGCTGTGAAATCTACGCCCATGCGTATCGTCGGCTGGGTGGATAACGATGTGGCCAAACATCAGCAACGATTCGGCGATCTGACCGTATGCCCACCCGACACCATTGAATCATGCCGCCCGGATGCGGTGCTCATTGCGTCATCCGGTCAGACGGACGATATCCATCGGCAGCTTCGTCATCTTTCAAAGAAAGGGATCGCCGTTGTCACCCTCTAGCAAGATGCTAAAACGTCCGCCAGCGGCGTTCTCGCGTCGTTCAGATCCTCAACGGGGACCCGGCCGCCTCACCACTCGGCGGCGCGCACAAACGTGGTGCTCCTTATTCGTCGCACCGTGCGCCCCAGAGGGTACGCCTCGGCCCCTCACTCGCTGCGGTCTTGCTGGACGAACGTTTTGAGCATCTTGCTGGGGCCTGTTCAACTGCATAGGAAAGGGATTGTCGTTGCGACCTTTTGAACCCATACAGCGGCAGTATCGCGCAGGGGTCATCGGCTTGGGCCAGATCGGCAATTTGTTCGATGAGGATCCAAAACGTAAGGAGATCTGGACCCATACGGGAGCCTACTTGGCGCTGCCGGATGTCATGCTGGCAGCAGGCGCCGACTCGGATGACGGGCGACGGAACAGCTTCCTCAAACGGAGTGCAGGCGCCAAGGCCTATCGTGACTATGGGGACATGTTTGGAGCGGAGCGCTTGGATGTTGTGAGTGTCTGTACGCCGACTGCGCTGCATCATGAGATGGTCCTCGCTGCGGTACATGCCGGTGTTCGCGCGGTCTTTTGTGAAAAGCCTTTGGCTGCGACGCCGGAACAGGCTGCGGAGATGGTCGAGGTCTGCCAATCCGCCGGGGTCTTGTTGGCCGTCAACCATACGAGGCGCTGGGAGCCGATCTACGTGCGAGCGAAACAGCTGGTTCAGGATGGCGCAATCGGTCGCCTCGAAGCGATCGTCGGCTACTACCCTGGAAAAGTCTTCACGATGGGCACTCACCTTTTCGATCTCATGCGGTTTTTCGGTGGGGACGTCCAGTGGGTTTGTGGCCAGTCGCCGAACGGGACCATTGCGTCGGACGAAGAGGGGAGCCTGTCCGGGCAACTGCAGTTTTGCTCCGGCGCCATTGGCTCCATCATTTCCGGCTGGGACCGGACCAACCATGTATTTGAACTGGATCTCGTCGGCAGCGCCGGACGATTGCGCCTGTCCGGAGACGGAGCGGCGATCGATCTTAGCCGATTCACGGAGAGTCCACGGTATTCCGGTTATCGGGAGCTTATGAAGGACGACGAGATCGGGCAGGTGAGACAGGGGAACCACCCTCTCGTGAGCCGTCTTGTGACTGCGATGCGCGACGTCATCGACTGTATTGGCAATGGGAAACGACCGGCCTGCAGCGGGCCAGACGGTCTTGCGGCGGTGGACATCGCCTGCGCGCTTCGCGAGTCGGTGGCACATGGCAACAGCCGCGTGGAGTTACCGCTTGTGACCGCCGTATCGACATATCGAGCCTTAGAAGCTGCTCGATATCCGTGAAGCGTATCTCGTGAAGCGTCGTTCGCAGGCAATCATGTTTTCGGTTTTGCGAGATACGCGTCACGTTTCACGAGCGACGGAGGATCTACCGAGAGGGTGGACCGTTTCAGCATCCTGCAAAGCAGAAGGAGGATACGAGAGTGAAGAGTACAGCCACAGTTAGCAAGTTAGCGCTCCTGGGAGGGACGCCGGTCCGCAGCAAGCCTTTTCCTCCGTACCCCACCATCGGGGATGAAGAAAAAAAAGCGGTGATGGAGGTCATGGATTCCGGACACCTGTCGAGTTTCTCCGCCAGCCGGCAGGGGTTCTTGGGCGGTGAACGGGTGCAAGCCTTCGAGGCGGCCTTCGCGGCCTATCATGCGATGACCTTCGGCGTGGCCTTCAACTCGGCGACATCCGGTCTGCATGCCGCAGTCGCTGCCTGTGGCGCCGGCCCCGGCGATGAAGTTATCGTGCCGCCCTATACGTTTACCGCGACCGCGACCGCTGTGTTGCACCACAATGCCATTCCCGTGTTTGCCGACGTCGATCCGGTCACGTTTTGCATGGATCCCCGATCGTTCGAGGCGGCGATCACGCCGCGCACGAAAGCCGTCATTCCCGTGCATCTGCTCGGCCATCCGGCGGAGATGGACCAGATCATGGCGATTGCGCGCAAGCACAAGCTGAAAGTGATCGAGGATTGTGCACAGGCGCCCGGGGCGAAGTACAAGGGCCGCCTGGTCGGCACCATGGGGGATTGCGCCGTGTTCAGCTTCCAGGAAAGCAAGAACATGATGACTGGCGAAGGCGGAATGCTCATCACGAACGATCCTGAATTGGCCGAACAGTCGCGCATGGTACGGAACCATGGAGAGACCGTGATTGCCGGGGAGGCGCGCAAGTATCTGGCGCAGACAATCGGGTGGAATTATCGGATGACTGAAATCGAGGCGGCGATCGGGCTGGTTCAATTGAAGAAGCTGGACGGGCTGAACGACCATCGACGGATGCTGTCCCGCTATCTGCTCGATCGGCTTCCCTCTGTGCCGGGCCTCCGGTATCCGGTCGAACCGTCACAGACCCATCACGTCTATCACGTATTCGGCATGACCTACGATGAAAAGCGGATCGGCATTCCCCGGCAACGGTTTATTCAGGCGCTTGTCGCCGAGGGTATTCCTGCCGGGTCCGGTTATCCCAGGCCGCTCTACCACAATCCGTTGTTCCAAGAGCGGATGGCCTATGGGAAACAGGGCTGCCCCTTCACCTGCCATCTCTATCAAGGGACCGTGTCCTATGCCAAGGGGCTCTGCCCCGTCGCCGAAGACCTCTGTGCCCAATCGGCGCTCTGGACCTTCGTCGTGCGTCCTCCCGCGACGACCGCGGACATGGACGATATCATCCATGCGTTTGAGAAAGTGGTCGAATCCATCCCCGAACTGAAGGAGCAGAGCCATGAAGCGACGATCTAGCGAATCGCAGGGAGTGATCGGTGTCATCCATGCGCGAGGAGGTTCCAAGCGTATTCCCCTGAAGAACATCAAGATGCTCGCGGGGCGGCCATTGATTTCCTACATGGTGGAGGCCGCGGTCGAGAGCCGGTTGCTCGATCGTGTGATCGTCTCGACGGACCATCCGGAGATTGCACGGATCGCGCGCGAGTACGGGGCGGAGGTCCCATTCATGCGGCCCGCCGATTTGTCGGAAGACGTGGCCTCCGAACTGGTCACGCAGCATGCCGTGCAGTTCGTCGAGGGGCAGGGCTACCAGGTCAAGATCGCCTTGACGATGCAGCCGACGACGCCGTTTTGCACGAGCGAGGACATCGATGCCTGTATCGCCAAGATGCTGGAGACGGATCTGGACACGGTTCTGACTGTCTGTGAGGTGCATGAACGGCCTGAATGGATGTACCGCCTCAACGGGGTGCTGGCCGTGCCATTCACCGGCACTCTAGTCCAGGGCGACGCGGGGATCAGTCAAAAACTTCCGAAGCTCTACATTCCGAATGGAGCGGTCTGGGCGACGAGACGGTCGGTGCTGATGGAGCAAAATCTCATTACCGGGCCTCACAGCGGGATGGTGATTATGTCGCGGGAGCGGTCGGTCGATATCGATGAACCGGTGGACTTTGTGACAGCAGAAGCGATGGCAAACGAACTGATGAAAGTGAGGGCGTAAATCATGGCGAAATTGATCGGCAACTATACCGTACCGGGACAGACAACAGAGAACGTGAAGCCGGGTCAGGCGGGTGCGACCGAGCGTGAGAAGGCCGAAGGCGCGCATCAGGCTCAGGTGTCCGAGTTCGAGCGCCGCGCGATGGGGAAACTCGGCGGCAGCATCGCCTTCGTCATGAAGGGCAAGAACGTGCTCTGGACAGGCGACAAGACGGCGGGATCGAACAAGGGGACCGGCAATGAAAAGTAGTCTGGATCGAGCCTGCATGGATCTCGTGGCTCAAGCGACGTTTCAGAAGACGGCGGAGATCGGCTTTGCCCATGCGAAGCAGAACCTGCCCTATATGAAACAGACGGTTCTGGATTTGCCGCCCACCAGTCCTGAGAAGGGCACCTCCGCGATCAGCATGGCGGCGGGACCGAGCCTGCATCGGCGCGAAACGATTCAGAAGATTAAGCAGCTCAACTACCGTGGCACGCTCGTCGTCGCCGATGGGGCGATGGGCCATTGCCTCCGAAACGGAGTGATTCCCGATTACGTCGTCTGCGTCGACCCGCATCCGACCTGGATTATCCGTTGGTTCGGCGATCCGGATCTGGCCAAGCGGGAGGACGACGATTACTTCCGCCGGCAGGATCTGGATCCCGCGCTGAATACGAAGGAGCGGGAGCGCAACGATGAATTGATCCGGCTGGTCAATGAGCATGGACCTAAGATCAAGGTCATCATGGCGACTTGTGTGGCGCCGAACGTGGTGGCCCGTTGCCGCGAAGCCGGCATGCCGCTCTATTGGTGGAACCCGATCTGCGACGACTACGATGCGCCGAACAGCCATACCAGGCGTCTCTACGACTTGACCGGCATGCCCTGCATGGTGACCGGTGGCAACGGCGGGGCCTCTGCCTGGATTTTCGCCAACGCCATTTTAGAGAAGTCGCCCGTGGCCTTCGTCGGCATGGATCTCGGCTATGCCCCCGGTACGCCGCTGTCCAAGACCCAGTACTACCATGAGCTGATCAAGTTCTATCCGGAGGATCGCCTGAGCGAAGCCTATATCGAGATCCACAATCCCTATCTTAACGAAACCTGGTACACCGACCCGACCTACTATTGGTACCGGCAATGTTTCCTGGATGTGGTGAAGCAATCGGGATGGACTGCCTATAACTGTACGGAAGGCGGCACGCTGATCGGCGAAGGCATCGAATGGATGGCGCTGGATCAGTTCATCAAGGAACAGCAGGGAAGCTGTCAGCTATCAGCCGTCAGCTGAAAGAAGGCTGAAGGCTGAAGGTGGAAAGCTAAGGAGAAGCATATGGCCAAAGTTTTGATCATCAATCCCGTGATTCGCGCAGAAGACGATCCCCGGCATGTGCCCTATGGATTGGCATTGATCGCCGCGGTTGCAAATCGTGAGGGGCATGAAATTCAAGTGTTCGACGCGAACGGCTGGCGTCCGACCGACGAGGAGCTGATCGATGCCATCAAGGCGGACGACTGGGACGTGATCGCCACCGGCGGTATTACGACCGCCTACGGCTATATGAAGAAAAGTGTGCAGTTTGCCCGAGAGCACGCGCCCGATGCACTCATCATGATGGGTGGCGGGGCGTTGACGGCTATGCCGCGTGACATCATGGAGTTTTGTCCTCAAGTCGATATCGGAGGAGTCGGGGAGGGCGTGATCACCTTCCCGGAGGTCCTGAAGAAGATCGACGAAGGCCGGGACCGGACGAGCGATTGGTCGGACGTCCAGGGCATTATCTGGCGTAATACGCAGGGCGACATCAAACTCAACGAAGAACGTCCGCTCCTTCAAGATATCGACAGCTTGCCGTTCCCGATGTACGAACTGTTCCCGCTCGACATCTACTTCAAGAACTCCTGCATTCTTTTATCGGAAGAAGCGATGCTGGCGAAGCGGAGGCTGGACATCAACATGTCCTACGGCTGTTCTCTCATCTGCAAGTTCTGCTTTCATTTGGGACTGACCGGCGACATGAAATACACGGATCAGGAGCAGCCGGACGGCGGCGATGTGGTGTTCAACAACGACCGCAATATCCGCTGGCATAGCCCGGAGTTCGTGGTCCGGCAAGTGAAATATATGAAGGACCGGTTCAACGTCGATTTCGTCTCCTTCCTCGACGAAAATCTTATGACCATGCATGTGTCGACGAAAAAGAAGTGGCTCTTCGAGATCTGCGACCTCTGGATCAAGGCCGGGCTCCAGCCGACCTGTGTGAGGGACGGCGTGCCGCACGATCCCAAGACCTGCGACGGCGTCCATTGGGGAGGGACCAGCCATGCGACGCTGGCCTATCCGGAAGTCCTGCAGGCCATGCACAAGGCCGGCTGTACCTATCTCGATTACGGCCTGGAGTCTTTTTCAGACCGTGTGCTCAAGACGATCGGCAAGGGCGCGACGGTCAAGACGAATGAACGCTGTTTGAAGATTACGATGGAAGCCGGCATCAGGCCGATCCCCAACCAGATCGTCGGTTTCCCCGACGAGTTCTTCGACAGCCTCTACGACAACATGGCCTTCTGGGACCGGATCGGCATCATGGTCAAGCCGTTCTTTGCCACGCCCTATCCAGGGTCCGAGTGGTACTACACCTACAAGGACAAGATTTTGGAACAGTATGGCGGGAATTTAGAGGCCTTCATCCTCGATGTCGGGGATGCCACGAAGATTACGGCGGTGATCTGCCACAACTTCAATGCGGTCGAATTACTCGGGCTTCGTGAATTGATGCTCCAGCACGACGTCAAGCGAATCAAAGAGTACGAGACCTACTGGCGGTCTATTCATGGCGAACCGAAGTTTGCCAAGGACGTGCTGGCAGCCAAGGCGAAAGTCGAGGCAGCTCCGCCACGGATACAGCTCGTGCAACTGGAACGGAAACTGGTCACGGCAGCGTAGCAGACGTGAAGTGTCTTATCCGGATAAGAGCGTATGGCGAGTGGCGTATAGCCGATAGCAGGCCCAAAAGACAGGCTCCGGACGGTCTTTGTCCATGCTATACGCCATCAGCTATAGAGCCACAGGCTCTTCTTCAGACGAACGACGGTCTTTTCGAGGAGGCATCTATGACAACCGTATGTGGGCCGAAATTGCAGAGCATCAGAATCGGTGGTCGTGACGTCGGCGACGGTCAGCCGCCCTTCGTCATTGCCGAAGTCGGCATCAATCATAACGGGGACGTGAACCTGGCCAAGCAGATGGTGCATGCGGCGAAAGAGGCCGGCGCGCACTGCATCAAGTTCCAAACGCATCTTACCGGCAAGGAGATGATCCACACGCAGATGACGCCGGGCGCCATCAGCAAGGAACCGCTCTGGGACATCATCCAGCGGTGCGAATTGACAGCCACGGAGGAACGGGCCGTGAAGCGGCTCTGCGACGAAGTGGGGATTCTGTTCCTGTCCACTCCATTTTCGAGGGAGGCGGCCGATCAACTGGAAGAATTGGGGATTCCGGCCTACAAAATCGGCTCAGGCGAGATTACGAATCTTCCGCTCATCGAACATGTCGCGAAGAAGGGGCTGCCGATGATCGTCTCGACCGGGATGACCGAGCTGGACGAGATTGCAGAGACGGTGAATCTCATTGAACGCTATGACGTGCCATTAATTCTGCTGCAATGCACCTCCACCTATCCGACGGCCTATGCAGATGTGAAGTTGGGGGCCATCCAGGTGTTGCGAGAACGGTTCGGCGTGCCGGTCGGCCTCTCCGATCATTCGGTCGGCATCTACACCGCGCTCGGCGCGGTCGCGAAAGGCGCCTGTGTGCTGGAGAAACATTTCACGACCAGCCGTCAGTTGCCGGGGCCGGATCAGGGGCTCTCCCTTGAACCGCATGAACTGAAAGAACTCGTGAAAGGCGCGGATGCCATTTATCAGGCGCTCGGCTCAGAGAAAGCCATCCTGGGCAAGGAGCGTCCGGTGTTGGGATTCGCCCGTGCCTCTGTCGTTGTCATCAAGCCAGTCGCAGCGGGGGACCGGTTCACCGATGAGAATCTCTGGGTGAAACGTCCGGCCGACGGCGAGATTCCAGCCCGGGAATACAAGAAGCTGCTCGGACGGGTCGCCAAGGTGTCGATGCAGCCTGATCATCAAATCAAATGGAGCGAGGTTGCGTAATGGGGAGGAGGAGGGAGCGGCCAGGTGCCCTTCTTGCTCGCGGAACGCGCGGCCTCAGAAGGCCCTCGTTCGACGCGCGCAGTAAAGGGCAGCCTTGGCCACTCCCTTAACGAGAGGTTGCGAAGATTGAAAGACCTTGCCATCAAGCAGGCTGCGGGAAAACTCGGTTGAGACGGAACGTATGCTGAAATCTTTCATATGGTGTTGGGGTCAGAACAATCTCAGGCTGCTCAAAAAGGCCGTCCAGCAAGGCCGCAGGCGAGTCGAAACCGGAGGCGTACCCTCGGGGGTACGTTGAGGATTTCGATGAGACGAGAACGAAGCTGGCGGACTTTTTCAGCAGCCGTCAGATGTGAAAGTTGGAACGCGGAAAGCTGAAGGGAGAAGATGTGAAATGCGGACGATCGCGATTGTTACGGAGCGACGAGCGGACTATAGCCGGTTCAAGCCGATTCTTGAGTTGATCCGGGAGGACCCCGATCTCGACTACAAACTCATCGTGACCGGCATCTCCCTGATGGCGGAGCATGGACGCGATATCGACGTGATCAAGCGGGACGGCTTTACCATTGAAGCGACGATCCCGATGTTTCTGGATCAGGCGCCGGATACCGGCGCGGAGATGACCAGGGCTATCGGCCGGGTGCTTCCCGGGTTGGTCGATCTGTTCGAGCGTCTTCGCCCGGACATCATTCTGTCGGGATTCGACATCGGAGCCAATTTTGCCGCAACTATGGCCGGCGCCCACATGAATATCCCGGTGGCCCATATTCAAGGCGGAGAGGTCACGGGCAGCATCGACGAGTCGCTTCGCCATGCGATGTCGAAATTCGCCCATCTGCATTTTCCCGCCACGGATGACGCGGCTCAGCGCTTGATCCGTATGGGGGAACATCCGAAATCTGTCTTCGTCGTCGGCTGTCCTTCATTGGATGTGGTGCTGCACACGCCCGTCGTCTCCAAGTCCGAGGTCCTGGCGGCGCATGGGCTCGATCCGGAACAGCCCTATGTCGTCATCCTGCAGCATCCGGTCACGACGGAAGTCATGCAGGCGGGAGAGCAAATCCAGGAGACCCTGGCTGCCGTGCAAGAGATGCGGATCCAAGGCGTGCTCATCTATCCGAATAACGATGCCGGCGCGCAACAGATCATCCAGCACATCAAGCAGAGCCGCATTGCCGTTGTACGCAGTCTGCCGCCTGAAGGGTTCGTCAATCTTGTGCGGTATGCCGCGGCGCTCGTCGGGAACTCCAGCAGCGGGATCCACGAAACCGCGAGCCTGGGTGTGCCGACCGTGAATATCGGCAGCAGGCAGCAGGGTCGTGAACGGCCCTGCAACGTGTTGGACGCGGGCAATGACCGCGATGCCATTAAACAGGCTCTGGATGTGGCTCTCTACGACGAAACCTTCAAGGCGAAAGTCGCAGAACGGGTGAATCCCTACGGGGACGGCCATTCGGCAGAACGCATCGTTCGTATTTTGAAGACCGTATCGCTGGATAACCTCATTCAGAAAAGGTTTTACGATGGCGAACCAGACTATCGCGGTGATCGGCGGGACCGGATTTATCGGCAGGCATGTGCTTGAAGCGCTGGCCGCGCAGCCGGCCAGAGTGCTCGTGCATCGCACCCAGCCCTCATGGCTGAAGGGCCTTCAGCATGTCGAGCCGATAGAAGGGGACATCTTCGACCCTGCAGCGCTCGATCGTCTCTTGCAGGGCTGCGAGGTGATGATCAATCTGACCGGGCAAGTCGAAGGTCCGGTGGATCGGTACCTGGACGTCAACGTGAGAGGGACCCTCAATCTGGCGCAGGCCTGTCTTCGGCAGCGCGTCCCACGCGTGATCCATGCCTCCTCCGCGCTTGTCTACGGCGATGTGCTCAATGCCACGGAAGAGAGTCCCTGTCACCCTTTCTCACCCTACGCCACCATGAAATGCGCAGCGGAAGATATCATTTGCTCGCTGCTCAGTCCGGCGGCAGAGGTGATGTGTTTCAGACTGTCGAACGTCTATGGCCCGGCTCAGACCAAGGGATTGATTCCCTATCTCTTGAACTGCATCCGCAGCCGGCAACGCATCTCCATCGATGCCGATGGGGCGCAAACCAGAGACTTTGTCTATGTCAAGGACGTGGCTGCGGCGTTTACGAAGGCCCTGACGACGCCTGACTGGGTCGACCGCGTCAACATAGGATCAGGCGTTCCCACCAGCGTGATCACGCTTTTGCGCCATATTGAAGAAGTGCTGGAGCTTCCCGCGATCGGGCAATATTGCCCGGAACATACCGGCGGTGAACGGCGCAATACCGTGGCGATCGATCGGGCCCTATCCGTCCTGTCCTGGCGTGCCACGACAACATTGGATGAGGGATTGCGCGCCATCCTGCGTGCGCAGACGGTTACCGTTCATCATGAGGTTGCAGCATGAGGCAGTTCATCGAAGGCAAGACCGTTCTCGTGACCGGGGGGACCGGTTCCATCGGGTCCGAGATCGTGCGACAACTCCTCACCTACGATCCCAAGATGGTCCGGGTGTTGTCCCGCAGCGAGCACATGCAATATCAGTTGATTCAGGAACTGGGGCGTTTGCCGAACCTCGTCTGTTTCATCGGAGATGTGCGGGATCCCGAACGGTTGAACCGGGCATCGGTCGAAGCCGACGTTATTTTTCACGTTGCCGCGATGAAACATGTGCCTCTCTGTGAGTTCAACGCCTTCGAAGCCATCGAATCGAACGTCATCGGCGCGCAGAACGTCATCAACGCCGCCATCACAAATAAAGTCAAACAGGTCATTGCGATCAGTACGGACAAGGCCGTGAATCCGATGAACGTGATGGGCGCAACCAAATTACTGGCGGAAAAACTGTTCACGAGCGCGCACCACTATGCCGGAGTCAGCGGGACCAAGTTCGCCTGCGTCCGGTTCGGCAACGTGTTGGGGTCCCGGGGCTCCGTCGTGCCGGCCTGGATCGATCAGATCGTCAAGGGTCAGCCGGTCACGATTACCGATCCGGATATGACCCGCTTCTTCTTGTCGATTCCGCAAGCCGTGAGTTTGGTCTTCAAGGCGATGAACCGCATGGTCGGAGGGGAGATCTTCATCTTGAAGATGCCGGTGTTGCGCATGGGGGATCTGGCGGAGGCGGTCATTCAGCATTTTTCGCCGGATCAGGGCATCGATCCCACGGCTGTCGAACGAAAAATTGTGGGGATCAGGCCTGGTGAGAAGATGTACGAACTCCTCATGACAGAAGACGAATCGTCTATCGCCTTGGAAGTCGACGAGATGTTCATCATCCCGCCGCACATCGAAATCCCCCATCGAGGCCTGATGCGCCGCACCTATGAAGGCGCCCAACCGGCACCGACGGCGGGATACGACTCCCGGCGCGATTTGCCGCTGGGCCGACGGTCGATTCTTCAAATGTTGCAAGAGGTGTTTCCTGAACGTGTCCGGCGTCCGAGCCCCCATCGTGCGGCCCTCACGGCATAGCCAGTCATTAGGCAGGTAGATAGGCGGAAGGTATTCAGGCTGAAGTGTTCGGAGCTCCGACCGTCGGCCTTTAACCTGAAATCCTTCAGCCTGTGCCCGTAGTCTTCAGCCTGAACACCTGAGCGATGACTATCGCTTTATAGAAAGGACCTTCCTATGAGTTTCCTCGAACAGAACCTCGTGATCATGGAAACGCGCGATCCTGAATTGGCTACACTCATGCGCAGCGAACTCGATTGCAGCCATATCCAGGTCATCCCGTCACAACAGCCTGACGCGATGACGGCTCGTGTGACCATGCCATCCGGTGAACAAGTCTTACTCCACAATCTGGAAGATCCCATCGGTAGCGCTTTCCGTTCGGCGGAGAAGTACAACTTAAAATCGGAGAATGCCTCGATCATGCTCGGGTTCGGTTTGGGGTATTTAGCCAGGGAGCTGGCAAAGAAGCTGGAGAAGAAACATCCGATCGTCATCTGTGAAGTGGATCCGGCCATTTTGAAGACCGCGCTCTCGCACGTCGATCTGCACGAGGTGCTGGAGTCCGACTACATCAAGATTTTGGTGGGTACGCAGATTCCCTTGCAGGACTGGATTCATAGATTGGCGGCCAAATTCATGACGGCCAAAGTGGATGTCATCTCGTATGCTCCTTCTCTCCGCCTCGATCCGAAGGCCTACGGGGAACTAGAGGCAGTTGCACAGAAGGAGTCCCTGGCCATCATCCTGAACCGGAATACGACCCTGAAAGCCGGCGCAAGGATGATGGAGAATGTGTTGTTGAACTTTCCGGATGTGTTGCGTTCCTCGGGCGTGAAACGACTTGAAAAGTTGTTTCAGGGGAGACCGGCGGTGTTGGTGGCAGCGGGGCCTTCGCTGGAAAAGAACGTCCATTTGCTTCGAGAGTTGCAGGGGCGTGCGGTGATTATTGCGGTCGATACGGCGTTGCGTCTGCTGCTCCCTCTTGGCATTAAACCGGATCTTGTGACCACGATCGATTTCAATCAGGTCAATTTTCAGAAGTTTGCCAATGTGCCGATCGACCCTGATATCTCGTTGGTCTATCACCCCGGTGGTTATTACGAAAGCATCCGAGCCTTTCAGGGGCCGAAGTTTACCTCCTCCCACGTGAGCAACCGCATACCCGCATGGCTTTTGCAATATGTGGAAGACAAGGGCGCCCTCTCATCCGGGACGACGGTGGCGCATATGTCATTTTTTCTTGCGCGGCATATGGGGTGCGACCCAATCGTGTTTATCGGGCAGGACCTGGCATTCCCGAAAAACAAGGTGCATGCGAGCGATCTGTCTCTTTGGGATATCAATACCCGCGACATGGATACCATCGAAGATATCTTCGGGGACCCGGTCGGCACCATGACGTCGTTTAAGCATGCCATTTACCATTTTGAGAAAGCCTTCAAAGAGACGCAGGCGATCATTATCGATGCGACCGAGGCGGGCGCGAAGAAGCAGGGAGCGCGTCCCATGCGGCTACGAGAAGTTATCGACGAGTACTGCACTATCCCGCCGATCGATATCAAGGGGATGCTGCGTGAGGCGGGTAAGACGGTGGAAGCAGTGCGAACGGGCGATCTGCTCCGGGACATGGGTTTTATCAGTGCCGAACTCGATTGCATTAAAAAGGAATCGCGGGACGTGCTGGCGGTGGCCCGTAAACTGAAGAAAAAAATCGACAAGCACGAGATGGATGACGAGCAGTTCTGCCGGCTCTCTGAGAGGGCCGAACGGTTGACGCAGCAAATGGACGGTCATGGCCGGGCCTTGCATTTGATGGGTGAACAGAACTATGCGTTGGAACTGTACCTGATGCAGCATGCGGTCGCGGCCATTGACGAAATCGAGGGCGTCGATGAGAAGATTGTCCAGCAAGTTGAAAGGGCTGACGTCTATTATCCCAGTGTGACGCGCGCCGCCGAGTCCTTTAAACAGCCGCTGGATCGGCTCATTGACCGATTGCAACAAGCACAGGAGTTGGACGCACAGCCCCTGGGAGTCGATGCGACGGCAGAAGATTGGTACCAGCGCGGGGTGGCCTACGGCAAGATCGAATATGGGCAAGAGGCGCTCCGGTCTGTCCATGAGGCGTTGACGCGTAACCCCGATCACGTGCCGGCGTTAAAGCTCGCCGCGCGTCTGTTTCTGAACGGGAACAGGACGGGCGAGGCATTGGCCGTATTAGCGCGGTTGAGAGGGCTGGTTCGTACCGATCGGAAGCTTGAAGGATTGGTGCAAGAGGCACAGGCCAAGCACCAGGCCTGGGAGACCCGCACGGCTCGTTTGAAAGAAGAGTTCGCAGGAAAGGTCCCGACAGAATCCCTTGAAGAAGCCGGGTGGTTTTATTGCCGGACCAAGGATTACGCCAAGGCGGTTTCCATCTTGGCGCGAGCAGCTCAGGAGCATCCCACTGCGGAAACCTATGCGAAGATCGGCCATGCCAAACTGAAGCTGGAGCAGCGGGACGGCGCGGTTGAAGCCTGGGAGCAGGCGTTGGCCCTCGATCCCTCACGAGCCGATCTGTACAAGGCGATGGGGGATTTGGCCTTAGAACAAGGGTCTGAGGACCAAGCTGAAGCATTTCTCCAAGAGGCCTGTCGATTGGAAGAGGACGACCTCGACGCCTTTGAGAAACTGGCGCGTCTTTATCTCAAGCGCGGAGCCAACATGGAAGCGGGGCTCTGTTACGAGAACATGCTCCGCTTGGTGCCCAATCGGACAGATTTGATGTTGCAGATTGCGGCCCTCTATCAGCGCCAAGTTTCGTTGGCGACGACGCAGTGAAGAGGGGGAAGAGGCTGAAGGCCGAAGTCCGAAGTCCGAAGGCTGAAGGTTGGGGATCGAAGTTCCAAACACTTCAGCCTTCAGCCTAAACACCTGAGTAGCTACCATGAAACTCGAAACTCTACTCCCGGACGAACAACGCGTCACGATTATCGACAAGTTTGTTGTCTACAAGAGACATCAAGATGAGGCCTTGTTTCCGGGCCTCACCCGTGCAGCGAACGGGGATCTTCTGGTCAGTTTCTGCACCCAATTCGATTGTCAGCCTGGCGGAGAAGCGTTTTTGCTTCGCTCCACGGACGAGGGCCGGACGTGGGACGATCCGATTTCAATCGTGCGATCCCAGAGACCAGAGGGCTGTATCAACCTGTCCGTCGGCCTGACCAGGCTCAAGGATGGCACGATTCTCTATCCTTGCTGCGATACCAAGATCACGCGCAAGTGGGATCAGCATGAAGCCGATCTATTGATTCTGCATTCCCGTAACCATGGGGTGACATGGTCCGAGCCAATCCCGATCCCTACCGGCGTGATCGAGCCCTTTGCCTATGGGAAAATTATCGAGCTGCAAAACGGAGATCTTCTCTGCCCGATTTGGGGGAAGCGGCAATCCGATGAACCTTGGCGGACTGGCCTGATCCGTTCGCGAGACGCCGGCCAGACCTGGGGTGAGCATGTCACCATCGGGTACGACCCTCACACGAGGATTCCATCCCCTCAGGACGAGGTCGTGCATTGTGCCGGTTTCAACGAAGCCACGTTGGTGGAGTTGCCTGACGGGCCAATCCTGGCTGTGTTGCGCCAGCAGGGAGTGGGACCGGATGTGCGAGAATTGTTCCAGTGTCTGTCCTCGGACGGTGGTCAGAGCTGGTCTGCGCCTCAGCCGATGTCCCTATGGGGAACCTCTCCCTCGCTCCATCTGACGGAGTCCGGCCTGTTGCTACTTGGCTACCGAAACCATATGGGAAACCCTCAAGGACTTGCGACGCCCGGCGTCGGCATCAGCCTGAGCGAAGATTTCGGCGCGACATGGACTCAACATCGATTGCTCGACGATCCCCAAGGCTATTCATATCAACATGAATTCGAAGCCGGTTATCCTGCTTTTCTCGACCTCGACCGCCATCGGACTCTGGTGGTGTTCTACAGTTTCGATCCTGCCCTCGACTCTCCACGGTATCTAGCCGCCAATCTCCTCAACCTCTCAGGCTGCTGAAAACGTCCGCCAGCTTCGTTCTCGGCTCATCTAAATCCTCAACGTACCCCTGAGGGTACGCCTCCGGTTTCGACTCGCCTGCGGCCTTGCTGGACGCACGTTCTGAGCAGCCTGCCGTGAATCGTTTCCAGATTGTAACGAAATGCGAGATACGAACGACGCTTCACGAGAGACGCTTCACGTTTCCCTGATCGACCAACCTATACAAACCGCTACCAACCGGCATCATTCTTCACTAGGACCGT
Source organism: Nitrospirota bacterium (assembly GCA_030682135.1). Taxonomy (GTDB): domain Bacteria; phylum Nitrospirota; class Nitrospiria; order Nitrospirales; family Nitrospiraceae; genus Palsa-1315. The sequence goes on along the minus strand of JAUXQT010000005.1, from coordinate 68,197 downwards.
ACGCCTCTAAAGTTCGTCCGGACACTGTCCGATACACAGTCCATGCAAACTCATGAACACAGGGAAAGGAGGCAACTCGCGAACAGGTCCCGGTGCAATGAGATGGCCAACATCAGGCCGACGACATGGATGTTGCGGCGTTTTAATGTTCCAGTTCTGTATCTGTCACGGAGGAATTTCCAATGGCGTTAACAGTCAATACCAACATCCCCAGTTTAACGGCGCAACGGAATTTGGGCCACAGCAACGATTTGCTGGCCAAATCGTTGGAGCGTTTGTCATCCGGTCTTCGCGTCAATCGTTCAGCGGATGACGCAGCCGGATTGTCGATTGCGACCAAGCTGAGCTTTCAGTCCCGAGGCTTGCGTGTGGCTGTACGGAATGCCGGCGATGCCGGATCTCTCGTCAACACGGCGGAAGGTGCCTTTAATGTCGCAACCAACATTATCGGCCGCTTGCGTGAATTGGCCGTGCAGTCGGCCAGTGATACGAACACCGCGTCGGATCGGTCTACCTTGCATGGTGAGTCTGCCTTGCTGGTTGCGGAATTAAATCGGTTGGCGAGCACGACAGAGTTCAACGGCGCATCCTTGCTGGATGGTTCGTTTTCATCCGGCAAGATTCAGGTCGGCGCCAACGCCGACCAGACGATCTCCTTCTCGTTGGGAGATGTCCGCGCAGCCCAGCTCGGCAAGTTCGCGGCCTTCTCCGTCAATATCGATGACAATATCGGTTCACTTGGCACGGCCAATCAGAGTGGCTTTGGCGCCATCACTGCGGGCGAGTTTAATATCAATGGTCAGTTGGTTGGCGGAACCACTGCAACCGATGACCAGGTATCGGTACTGGAGATCAATTACCAGGCCGTCGCTTCGGGGACGAGTACGTTTAGTGCCGCGAGTCAGATCGGAAATCAATTAGCAGGCGGTACCGCGGCCTTGTATATCAATGGAACAGCCATCACCAGTCTGGCCAATGTATCCGGGGCATCCATTACCTCGGGCACCAGCACTGCGTATACCGAGAACTCGGAGTTTGTCTCGGCCATCGTGGCCAAGATCAATGCAGCCGGTATCACGAATGTCACGGCTCGTGTGACATCAGGCAATCAAGGTTATGTGCTGGTAGCCACCAAGGGGACGGATATCAAGTTGGCGTTGAGCAATGCCGCCAACACTTCCCTGGGCTCGCAGTTGAGCCAAATCGGCTTGGCAAGTCAGGTGGTCGGATCGGGCAACGCGACGAGCGAAGTCAGCACGTACAACGGCCAGTCTGGCGCCATTTCGAAGGCAGCAGCGATCAACAATGTCAGAGGGAAGACCGGAGTGGCGGCCGTGGCCGTTGCGAATGTGTTCTCTCAAACAACCGGCGTGACGGCCGGCACACTCGCGGCCAACGATCTCTTTATCAATGGCTTTGCGATCGATGCGACGGCCAATATTGCAGCCGGCGACAGCACCGGCGTCTTGAGGGCGGCGATTAATGCCAAGACCGCCTCCACAGGCGTCACGGCGAAGGTCAATGGTGCGGGGGGATTGGTTTTGACAGCCTCGGATGGACGGAATATCGCGCTCTATTCGACGGCCAATGGAGCCACGCTTACCGGGGCCACTGCGGGAGCCAACCTCTATCGGGGCGCCGTCAGACTGACGTCACAGGCCGACGTCAGTTTCTCCGGACGAACCACGGATCTTGGCTCGGCCAGCACGACTGTGCCCTATACGACGAATCTCGATAATTCGTTGAGCGTGTTGGACATCACCACACAGGACGGCGCCAATACGGCGATTCTGTCTCTGGATGCGGCCCTTGCGCAGATCAGCAAAGTGCGGTCCGATGTCGGAGCCTTGACGAGCCGGCTTGAACTGACGACACAGGCCCTGACTGTGTCCGCTGAGAATCAGGAAGCAGCGGCAGCCCGGATCAAGGACGCGGACTTCGCCTACGAAACGGCGCAATTCACGCGAAACCAGATCCTGGTGCAGGCCGGTACGGCGATTCTGTCGCAGGCGAACAGCACCTCGCAGATCGCGCTACAGCTTCTGAAGTAGCACGCCACAAGGGAGGAGGCGCGGGCCAGTTGGCTCGCGCCTCCGCTCTTCTGCATCATGAGGTTCAACCATGGTTGAAAAAATTGATGGAACTGTCCCTGGTGCGATTCAGCCTCGCCCGATCGAGCGCGCCAATGTCCCGGAAGCGAAGACTCAGCCTGTCGCGAAGCAGGCGCCGGTCGTCGCATCGGCGACCTACGACTTCCAGTTCCGCGTGAATACCGAAACGCAGGAAATCACGGCCTTCGTCGTCGATCCGCAAACCAGAGCGGTGATTCGAGAAATTCCAGCCAAAGAGATGCGTGCCGCGTCGGATGTGATCAGAAGCCTGATCGGGCCGAGGATCGATCGGGTCGTGTAATCAGGGGACTGACAACGCCCGCCAGTCGGGAAACGATGAACGGTGAGCGCTGAGTGTTGAACGTCAAAGCCCAGGACTTCGTCAGCCCATCGGTCATCGTTGGCTTCGCGGCTTTGATGAATGTGTTGAGCATTCTGGTGGGTAGGCAATTTTTTCCCCGGACATGTCGGCCATCGACGTTCCAACATTTCGAGCTTCGGATCTCGAACCGTCGCCTGTCCCGCTTGTTCTGTCCGTCCCGCCCGCCACGCGCCTGCGCTAATCCCTTAAGTTTCTTCGCTCCCTACCGATAAAGACTGAGAGAGGGGAGCAGACATATGGGTATTACCTCATCCGGCCTATCTTCCGGAATCAATTACGAGCAACTCATCCAGCAAGTGCAAGACTCCCAGCGGCGTCCCGTTGAGCTCTTGAAGACCAGGCAGGCTGGCTACCAGAAAGAAATCACCGCGGTGGCGAGCGTGAGCACGAAGCTCTCCACGCTGTTGGCCGTAGCCAGTTCCGTCAACAATCCGGCAAATTTCAATGTGAATACCGTGGCGGTCGGGAAGACGACGGCAGGCGCCTCGCTCCTGACGGCGACAGCCAACAGCACGGCAACCAAGGGGAGCTATTCCATCGCGGTCAAGCAATTGGCCCAAGCGGGCAAGCTGGCAGCCAATGGATTCGTCGACCAGAACACGTCGTCCGTGGCGAGCACCGACGGGACCTTTAAGTTTAAGGTCGGGACGGCTGGAACGGAATATACCGTGGCGGTGTCCGCCAGCACGACGCTACAGTCTCTGCGCGATGCGATCAACGCAAAGGGCGGCAGTGTGACCGCCTCCATCATCAACGATGGAACGGGCTCCAACCCCTATCGGCTCATTCTCGCGACCAATGAGAATGGCGCCTCGAACAGCGTCACCATCACAAATAACGATACGACGTTGGATTTCGCGAACAAAAAGGTCGAGGCCGCCTATGCCTTTACCGGAAACAGTTTTGCCGGCACGATCACGTCGAATGCCGGGAATAATTATACGGGCTCGACCAACAAGACCTTTCTCATTCAGGCCGTAGCCGGCGGGGCGCCTGGCGCCGCCACGTATAAGTATTCCATCGATGGGGGGCTCACCTATTTGGGGTACGGGGGCGCGGCCTATAGTGCGACCGCCGGGACCGACACCTCCGGAGGCGGGATTACGGCAGCTACGGCTGCCGCGGCGATCGACGGTTCCGGAACTACCAACGAAGGTGTCCAGATCGACTTCGGGGCGACCGGCACCCTGGCCGCCGGCGATCGTTTCTCAGTGGATGTGTTCGCACCCACCCTCCAAGCCGGGCAAGATGCCGTGGTGGTCGTAGACGGCACCACCTATACCAAATCGAGCAACATCGTGACGGACATCATTCAAGGCGTCACGTTGAATCTGTTGCAAGCGGATGCCACGAACGGTGTAATTCTCTCGGTTTCGACGAGCGCGGCTGGCGCCACGGAAAAGATCAAGAACTTTGTGTCGGCCTATAACGAATTCAATACCTTTCTCAATGAGCAGCTCAATTTTAATGCCAATAGCACTCAGCCCAGTGCCTTGCTCGGAGATCCGACTCTGCGTGCAATCCAAAAGAAATTGAAGGATATCATCAGTGGCCAGATTCCAGGCCTCACCACAGGGAAGGCCAACCTGTCACAAATCGGCATTACGTCAAATAGCAAAACCGGTGTGCTCTCGGTGGATGAAGGAGCCTTGTCCACGGCTATTAGTTCCGACCCGGAGGGTGTACGGAGGTTGTTTCTCGGCATTGGCACCCCCAGTAATAGCGCCGTGACCTTCGTCGGCCTGAGTGCCACGACGTCAGCAGGACGTTATGGCCTGAACATTACCACGGCGCCACAGAAAGCCATTCTTGGGGGCTCCTCGGATGTGACGTTTCAGGATTTGTCATCGACTGGATTGACGAGCGCCGAAGCCTTGAGTTTCAGCTACAGCGGCGACTATAGCGTTGCGACTCCAACGACGACATCCTTCACCGTCTCGCTGACCGCAGGCCAGAGAATCAACGATATCGTGAGCACGTTGAACAGCGCATTTGCGACGAATCGCGCCGGCCTGTCGGCGTCCAACGACGGAGGACGGCTTAAAATCACGTCGAAAGATTATGGAGCAGACGTCCGATTTACGGTCGTCTCCGACCAGGCAGGCGTGACCCAAACAGGCATCGGCTCGGTCGGGCGGACGGCACAGGGGGCCGATATTGCGGGCACGATTAACGACCATTCGGCAAAAGGCCGTGGAAATGTGCTGAAAAGTAACTCGGGATTCGGGGAAGACGGTCTGTCGATCAGCACGGAAAGCACGGCGACCGGTCTCTTCGGTACCATTGACGTCACGCGGGGCGTCGGAGACCAGCTCGTGTCGTCTCTGGCCTCCTACACCGATCCGACCGTCGGCATCCTGACGTCGAAGTCGAAGGGGCTGCAAGGCACCGTAGACCGGCTCAAGAAGGACATCGAAAAATTTAATGCCCGTGTCGATCAAGAGGGGGAGCGATTCCGCGACCAACTGGTTCGATTGGAGTCGCTGCTCAGCAAATTTAAAGCGACCAGTAATTATTTGACGACCCAACTCGATAAGCTGCCAAAAATCGGGGGGTGATGAGAACCGTTCGACATTTTGATGGAGGATACTTGTGAGTGTATCGAACAATCCCAATGCCATCGCGATGTACATGGCCGGCAATGTGACCCAGTCCGATCCGGCCCAGATCATCGTGCTGCTGTATGAGGGCGCGATTTATCGGATCGGGCAGGCCATACAGGAGATCGAGAAGCAGAATACCCTGGCCTCCGGTATTGCCCTCTATCGAGCCTTGGCCATCATCGGCGAGCTGCGCAAGTCGCTCAATCTCGAAGAGGGGGGCGAGATTGCGCGGAACCTGGACCGGCTCTATCTCCATATGCACGAGGAGCTGGTCAAGGGGCATCTGGCGAAACAGGCGCAACCGCTGGAACGGGTCCGCACCCTGTTGACCGATCTCAACAGCTCCTGGAGACAGGTCGCCCATCAAGTGAAGACGATCATCGATGCGGGGACCGGTGCAGCGCCTCCTCCCGCGATGCCGGCGGGTCTTTCGGCCTATGCACAGCCAGACACAGCTCCTCGCCTTGCCCTGAAGGCCTGAAATCTTAAGAGGTAGACGATGATCTCGTTGCAGAGTCTCGAAGCACAATATCGCGCGTTTATGGCGCAGTTGGAACAGAGCCAGGCTTCGATAGCCAGCCAAGACCTGGACGGTTTGGACGCATCGGTACAGGCGATCGATCAGGCGCTGATTCGATTGGCCCAGGTCTCCGCTCAGCTCGCAGGGCGGCCCATGTTGCCGGGCGAAGATCAGGCGTGGGAGAGCCTTGCCGATGCCATGCGGCAGGCCTTGGTTCGTGCCGAGCAGAATCGCGAGCAGATTCAGCAGTGGATGGGTCAAACACAAGATACCTTGGCCCATATGAGCACTGGCGGGCGAGCCGTGAACGGGTACGCTGCGTCCGCGATGCCGGACTCCGCGGAGTTTCTCAGCGCGCGAGGTTGAGTGAGCGCAGGTCGAGGCGGTTGGATGGCTGAAGTCCGAAGGCTGAAGGTTTGGGATCGAATCTCGGAACACTTCAGCCTTCAGTCTTCTGCCCTTCTCTCGCGCAGCTGTCACGAACGACGTAGGAAGAACCATGGGCATCGAATTCAGCCAGATCCATAACCTGGTTCGCACCTATCAGCGGATTTTGCAGGTACCGACGAGCCAGCCGTCTTACGAAGACAAGGATGTTGTGGAGGCAGAGGATCGGGTGTCGATTTCGCCGGAAGCGAGAGCGCAGAACGAGCCATCCCGAGCGGATCAGCCATCGGGAGGATTTCATCAACAGGACAAGGAGCGTCCGATATGAGCAGGCAGGCAAGTCCCGACCACGCCGATCTCATTCCTGGCCGCGCCATCACGCCCCTCAAGGAAGAGGATCGACGACCCTGTCTGTTCGTTGCGGGCCATGCCGCCTTTCAGCGCAAAGCAGTCTGGACAGGTCTTGAAGCATCGGGGAATCGTGTCTGCCGGTTCACCGGACCGGCGGCGCTTCTCGCTGCAATCGAATCCACATCGCCCGATGCGATTTTCTGCGAAGTGACCGCTGCGCCTGAGCCGGCCTTTGCGCTGTTGAACCGATTGGCCGCTGTGCAAAGCGACGCCTGTGTGATCTTGATGGGTCCGGACCTCGGCGCCGAACAGGTGGCGCGATGCCTGCGGGACGGCGCGTTCGACTATCTGACCGTTCCCGCACCGACAACACGAGTGCTGGACTCCCTGCAGAAGGGGCTCATCAATCGGCAGGCGTTTCAATCCGTGCGCGATCTCTCCGGACAGCTCGCACAAGTGAATGCCTCCTTGGCGGGTGAGCGGGATGTCCTTCGGCAATGGAATAGCAAGCTGTCGCTGCTCAATCATCTGACACAAGCGTTGGCTGGCCCCTTGAATAGCGAGTCCATTGCACGGTCCCTGTTCAACGGCCTTGCCGGGCTCGTCCCGGTGGATGTCATCGGACTCGGACGGCCCGATCCCCATCGTGTCTGGACATGGTCTCGAACGGCGGTTTACGAAGCTCAAGAGCAACGAGTGCGCGCGCATCTCCTCAGCCGGTTCAATGCGCAGGCCGCACCGGTTTCTCAGGCTCAGGCACAGGTGCGTCGGTGGTCGAGCGGTTTATCGGAAACCGAACGGCCTGCACAGATGACTATCCCGCTGACCTTCTCGCCGAACAGCCAGGGGCTCTTGTATGTCGAGCGGCAGCAGGGCGCATTCTCGGAATCCGAACTCCAATTGTTGTCCATGGTCGGCACGTCGCTGGCGTTGGCGCTTCACAATGCCGCCATCCATCAGCAGATGCAGGAATTGGCCTCGCGCGATGGTTTAACCGGACTCCTGAACCGGCGGGCACTCGAAGCAGTCCTCTCGCGAGAACTCAAAGCCGGCATGCGTTACCGTGCATCCGCCTGTCTGATCTTAGTCGACGTGGATCACTTCAAGCAGGTGAACGATCTGTTCGGGCATGTGGGGGGCGATCGGGTCTTGACGGAGATTGCGACGGTCATGCAGGAGGCCGTGCGGGATACGGATTCGGTGGGCCGGTACGGAGGCGAAGAGTTCGGGATTGTGCTGCCCCATACCGATCTTACCCGCGCCTCTGTGCTCGCAGAACGGCTGCGGGATCAGATCGAACATCATGTATTCGGCGTGGACGGTGAGTCGGTGAAGATCACGGTCAGCGTGGGTATAGCACAGATCCCGGACACAACAATCGGTACGGTGCCCGAATGGATGGCCGCAGCCGATGCCGCACTCTACGAAGCCAAGGGCTGCGGGCGGAACGGGGTGGTGATTCATACGACGGACAAATGCGCGTGCGCGTGAAACGTCGCTCGTATCTCGTCCAAAGAAAAGAGCATATGGCGTATAGCCAATAGCGTATGGTCAGAAATGGAGAGTGGGCGTCTTTGCTGCCAGCTATAAGCCACCAGCCATACGCTCTTCTCCTCAACGAGATACGCGTCACGTTGTTTCGAGAGTCACGCGGGCTAGCAGGCTGCGGAAAAACTCGGTGAAAGAGAAACATATGGCTGTAATGCTTCACTATGGCATAGAGACCTCAATGGTCTCAGGAGGCTCAAAAAGGCCGTCCAGCAAGGCCGCAGCGAGCGAAGAGGCGAGGCGTACCCTTGTGGTACGTTGAGCCTCTTTGTGAAGCGAGAACGCCGCTGGCGGTCTTTTTGAACCTCCTGCTAGAGGATAATCGATGATGCCACCATCTGTGCAAGTCAACATGCCACGATCCGACGAACGGCGCGAATGGCTTCGAATCGACGATCGCGTCCTGTTGGAATATCGGCTCATCACCGAGCAGGAGGAGTCCTCCATACCCGGGATGCCCCCCGCAAGCGACCAGGCGATTGCGGAGGCCATGCGTAAGCCGGCAGCCGACTTCTTTGCGCAGCAGGGAGAACAACTGGCGCATTCACCGTTGCTTCCCTGGATGATGAAAGTCGACTGGCTACTGGAGGTCATCGTGAAGACGCTCGCACAGATGCATCCTGGCGGAGTGCCGATCGCCCAGATCGCCGATGTCAATCTGAGCGGTGGGGGTATCGGCTTTGTCTCCCCGCGGTGTTTTGCCGCCGAAGACAAATTGAGCATCAAAGTCGTGCTGCCGCCATTTACGCCGATCGATGCGACGGCACGGGTGATCCGATCGATCCCCCTCAAAGAAGGCCTAGGCTACTCAATCGCCACGGAGTTTGTGTCCCTCTCTCCCACCGATCAGGAACACCTCATCCGCCACATTCTACAGACACAGGCTGAGCGATTGCGTGCACGCCGTAATCATACGAGCTGACGAGGAGGCTGGCTGCAAGAGCGGCTTGGTCAAGGTCTTCTTGTACTCGTCGTGATTCCTCCATGTGGATGGCCAAAGCGTCGGCAGTGGTCTTCAGCGCCACTGCGGCAGGAGAGGCCGGCTCGGAATCGACGACCGGCAGGTATCCTCGAACCGCTCGTCCTATCGCTGGGTCGTCGGGAATCTCTCCCAATAGGGTCAGCGAAGCCCCGATATATTGGGTGAGCAGTTTCTTGAGCACGGAAGTGTTGACGCGGGAGCGTCCGGTCACTCGATTGAGAATGAGGGCCGGGTGAAATGTCCGCAGGGTCGCTTCAGCAACGGCTCGTCCGGTTTCGTTGGTCTGACCCGCGACTTCGAGCACCTCTTCAACGCTGGAGAAATCGCGATCCGACAGCGCGTCAGCCATCGCATCCCGTGAGAGGAACGAAGACAGGACGCGCCGGATTGCGGCGAGTTTGATGAAGCGGTAGAGATCCAGCACCGAGGTGGGATCGGGTGTGGCGACCGTCACATGGTGATCCGCCATCAAAAAGAAATCCAGCGCGTGATAACTCGTCCCCGCACCGATATCCACGACGACGACATCGGCCTCAAGCTCCCGTAAATGACGAATGAGTCGTTTCTTTTTGGCATGCGGCATGTTCGCGGTCGCGAGTGTGTCGCCCGTTCCAGGAATCAATGTGAGGCCTGGGTGGACCGGGAGGGCCTGTGCGACGTCCGCGAGCCGATCGACCTTCCTGGTAAGGAAATCCGTCAAAGTGAGCGGGGGATTCAAGAGCCCGAACAAAATGTGCATGTCTGCGCCGCCGATATCGAGGTCGGCCAGCACGACTCGCTTGCCTTGTTTGGCCAGCAGCAACGCCAGATTGGCCGCGATCACACTTTTGCCGACCCCTCCTTTACCCGATGCGATAGAGACGATGGTAGCCATTGAGACAGCTTCCTATTGGTTCGTGTGAGTCCGCATTCCTTAATCGGCTGTTTCGCTCAAAACATAAGCGCCTCTATCCATCATAGACACATACAAGACGAACGGTGCCGCGCCGCAATGATCGTTATCGGTCTCTCAAGTTTTCTATTGGCAGCACCGATAACCAATTCACTATGAATGATGCAGCCTCAACACCAACGATGTTTTCAGCGAACGGGATCGCGACGGCGGACGGCGAGATCTTGACGGTCATGGACGTAGCCCGGTTTCTCCGGGTGCCCAAGTCCACCGTATACAAGCTTGCGCGGGTCGGTGAATTGCCGGCGTCGAAGATCGGGAAGCATTGGCGCTTCCTCCGTCGTGACATCCATGAATGGATGCACAGCCGCTCTCAACAGGCGTAACGAGCTCGGATCTCCGGCTCTACCGTCTGCGTCGCGTCCGGGATGGACTATGCCCAAAACACGGGGCGTAGTGCCGCGTCTACGGTCTCGCGCAATAAGAGAAAGACACGATGAAACAGGCCCTCTCTAAATCCGCATCCAAGCAATCGTCCTTAGTCATGAGAGACGAAACGTATAACCAGTTTCGCACATTCATTTATGAGCAGACAGGCATCTCCTTTCAGGACAACCAGAAGTATTTGCTCGAAAGCCGCCTCTTGCCGCGCCTCAAGGAACACAATCTGGCCACCTATGAGGACTACTATCACTATCTGCGCTTCGACACCTATCGCGACAAAGAACTCTCTTCGCTCTACGAACTGATTACCACGAATGAAACGTATTTCTATCGGGACATTCCTCAGCTCGAGAATTTCATGAAGACCATCGTGCCCGCGATGATGGAGGCCAATAAGGCGACCAGGCAGATTCGCATCTGGAGCGCAGCCTGTTCGACGGGCGATGAACCCTACACCCTCGCCATCATGCTGCTCGAACACCTGCCGCTCGCTGGATGGAACATCGAGATTCTTGCGACGGACATCAACGACGCAGTACTGACCCAGGCGAAGGCCGGTGTGTATGAGGCGCATACCCTTCGCCATGTTCCTCTCATGCTAAAGCGGAAGTATTTCGTGGAGCAAAAAGGGCATTTTACGTTGACGGCCGCGGTCAAGGGGCGGGTCAAATTCATGAATCTCAATCTGTATGATCGCCCTCGCTTAAAGTTGGTGCGAGGCATCGATGCCGTCTTCTGCCGGAATTGTCTGATCTATTTCGATGACAAGGCGAAATGGCAAATCGTGACCGATCTACAGGCCACGCTCAAGCAGAATGGATATCTCGTGATCGGATTTTCCGAGTCGCTCACGAATATGGGAAATTTATTTCGCACCATGCAGACAGGACGTTCCGTCGTGTATCAAAAAGTATAAGGAGGTTGTGACATGCCTGCAGATTTGAACATGAAGATTCTCGTAGTGGACGATATGTCCACCATGCGGAGGATCGTGAAAAATATTCTGAAGCAGATCGGTTTCACCAACATGGACGAGGCCGAGAATGGACAAGAGGCGCTCACCAAACTCCGCGCCGAACCGTTCGGGTTCGTCGTCTCCGATTGGAACATGCCGGTGATGCCGGGGATCGAGTTGCTCCGCGCCATCCGCGCGGACGAAAAACTCAAACATATTCCCGTGCTCATGGTGACCGCTGAAGCGCAGAAGGAAAATTTGATCGAGGCCATTCAGGCCGGCGTCAACAACTACGTCGTCAAGCCGTTTACGGCGGAAACGATGCAGGAAAAGATCAATAAGATCTTCAATAAATAGGAAGGGCCGCTTCCATGATCATACGTGATCCAGTAGCAAGGTCCGGTCAGCAGGAGCCTTCCGGGCACAGAGAACTCGACGACGAGGAGCCTGAGGACACGCAGCTATACGAGAAGCTCGGAGAGCTGACACGTTTTATCGACAAGACCATCAAGACCATCTCCCAGTTTTCTGCTCCGATGAGCGCGACGACGGAGCAGCTCCCAGACGCCACGGCGTATCTAAAAGATCTTCGCAAGCTGACGGAAGACGGCACCCACAGAATTATGCAGCTGGTCGAAGGGATCGAAGAGAACCGGAAACGTGCGGATATGCAATTGGATGCCCTCGTGAACGGGTTGGCCGGTTCTGACGCTGCCACCGTGGCGTCGAAGATTATGACGATTCGCGCCACACTCGCCGCCGACAATAAGCCGCTCATGGACATCATCACGGCCTTGTCGTTCCAGGATCTGGTCGCGCAGAGCGTGAATAAACTCGTCACGATCATCGAAGAAGTCGAGCACAAGCTGCTGGAGCTGGTGGTGGTGTTTGGGCCCTACACCAAGGGCGCAGGCAAAGCAGAAGCGAGCAAAGCTTCCGATATGCTGAAGCAACTTTCCGCGACCAAGAACACCTCGATGAAGCAGGACTTGGCCGACGAAATTCTCAAGCAATACGGATTTAACTGAGGTGCCTCATGAGCGATGAAGCAGATGAGATGAAGGAAATTCTCAACGACTTTTTAACGGAGTCGACGGAGATGATCGACGTCCTCGATCAGCGATTTCTCGCCCTGGAAGCCGATCCGAATAATGCCGACCTCTTGAATGAAATCTTCCGCGCCATGCATAGCATGAAAGGCGGAGCGGGCTTCCTGGGATTCAACCATCTCGTCGATGTGACGCATCGCGGCGAGAGCATTCTCAATAAAATGCGCCAGGGTGAAATGGCGGTCATTCCCTCGATCATTAACGTCATTTTAGAAGCCGTCGATGTGGTCAAGGCCATCATGCATGACATTCGTGCCACCGGCACCGATAACAATGTACCGACAGAGGAGATGGCCAAGAAGCTCGACGATGTCTTAGCCGGGAAATTTGAAGGGACAACGCCCGCAGCGAAGCCATCCATGGCCGCTTCAGCCCCATCACCTGCTGCGACTCCAATTCCGGATCCGGCGGCACCAGCCTCACCACATCCGACGATTGGCGAGATCCTCGTGCATGATGGCCTGGCATCGAAGGAACAGGTATTCGATGCCTTGACGGAGCAGCAGAAACAGACGGAGCCGAAGCAACCCCTTGGAGAACTGCTCATTCAGGCCAAGGTGATCTCTGAGCGCGCACTGGACCAGGCGCTGCACAAACAGGACAAGCCCGGGAAGTCGGCTGACGAAGACCAAACGATCAGAGTCGAGACGCGCCGGCTGGATTCTGTGATGAATCTCGTCGGTGAACTCGTCTTAGGGCGCAATCGCCTGATCAAGATCGGTGGAGCCCTGGACGAAAGCCATGAATCGGACCCCCAAGTCCGTGCCCTGGGCGAAACCCTCACCCAGTTGAATCTCGTGACGACCGACCTCCAACTGGCCGTCATGAAAACCAGGATGCTCCCGATCAAGAAAGTGCTCGCCAAATTGCCGCGCCTGGTACGAGACCTGTCGCAGAAACTCGGGAAGCAAGTACGCCTGGAGACGCACGGAGAAGAGACGGAACTCGATAAATCGGTCGCCGACGAAATCGGCGATCCCTTGGTCCACTTGGTGAGAAATGCCATCGACCATGGCATTGAAATGCCGACGGAGCGGCATGAGAAAAACAAGCCGGTTGAAGGCCTCTTGCGGATCGCCGCCAGCCAGGAAGGCAACAGCATCGTCATTCGTATTCAGGACGACGGGAAAGGCATCCCCATCGATAAAGTGAAGGCCAAAGCGCTGGCCAAGGGATTGGTCAGCGAGGCAGAATTGTCCGCCATGGAGCCTCGCGAAGTCGTGAACCTGATTTTTCTGCCGGGGTTCAGCACGGCTGAACATGTGACCGATGTCTCCGGTCGCGGGGTGGGAATGGACGTCGTTCGGACCAACATCCGCAAGATGAACGGCACCGTGGAAATCGAGTCCGAGCAGGGCAAGGGCAGTCTCATCACCATCAAGCTTCCGCTGACCATTGCAATCATTCAAGCGCTGATGGTCGAGGTGGAACGTGCCACCTTTGCCATTCCGCTCAGTTCCGTCATCGAGGCCGTCCGGATTACCAAGTCGGACATCAAGACCATCAATGGACGCGAAGTGCTGCACCTGCGCGATCGGGTGTTGCCGTTGCTTCGTCTCGCGCAAGAGTTCGATATTCCCGTCGATCCAGACCGTGACCGCTTCAATGTCGTCGTGACGGCCTTAGGCGACCGGCGGATCGGCGTCGTCGTCGATGAACTCCGGTCGCAGGAAGAAGTCGTGATCAAATCGATTTGGGAATACCTGGATAGCATCAAGGGCATCTCGGGCGCCACGATCACCGGCGATGGAAAAGTCGTCCTCATCCTGGATATTTCCGAATTGGTCGAGAATGCCCATGCATGGCACCACGCCGTCGCGGCCTAGTCTCGACGTGGGTTACTGAGGAGAAGGAGTCGACGATGGCTACATTGATGAACGAAATCGACGCTCGAACCCGGCTCGCCGGCGCCAATCAGATGGAACTGTTGCTGTTCCACCTGGGGACCAACGAGCTGTTCGGGATCAACGTTTTCAAAGTCCGCGAAGTGATGAAGCTGCCGGAACTGACGCGTGTCCCTGAAGCGGACAGCCGCGTCGTCGGGATGGCCAATATCCGGGGGACGATGGTGCCGGTCATTGCGCTCAAGCGCAGCCTCGGTCTCGGCGAACACGAGGTCGACCTCACTAAACCAGACTCGAAAGAGAACGGCATACTGATCATCACTGAATACAACGGCAGCTTGCAGGCCTTTCATGTCGCGGCTGTCGATCGCATCATTCGCACCTCCTGGTCGCAGATCAAGACCCCGCCGGCGCTGGTCCGTGAGAATAATAAAGGCGCGGTGACCGCCGTCACGATGCTGGACAACGGCCGCATGGTCCTCATCCTCGATGTGGAGAAAACACTCAGCGATATCTGTCCTCGTCCCGACGAGGAAGTCTATGCGGGGATGCACGCGGTGCCGGCACTTCAATCCAAATGTGTGCTGTTTGCGGACGATTCCAGTGTTGCCAGGACGCAGATCCGGAAGGCCTTAGAACGACTCGGCGTGCCCTATATCCAAACGACCACCGGGAAAGAGGCCTGGGATTATCTGCAGCAGCTGGCGGAAGCGGCGTCCAAAGAAGGGGTGACGCAGGTGCAGGGGATTCATCTGGTCCTGAGCGATATCGAAATGCCGGACATGGACGGGTTCACCTTGACGAAGCAGATCCGAGCGGACCCGAGACTGGCGCATCTTCCCGTGGTGTTGCATTCCTCGTTGACGGGAACTTGCAATCAGGACAAGGGACGGCAAGTGGGCGCCACAGATTATGTCACGAAGTTCGACCCGAAAATGTTTGCGGAAAAATTGATGCGCCACATCATGTAATCGGGTGGCTGGTCACTCCGGTTCAGCGGCATCTGGACAGTCGGACATAGGGAATCGACGGGTATGGTCAAAGCAATTCAAGTCCTCATCGTCGACGATTCGACATTTATGCGGAAGAGCCTCTCGTCGATGTTGACGAAGGATCCCCGCATTGCCATCGCCGGATTGGCGCGGAACGGGGAAGAAGCCGTGCAGCTCGTGCATCAATTGAACCCGGATGTCGTGACCATGGATGTCGAAATGCCGGGGATGAACGGCATCGAGGCCCTCAAACGCATTATGGCCGAACATCCCGTCCCTGTACTGATGGTCAGCTCGCTGACGACAGAAGGCGCCGGCGACACCTTGAAGGCGCTGGAGTTGGGAGCCATCGACTACATTCCCAAGCAACTCGATGGCGTGGCCATGAAGATCCACGAGATTCAGGATGAATTAATCGCCAAAATTGTTGCCGCCAGCCAAGCGGTCGGCAAAGTACGATCACGCAACCTGAACGGGGCTCCTCGTCCCGTCGTCACGCCTCGGCCGATGGGGCTCACCTCCCATTCGGTCAGTGTCACGCGTGGCAGTCGCGTGGTAGCCATCGGCTGTTCGACCGGGGGGCCTCAAGCGTTGATCGAAGTGCTTCCGGCCTTTCCCTCCGATTTCCCTGCGGGGATCGTCATCGTGCAGCATATGCCCAAGACCTTCACCAAACCCTTTGCCGATCGCATGAATGCCCTCTGTAGCTTGGAAGTGAAAGAGGCCGCCGAGGGCGATGAAGTCAAGCCTGGCCGGATCTTGATCGCGCCTGGAGGAGTCCAATGCCGGGTCAAGCGCAAGTCCATCACCTGCACGGTCATCGCGCTGACTCCGAATCTTGAACATCATCTGCATGCCCCCTCCGCCGACATCATGATGCAGTCGGTCGCCACGGTCTACGAAGAACGGGGCATCGGCGTCATCCTGACCGGCATGGGGCACGATGGACTGGAAGGCATGAAGGCCATCAAGGCAGCCAAGGGCAGGACCATCGCGCAGGACGAAAAAACCTGTATCGTCTACGGCATGCCGAAAGCGGTGGTGGAGGCAGGCTGCGCGGATAAGGTCATTCCGCTCTCGGGGGTCGTGGGAGAGATTCTCAATATGGTGTAGTGCGTCAATGTGTATGGGACCGGTTCACTCACAACGGAGAGGGTAGGAGGCTCTATGAATACGTTCTTGAAGGGCATGAATATCGGACCGAAGTTTGCGGTTTCGATGGGGGCGATCGCCACCGTGATGGCACTCATCGGGATGGTCATCATTTATGAACAGGAGCAGGACAAAATGGCAGGGATGCTGGAGCAACGCGGGAAACTGCTTGAAACCCAGATTCAGATCACACGGTCTTACATCGCGCAAAATTATGTCGGGAAAATAAAAAAGAGCAAGGCCGGGAGCGATATCGTCGTGGCCAAGGACCATGCGAACAACCCCGATGCGATTCCCTTTCCGGCAACCGCCACGAGAGAAATGGGAGAAGAAGCCAACAAGAGCGGGCTCTTTACGGCCAGGATGATCAGCCAAAATCCGATCAACCCAGCCAATTCGCCGAAGGACGCGTTTGAAACAGAGGCGGTGCGAGCCATCATGGGCGGGAGCGAGAGCTTTTCCCGCATTGAAGAGGTCAACGGGGTGCTCATGTTCCGTCGGGCATCGGTGGACAAGGCCACGTCGTCAGCCTGCATCGGCTGCCACGCCGATAAACAGGTCGGCGACGTCCTGGGTGTGCTGAGCGTCGGGATGAACATGACCAAAGGCAAAGCCGCGTCGGATAAGTCGTTATGGAACACCGCCGGTTTGCTGGTGGGGATCATCCTGACCCTTGTCCTCGCAACCTATTGGCTGCTCAGCAGCATCGTCCTCAAGCCGCTGGCTCACATGGCGAACATTACCAAGGACATTGCCCAGGGCGAAGGTGATTTGACGAAGCGTGTTCCGACTGAAGGCAAGGATGAAATTGCCCAGTTCGCAGGCTACTTCAATCTGTTCATCGATAAATTGCAGAAGATGATCGGCAAAGTCGCCCATGTGACCGACAAGGTCGCCTCGGCTGCAGTCGAACTGTCCGCGACCGCGGAGGAAATTTCCAGGGGGACCGATACCCTGACCTCCCGCGCCTCACAGACCGCCGCTGCGGTAGAGGAAATGAACGCGACGGTGAGCCAGGTGGCCCAGAATTCGGGCAAAGCGGCGACGCTGGCGCAAGAGACCGTCCAGACCGCCAAGGACGGCGGGTCGGTGGTGTCCGACACCATCTCCGGCATGCAACAGCTGTCGGAAGCCGTCTCCAACTCGGCGACGATCATTGCCGAGCTGGGAAAGTCGTCCGATCAAATCGGGGAAATCGTCCGCGTCATTGAAGATATCGCGGACCAGACCAATTTGCTGGCCTTGAACGCGGCCATCGAGGCGGCGCGAGCGGGCGAACAGGGGCGTGGGTTCGCCGTCGTCGCCGACGAAGTCCGCAAGCTGGCGGAACGGACGACCAAAGCCACCAAGGAAATCGGGGATATGATCCGGCAGATTCAACATGATACGCGCGGCGCGGTCGATTCGATGCAACAGGGGACGCAGAAAGTCAGCGGCGGCGTCGAACTGGTCAACAAGACCGGTGAAGCACTCACGCGGATCGTGCAAATGGTTTCCGAAAGCGCCGATATGATTCGGCAGATCGCAGTGGCTTCGGAAGAACAGTCGGTCGCCACGCAGCAAATCGCCAACGACATTGAGAATGTCGCGAAGGTGACGAAGGAGTCCTCGTCGGGCGCCAATGAATCGGCGAAAGCGAGCCATGATCTCAGCCAGTTGGCGGTTGAGCTGCAGAGTATTGTGGGATCGTTCAAGGTCTAGCATCACGCGATAGAGAGGAGATGCCGATGATTGTCGAAGAAAAGGTTGAGGCTCAACAGAGCCAGGGCTCAGGCGTGTTGACCAGGGAAGTCGTGGCGGGTGACGACCTCCGTCAACTGGTGACCTGCATGATCGGCCGTGAGGAGTTCGCGTTGGACGTGTTGAGCGTCCAGGAGATCAATCGCATGGTCGAAATCACGCGGGTGCCGAAGGCGCCTTCGTACGTCGAAGGTGTGATCAATCTGCGCGGTCGGATCATTCCTGTCCTGGATCTCCGGCGGCGGTTCGGACTCCCTTCGGTCGAGAAGTCGGATGATTCTCGCATCATGGTGGTCTTAGTGCGGCAGAGAATGGTGGGGTTGATCGTGGATGAAGTGGTGGAGGTGCTGCGCATTCCGAAATCCACGATTGAACCGCCGCCGGCGTTCGGCAGCTCCTCCGGCGCCGAATTCACGCAGGGCATCGGACGGATCGCCGACCGTCTGCTGATCGTCTTGGATCTAAATCGCCTGCTGATTTCCAATGAGCAGGCTGCAGTAGATGCGGCTACGGGGCAGGGGGCGGGGCACTAGAAGGAGGGCGCTGAGATTTCAGCCGTTGTGTTTCGATGACGCGGTCTAACAGCCCGAGCGATTCGTTCAGGAGGTCTGAGGCGCAGGACATCGTCGTTTGAAACTGTTGCATGGCTTCGACCCACTTTCCCTCGCGCTGGAGTTCCTGGAAGCGCCGATGCTGCTCATGAAGGATAGCTTGTTTGGCATCGAGTATCAGACAGTCCAGAGAGTGCACAGGTACCTCCCGATCTTCTGTGGAAATGCACGGTAACAGAGCCGTCTTTTGAATGGCAATAGTACGAAAGCATGGGTGCTGTGCCGGTTTCGAATCTGTTCGAACGAGTCACTGACTTAGAAGGAATCGCGCGACGTGGATATTGCGACAATTCTCGGGATCGTCATCGCACTCGGCTCCATCGTCGGGGGGCAGGCCCTCGAAGGCGGCCACCTCAGTTCCATCATGCAGCTCACCGCTTTCATCATCGTGATGGGCGGCACCATCGGGGCGGTCTGTGTGCAGAATCCCCTGTCCGTCGTGCTGAAGGGGGTCACGATGCTCAGTCTCGGCATCCTGAATCCCAAGCACGACAATAAGGGCACCATCAAGACGATCCTCGATCTGGCGAACGTGTCTCGCAAACAAGGGCTCTTGGCGCTCGAAGGCAAGCTGAAGGACATCCACGATCCGTTTTTCCGCAAAGGCGTGCAGTTGATCGTGGACGGGACCGATCCCAAGGTGGTGCATGAGATCCTGGAGATCGACGTCGAACATCATGAAGAAGAGGGCATCAACGCCGCGAAGGTCTGGGAGGCAGCAGGCGGTTATGCGCCGACCGTCGGCATCATCGGCGCGGTGCTCGGGTTGATCCACGTCATGGAAAACCTGGCCGACCCCTCCAAACTCGGAGGCGGTATCGCGGTCGCGTTTGTGGCAACGGTGTATGGTGTGGCCGCCGCCAATCTGTTCTTTCTGCCCCTCGCCAGCAAGATGAAATTCAAGATCAAGGAAGAAGCGGGCTCGCGCATGATGATCATCATGGGACTCGTCGGGTTGGCGCAAGGCGAGAACCCACGGCTCTTGCAGGAAAAACTCGAGAGTTTCCTCCCGGAGTCGGAGCGGACGAAGGAAGCCAAGAAGTGATGGGGAAGTGATCAGTGATCGGTGATGGGTGATGCGTAAAGAGGGGAGTGACCTGTGAGAACTGAGCCGATTGGAACAAGAGGTCCTCAATCGATGACGGGTTTCTAAACACTGTTCACTCATCGCCCATCACTGATCACGCTTCATCGCCATCATGGGAAAAAAGAAACACGAAGAACACGAAAATCACGAGCGGTGGCTGGTGTCCTATGCCGACTTCATCACGCTGCTCTTTGCATTTTTCGTCGTCATGTACTCGATCTCCTCGGTGAACGAGGGCAAGTTCCGAACGGTCAGCGAATCCATTAAGGCGGCGTTAAATCCCATCGTCAGTCCACCGGCCACTGCCACGCCGTTTCAAGTCGGCGCCAACAAGCCGACCACCATCGTGCCCAATGTGATCCCCTCAAAGGATATGGCGGTCCGGCGCCTGCGCCAGGCCCTGAAGGCGCTCCAGGCCTCTTCGAAAATCGAGCCCATTCTGGTGACCGAGCCGGGAGAGAGCACCATCGTCCTCTCCCTCCCGGAGTTAGTCCTGTTCGAGAGCGGGGCGGCGGTGCTCCGTCCCGAGGCCCTGCCATTTCTTCAGACGCTTGCCGAGGTGTTGGTCGAACTCGACCGCCAGGTCAGGGTGCAAGGCCATACGGACAATGTGCCGATCCGGTCGGCGCAGTTTCCCTCGAATTGGGAACTCTCCGCGATGCGAGCGGTGATGGTTGTCCGGGCGTTAGGAGAATTGTATGGGGTGTCGATGCAGAACCTGTCGGCGGTCGGGTATGCCGATTCCAGACCGGTCGTCGCCAACACCACAGCGGAGAATCGAGCGAAGAATCGGCGGGTCGAAATCGTCGTGCTGGAAAAGAAATGGACGCCTCCACCGGTCGACGCGGCAGGACAGCCGATAGTCCAGGAAAGGGCAGCCGTCCCTTCGGATGAGTCGATGCGAAGTGACAGAGGCATTTCCGGAGACATTCCCTCCGCCTTGCTGTCGCCATCGTCGGTGGCGCAGTAAGAAAATAGGATAGGAATGCGGTCGTCCTGGCAGGACTCAAGTATTCGATTCATGCACCGATAAGGCAAGTGACAAAGTGCAAATGGCTTCAGACCAGTCAATCGACCACAACAACGGGATGCACACAACGTGATGGATGTTCAAACACGAGAATGTAAGCCGACCGGAGATCTCACGATTTTTGAAGTGGCATCATTCAAGGACAGCTTGGTGGAATTGTTGTCCTGTGGAGGAACTGGGACGCTCGATCTCTCGCTGGTCGGACAGGTGGATAGCTCGGCGCTCCAACTGATTCTCGCCGCGCTGCGGACGGGACGCCTCTGTGTGACCGGCGCGTCTGACGAGGTCAAAAGCAAGTTGGAGCGAATCGGCGGGAGTCTGACACCTGCCAGGGTCTGATCCGGTCAGGGGAAAAATTTAGGACGACTATAAGGAGCCCGTGGACATTCTTGTCTTGATCGCTACTGGATTGATCGTGGGACTGACCCTCGGAGGTTGGTACGGATATAGGAGGGGTGCAATAAGCGCCGCATCCGTCCCTGCACCCGACCAGGCCGTGCAGCAACGGCTGGAACAGGCTTGCCGGCATTGGCAGGCATTTGCTGAAGGTTTCATGCCGCTCATTCCGGTCCTGAGCGGACAAATGAAAAGCGTGATTGCCGAGACGGAACAAGCGGTCATGAGCCTTTCGACTCGCTTTAGCGACATCTCGCAACGGGCCAGCGAACAGGCCGCCGGAGCTGCCTCGCTCTTTGTCGGAAACGGGCAGGACACGACAGGACTCCTCGATCAGTCCGAAACCATGCTGTCCGGGTTTGTCCAGGATGTGATGACGGCTTCCACGATCGGCATGTCCGTCTCCGATGTCATGGACGAAGTTTCCCGGCAAACCAAATCCATCGCCGGGATCCTGGGAGAAATTCAATTCATCGCCGATCAGACCAGGTTGCTGGCCTTGAATGCGGCGATTGAAGCGGCTCGGGCCGGCGAACATGGCCGCGGGTTCGCCGTCGTCGCAGACGAGGTGACGAAATTGGCCAATCGATCCGGGCAGGCGGCCAGCAACATCAATCTTTTAGTAAAGGCGGTCCAACGCAGCACCGCTCATGCCATGTCGGAGATCAAACAACTGTCATCGGTGGACCTGACGAAGACGCTCTCGATGAAAGACTTGTTGGATACGACGACGAAAGCCCTGTGTGCCCGAACGGCGATTCTTCAGGACAGTGTGCAAGCGTCACAGGCCCGCGCCCATGAATTGACGCGAGACATCGCCCAGATCGTCATGGCGCTGCAGTTCCAAGACATCACCAGACAGAAACTGGAACATGTCATCGAACCCTTGTCGGAGATCGAAGCGCAGATCCGGCTGTTAGCCGGGGGGCAGATGCCGGAGCAGGGCTTCGACTATGGCAGCATTCTCAAGAAACTCGCAAAGAGCTACACCATGGATCATGAGCGCCACGTCATGGAATC
The DNA here is from genome assembly GCA_030682135.1 of Nitrospirota bacterium. GTDB lineage: Bacteria > Nitrospirota > Nitrospiria > Nitrospirales > Nitrospiraceae > Palsa-1315. The sequence goes on along the minus strand of JAUXQT010000005.1, from coordinate 46,041 downwards.
GGCCATGAACGGCACGAACGGTACACATGGACCGGCGCCCACGTCCGCGCCCGCTCGCGAGGAAGACAGCGTGACGTTGTTTTAATCGGCAGTGAACCGGCCCCTTGCAACAAGGAGTGTCAGATATGGGAAAGACAGTACTCGTCGTCGACGATTCGCCGACCATGCGGCAGATGGTGGCCTTCACGCTTTCGAATGCCGGATTCACGGTCGTCGAAGCCGGAAACGGAAAAGAAGCGATGGGCAAGATTGGCGGAGGGACCAAGCCGGACCTGGTCGTCACAGACTTGAATATGCCGGAGATGGACGGCATCACTCTGATCCAGGAGATTCGAAAAAATGCGGCGCTGAAATTTACGCCGATTCTGATGTTGACCACCGAATCGTCCGACGACAAGAAGAAGGCCGGGCAGGCCGCCGGCGCGACAGGCTGGGTCGTCAAGCCGTTCAATCCGGAACAAATGTTGAAAGTGATCCAGAAAGTTCTTCCGGCATAACAAGAGTGAAGGGTGATCTGTGATGTGTGATGAGTAGAGTCTCGCGCTCATGTCACATCACTCGTCATAGGATGTAAATATGAGCACAGATCTGTCACATTTTCAGGACGCATTTTTCGAGGAATCGGCCGATCACCTCGCCACGATGGAAGAGGGCCTGCTGAACCTTGAGCAGCATCCCGACGACCTCGATCTGCTGAATCGCATCTTCCGTGCAGCCCATTCCATCAAGGGCAACAGCGGGATGTTCGGCTTTACCGCCGTCGGGCAGTTTACCCATAAAATGGAGACGCTGCTGGATCGGCTGCGCAACGGGCAACTCTCCGTCACGCCGGCCATCGCGGATGTCCTCTTACGCTCGACCGATTGCCTTTCATCCCTCCTCGAAGCCGCCCGCGGCGGTGCGGCTCCGGACCCGGAGACCATTGCCAAGCTGGAAGAGGAATTGGCTTCCGCGTCCGGCGGGCAGGCGTCCCCGGCTGAACCAGGCCAGGGGCCGGCGTCCGCGCAGTCCGCAGTGAACCAGGCCATCGGCGGCCGGCATTTCCGTATTCGCTGGACGCCGCCGTCCTGGCTGTTCCAGCGCGGACTCGATCCGATCCAGATGATCAAGGAACTGGAAGATCTGGGCACCCTCGTCTCGCGCACCTTGGACCTCTCGAGCCTGCCGGCATTCGACGTGCTGGACTCGGAATGCTGCTACCTGTCCTGGATCTTTGACGTAGAGACCGCCAAAGACAAATCCGTTGTGGAATCGGTGTTCGATTTCGTCAAGGACGAAGGCATGCTCACGATTGAGGAACAGGCAAAGGGCGAGGGGCGAGAGGCAAGAGGCGATGCGAAAGAGCTCACTGCTCCCCCCCAAGCCCCTCGCCCCTCGCCTCTCGCCGTGAGCGACAGCGAGCCCAAACCACTGGGAGAAATATTGGTCGAAACCGGAGTCGTGTCGCGCGAGACGCTGGACCATGCGTTATCGCAGCAGAAGCGGGTCGGCGAGATCCTGATCGAGCAGCATGCCGCCACACCGCAACAGATTTCCCAGGCGCTCCAGAAGCAGCAAGAGAGCGCGATCCATGCCAAAAAGGGCGCGGACACTGCGTCGATCCGCGTGGATACCGCCAAGATCGACAAACTGATCAACCTCGTCGGCGAATTGGTCATTACCCAGTCGATGCTCAGCGACTTGAGTGTGCGCTTCGAGATGTCGCAACTGGCGGTGCTGCTGGAGCGGGTTGCGCAGCTCGAACGGAACACGCGGGAAATTCAGGAACGGGTCATGGGCATCCGCATGTTGCCCATCGGCAGCGCCTTCAGCCGGTTTCCGCGGCTGGTCAGAGATCTCTCGGGGAAATCGGGGAAGAAGATTCAGCTCGTCCTCTCCGGCGAGGAAACCGAGCTGGATAAAACCGTCATCGAGTCTATCGGCGATCCGCTCACGCACCTCGTGAGAAATTCAGCCGATCATGGACTGGAGCCGCCGGATGAACGCCTCGCCAACGACAAGCCCGAGTTGGGCACGATCCGTTTGAACGCCTTCCACGAAGGCGGCAGCATCTGCATCACCGTCGAGGACGACGGACGGGGACTCAATCGGGACAAGATTCTGGCCAAGGCCATCAAGTCCGGACTCGTAAGCGAGCAGGAGAAGCTGACAGACGATCAAATCTGGCCGCTCATTTTCAAGCCTGGTTTCTCCACCGCGGAGAAAGTCACGGACGTGTCGGGCCGCGGCGTCGGCATGGATGTGGTCAAACGGAATATCGAAGCCCTGGGCGGCACGGTCAGCATTAAGACCGCGCTCGGCAAAGGCACGATCTTTACGCTGAAACTTCCGCTGACCCTGGCCATTATCGAAGGGATGACGGTGCGGGTCGGCAGTGACACCTATATCGTGCCGCTCTTGTCCATTCTGGAATCGATCCAACCCAAGGCAGAAGCGATCAAAACCTTGGTCGGCAAGGGTGAACTCATCAACGTGCGCGGGACCTATCTGCCCATGATGCGCATGTACGAGGTCTTCTCCCTGCAGCCGGAATATACGGAGCCGGCCAAAGCCATTCTCTTGATCCTGGAGACAGAAGGGGAGCGGGTCGCGGTGATGGTGGACGAAATTCTGGGCCAGCAGCAGGTCGTGATCAAGAGCATGGAGCAGAACTTCCGCAAGGTCGACGGCGTCGCAGGCGCCACAATCCTGGGCGATGGCACAGTCGGGTTTATCCTGGACGTCCGGGGCCTGCTGGAGATCGCCCGCCGGGAGACCCCCGTGGCGGCGTAAGAGAGCGGGTCGCGCGTCAAAATGTTGACGAGCGGATGCAGCCGGCTCGCAACCGAGGAGCGCTCAAGATATCTGTGGAACAACCGATAGGATCGGTAGTGATCCAGAAAACGGGCCACGATTTCTTCCTAGAGACGTCCCCGGCTGGCTCAGAGTGCAGGACAAGGCCTGTGCACCAGTGGTGACAGGTCTCAAACCGGGAACGAGAACGATTCACGAACGACGCTTCATGAAGGAGGACACGATGGCCGCAGCCACACTTGAAACCGCGACGAAAGAACTGAATCAGCAAATCGGGCTCACCACCGATGGCAGCCAGTTTCTCACCTTTCAGTTGGGCGAAGAACTCTATGGTGTCGACATCCTTCGGGTCCAGGAGATCAAGGGATACACCGCCGTGACCAAGATTCCCAATACTCCCTCGCACATCAAGGGCGTGCTCAACCTCCGCGGCACGATCGTCCCTATCGTCGAATTGCGCACCAAGTTCGGCATGCCGACGATCGAGTATACGATGTTCACCGTCATCGTCGTCGTCGTCGTCAAGGAGAAGATCATGGGGCTGGTCGTGGACGCCGTGTCCGACGTCCTCAATATCGACAAAAAAGACATTCAGCCGCCGCCGCAATTCGGCGCGAAGGTCGACGTCAGCTTCCTGAACGGGATCGGGAAGTCCGGCGAGAAACTGATTGCCCTCCTGGACATGGACAAACTGTTGTCGGACGAAGACTTGCAGGAAGCCACCACCACGGTTGCCGCGTAGACGAAGAGGGAGAGGGAGCCACGACATGGGATTGAACGTCGAATTACTAGAACGCAGTTTTGAATTATTGAAACCCCAGGCCGACACTCTGGTCAGCCGGTTCTACGAACGGCTGTTCGAGAAGTATCCGGCAGTCAAACCGATGTTCGCCCGCACCACGATGCCCGAGCAGAAGAAGAAATTGCTCGCCTCCCTTGTACTTGTGATGCAGAACTTGCGGCGCCCGGACACCCTCGGGCCCGCATTAAAACAACTGGGCGCGCGGCACGTAGCCTACGGTACGCAGCCGGCTCATTATGGCGCCGTGGCGGACACGTTGTTGGGCGTCATGGCGGAGATGGCCGGGACTGCCTGGACCTCCGAGGTGAAGCAAGCCTGGACCGATGCATTGAACACAATCGCCCAAATCATGCTGGAGGGCGCCCGCGATGCGGCCACGCATCCGGCTCCAATCCAAGGAGGAACGAAGATGGCAAAGGGAAAGACGGCAGTCAAGGCAGCCTCGAAGAAACCCGACGTGAAGGATCTCATGGCGCGCGCCGAGGCGATCAACCGGGTCCAGGCCGTCATCGAGTTTGAGCTCGACGGGACGATTATCACGGCCAACGACAATTTCTTAAATACGCTCGGCTATACCCTGGACGAGATCAAGGGCCATCACCACCGGATGTTCTGCGATCAGACCTATACCAATAGTCAAGAATACCAGGCCTTCTGGGCTAAGCTGAACCGGGGCGAGTTCGACGCCGGCGTCTATAAACGGATCGGCAAGGGCGGCAAAGAAGTCTGGATTCAGGCCTCCTACAATCCGATCATGGATGCGAACGGCAAGCCGTACAAGGTCGTGAAGTTCGCGTCGGACGTGACGGAGGAGAAGAAGAAGGCGCTGGTCAAGAGCGCGATGGATAACTCGGGGACGAACGTGCTGATGTGCGACCGCAACCTCATCGTGACCTATATCAATAAGGCGGCCCAAGACAAGTTGAAAGGCCTCGAGAACGAGATCCGCAAAGTCCTGCCTTCGTTCAACGCGGACAAGATCGTCGGCACCTGCATCGACGGGTTCCATAAAATGCCTTCGCATCAGCGGAACATTTTGGAGAATCCCAAGAACCTGCCGCACAAGGCGGACATTCAGCTCGGACCCCTGCAGTTGGAACTCAACGTCGGGGCTATCATCTCGGACAATGGGGAATATCTCGGCAACTCGCTCGAATGGTCCGACGTGACGGCCAAACGCAAGGCCGATCGGGAGATGACCACCCTCAAGAACTCGTTGGATAACTCCACCAGCAACGTGCTGATGTGCGACCGCAACCTCCTCATCACGTATATCAACAAGGCGGCCTCGAGCAAACTCAAGGTGCTCGAGATGGAAATCCGCAAGGTCCTCCCGGCCTTCAATGCCGACAAGATTGTCGGCGTCTGTATCGACTCGTTTCACAAGGTCCCCGATCTGCAGCGACGGGTCTTGGGCGATCCGAAGAACCTGCCGCATCGGGCCGATATCAAGCTGGGGCCCCTGACCCTTTCATTGACGGTCAGCGCCATCGTGTCGGAATCGGGAGAGTATCTCGGCAACACGCTCGAATGGGCCGATATTACCGCGCAGAAGCGGGCGCAAACCGAAGTGGATCGCCTGATCACTGCGGCGGCGGCGGGGCAACTCGCCGAGCGGATCAACGCGAGCGAGTTCGAAGGATTCTTTAAAACGTTGTCCGAAGGCATCAACAAGATGCTGGATGCCGTGGTCACGCCGTTGCACGAAGCCCAGACGATCCTGACCTGTTTGGCCGGCAACGACTTGACGAAGGAAATGACCGGCCTGTACGAGGGCGAATTCGACCAGATGAAGACCAGTTTGAACACGGCGGTGCGGAACCTGACCACGACGATGATGGCGGTCCGCGAATCGGTGGACGCGGTGAGCTCCGGCAGCGAGCAGATCACCAAAGGCAACGAAGATCTCTCGCAGCGCACGAGCGAGCAAGCCAGCGCGCTGGAGGAGACCTCGGCTTCGATGGAAGAGATGACCTCGACCGTCAAGCAGAACGCGGACAACGCCAAGCAGGCCAATCAGCTCGCCATCACGGCCCGCGATATCGCCGATAAGGGCGGCTCCGTCACCTCCAAGGCCGTCGAAGCCATGGGTGAGATCAATAAGAGCAGCAAGAAGATCGCCGACATCATTACCGTGATCGACGAGATTGCGTTCCAAACGAATCTCCTGGCCCTGAATGCCGCGGTAGAAGCGGCGCGGGCCGGCGAGCATGGCCGGGGCTTTGCCGTCGTGGCCGCCGAGGTGCGGAACCTGGCGCAGCGGTCGGCGACTGCGGCCAAAGAGATCAAGGGCTTGATCAACGAGTCCATTCAGCGCGTCTCAGACGGGAGCGAGCTGGTGAACCAGTCCGGGAAGACGCTGGACGAAATCGTGAGTTCCGTCAAGCGGGTGACCGACATCATTGCCGAAATCACGGCGGCCTCGCAGGAACAGGCCAGCGGCATCGATCAAGTGAACAAGGCCATCATGCAGATGGACGAAACCACGCAGCAGAATGCGGCGCTGGTGGAAGAGACGACGGCGGCCAGCCAATCCGTGAAGGAGCAGGCGAGGGAACTGATGCGCCAGGTCGAAGTCTTTAAGACCAATCAGGGCGAGATGCGCGAGGCCAGGCCGGTTGCGGCCAGGCACGAGTCCTCGTTTGCCGCCAAGCCCTCCTCGAAGCCCATGGCCCAGGGGATGGGACAGAAACCTGGCTTCAAGAAGCCCGCGTTTGCCGCCCCGCAGGCCCAGGCCAAGACCGCGGTCGGGATGGCCGCAGGGAACGGGAAAGACCGCCGGAAGCAAGAGGACGATTTCGAGGAATTCTAAACGAGACGAGGGTGTGAGGCTGGGGGCCTGGATGTAAGTCCCGGCTCCCGGCCGATCCTCAGCTCTCGCCCTGTATGAACCGCAACGGGGCCGCCGGTCGACCAGTCGCCCCGGCCTGCGTGATGCGACGACAGGCGACACAGGGACTGGCCATGGACTCGATGCGACCCACTGTTACCTCCCCTCCTTCCGCCCCTTCGCCCCGCTCCTATCCCTATGCCTGGCTGTCGAAAGGGCTCCTCGTTCTGGTCGTGTCGTCGCTGGCCGCCAGCCTGGTCATCCCCTACATCGTCAAACGACATCTGGTGAAGCTAAGCGGCGAGGCGCTTGAGCTCAGCGCCCATGCCATCGCGAACTCGTTTGGGCAGATGCTCTACGAGCGATTCGGCGATATCCAGGCCTTCTCGGCCTTCGTCGCCGAGCACTCGATGTCGCAAGAGAGCCTCTCGTCTGTCTTGGGGGTATTCAGAGACGTCTACCCGATCTATACCTCGCTCAGCTTTGCGGATCAACGGGGGAGGCTGGTCGCGACGACCCGTCGCTCGGAGTTCGGAGCCGACGTGTCCCGGACGGATTGGTTTCGGAGCAGCGTCGGGACCGGGACCGTCTTCGTGACAGACAGTGAGAGCCTAGATCCGGATCGTCCAGACTGTACGGTCACGTTTTCCGCTCCGGCTCGAAGCAGGGCGGGTACGTTCCTCGGCGTGGTGCATGCCTGCGTGACGGCGAAATCGATGGAATCGGAAGTGTTCGGCGGGCTCTCGCTGGCGGCTTCACAGATTTCGTTCTTGAACAAATTCGAGTATCAGGTCCTCTCCGGCAACGGCACGGCGTTTATCGATTCGACGTCTCAGGAGCCGGCCAACCTCCGGGCCCTCGGTGTGCCATCCGCCGTGTTGTCAGATGTGCGTCGCGTGGGATGGATCGAGGAAGTCCATCGGCGCCGTGCGGTGCCGGTCGTCACGGGCTTCGCCTCACTGGCTGCGAAGCCGGACTTCATCGGCCTGCCCTGGAAAGTCCTGGTTCGGGTCGATCAAGCGGATGTTATGGGGGCCATTGCGTTCACACTCCAACTGATCGGCGCCGGTCTTGCCATGACGATCCTGCCTCTGTGTGGGGCTTTAATCCTGACCACCCGCAAGGTGGAGCGTGAGTGGTTCGCTGCGAGAGCGGCGGAGCAGCTGGCCAATATCGGCGCGCGGCGCATCAGGCAGACCATCGAGAACGCTCTCGATGCCGTGATTGTGATGGACGACCAGGGCTACATTTTGGAGTGGAACCGGCAGGCAGCCTCGGTCTTCGGTTGGGATCGGCAGGAAGCGGTGGGGCAATGTCTGAGCGACCTCATTGTGCCTCCCGAATTACGGGCCGCGCATGAAGACGGACTCAAGCGGTTCTGTGAGACGGGGTTTTCGACTATCATTGGCCGGCGGCTGGAACTGCCGGCTCGCGATCGGACCGGCAAGGAGATCCTCATAGAGATTGCGATCACGGAGTCGCAGGAGCAAGGCCGATCCATGTTTACCGCTTTTCTTCGGAACGTCTCCGCCCAGAGGGAGGCTCAGCGGCTCCTGGCGATCGAGCATCGCATCACCGCCGTGCTTGCGACCAGCGAGACTTGCGAGGAGGCGGCCTCGAAAATTCTCCAGGCCGTTTGCGGCGGCCTGAACTGGCCGGTCGGTTCGATGTGGCTCGTGAAGGATGACCTGCTGCGGCACGGCCTGTCCTGGCACCAGCCGGGCTTCAAGGGGGAGTCCTTCCTTCGGGCGTCCGCCGATCATGTCTTTGCCCGCACCATCGGCCTGCCCGGTCGTGTCTGGGACAGCGGTCATCCGTTGTGGCTTGTCGATCTTCAGACGGAAAAGAATTTTCCGCGGAAGGAGAGCGCCCTGGCAGCGGGGCTTCGCAGCGCCTGTGCCTTCTCTGTGATGGCCAATGGCGAAACCCTCGCCGTGATGGAATTTTTCGCGCAGCACATCGAGCAACCGAATGAGCATCTGATCAAGATGTTCGAGTCGATCAACGATCAGATCGGTCTCTTTATCGTCCATAAGCGCAACGAGAAGAACCTCCGGAAAAACGAGCTCCGGTTCGAAACCATCGTCAATCTTGCTCTCGAAGCCATCATCTCCGTGGACGCTTCACAGCGGATCATACTTTTCAGCCAGGGCGCGGTCCGCATCTTCGGGTATCGGGCTGCCGAGATGCTGGGGCAGCCGCTCGAGATGCTCTTGCCGGAGCGACTGCGGGAGAAGCACCGGGATCTGGTGCAAAGATTTATCGCAGGAGCGGGGGAAAGTCGCATGATGGGGGCAGGCCGGAGGTTCACCGTCTGCCGCAAGGACGGCAGTGAATTTGTCGCAGAGGCCTCTATTGCCTTGAGCCGGTTAGAGGAGTCGCTCATCGCCACGGTGGTCCTTCGCGATGTCAGCGAGACGGCACAGGCCGAGGAGGTGATGCGGCAGTATCGTGTCACGCTGGAGCATGACATCGTGGAGAGAACCCAGGCCCTGGAAGCGGCAAAAGTAAAGGCCGAGTCGGCCAATCAGGCCAAATCCGAGTTCCTGGCCAACATGTCTCATGAGCTGCGGACGCCGATGCATGCCATCATGAGCTTCGCAAATTTAGGGACCGAGAAGCTCACGCTGAATGCGCCGGAGAAGCTCCCGCTGTATTTTCAGCGCATCGAGGAGAGTGGCGCACGGCTCCTGTCTCTCCTGAACGATCTGCTGGATCTCTCCAAACTGGAATCCGGCAAGATGACCTACAACATGCAGCGGCATGACATGGCGGCTCTGGTCGGCGCGGTGGCCGGCCAGGTTGAGCCTCTCGTCCATCAGAAATCCCTCACCCTGATCATTGAACCCTTCGACGAACCCAGGTTCGTGCGTTGCGACGGCATGCGTATCAGCCAGGTCCTCTATAACCTCCTGTCCAACGCGATCAAGTTTACGCCGAATGGCAAGACGATCAGGATCACGACAGGGTTCACAGGGCAGCCGTCCGCGCCGGGAGATGCGTCTGGACAGGGACATCCCATGCTTGCTGTGACCATCAAGGACGAGGGGATCGGCATCCCGGCCGACGAGCTGGAAGCGGTCTTCGACAAGTTTGTGCAGAGCAAGAAAACCAAGACCGGCGCTGGCGGGACGGGCCTGGGGTTGGCCATCTGCCGCCAGATTATCGGTGGCCACGGAGGCGTCATCACGGCCGCGCAGAATGAAGCGGGTGGGACCTCGGTCACGTTCACGCTCGACCAAGCGGCCGCCGATACCCTCGTCACACAGGAGATCTGACATGACACAGCGGGCGGCGACCATTCTTGCGGTAGACGATGATCCCGTGAATCTGGAGATCATCGAGGAGAGTCTCGCGGACCTCGACTATCGCATCGTGACGGCTGCGGACGGGGAACAGGCCTGGGCCTTGCTGCGGGAGGACCCGGACCGGTTCGACGTCGTGCTGCTGGACCGGATGATGCCGAAGATGAACGGCATGGGCCTGCTGGCGCTCATGAAGGCCGATCCGGCGATCAAGCCGATTCCGGTCATCCTGCAGACTGCGGCGGCCTCCACGGCGGAGGTCCATGAGGGCCTGAGCGCGGGCGCCTACTATTACCTCACCAAGCCGTACGAGAAGTCGATTCTGCTGGCGATCGTCCGCACGGCCATCGAGGACCATGCGATTCGCCGGCATATGCGCAAGGAGACGCTGGCGGTCTCGCATGCGTTTACGCTCCTCAGCGCCGGACGCTTTCATTTCCGCACGCTGGAGGAAGCGAAAAACCTGGCCACACTTATCGCCAGCGTGTTTCCGGACCCTGAGCAAGTCGGTATCGGGATCTATGAATTGATGCTCAACGCGGTGGAGCATGGCAATCTCGGCATCTCCTATCAGGAGAAGTCGAAGCTCCTTGCCACCGCAAGTTGGGAGGAGGACGTCGCGCGCCGCCTCGCGATGCCGGAATATGCCGCTCGTGTCGCCACGGTGGAGTTCGACCGTGAGCCAGGCTCGATTCTCCTGGTCATCAAAGATCAAGGCGAAGGATTCGACTGGCGCCCCTATATGGAATTTTCGGTGGATCGTGCCTACGACGCCCACGGCCGTGGAATCGCCACGGCACACCTGATGTGCTTCACCAGCTTGGAATATCGCGGGAAGGGGAATGAAGTGATCGTTACCCTGGCATGCCCCGAACGCACCGAGCCGGATCTGCCCTCGGCATAAGACTGCACTTGTGAAGGACGGCTCCCGGGCGGCTTGCCGCCCCCAGTAAAGAATCGGCCTGAACCGACCGATATAGATACAGGCGGGTGGTCATCTCGCCGGGGCTCAGGCTCGATTGCCGCGCTCAACGCATCACCGGTGTAAGGGGGTGACATGGACTTGAAGACGTTCCTCTGGTACGCGGTGTTGACGAGTATTACGGGCGCCTATCTTGTCGCCATGGCGGGTGTGCGCTCGGCGCATCAGCACGAAGTCTCGCATCATTCGCGCCGCATGATCGTGGCCTGCACGATCGTCGGGATCTGGCTCGTGGCCTATGTGTTGAAACAGGTCCTCTTCGGGCGTGAACGGTTCGGAGGGCCGGATACCCAGTACTGGTCGCTCTATGTGCCGTTGTTTTCTGTCCATATGGCGCTGGCGGTCACGACGATCGGCCTTGGCGGCTACAATCTCTACATGGGGCTTCACCGGATTCGCTACGGGAGCGTGGGCGCGATGTCGTCCAGGTTGTCGCTGCATCGCCGGTTGGGGCAATTGCTGGTCTGGACCTTCTCCGGCACCATGGCGACGGCCTACCTGGTCTATCTCATGTTGTTCGTTTGGTATCCCGCAGCGTCGTGACGCGCGCGCGACATGCGGGACTGGCGAGACATGCGGACGGGACGAGGGTGACAGATTTGATATCCACCGTGTCTCGCTCCTCCCGTTCGTCGCGCCTGTCTCGCCACCCAGACCGGCTGCATCGACCAGGCAACCCGTCACGCACCAGCGTTGAGGAGGCATCATGAAACTCTACATGCCTGGTCCGGATCCTGTGGGGGATGCGACGCGGCTGCGGGATTTGTCCGTTCTGCTCGAACAACCCACCTGTCGCGAGTTGCGGCCTTGTGCCGGATGTACGATGCCCTGTCCCTGTTCGGCTTCGCCCACCTGCACCTGCCTCTGCGGGCCCCAATGCGTTCATGTGCCGGTGAAGATGTCGTCGGAGGGCGATCGGTATCCGATCGAGCCGAAGATCGTGGGCTTGGTATTTGGATTCAATAGTCTGCGGATTTGTCCGCCGTTTTGGTCTTGCGAGGGCCATCAGTATCCCGACGGCTCCCTCCAGCGGGTGCCGCAAGTCTGGTTTTATACGCGCTCGCTCGTGTATCCACGACTCCTTGGCGATTGGCTGGCGCGGATGCAGTTCAAAAAGCGAATCGCACACCCCTGGCACATCTGCGTGTCCTATTCAGAACGTTGTCTGGACACTGGGTTCAGTCTCGAGCCGGACTTTAAAATGCAGATGGGATTTGCCTTGGATGAGCTGCAGCGAGACGCGGCCATCCTTTCCGAGGCGCTGGTGCCGGACGTCCGTGCACTCGCCCAGCAATATCTCGATCAGTATCGTGCTGCTATGTAGTGGCGCCGGCGTGACCGGACGAACGACAGTCCCCCCGAACACCAGAAGCTCGAAACTCGAAACAAGCAACCTGAACCAACTGATTGGATCGCCTCATTATGTCCGCTACGCATTCTTTCTCGCAGCTTGACCGACTCTGAAAGTTAGTTTACTATCTAGTCATGATCAAGCTCAATATTCATGAAGCGAAGACCCATCTCTCGAAGTATCTGGCGCAGCTCAAGGCCGGGGAGCAGATTCTGTTATGTAAGCGTAACCAGCCTGTGGCGCAGATCACTGCGCTGCCTGACGTTCCGACGCGTCCTCGACCCATCGGGCTAGCCAAGGGAATCTTCTCTGTCCCGCGTTCGTTTTTCGAGGTGCTTCCCGATGAACTGCTTGATGTCTTCGAGGGCCGGTCCGCGTGAGGGTGCTCCTCGACACATGCACCTTCTTGTGGATTATTGCGGGTGCGAAGGAATTGTCTCCGGCAGCCGCGCAGGTGTTTGCCGATCCCTCGAACGAGATCTTGCTCAGTGTGGTGTCGGTATGGGAGCTCTCCGTCAAACATTCCCTTGGAAAACTGCCTCTGCCGGCATCGCTCGATCGATTCGTCCTGGAGCAGCGGGAGCAGCATGGCATCACGGTGCTGCCGCTCGAAGAACGCGCAATATTTCATCTCCATAAGCTCCCCGCACTGCATCGCGATCCGTTCGACCGGATGCTGATTTGCCAGGCTATTGAGCATGACTGTCTCTTGCTGACTCCCGATCCTCTCATCGCACAATATCCCTTGAGAACCCAGTGGTAAGGCGTGAACGTTTTGAGTTTCTTGTTACGGGTTACGAGTAGGTGCGGGAATGCCCCTCCGAAAACTCGAAACTCGAAACCAGAAACGAGCATCGAGTAACCTGTCCGTCCTCACCGTGCGCTTGAACCTGATTCCTCGTCGTAGTACCATTGCCGCAGTCGGGTATGACTGGAGGACGCGATGAAACTACTCTCACTGAAAGTGCCGGATGCACTAGACCATCGGCTGACTCATGCGGCGACTTGCCGTAAGAGCACCAAGTCCGAGCTCGTTCGTGAAGCGCTGGATGCGTTTCTTGCAGAAACTGGAGGTGAACAGGCAGGGTCGGCCTTTGTCTTGGCCAAAGACCTCGCTGGTTGTATTGCAGGGCCCTCGGACTTATCGGTCAATCCTGCCCATCTGAAGCAGTTCGGACGCCCACCTCTACGCAAGCGAAAGCCCACTCGGTGACCGCTCCAATTTTACTGGATGCCGGTCCGTTGGTTGCGTTTCTCAATCGCCGGGACCGGCATCATGAGTGGGCATTGTCTCAATGGGCTGGCGCGAGTCCCCCGTTTCTGACGTGCGAGGCCGTGTTGGCAGAAGCCTGCTTTTTGCTTCGTCGATCGTCCGGGGGAAGCCAGGCTGTTATGCAATTGCTTGCTCGTGGGATTGTGTCGGCACCGTTTTGCCTGGAAGAAGAAACACCCGCAGTTGCGAAACTGCTCTTTCGATATGCTTCGGTGCCCATGTCGTTGGCCGATGGCTGTCTCGTGCGAATGGCCGAACAATACCCCTCCGCCATCGTGATGACGCTGGATCGCGATTTTCGAATCTATCGCAAGCACGGGAGGCAGGTCATTCCCGTCCAGATGCCGGACGCGTGCTAACTCCCGCCGGATAGACCGAATCAGCCAAGTTTGCCTTCTGCGTCTTGACCTCAGCCTGCGACGACTTCTGCCAGCATCTGCAACTGTTCTGGCAGGCGCATTTCTGCAGTGGCTTGGTAGTTTGTCAACAACCTGTTAGGCAATCGTTGCCGCTGCTATCATCCCTTCATGGTTTGACATTTTCTGACCAGTTTTTTCTCGGTTCCCCGGTGACGGGCAAACACTTCAAGCGTCTCGTTTCAGGTTTCGAGTTTTGAGGACGCTCCCTCCGAAACTCGAAACCAGAAATGCCCAGTTTTGACCGACCAACCAGATCGTCTAAACAGAATCATTTCCCCCCCTTCCTCCCCCCGGAAGATGATGCCGACACAACGTGTCGGTCAAGAATCGACAGTAACCAACCGATAGAGTAATCACGGCCTATGGGTAGGGGAGTGAGGGCCTGCAAGGGGGAGCATCCGGACTCTGTATTCTTGTCCGGGGATGGGGCCTGTCGGGGTGCCTCTGTGCCGTCGTCGTCTTGGCTGCCTATTGGATTGCACCATCGCTTCGATTGCCGGCGAGGGTGTGTACGCTGTTCGCCACATATGGAGCGTTGCTGACTATGGATTACACGATTACGCCCAAAGAGTTCGAGAATTTTCGCGCGCTCATTTATCAGGAGTGCGGCATTAGTTTGAATGACAGCAAAAAAACCCTGCTCGTGTCCCGGCTGTCTAAACGGTTGCGGATGCTGGAGCTGGATTCGTTTCAAGCCTATTACGATCGGGTTGCAGGCGAGACGGACGGGGAGGAGTTCACGCTGCTCCTGGATCTCGTCTCGACCAATAAAACCGACTTCTTTCGCGAGCCCAAGCATTTCGACTTTCTTCGTGAACAGATCCTACCCACGCTCCAATCCACCCGGCGTGTCCGCATCTGGTCGTCGGCATCTTCGTCCGGCGAGGAGCCCTATACCATTGCGATGACGTTGCACGATAGCGTGCCGGATCCTGAACGATGGGACTGTAAAATTCTGGCGTCGGATATTTCGACGCGCGTGTTGGCCAAGGCCGCGTCGGGCATCTATGAAGCCGATCGTGTGCGGGATCTGCCGCCGGACCTCGTTGAACGGCATTTTCTCAAAGGCAAGGGGGAGCGCGCCGGCATGATCAAGGTGAAACCGCACCTGATCGAGATGGTTCGTTACCGGCGGATCAACTTGATGGACGACACCTTTCCCATCAAAGGTCACCTGGATCTGATCTTCTGCCGCAACGTGATGATCTATTTCGACCGGCCGACGCAGACGCAACTGGTGAATAAGTTTCATCGGTATCTGAAGCCTGGAGGCTTTCTCTTCATCGGGCATTCTGAAAACATCCAGAGCCTCGATCAGCCCTTCAAGGCGGTGGCGCCGACGATCTATCGGAAGGAAATGTGAGGCGTGAAAGGCGGGACGTGCGGGGCACGCGCGACGCGCAACAGGGTTTCTCCCGTCTGACGGACTTGGTTTACGAATGTCGAGGATTGAATGAGTGATCAATTTGCCCATGTCAGGCGGATGCACGACAACCGTTTTCCCTACGAGATTGCGGCCATCCTGCCCGGAGAATTCTTTGTCAGTTCCGAGCCGATGATCGTCTATACCGTCCTCGGTTCCTGCATCTCGGCTTGCATCCGCGACCCGGTGGCCGGTGTCGGGGGCATGAACCACTTCATGCTGCCGGCTCCGAAAGAGCACCAGTCCGGGGATGCCTGGGGCGGAGAGTCGACGCGTTACGGCTCCTTTGCCATGGAAAGTCTGATCAATGAAATCTTGAAACGGGGAGGACTCCGCCAGCGGCTGGAAGTGAAACTCTTCGGGGGCGGGAAGATTTACGAGGGCAATATCGATGTCGGCGCGAACAATGCCTCGTGGGTGCTGCAATACCTGAAAACCGAAGGGCTTGTGGCGCAGACGAGCGATCTCGGCGATGTGTTTCCGCGGAAAGTCTATTACTTCATCGACTCGGGCCGCGTGATGATGAAGAAAATCCAACGGGTCAAGAACGAAACCATCGTCGCCCGTGAACAGCAATATCAGCAGCAGTTAGTGCATGAGCAGGAAGCCAGCGATGTCACGTTGTTCTGATTCCTGTGATGGGTGATCAGTGATGGGTGATGTGGCAGAGATAGGAAATTCTCCGATGCCCCGAACTCGTACTGATCACCCTTCACGCATCACAGATCACTAGAATCTAGGGAGAAGCTCATGGCCAAGATTCGTGTCCTGACCGTCGACGATTCAGCGCTGATGCGGCAAGTGCTGGCGGAGCTGCTATCCAGGGACCCCGGCATCGAAGTCATCGGGTCGGCGCCCGATCCGTTCATCGCGCGGGAGAAGATTAAAGCGCTGAATCCGGATGTGATCACGCTGGACGTCGAAATGCCCAAGATGGACGGGCTGACCTTCCTTGAGAAATTGATGGCGGGACATCCCATGCCGGTGGTGATGGTCAGTTCGCTGACGGAAGCCGGGTGCCAGACGACGCTCCGGGCCTTGGAGCTCGGCGCGGTGGATTTCATCACCAAGCCGAAGATCGATCTTCGAGAGGGCATGGAAGAGGTCGCGCAGGATCTGATTGCGAAGATCAAGGCCGCGGCAGTGGCGAAAGTGAGTGGTAGGGGGGCAGCGAGTAAGGGGATAGCCGAACCGCTGGCCTCTCGCCTCTTGCCGCTCGGTTCGTCCTCGATGATCAAAACGACCGACACGATTATCGCGATCGGCGCCTCGACGGGGGGGACGGAAGCCTTGCGGGCGGTGCTCGAAGTCCTTCCGCCGAATACGCCGCCGATCATCGTGACACAGCATATGCCGGAACGATTCACGAAGACCTTTGCGGACCGCTTGAACACCCTCTGCCGCATCTCCGTGAAGGAGGCGGAAGACGGCGACAGTGTGTTGCCGGGGCATGCCCTGATCGCTCCCGGGAGTTATCACATGACTTTGGTTCGTAGTGGAGCCCGGTACAGCGTTCGCCTCAACCAGGATCCCCCGGTCAACCGGCACCGGCCTTCCGTCGATGTGATGTTCGACTCTGTCGCGCGGTATGCGGGAGCCAATACCATCGGCGTCATCTTGACGGGCATGGGCGGAGACGGCGCCAAGGGGATGTTGGCGATGAAACAGGCCGGGGCGTTCAATATCGCGCAGGATGAGGCTTCCTGCGTGGTATTCGGCATGCCGAAAGAAGCCATCAAGCTAGGGGCGGCGGACAAGATTCTTCCGTTACAGGATATTCCCGCGGCCATTCTGACCCAAGCCCGGTATCTCTAGCCGCGACGGAAAGGAGCAGATATGCAAGTAGAAACAACGGTTCAGCCTACGTATACGCGCGTTCGTTTGAAAGGCAGCTTCACCTACGACGGCCGCATCCAGTTCAAGGAGGCGATAGACAAGGCCACCCAGGCCGGGTGCACCAAACTGATCATCGACTTGCAGGAGGTGAGTTTCCTGGATAGCGCGGCCTTGGGCATCTTAGTGCTGACCAATCGGAAGTTTACAGAGGAGAAGCGGCAGTTCGGCTTGCTGAAGCCGACCGATCAGGGCCTGAAGTTGTTGACCATTGCCGGGATTCACAAGATCATTCCCGTGTACCAGTCGGAGCAAGAGGCGACGGCTGCCCATGCGGCGTGATCGGCGCGTAGCGGAGGATTCGTGTTGCCCTGGTTCGTGTCTGTGTGTCTCCCACCGGACGAGTCACCGTCTCTTTCGTTTTTGCTGCGGAAGTGACTGCCATGTGTAAGGAATAGGATGGAAGAGCCGTCTTTAGAGGTATCGGGTTCACAGGGTGACAGGGTTGCAGAGGGCGTCCCTCGCGCCGCGACCATTTTGCTGGTGGATGACGACCCCATATTCCGCCTGATCATGGTTGCGCGACTGGAGAAGCTCGGCTATCGGGTGTTCCAGGCGGAGGATGGCGGGCAGGGCTTGGAGATGATTCGGCGGCTGCAACCGGACTTGACGATTCTGGATTGGATCATGCCGAAGATGGATGGGCCGGATATCTGCGAATGGGTCCGCCGGGACCCGTTGCTCAAGTCGAGTCAGATTTTTCTGATGTCCGGGCATGACCGGCCTGAGGATATCGAAGAGGGGTTGAATCGAGGCGCGGATGGTTTTTTGAGCAAGGACGCCAGCCCGCTGGAGATTACGGCCCGAGTGCAAGCCGGCATTCGCTCGTCCGCGTTGGTGCGACAGCTTGCCTATGCCCGCGATGCGATCCTGGCCAGGGAGCAGACCCTGGAAGCTGAACTGCAGTCGGCCGCCAGTTTCATCGAATCGCTTCTGCCCTCACCGGGCGTACCGGTGCCGGGTATCCATTTATCCTGGCACTACCGGCCCTCCCTGACATTGGGGGGCGATTTGTTCGGCGTGACACGCTGGGGCCGCGACTATCTCGGGCTCTTTATGTTGGATGCCTCAGGGCATGGGGTGTCCGCTGCCTTGCGCGCGGCCTCCATGGTGGCATTCCTGCATCCCGACAATTTGATTCGGGTCAGCGAATCGTATGATCCCGGAGCGATCCTCAGCGCCGCCAACCGGCGGTTCCCCCTCTCATCGGAAGGCGAGTATTTCACCCTGTGGGTGGGCGCCCTTCACCTACCGACCTGGCGCCTTCGTTATGCGTCGGCAGGCTATGCCGGTGTGGTTCTCTGCCGTCCACATGCAAATTCTGTGTGGCTCGAACAGGCTGATCTGGCGCTGGGATTCGATCCTGACGGCACCTTCACCACCGGGGAGCAAGAGATCCGCCTCGGCGATCGGCTCTACTTGAGCAGTGACGGTGTGTATGAGGCCTTATCGGCTGAGCAGGTCATGTGGGGAAAAGAACGGCTTCAGCGGGTGATTGAGCGTCATGCGACGCGGCCGGTGGATTATGCGATCGATCAATGTTTTCAAGCGTCACGCGCGTGGCAGCAGGCAGAGCATTTTCGCGACGATGCGGCGCTGGTCGGTTTGGAACGAGTTGACGAGCAGCAAGATGGCATTACCCTGTTGTAGCCTGTTCAGGCAGAGGGTTCGAGTATTCCGTGCATAGATAACGAAAGGACCATCCCATGGATATTACCCAGCGTGCCGTCTTGAACGCGACCGTACTGGATGTGAACGGCGACCTGACCTATAGCAATCGGGCGGCGTTCAAAACCGCCGTCGAACAGGTGAAAAGCCGGAACTGCCAGCACCTCATCGTGAATCTTGAGCAGGTTCGATTCGTGGACAGTTCCGGGCTCGGGTTACTCGTTCTTATGTCTCAGAGCTTCAAACTCCAGAAGGCCCAGTTCAGTCTCTTGAAGCCCCAGAGTTACGTGCGGGAAATCATGAGCCTGGCGAATATTCCGAACATGATCCCGATCTATGAGACCGAGGGGGACGCGCTGACGGCGCGTGCGGCGTAACCACTCCGATCACGAAGGCTCAGGTGTATGAATCACGACTCCACTCAACGTATCGCTCATTCCTTCGGTTCGTCGGCGCCAGACTGTTTTATGGTCGCGACGATTCTGCTGGTGGAGGATGAACCGGTGACGCGGATGAGCATGGCGGCGCGGCTGAAGCGGTTAGGGCACCGGGTGTTGGAGGCAGGAAACGGACGAGAGGCGCTTGACGTGGCCGGGCGCGAACGACCCGATCTGATCATCGTCGATTGGATGATGCCGGAGATGGACGGCCCCACGTTCTGCGAAATGGTGCGGCGCGATCCGGCGATGAAATCCATCCATATTGTACTGATGACCTCCCACGATCAACCGGCGCAGATCGCCGAAGGGTTGGCGCGGGGGGCCGACGATTTTCTGAGTAAGGCGGCCAGTAAACAGGAAATCACGGCGCGTGTGTTGGCCGGTCTGCGCACCGGCCGATTGGTGCGTGAGCTGGAAACGACGGGCGCTCAGCTGGAGTCGTCCATGCTCTTGCTGCAAACGAAACAGACGGAGATGGAAGCCGATCTGCAGTCGGCCGCAGCGTTCGTCCATTCGTTGTTGCCCCCGCCGGGAAGCCCGGCTCCGGGCTTCTCGCTCGCGTGGGAGTACCAACCGGCGCTGACCTTGGGCGGCGATCTCTTCGGTGTGGCCGCTATCGATGCGGATCACTTGGGCCTCTATATTCTCGATGCGTCCGGACATGGTGTGGCGGCTGCCTTGCGGTCGGCGTCGTTGATGACGTTCCTCCGGGTGGAAAATATCCTCCAGCTGATCGGTTCATACGATCCTGCAACCGTGTTACGCGAAGCGAACCGGCAGTTTCCCTTGAGTGCTGAAGGAGAGTATTTCACGCTCTGGGTCGGGCAGATCCACCTGCCGACACGCACCTTGTCCTATGCCTCGGCCGGTCATCATGGGGTGCTGCTCAGCCCGGCAGAGCGGCCTTCCCGATGGCTGACGCGGCCCTCTTCGCCCCTTGGATTCGACCAGGCTGCCGTCTTTGCCGGCGACCAGATCACCTTGCAGCCGGCGGATCGTCTCTTTTTGTTGAGCGACGGCATTTACGAAGCGCCGTCTACGACCGGAGAGCCCTGGGGCCGCTGGAGGTTTCAGCAAGCCGTCGAGGCACAACAGCATGTCCCGCTTGCCGCCACGATTGCCCATTGCTTTACGGAAGCCAGACGCTGGCAAGCTCAGAGCGACTTTTTAGATGACGCGGCGGTGGTGGGATTGGAATTGAGCGTCTGATCGGAAGAACCATACATGGATACGTTAGCGGTGTTCGTGCTGTCCGAGGCGTTGGACCTGGCCGATGGCGATCGGGAGTTCTTCCTGAGTCTGGCGAACCTCTTTCTGCAAGAGAGTCCTAAAGAGCTGGCTGCGGCGCGCGCGGCGTTGGCACGGCAGGATTGTCGCGGGCTGGCAGCGGCGGCGCACAAGCTGAAGGGATCTGTCCTGCCGATTTGTGCACCGCGCCTTTTCGAACGTGCACAGCGGCTGGAACTGCTTGGACGCCAGGGCGACTGTGCCGAAGCCGAGCCGGTTTGTGCGGATGTCGAGAGATGTTTGGCCGAGGTGCATGCCGCGCTTCGGGATGTGATCGCCGGAGGATTCCCATCATGATCGCCACACCGTCGCGTACATTACTTGTCGTGGCAGACAATCCCGATACCCAGGCTCTGATCCTGGAACATGCGCGGGCGAAGGGGCATTCGGTGATCGCGGCCACGTCCCCGGCACTCGGATTGACGACGTTCGATATGACGCAGCCCGATATCGTGATTATGGACCTCTTTCTGCCGGATCAGGATGGGATGACGCTGGTGAAGCAGATTCGCGAGCGCCGTCCGACCTGTCCCGTCGTGCTCCTCACCGATGCAGGGCACGATGACTCGACGATGGAAGGGTTGCGCGCAGGAGCCCTGGATTATGTGCAGCAACCGATTCATGAGGAGGTCTTTGCCCAGATCCTTCAACGGGCGATCCATTCGCTGCCTGCCTCCGTGGACGATGCGCCGGGTGTCGAACGGCTGGAGTATGTGCTGGTCATGGGTCCCGATCCGAATTACGTTGAGAGCACAGTGACCTGGCTCATTCAAGGGACGGCAATGGGGCTGATGGAGGCACGACAGCTCCATCTTCGAGCCGCGTTGCAAGAGCTGGTGATGAATGCGGTCGAACATGGCTGCCTCGAAGTCCGCTATCGCGACAAGATCGAGGCCATGGCGAAAGACCAATATGATGCGTTGATTCAGCAACGCCGGCAGGACGCCCGTTTCCGAGGCCGCCGAGTCACGATCCGCGCGATCTACGACAAACGGCAGCAGATCTTGACGTACCAGATTGCCGATGAGGGGAAGGGATTCAATTGGAAGTCGCGCGGGAATCTTCGTCATGATGCCTGTCCGACAGGGGATGGCAGCGGGCGTGGCATCTTCCTTACGCAGTCGTTCTTTCCCGATCTTCGTTATAACGATAAAGGCAATGAGGTCTCGTTTACGGTTCGTCTAGCATGATGTTGAAAAATGGCGGGGTAGCTGGGGTGATTCCCGTGCTCGCGCAACGCGCGGCCTGGGAAGGCCCTCGTTGGACGCGCGCAGTTGAATCATCCCAGCCACCCCTTGGAACGTGATGGGTTGCTGCGGCCTTGCTGGCCGAACTGTTTGAACATCATGCTCTCCTGGAGCTGTATCTTTTGGAGCTACGGCTGAGCCGAAGGGAGGACTCACTCACGTACCAGGCAGCCTCATTCCCCTCAAGTCGGTCGGGAATGTTCCGATACGATTGATAAAGCGATTACGATCGGAGACTTATGGACGAGAACAACCCAGCCCGTTCCAAACTGCGGACTCCCAAGGACCCGATGTATCTTTTGTTGCGCGAAGGCTGCATCACCGAATTCAACGCGAAAAAATCCTCGGGGGAGAAGGTCGACTTACGTGGGTGCGATCTGCGTGGGCTTGACCTGCGGGGGCTGGATGTCGATGGGTTGGACCTGAGTGATTGCTACTTCCGCCAATCCGACCTGCGTACCATCGATTTTCGAAAGGCCCGGCTTGAAGGCGCCAGTATCAATGCGTCGAAGATCTCAGGGGCCTATTTCCCAGTTGAACTGACTGCTAATGAAATCGAGCTTTCCCTGCTTCACGGGACCCGCATGCGCTACTGCTCGGATAAGTGAGGCTGGCTCACGGCTAAAGGTTGCGGACTGAGGCTGAAGGCTGAAGTGTTCGGACCGTTAGTCTTCGGATTGCGCTTCACGCTTCACGAGATACGCGTTACGGGTATCAAACATCCAATCACTGTGTATCGTCGTCAGATGAGGGGGCTGGTCCCGTAGGGGCTCTGCCTGGGATGTCTTTTTGACGGAGCAGTTTCGTGAGGTAGGTCCGCTGAAGGCCGAGTTCTTCGGCGGCCCTGGTTTGGTTCCACCCATTCCTGCGTAGCGCTGCTTCGATGATCTTCCGGCTATAGGCTTCCACGCTTTCATGATAGAGACGGAGCGGAGTGCCTGTCTCGGTGTCGGTTGTCGAGGGGAACGGCGCATCTGATAGATGCAGGCACGCGGGCTCAAGGATATCCTCAGGGCACAAGATGAGGGCGCGTGTCAGCACATTCTCCAGCTCGCGGATATTGCCAGGCCACTGATACTGTTGCAATGCCTGTAAGGCCTGGGCACTGAGGGTACAGGGGCGATGAATCCCCATTCTGACCCCGCGATTGAGAAAGTGCTGGGCGAGTGCCGGGACATCGTCCATTCGTTCACGCAGGGGCGTGAGTGTCACGGTGATCACGGCCAGCCGATAGTAGAGATCTTCACGAAATGTGCCTTGTTGGATCGCGCGACGAATATCTTTGTTCGTGGCCGCGATGAAACGCACATTGGTGTGAACCGGCTGTGTTCCGCCCACACGATAGAACGTCTGATCCTGGAGGACCCGCAGGAGGCGGCTTTGCAAGAGCAGCGGCATATCTCCAATTTCGTCGAGAAACACCGTTCCGCCCTCAGCCACCTCGATCTTGCCTGGCTCCCGTTTGACTGCTCCGGTGAACGAGCCTTTTTCATGGCCGAATAGTTCATTCTCGAGGAGCTGTTCCGGCAGGGACGCACAATTGACCGCCACAAAAGGTTTGGAACGGCGCGGGCTCCATCGATGAATGGCGCGGGCGACGACTTCCTTTCCTGTTCCGGTTTCCCCGAGCAGAAGGACGGTCACGTCGGACGTGGACGCTTGTTTGGCGATCGTGAGTTGGACGGCCATCTTGGCATTGGCCCCTACGAGATGTTCATAGCGATCGTCGACTTCTTGACGGAGCACATCGACTTGACGTTGCAGTGCCACGGTGGTGAGAGCTTTTTGAACGACGACCGTGAGGTGGTCGGCGCTGAACGGTTTCGCCAGGAAATCGAATGCGCCGAGTTGCATGGCATGCACCGCACGCTCGATGGTGCCGAAGGCGGTGAGGATGACGATGAGCGGTGTGGTGTAGGCTGTGTTGGTGGCCCGTTCGATCCTCTGCTCGCTGTGCGAGCTGGCTCTCACCCGTTCGAGGATTTCCAGACCGGAGAGGAACGGCAGTTCCAAATCCAGAAGCACCAGATCGAATTCTCCCTGCTCGATCAGGCGCAACGCGTCCTTGCCGTTGTCGGCGGAGACAGGCTCGTGCCCCATCCAGGTGATACGATTCTCGAGTCCGAGAAGAATATCGCGATCGTCGTCGACGATTAGGATTTTTGCGCGCATGGTGCCGGCTCTAGGAGTCAGGAGTTTAGACTGAAGGCTGAAGGTTCAGCCTTCAGCCATAAATTGTAGATCATGCGAATAGGAAAATGCACTCCTTTGATCGTAGGACATCGAACCTTCAGCCTTCAGTCTTCAGCCTATCTGTCTGGATGCAAACCGGCATCGTGAAATACAAGCGCGTGCCGGCGCCGGGTGTGCTTTCGATCCAGATGCTTCCGCGATGCATCGCCACCAGGCTTTTTGTAATGAAGAGGCCGAGCTGCGCGCCCTGAGCGGCGGGGATCGCCGATGGTACTTTCGAGAATTCCTGGAAAAGTTTTTCGAGATGAGCCGGGTCGATTCCGCAGCCGGTGTCGGCGACGCAAGTTTGGACGAAGCCTTCGGGGATCGGTTGGAAGTCGACGGTAATGCGGCCGCCGGGCGGAGTGAATTTGATCGCGTTGCCGATCAGGTTCCAGAGGACCTGTTCCAGTTTATCGGGGTCGCCCAAGACTGCTGGAAGCCCATCCTCATGCACGATTTCGAGGGCGATCGTTTTTTCAGCCGCCACGGTGCGCAAACTATCGGCCACCAGGAGGGCCGTGGCTTCAACGCAGACCGGTTTGAGGCAGAGGACTTCCTTCTGTGACTCAAGGCGCGACCAATCGAGGAGTTGATTGATGATTCTCGTGAGTCGATTCAGGTTGTGCTCGATACGTGTGAGGTAAGTGACTTGCTGGTCGCTCACCGGTCCTGCGATCCCGTCGCGCATATTATCCGCAAAGCTTCGGATCACGGTCATGGGGGTGCGCAATTCGTGTGACGCGACGGAGAGAAACAGCGATCGCCGCCGATCCTGTTCTTGGAGCCGTTCGTTGGCGATCGATAACTCCAGGGTGCGGTCCGTGATGCGTTGTTCGAGGTGCTGTGTCAGTTCTTCGAGGTGCGAATAGGCTCTGGCATTGTCGATGGCTGCGGCCACATGGCTGGCAATCGTGAGCAGCATATGGAGATCCTCGTCCGTGCAGGGTTGCGATCCCCGGTCGGCGGCGAGATATCCGAGTATTTGATTGTGACTCTGGAGCGGGACCGCGACGAAGGATGTGACTCCTGTCCGGCGAGCTAACGCCAGCACCGATGGGTGCATGCGATTCGACACGGCATCGAGGCTCAGGATGAGCAGGGGCTTGCCATGAATCAACAGATCCGCCTGGAGGCTGCCATCGTTCTGGATGGGCACCTCAAGATGACGGGCCGCTTCCACAATGTCGGCCGTGACACCTGCGACCTGAGCCACAGATGCGGAGTCTCGCTCGGGCTCCCGCAAGACCAAGAGCATCCGCGTAAAACCCAGGTTGGCCATCAGGAGTTGGAGCACCGTGTTGAGGAGCTCGTCCAGGTCCAATGTTCTGGTGATGGCCGCACTCGCTTCATGCAACGTGGTCAATTGGCCGATTTGATGTTTGATGGTGGCGAGGTTCCCGGTGATGGCGAGGCTTCTTTCCTGCAATGAACGGGTCATGAGGTTAAACATGCTCGTTAGCTGTCCGACTTCGTCGCGCGTGGAGGGTGTGAGGGGCATGGGCGACTGGCCCTCAGCGACTTGTCTCGCCACGTCGGCAAGTTTCCTCAACGGTTTCGTGATGCGGAGGGTGAGGAGGTGGGCGCCCAACATGCCTGTGGCGATGATGAGGGCGGTGAGGAGAAAAATGTTGCTGATCATCGTCGCGAGCTCGTGCTTCACGTGCGCGTCGGTCAATCCTATCTGGACGACACCGGACAGGAGTGTCGTCGAGGCGTTCGTGTTCCCTTCATCCAGCAGGATAGAAAAGGGCGGCATCGGGGTGGCGTCATGGCCTTTCCGCAGCACCGGCATGGCAAAGTCGTACACCTGTTCTTCCCAGGCGAATCGATTGCCCAGTGAGTTGGAGATGGAGAGGCGGGTCATGTGAGGAATGGTGCTGGAGGAATGTACGTACTGTGTGGCGATGTCGGGGTCCGGGTACAGGGGGCGGTCGATGGAGCGTGCAAGGCTGCCAGAGGATGGACGGGTGCCTTTCGTCTGCCGGGCGAGCACCGTACCGTCTGGCCGTGTGATGACGACATAGACCACATCCTGAACCGCCAGAAGGCCTTCCGTGAATTGCTGGAGCGTGGCGCGATCTTCTGCGATAAGGCCCGCAAATCGAAAGTGATCATTGTGCACCACGCTTGTGAGCAGGATTGCGCCCAATTGCTGAAGGTTGTCGATCATCGCCTCGCGTCTCTTTTCCACGAAGTACCAGCTCAAGGTTGAACAGGCGACGATCAGAATGAGGCTGAAAAACAGCACAAACTTTGAGCGCAGGCTGAAGAACCGGTTCGCCGGGAAGGATCTGGGACCCATGGGACCCTCTGCCTGGTCTGGACGATTCATATGCCTGTCTCCATCAATAGGTTTCATCGATGAGACTCGTCAGCTCTTTCGTAAACGTCAGGCCCAGGAACTTGGCGGTTTTGAGATTCACCGTGATCTTGATGCGGTCGATCGGGACGGGGGTGAGCGGCAGCAGCCGTTCCCCATCGAGAATACGTTTGGCGAGCAGGCCGGTCTCTCGACCGACTTCACCATAGTTGACGGACAAGCTCAGCAGCCCTCCCAGACGTGTAAACTCCGGTGAGAAGCCGATCACAGGTATCTGGCGCGCCAATGACGATTCCAGGATGAATTGTATGGACTCGTTCGTGAGTGCCGTGGAGTCGGGCATGAGCCAGAGGGCTTCCACATCCCAGAGTAAGACGCGCAACTGCTGCGGCACGTCTTTCTCACTCTCGACGGGAAGCCCCTTCAGTTGAAAGTTGGCGTTGGTGGATTGCCGCACAGCCTCCCTTACCCGCGAGGACGATTTGGCAGGATCGTAGAGCGTCCCGAGCCGGCGGAGGGTCGGGAAAAACATCCGCATGATCTTGAGCTGCCGGTCGATTGGGACCTCCAGCAATGTGCCAGTCATGTTGCCGGCTGTGAGCTGATGTTTGAGCGGGTCCAGGATCATCATGTAGACGATCGGGACCTCGGTAATTTCAAATTTTGCCGCCAGTGCGGCCTTGAGTCCCACGGCGACCACCAGCGATGTATTGGATCCGCGTAATTTTCGCGCGAGCTTCTTGCCGAGCTCCAGGTCGCCTTGCATATCGTATTCGGTATAGATCGCGCCTATCGGGCCGGTGGCCTTCAGGCCTGCAATCGCCTCGTGGTAGGCCGCGATGTCCGAAGATTGGAGGATCGCGATGTCCATCGCGGCGGATTCTGAGACGAAGAGGGACGAGAGTCCCAGCCACAAGACGAGTCCCGCCACCGCGCAGTGGGCGAAGAAGCGCCCTTGTGTTCGTGAAACGTGAAACGTTATTCGCGCGAGAATCGCGCGACGGGCTGAAGGTTGAAGGCTAAAGGCTGAAGTGTTCGGAACTTCGAACTTCAAGTCGCGCCTTTCTCGCGCTTCACGCGCCACCGGCCGTGGTGCGGACCATCCCTAATATGTGCACGGCTTTCCCATCACGATCTCGAATGATTTGACCGGTCCAGACGAACCACCGGAGGCTGCCGTCCTTTCGCATGACTCGATGTTCAAACAGCGCCTCTGTGCCGGGCTGTTCCATGGCGAGACTCATCGCCCGCGCGGCTGTCTGCCGATCATCCTGGTACATCAGCGCAAGCCATTCCTGCTGGGTATGTGGCCGTAAGCTCTCCGAGACGCCAAGCATGTCGTCGACTTGCCGCGACCAATAGATTCGTCCGGCTTGGCAGTCCCAGGACCAGCCGCCCACTTCTGTCGAGGTCAGGGCCAGGCGGAGTTGCTCTTCATGGGTGCGAAGGGCGGTTTCGATATGTTTGCGCTCGGTAATGTCGGTCGAAATACCGCAGACAGCATAGGCTGTGCCGGCGTGATCGCACAGCGGGAATTTCATGGAGATATAGGTATGCACTCCATCCGAGTGCGGCGCCTCTTCTTCATACTCGACCGTGCGTTTTTGCTCCAGCACGACCAGATCGTTAGTGCGAAACCCGTCCGCAATGTGTGCGGGGAAGATCTCGTGATCGGTATGGCCCACGATCTGATCGGTTGTCAGGTTGAAGATCTGTTCAAACCGTCGATTCGTCAGGAGATACCGGCCGTCGGCATATTTGACGTAGATGACCGCGGTGGTGTTGTCGGCCACTTCCCGTAGAATCTGATCGCTCCGGCGCAGTGCGTCCTCGGTCTTCTTTCGCGAGGAAATATCCCGAATGATGCCACTGTAGTAGTTTCCGGCAGTTGTATTCCAGGTTGCCAACGAGAGTTCGATGGGGAATTCTGTGCCATTCTTCCTCAATCCGTGCAACTCCACCACGGACCCGATCACGCGGCTCGTTCCCGTCGATTCCATGCGAGTGAGACCCTTTTCGTGGGCGGAACGGTACCGTTCCGGCATGAGGAGGGTCAGGGGTTTGCCGATCGCGTCTTCGCTGGCATATCCGAAGAGCCTCGCCGCTGATCGATTCCAGGAGACGAGGAGCCCACGGTGATCGGCTACCAGGATCGCATCGGTGGCCGACTCGACCAGCGAACGGAAGCGGGCTTCGCTTTCGTGGAGAAGATGCGCTGCCCGCTCGGCCTGTACGCTGAGTTCCTTGACTCCGATCGCGCGCCGCAGCGTTTGTCTGAGCTCTTCCCGATGATAGGGCTTGGTCAGATAGGCGAACGCTCCTTCTGTCAGGGATCCCACGGTGCGGTCCGGCGAGATATGGGCAGTGACGATCACGACGGGGAGAGAAGGGTCCAGGCGCTGAGTTTCTTTCAAGACATCGATCCCATCGCCGTCCGGAAGGCCTAAGTCCAGGAGGATGGCGTTGAAGCGATGGGTTCGAACAAGCTCGATGGCCCCGGCGACGGTGCCGGCCACGGTGACGTCGTAGCCATCATGGAGCAAGAGATCTCGCAGCCCGATCACGAGGTCCGGGTTATCTTCCACGACGAGCACGGAGTGGTGGCTCGCTCCAGTGACCATTGAGGCCTCAGCGACCATAGCGGTTCGAGTGGTCGGAGTCATCGCGCTGTTGCGCGTGCTGTCCATTATAAACAGAATACGATCGCGATAACTGCCCCCTGTGTCTATCGTCCAGGTCCCGATACCTCAACCATTGCGCATCCTGCTTGAATGCGCTGGTTGTGCCGAGACTCGAACTCTCGAAACTCTCGCATGTCCTCATCGGCTTCCTCTCGCAGGATGCTGAAAAAGTCCGCCAGCGGCGTTCTCGCTTCACGAAGAGGCTCAACGTACCACTAGGGTACGACTCGCCTCTTCGCTCGCTGCGGCCTTGCTGGACGGCCTTTTTGAGCATCCTGTGGTTACTCAGACCTCGATATCGTTCGGAGTAGTTCACCCGTGTTTTTCGCATACACCGAGTTTTTCCGCAGCCTGCTAGCCGGTTCGATTCATCGCTACAATCTGTCTGGGAATGCTGAGGTGGAACTGTGGCCCTTGGCGGGGCGGAGAGGGGAGTGTTGTCCTTGTCGTCGGCCTACTTTCAGGGGGGCAACACGTTGGGGAAAGGCTCCTCCGTTCACCTCCTCCATCTGGGCCACGATGTCCTCGATCGCCTCACTTACCAGGGCTACGAGAGGACGATGTCCTGTCCAATACACCGCGTTTCTGAGGCGCTCAATGAGAGGGGTGGGAATAGAGATGGTGACTCGCTGTTTTTCTGAATGGGGAGAGGGCCGAACCTTCTGGATGTGTCCATTGAGGGAGGGACGATCGACGGATAGTCGTGTCTGCTCTATGCGGCTAGAGGAAGAATGAGAATGAGAGGTTCCGTTGTCAGGCTGGGGTGTTGGAATGCTGGGCTGTCTGTTCATGTGGTTTGTATCCATTGCGGTGCTCCGGCTGAGCATCACCTTGTTGGTTGTGCTGGGAGGGATGGTCGGTACTAAGGATACCGACTGCGATGACCCAGATGAGGCCGACCAATCCGGCAAGGAGCGCCCATACAATGATCTCCTGTGTCATCGTCGTGCCTCCCTTCATCGCTGGAATTGCCATTAGTTATAGGAGTATCCAGCAAGCTGTGTGCCTGATCGGACGGTACAGGGCTTCTATCGATGTTGATGGTTTTAGCCGAGAAATAGATTGTGCGCGGCTGTCGTAGAAGGAATGAATGGTTTGCCTGAATCGAAAAGGATTCTGTGCTGAATCCAATTGGATTGACCGGATCGAAGAGACGGGAAAGGGTTGATCTGGTTCAACCACACACGAGAGAAACCAAATAACGTGGTGATGAGGGCCAGGCTAGCGGATGGGGGTTTGAGCTGAACGAAGATCCCAGTCTGCCACCCCATGGAGACCGATCTGCTTGAGCAGCGCGGCACGTTGTCTCCGGAGGATCTGGTCGGAGGGATTGGCGTCGATCAACTCACAGAGGCAGGCCATGGCATCGTACCAGAAGCCTCGCACGGCATTTCGCAGAACACTTTGCCGGTCGCAGGTGAGGTCGACGGCCGTTTCCACCAGGCAGGCGCTGAATTCACAGCGCTCGATGATCCCGCCGGCGACGATATCCTGCGACGGGGATTCCGAATTGCGAATGGCGGAGATATACCAGCGATATTGCACGTCCGGTTCGAGGGTCAACCCGAGGTCTTTGAGATTCAGCGATTGGATGCCCGCATGATCCGGTGTGGGAATCAGGCCTTCATGCAAGGGTTTGACCGATCGGGTGTCGATGAGTGTAAATCGAATGGGCAAGGAGGTCGGCTTGGAGAGGAACCAGTTTAAGGAGGGCGCCTGTTTCACCGTGAGCCCGACATGGTCGGGAACCAGGGCCACGATTTCAGGGTCTTTCCCATCCGTTCCCCGTAAGCCTCCTCCGACTCGCGCACGGGGCGTGGTCTTTTTCCGAGGGGTATAGAACGGCATCGCCGGCTCTTCCCGTTGATCGGATTGGGCGGCGATGGGCCGGTCGGCGATGGGCCGGTCGGCGATGGGCGTGGCGCTTACGCCTGAATTGAAGCCAGGCAGGCTGAGGAGGATGAGCAATGCGCTGTTGATGATGACCGATGTCTTCACGCCGAACCTCTGTCGTTGAAGCGGTGAGGGGCGTCCACCGATGTACTGTAGCATGCTCATGCTGCCAATCACAGCCAGTTATTCAGCAAGAGGAACGCCGACCAGTAGGCCGGGTGCTCATAGACCCGATCTGCTAAGAGCCTCTGCTGTGCGAGCTGCAATGCTTGTGCCTTTGACAGCTTGGGGTTGCGCAATTGCTTGTAAAATTCAGTGACCAGCTCAGACGAAGCTTCATCATTGATGAACCAGAGCGTCGCCAATGCGCTGCGGGCGCCGGCCTTGATTGCGACACCAGCGAGACCCAAGGCAGCTCGATCGTCTCCTACTCCTGTTTGACAGGCACTGAGGGTCAACAATTCGAGCGGCTCTCGACGAAACCGGAATAATCCGATGAGCCGATCCAGCTGGTTCAAGGTCAGCTTCCCGTCGAACGTCAGGAGGAAGGACTGATTCACATCGGTGGCGAACTGTCCATGGGTGGCGATATGAAGAATCCCATACTGCCCATCTCGCAATTCATGTTCCAGCCTGGTGGCAAGGAAGTCCCGATTCAGCAACTGGTCTCCCCGGTAGAGGTCTTGAATCGTGCTCATTTCACCCGCGACATAGGGCAGGGCAGGAAACCCCTGCACGGCTGCTGTGAGTCCGCTGGATAACATCCTCACCCGCTCCCGGTCGATCGGACGTGGATCGGTCAAGTTGAGCCCTGGCGTGACGGCGACGGCATATTTATTGATGAGAAATGTGGCACCGTCGTGCAGGGCCGCCATGGGAATCGTCCTGAGTGAACTATCCGGGACAAAGACGAGGGTGGTGATGTGCTGCCGGGCCAGTGCCGGTTCGAGCGGGCGAATCATCCAGTCATAGAGCTGTTGGGCATGCGCAAGATATTCCCGCGTAGTGCGTTTTTCGACGGTGCGGCGAAAGAGGCGGACTTCTTTCGTGAGCATGTCCGCACCGACCGGCACGGCAAATCTGGTGAGGCCTGTGGGCAGGCTCACCAGCAGTTCCAGTCTGGTTGGGAACAGAATGGGATAGATGACCGCCGTGTTCGCCGCCAGGGTATCGAATTTCGTGAGTCTGGCCTGTAGCGCATCGACACATTCGTCTTTGAAGTAGTCACGCAGCTCGGCGGCCTTGTAGGCTTCGATGGCGTCCCGGGCTGCTAACAGGTATTGCGTGGCAGCCGGTTGCGCTTCTGTCAGCGAGGCCCGCTGGAGCAGCAGATCTGCCAGCTCAAAAAACAATGGGCGTATCGGATTCTCATCCGACCAGGAGGCGTCTGCCGCTGCCACGGCGACGGCCTGACGAATCGGCTGTAACGTGCCTGTGGCTTGCCGATAGGAGGCGATAGCCTCGTCGAGCGTCCCTGTAGCAGCTAACTGCCGCCCGAGTTGCCATTGCCAACGGTACAACGATTCTGGTGCATCGACCGATTGCGCGGAAAAGATCGCGCGTCTCGTGAAGGCCAGGGCTTCGTCCATCCGCTCCTCCAACTCATAGAGATGGCCGAGATGCCCGAGGGCGAACGACAGGGTGCGGGCATCGCCCATCTGTTCGGCCAGGCCTGCCGCTTCTTGTAAGGCCCCTGCCGCTCTGAGGATCAGCGGGCTCCGGAGGTCCGGGAAGGAGGGGAGCAGGTTGCGATACAGCAGTCCGATGTTCATCAGGGCCATAGCTTTCTCACGAGATGCCGGCAAGGCATCGGCTCGCTCAAGGGCCTGGTCGATCCAGATGCGGCTGTTCGTCGGCTGATGGAGTTGCAAACTTGTTCGTGCTGCATTCAGCCGTGCATGCAGTGCGACAAGGGGCAGCCCTGCTTGTTGGGCCAACTGGACGGTATCGGTAAAGTGAGTGAGGGCTTCTTCAGGACGGTTCTGGAGCGCAGCGAGAATCCCGAGGTCGTTGAAGAGAGCAGCCGCAAGCGCCGGCGATGATATCTCCTTGGTGAGTTCGCGGGCCTTCGTCAAATGGGTCGAGGCGGCATCGAGCTGGCGTGCCGTCAGATAGGTATGTCCCAGTTGTGCCATGACTGTGGCCCGCCACTGACTGTCCGCTGCCTGCTGCGCAAGAGCCAAGGCCAGTTCGAGGAGTTGGAGCGCCTGTCTGGTTTGGCCCAGCGACTCAGCCGCTCGTGCAGCAGAGACGAGCGCGCGACTCTGATCGTGCGATCGGCCTTGTCCCTCATATTGCCGTGCGGCATCTTTCCATAGTCCTAGCGCCTCTTCGTAGGCGCCACGCTGAAAGGCTTGCGTGCCTTGTGTCATCGCGCTGTCGGCAGATGAGCCGGCCCCTGAACCAGATGCCGTTATGGAGGGAATCAGCAGGAGCGCGCCGAGGAATAGGCATGCGAGGTGGTGTTGAGGCCGAAGGCTGAAGGCTGAAGGCCGAAGTTCGAGGATCGAAGGTTCAACCGTTTTAGCTTTCTGTCTAGCCACCTGAGTTACCTTCCTCCCTAAACGCCTTCAGCCTATCTACCTGCTTCATCACAACACCTGAATGACGAGCTGCAGATGAATTCCATGGTCTTGCAAGTTCCCCGGCGGATGGGGGACGTGATTCAGCGGCACACCCCAGTAGAGTTCGAAGCGCGCGCGATCGCGCGGCAGAATGTTCCATCGCACGCCCAAGCCGACGCTCGCCAATGTTTGAGGATCGGGCGTCGTGCCTTTGGCATTCCAGGACCGGCCCATGTCCACGAACTGGGCGAACTGCAGCAAATCTTCTCCGCTGGCATAACGCATGAGGGGATAACGCGTCTCAATCGACGCAAGGAAAGCGTTGTCGCGTATGAGTGTATTTTCGCGGTATCCGCGCACACTGAATCGTCCGCCTACGGGTACCTGTTCTAGGGGAAAGAGGCGGTCGTTCGCCAATTGCAGGTCCATGCGGCCAAGGATCTGGAGCCCGCCCCACTCATCCATTCGTTTCACGGCTTGAACCTGTCCTAACCACGAAAAGAACTGTCCGTCCGGCACAGGCCCGCGATTGATCGTGGCGCCGAGAGCGTCGATGCCCAGGCTGAAACGTGATCGAGCGGCGATAACGGAAGAAGGCGTGCGGTGCGTATATTCTTGTGTGAAGCGGAGCGCACTCACCGTGTTCACCCCCGTATTCGACGAACCGGGTATGAACTCAAGCGGCTGTCCGGGGATATCGTCGAAGATCGAGGTGATTTTGTTGTACAACCGTTCGCCGGTGATGGCGATGGCAAACTCGTCGGAAACGGTTCGATAGATCGGCTGCCGGAGGGTGAAGCCGATGATTTCCGCTTCGGCATTCAAGTCGAGAAAGCGAAAAGAGTTGTCCACGACGAGGAAATCGTTGCGCCGGTAGGAGGCGATGAAGGTCGTATCGTAGCGATTCAAGGGGAGCGAGTAGGAGGTATCGATGATCGGGTTGACACCCCGCGACTTGCCGTAGGTGAAGCTGAAGGCGTCGCCGTTGCCTGTCACATTCTGGTGGGCGATGGTGGCCAGGCCTCGTTCGGCTCCGACCACGGGGGTTTGGTAGTTATTGAAGTCCAGCCAGGCCTTCCAGGGGCTGGCTTCTTTCACTCTGACGTGCAAGAGGCTGTCGCCGCGTGTATCGCCGGGCCGGAGTTCGGCATTGATCTGTTCGATGCGTGGATCTTGTTGGAGCAACTGCAACCTTTCTTGTAATGGCTCAAGCCGCAGCGGCGTCTGTGTGCCTCGCTCGACGCGGTCGCGTATATAACCGGCGCGGAACCAATCGTGGCCTTCGATGTCGATCCGGGACAAGGTGCCTTCGATGATCTGGACGGTGATCACGCCGAACGTGACATCCTGATCCGGGATGATCGCGCCGGAGGTGATGTAGCCTCGATTCACATAGAGGAGGGTCAGTGCGAGACGGAGGCGCTCAAGATCTTCGGTCGTCAGGACCCGGTTCTTGTAGGGAGCGGTGACTTCCGCCAGCTCCTCATCGGTGAAGACCGTATTGCCGATCACATGAATATAGCTGGCAAAGACCCTGATCTGGCCCAGCGGACGTTTCCCATCTCCCGCTGGAGGGCTTGGCACAATTGGAAGGGTGGGGAGGGGAGCCGCGGGGGGAGCCTTGAATTCTTTCTTCAGCGGCGCAGGCGGCTCACCCGATCGTCCAGTCGGATCGAAGATCGGAGGGAGCGCCTGTTGCGCATACGATGAGGTTCCTGCCAACGCGGTCAGCATGGCGCCCCCAAAGAATATGAGCCATCGCGCCGCTCGATGGGTTGCCTGGTTGGCAAGAGATCGAGGAGCGCATGGATTTACGAATGGCACCCGGTAGCCTCACTATCGGCGTAGTTGGCCATTAAAAATCCGGCCGGAGTGAACCGGCGGAGCGAGACCGTGCCGTTGGCCATGAGGCCAGCGGTTCGAGGTGCGAGGTTCGAGGTGCCTTCGGCGACGGTCCCTTCGCTGAATGGATCGGCATCTAGTCCGGCGAGTGCGAGCGGGCTCGTCAGCCAGCCTCCTGGATCGGCGGGCAACTGCTCACGTCCGGCGACGACGAAGCTGCTGGCCTGACCGTTGGCCAAGGCCGCGCAGCGTTGAGTCAAAAGACTTTGTGCCTGACGAGGCTTTGATGCCAGGGTTCCCAGGCTGCCGCTTAAATTAGACGTGGGACTCTGGATTGTGACCGTTCCGCTCAAGCCGAATTGTGACGAGGCACTCACCAGGCTGCTGGAATCGGCCAGGAAAAGGGGAGTGAAGATCGTGATGTTCCCACCGTTGCCTTGAATTGCCTGGGCCAGGATGCTGCTGTTCTGCAGGATCACGAGATTCGGATCGATGCTGATGTTGCCGCCGTTCATAAATGCCGAGGCGTTGACCTGGCTGTTCACCAGCCTGATTTGATCCAGCGCATTGATTTCGATGTTTCCGCCTCCGGCGTTGTCGGATCTGGTCGTCACCGAGCTGTTCCGTGCGTCGAATCTGTTGCCGGCATTGATCGAGATATTGCCGGCGTCGGCGTCGCCCGTGCTTCGAGAGGAGATTGAGGCGTTGCTCCGTAAGTCCACTGACTGAGAGGCCGTGATGCTGATATTGCCGCCGGTCGCTAACGCGTCCGTGCCAGAGGTCGCAGCGGAGATGGTTCCCCCGTTTTGCATTGTCAGGGTTCTCGTGTCGATCGAGACGCCGCCGCCTCTGCCCTGGTCTTCAGTATTCGTGAAGAGGCCGGTCCCTGCGCCTTCGATCAGGACGGAGTTGGCAGGGCTATTTATACCCTGAATCGTGACGGTTCCGGCATTGCCTGAGCCGGTCGAGGCCGCCGTGATGGTCGCGCCGCCATCGATACGAAGCTCATTGATTTTCAGGATGATGTCGCCGGCATTGCCCGAGCTAGTCGTTTTCGAAGAAATCGTTGCGCCGTCTGTGAGTTGGACCTGATTGGCCCAAACCGTCATATCTCCGCCCTTGCCTGTGCCCTGCGTTTCCGTGAAGAGGCCGCTGCCCACCCCCTCAATCCTGATGGACTGGGCAGGGCTGGCGGTGCCTTCGATGGTTACGCTGCCTGCGGCTCCAGACCCATTACTCTTTGCAGAGATCACTGCTCCGTCAGTGATCCTAACTTGAGAACTTTGAAGGGAAATCATTCCCCCGTTACCAGTGCCTAGGCTTGTGCCGCTCCCGCTTTCGCTGAATATCCCGGTTTCTGCTCCGGAGAGAGACACGAGGTTATCGGCGTTGACCGTAATCGATCCCGCGTGACCGCCTTGACTTGTCGTCGTATTACTCTGGATGCTCGAGCCACCTGAGAGGAATACTGAATCCTCAGCGTCGACCACAATCGTTCCTCCACGGCCCGTACCTTGTTGGGTATTGCTGCGAATGGAGCTGCTTTCCTTTAATGTGATTACGTCACCTGCAAGACGGATCTCGCCCGCGGCAGCGTTAGAAGCTGATGAGCTGCTGATAACTGCACGCGCTTGAAGGGTGATAATGGGAGCATTCAGAGTCAATGATCCAACCGATCCGTCGAGTGTTGACATGCCAATAGTGAGAGGTTCTGAAAGCGTGATGGCATGATCGGCTGAGATAGAGGTGTTCCCTCCGTTACCCGTTCCTGTAATACTTTCCACTCGCCCGCCCCCTGAGACCTCGACGTCGTGGGTTGCCACGATGGCGATTCCATTGTTCGTCCCGCTCTGGCTGTCGATGCCCGAGACGTTGTTGAATACATGACTGCGTGCAAAGGCTTCCGGATTAACCGGATCCTGGACTTGACCAATGATACGCACATCGTGCTCAGCCGTCAGTGTGATCTTTCCCGATGATCCTGTCGACGACGTTGCGGATGCTTCAATCGCCCCTCCATTTGTGATCATGACATCACGGGTGTTTGCGACGATGTCACCACCTGACGCGCTGCCGGTGTTCTGACTTCTGACGACTCCCAGTTGATCGACAAGGACTGTTCCTTCTGGTGATGAAAGTGTAATGTGCCCTCCGGTACCGTTAGCTGATGCGTTGCTCACAATCACCGAATTCAGAAAGCCCGGTGAGAAGCCTGTAATCGCTAGCGTAGAGAAGTCGGTGACCGTGAGGGCGCCACCGGCACCCCCTGCCCCTGCATTGGACACGACTGCGCCGCCTTCACCAACGGTGATGGTTGGAGCGGAAATGGAAATGTCTCCACCCTTTCCGGTCGTGCTGGTATTGCTGAAAATTGCACTCTGCTGGAACAAGTCAAGCTGTCCTCCGGCTATGTTCACAGATTCACCGGCACGGATGGTGATTTGGCCACCGGTTCCTGAACCTAGGGTTTCACCTGTTTCTAGATCGAACAACCCACTCGTGCTGGTAATCTGCCCGCCAGATTTGACTTCGAGTGCTTTGATGTCCGTTAGGACGAGGTCACCGCCGGCCCCAGAGCCCGATGTGATGCTGGCGACAGCACCTCCTTCTTCAAGGGTAACTGTCGGAGACACAGTTGCACCTTGTCGTGCAATCGTGATGGATCCCCCCGTACCACTCGAAGACGTCATGGAAATGATTCCGCTTGGAACCGGTCCGAATACCGTAGGTACGATGCCCGTGAGTGTCCCCTCCGTATCGAAGCCTGAGATCGCAATGGATTCATTCGCGGTGATAGTGATGGCGGGCCCTGGTGTTGTCCCGGTGTTTGTCGAGACAATTTGGGCTCCACCGGTGAGATTCACCAAGTCTGCTACGATGTTGATTTCTCCTGCTATGCCCTCTCCAGCATGGGCGACAGTAACAGCGGAGCGATCCATGGTGAATTGTCCCCCTCGAATCCGGATGGTCCCACCCGGTGATCCGCTTGCGTCAAGAAGAGATTGTTCTGCAATGGAGATGGTTCCAAAGATTGGAGGGCTGTTTCCTCCGCTGATTGTCGTTTCCAGAGTTGTGAGTGAGATATGAGCCGCGGAGGCAACACTGGTCACATTGATCTGACCGCTTGGAGCCGTGAGGCGGGCGGGTTGAACAGTACCGTCGTCGAGAGTGCCGGCTCGGATGTCTACGTTACCGCCGATGAGCGACAACGTTTTTCCAGACGCCGTAGAGAGCTGGCTGCCTTGTACCACGATAGACCCAACAGGGTTCCCAAGAAATCCAAAGGCGGATATCGGTGCCGCGGTCAAGGTGTTACTGGTCGAGGTCATGTCGAACCGTACACCGTCGCTATGAACGATGGCGTCTGCGGTACTGAAGTGGACGGAGCCGCTGACCTGCAACGAGGCGTTGGGACCAAATACCACTCCTCGGGGGTTGATGAGGAAGAGGTTTGCTCCGGGAACGGTGGACTCCACTGTTCCAAAGATGCTCGAAATATTATCGCCAGTGACGCGTGCCAGGATGTTAGCAATGCTGGGGGCGAAAGTGGTGTTGTTGAATCTTGCCATGTCCCCGGCTCCGACGCTAAATTCTCCAAAGCTGTGGAAGAGGTTGTTGCCGGTGGACCCGGTTTTGACCGTTCCTCCATTGATGTTAAAGACATTTCCGCCTGCGGGAGGAAGCACGATGTCCGTCCCCAGTCCCGAAGAGGTGAGCTTGGTTGGGACTCCTCCTTGCTGGCTGTGGCTGGGAAGTGCCATCAAAAGTAAATAACAGCACCCTAGCAAGGCCATCCGCCTGACGATCCTGAGTCGTGACTCAGATGGATTCGATCTGATCTGTACCATGGGGATTTTCCATCCATGATTCGGAACATTTAGTACGCCACGTTGCAGTAGAGGTCTGCCAACCATTGTGCCAAGCTGCGACAAGGCCTTGTACGACAGACAATTGCAAAAGTCTCAGTGCAACCATCAACTGCTCATGCAGGGTCACGCTACTTCACTTGTAACCGGACATATCCGGTCCAAAGTCAATCCGATGTGATTCACTGATCCGTTATGGATGTTTCAGTTTCGGTATCTCCTTCGGGATGAACCTATCTGGTCTGAATACCTCTGGCTTTACAGGCGGATTCTCCTTGCAGCACGTGACGCATGATCCCACGTCGTCGATATGACCGGTCGAGTGGCCGGGCAAGTCAGGATTGGGTTTGCCTTCATCACTGATGCTATCGGTATAGACTTGCGTGAGCGGCATCTTGATGAAATCATTTGTGTATCGCATGGTGAACCAGACTTGCAGGCGCATTTCCCGAGGATCGGTCAGCGGTTTTGTCGCATGAAGCCAGTCCTCATATCGCTGGTACTTGAAGTTGCCGCATGTCGGATGGGGAGTGGCGCAGAAAGTGCGCTGGTCGTATCCCCAAATTTCGTCTCCATTGATCCATCCGGTTACTTTCATTGAATTGTTCGAGGCTCCGTTTGTCCCACGTAGCGCTTCCGCGTCAATGTTCCGGCGAAATCTAATGCCGCTCGGATTGGTACTGGGCGGCGCATCATACGTGTGCCATGCCACGATATCGCTCGTACAAGGGGAGGTATAAGTTGCGGAGGTGGCTGTGATTTTGGCATTTTCAATCTTCAGTGTATCCTGATTTGTATCGCTATATGCGACTTTGGCTTTGCTGCCGGATGTGAGCCCTTCGATCTTGAAGCAGCCATAGCTCACTGCCTCACCATTAGGACCGCTGAGTGATCGTTCTGTTGCCGGTTCAGCCCCGTCATTTTGGCCTTGCACAATCTCGACCCCACCAACCTGGACAGTGAGGGCCCAAGCCGGTGGTAGAAACGTAACCGTCGCCAGGCCAGTGCATTGAATAAGAGCGAAAGCCCACCCTATTTTCATACGTCCCTCCTTGTTGGGGAATGGGAAATCATAATGACACTATTCCATGACGTGATAGATGACCGTGACTCCGCCTAAAACTTCGCCATGCCGGTTGAGCTGGGAAATATCGGTTTGGAATAGATCTCCAGGCCGCGCGGTTTTTGGGATCTCCGTTTCGAGTGACAACATAGCTGAGCCAGCTTCTAAAGGAAGAATGCGGAATCTTTTGCTCGCTTCATCGAAGTCAAAGCTGCGAGTTCCGATCCTGCCCTCATTTTTCCTTCGGCGACCGGTGATCGCTTCAAGCGGGGCCAACAATTTGACCGCAGGGAGCAGGGAGCGATCTACGTCGAGGGACAGTCGAGCTGGGGTTCTGGGAAACAACAACGGCTGAGGACCAGGAGGAGTGAGGGGAGCTTTCGAACGCAACGTACGCTCAACGATGATTTCAATGGCTTTGCCGATTCTGGCTGAAGTAGCTGCAGGGTTCCCGATCATAAAAGGGAACTTCTTCATCTGGCCTGCAGAAACTGAGGCAACGGTGACATTGCGCTGCGCAAAATTATTGAGCAAAAGCACTTGGGGGCTGGTAGTGGCAAATGCCCGGTGATTAAGAGAGGCGTAGTCTGTAGAACAATCAACATGCGCAAGAATGCAGGGGTGCCATAAGTTTGTGAAGAAGGCATCGACATCTTGTTTCGGAAGCACGAATTTTGCGAGTACGCTGGCGCCAGCAGCAACATTGCTGAACGTTGCTGCCGTAGGGTTGGTGGGGCTCAGCTCAATATGCTCTGAAGCGAAGACTGGGTCGGTCGCAGGATCGATGTTCTTTGTCCAGTCATGCAGCGTGAATTCTGTCATGGCATACCGGACGAGCCGGGATTTTACAGTGAAGTTCGGTGCCAAGGCTGGTCCGCGGTTGAGTATCTGAACGTACACGACATTGTCCTGCCCTGGGGTGACAATACTAGATTGCAACGGATCATCCGGCTGGAAGACGCCATCGTCCGATGGCCTGATCGCAACTCCCGATGTGCTCCAAAAATTTTCGCCTGCTGGAGGAGACGAAGGCTCAACGCCGGTATCACTCGAATAATCTTTAATGCAGACATCGGAAAACGTCAGGGCATGGTGACAATTGATTCGACCGTAGCCGACTTGTTCGTTCCAAGGGCCGCTAGGGTAGCGGAGGTTGCCCGATGGGAACATTTCAGAACGGTAACGATATGGATATACATCGGGATGTACTTTGCCTGCTGTCCGCTCGATGATGCTCCGGACTGCGCGGGATCCGAGGGAGGGAAACTTACTCCTGATCATGGCAGCCAGCCCTGAGACATGTGCAGTCGCCTCTGACGTTCCATTTAAATCGGACTCGTAATCCAAGGTTCCTCCGTAAGTTCCAGCAAGATTACCCTGTCCTTGAATAGTAGTGCTTACAATCTGCCCGCCTGGTGCCACTACCGAGAGTCCTGCGCCATATTGAGAAGAGGGTCGACGCATATCGATATCCTGCGATGCCCCGCACGCGATCACAGATTCGTCAAGCTGGGCAGGATATCTGACGGAAGACTCAGTGCTCGCATAGTTTCCGGTTGCGGCGCAGATGACAGCCTGCTCGGCTGCGGATCGGATGACCGAATCAATAGTAGGTTTCCAGCCTGTGTAAGGTTCATTAGCCCAGGTGTCTTGCCCCTCGGCAATACTATAGTTTATGACCTTGGCGCCATTCGTTGCAGCATAGGCGATTGCGACCGCTCGTTCTGCAATCGATGCGTTGGCACACATCAAGGACATGAGGCTGCATTGCCCGGCTACGCCGGCAATTCCCTCGTTTCCCGTGGCACCGTTGTTGTGAAGAGCGCCGATTATTCCAGCCATCTTTGTGCCGTGGACATACTGCGGATCTACCGTTACTATTGCTATAGGGCCGCCATCTTTAACCGGGCCCGGGCAGTCTCCAGGCAAGCACCAGTCGCGAGGCCCATCGTCATAATCGCCAGGGAAGTCGAATGTTGCGCCACTGCTCGGTTCGGATATGCCGGTTGGAGTGAAGCGCAAGTCCGGATGGGTGAGATCGCAACCCTTGTCTACGATCGCGACGATAATCCCGTCACCCTGAGAAATCACCCATCCTGATGAGCCGGATGCCGCTGCTCCAGCCGCAATGCGGGTCATGGACCACTGCCGAGGATAAAGAAAATCATCAGGGTCGTGAGTGCTGGCCAATGGACTGATGAGCGGCATGATGTCGAAAAGAACACTCTGGATTATATTGGGCTCGTGCCGGACAAGTCTTTGGAACAGGTCATACACAGCCGGATCGTCTTGGTCTCTTAAGACCAGGTACCGATAGCCGTTGAGGTAGACTGAGATATTGGAAATCTCAATAAGGTGGAACGATGTAAAGAATTCCTGGAGGTCCTTGTCGGACATCTTTGGCTGGGGTTTTATCAGCAGGACATGTGGGAGGGGGCAATAGAGAC
This sequence comes from Nitrospirota bacterium, assembly GCA_030682135.1. Lineage (GTDB taxonomy): Bacteria > Nitrospirota > Nitrospiria > Nitrospirales > Nitrospiraceae > Palsa-1315. Next base: position 3,417 of record JAUXQT010000005.1, on the reverse strand, counting down.
CTGACCGGTCTTTCGACCCCGGGGATTGATAGGCCGGACCAATTCGTTCCAATTTGCCACCTGCCTCGTCTTCTAAGGCTTTGAGCATTCCGCGCGTAATCGGCCTTTTGTTTTTGGATCGAACCCAAAATCTTCGGGGACCATGGTTGATAAGATGCCGATTTGTTGAGGTCTCGCCTGCACTAACATGTTTATCGTCTTCTAAAACCAATCCAGCGGGCTTCAGTAGCGTAACGACGTCGTCTTTGAGGAGGGGCGCAGAGTGTGGCTGATTCCAAAAAAATAGTAGCAATCGGGTTTGGTCGCGAACCGAAATGGTGCCATCGGAGAAGGAGAGTTGATCAGGAAAGAGGGATAGATCCATTACAGGCCGAAGAGTTAGGTGGTCGTCGGGTGTAGGGATCAAAGGCGGAAGCGCATCGTCTGCGATAGCTGATGAAGAGAGAAGCTGCTTAAATAGGGTGAACGCGGTAATTGTTTGAACGGAGGCTTTGAGGAATTGTCTTCTTGAGAAGAAACGCTCTAGTCCCAAGTCAGACCTCGCTCAAGAAAAAAACAGACTAAATAAAGGGTAGGAGCACCATCTAACTATGCCTTTAATGAGAGTTTCTCAATAACACTTTCGGATGGGGCCGATCTGCTCTCCCTGAAAAATCTATGGGCGGCCTCATGTCAGAAGACTCCCCCACAACTTGTTGAAAAGCCATTCATCAGCACACTATGTCCTCCAGATTTCTAAGACTCTTCCGATATAGAAGCTATGCTTCGTTATGGGAGGGCGTCGGGAATGGATATCTGGTGTCGCCTGGCTTCGGTTCTCTGCCTTGTTTGGTCGTTCACGGCCTGCGCAGGGCTTTCGATCGGTGATCTTGCTCATCAAACGATTCCCTCCCTCGCGCTCTCACCCATTCAGGCATCCATTGCTGGCCCTGTCGCCAGCGACCAATCCGCGGTTTCCGTTTCTTTTAACGAGCCATCGATGGTTCTGGTCGCGATGCCAGCCGGCGCCTTCTTTAGTGCGTCCTCGCTCTACTTGTCGCAGAATGAAAATGGATCGATTGCCATTCATATGAATGGTCGATCCTTTTCCCCGCTGCGCGGACTCGACCCCGCCCTTGTGAATCCCGATCTGCTGCCATTTCTTTTCCCGTCCTGCGACGTTCCAGCCGTTCCTCTCGATGTTACTCGCTGATCCCATTCATCGAGAGCCATCCGCCAGCTGTTGCTCGTGAAGCGCTTCTATTAGTGCTCCCAGTTCCCGCGAGATATTGGTTCTCCCATGGTTTGAGTGGGTGCGGCTCCCATGGCGGTTGTCATCTGTCTATCTGAGCGAGCGGAGTTGATGCCTCGTGGAAGGATTGCTTGGTTCAGCCCAGCGCATCGCAACAATCTCGGTTTGAGGGAGAAGAATCGTCCGTTGCTTCCATGCTCGTTCATTGATGGACTGGGCCTTTCCTCAGGAGGAAATCAATACATGGAAGGAGTGCCTGTGTCGGCGGTCACTGACGCGAAATTCCTGTTCCGATTCTCGTCTCACGCCTTCCTGTCGTGGTGTATCGCAATGGATGTGCCAGCAGCAGTTGGAGCCCCCCCTGTAAGAAGCCTTTCGTGATTGTCTCCAAAATTGGCAGGTTTTTCTGATTTCAGATGAAAAGAGACCGGTATGGAAGGCCACACAGATGTCCCGGACAGATTCCGGCTGAATCTAATTGGATTGAGGGAGAATCCAATTAGATTCAGCGAGCGATTCTGGTGGAAGAGTCAAGGGTATCCTGCGGCGTGAGGATCGTTCCCCTGGCGCGGTGAGACGTCTGGTTTACCGTCCGGTATTCCCGTCGTGATATTCCTGTAGCGTCTCGATATCCGAAGAGGAGACCGTTCTTGGTGTTGTGGCTGGCGCCGGTGAAGACTCGTTGCCCGAGTCCTGCTGTTTCCTGAGTGTGAAGAGATGGACGGCGGTTCGGACTTTTTGCAGCATCGTGTCCCGTGACACGGGCTTGCGCATCCAGTCGCTCACACCGTCTTGAAGAATCCCTTGGAGAAAGACGGTGTCGTCGGTCCCGCTGTAGACGATGATGGGGATCGCCGGATGATCTTTCCGGAGATAATGGATGAGGTCCATTCCGCTTCCGTTCGCCATGGCCAGGTCGCAGATCACGGTGCACACGGCGCTTGCCAGCACCGGCTGATCTAACAGCTTCTTCGCGCTGTTGCCATCAGGGGCGAGCCAGACTTCATAGCCCTGTCGGCTCAACGTGAGGAGCGTGGTTTCTCGAAGGTCGTCATTGTCATCGACCACCAAAATTACTCCGTGCATCGCTCTGCCTCCCTGTTCGATTTGCGGCCAACGGTTGATCTGGTCTATCTGGTCTATTTGGTTCATCTGGTTTCTTTGGTTTATTCGGTTAGTCTGACTTGACCACATAACAAGACAAACGAAACAAACCAGATGAACCGTACAGCCTCAAAGGCGGGCCGCGCTTTCAGTGGTTGTGAAAGCGCGGCCCGTTGGGAAGACGCGTCGTCGGCCGTTGTGCTCTGGGTGAGAGGACTCAACACCTGAGGGGTCATCGGGCTGTTGTCGGCTGGCAGCCAGATGAAGGGTGGGCCGGATCCACGTCTCGCCAATATTATTAAGGGTTGTGTCATGGCCGTTAGCAGGAGAGAAGAGCGTATGGCGTATAGCTGATGGCTCAGAAAAAGCGCCGTCCGTCGTGAAAAGGCGTCGGCCCATAGTTTTGGCAGTTCCAACCGTGAGTCCTGCTATAAGTCGTACGCTATAGGCTCGTTTCTTCGGACGAGATACGTTTCACGTTTCACGAATGACGGCCTTCTGAGGCTAGCGTGCATTTTCAGCATCCTGCTAGTCCTCCCAGATCCAGGTCACGACGAGATAGATCACGGCAGCCATGAGGGTATTGGAGACGATTAATGTTGCGGCAAAGTCCATCTCGATTCCCTCCTTGTTCGGATGCCCTTCGAGAGCCCTGTACGTAGTGGTCCTATTGAGCAAGGGGTGTGCCAGTTTGCTGAGGCATGGGAACATCGGCACTGCTCGTGCTAACCATCTGTTTTTTTGTGTGAAGTGAATGTAAGCAGAATGACGTGGTCAGTTTGTCGATACGATGGTCAGTGAAGGATTGAATCTCTTTTGATTGAGATGGAATCGGATTGGGTGCAGTAGATTGGTCTGGTCTGTTTGGTCTGTCTGGTTGAACGAGACCAACCAGACAGACCAAACAAACCAGACGAACCAGAAAAACCAGATGGACTAGCCCGCATTATTCATGACAGTTCGTCGCGAAATCGCGCAGTCGCGTTGTGAGACGGGCACGCGGAGCCGTGAGAGCCCGAGGCGTACTTGAACAGTACGTCGAGGGAACGAACGGCGAGCCTGCCCGCCGAAGGCTTGTCGTA
>JAUXQT010000110.1 GCA_030682135.1 Nitrospirota bacterium | reverse complement strand
GCCTCCATCGAGGTGCAAGTGCTCGACAGCCATCAGTCGATGACCAACCGCATTACCGACATTTCGATGGATGGGTGTACTTTGCAGACGACGGGATTTCAGAAAGGAGCCTTCATCGAATTGCTGTTGAAGCCTACGGTGGAGGACGACGCGATCTATATTGAGACGGCGATGGTCTGTTCCGTTCACCCCTCCTCGACGGGCATTCGGTTCCTGGAGGTCCCATCGGACCAGCACCAACGTCTGGGCAAGGTGGTGCTCGGACTCTTAGTCGGTCAAGGTCTCGATCCGAGGCTCAATGCCTAGCAAGATTCTTTTTCCCCGGCAGGTGTATCAGGAGATTGTCGATCAAGCGGATCGTTCCGATCCGGATGGCACCCAAGATCACGGCACGATGGGTGAATCTAGTTAGAGGCTCCAGGCTGTCGGGATCGCAGACGGCCAGGTATTCGACGTGAATGCCCGATGCCTGTTCGATCGTCTTCCGCATGCTCCGTTCAATCGCCGTCCTATTCTTCATGCCCCCTTCGATAGCCTGTTTGCCTGCTCGAAGTGCCCGAAAGAGCGATGTCGCGATCATCCGTTCTTCGGCATTGAGATAGATGTTGCGTGAACTCATGGCCAGCCCATCCGCTTCTCTGACCGTCGGGCGTACCTCGATCGCCACACCGAGATTGAGGTCTTTCGCCAGTTGTCGAACCAGCGCCGCCTGCTGATAGTCTTTCTGGCCGAACAAGGCGAGATGGGGACGGACCATCCCGAAGAGTTTCGTCACCACCGTGGCGACACCGGGAAAGTGATGGGGTCTGGCCTCACCTTCCCATCGACGCGCAATGTCCGGCAGCGTCACGACCGTTTGAAAGCCCTCGGGATACATCACCTCGGCTGTCGGTTCGAAGCAGACGTCCACCCCTTCTTCGCGGCACAGCGCCCGATCCTTGGTAATCGGGCGAGGATAACGCGTGAGGTCTTCGCGCGGGCCGAACTGCGTCGGGTTCACGAAAATACTCACAACGAGTGCATCGCAACGGAGTCGTGCCGCTCGGATGAGCGCCCGGTGGCCGTCATGCAACGCGCCCATCGTGGGAACGAATCCGATGATGACGCCGTCCCGGCGCAATCGTTCGCTCCAGGATGTCATGGCGCGGGTGGTGCGAATAATCTTCATGAGCCTGGAGGCTGGCTGCACGCAGGGCGTGATCCATAACGGGTCGAGGGCTGGGGAAACAGGAGGCGGACTTCAGGCTGCTTCTTCGCCTCGGCAAGCAATTGGCTAATCGTACGTTGGCGCACCGGATGGATGAACAGAGGATCGAGTTCGCTCAAGGGCATGAGGACGAACCGGCGATGGTGCATGCGCGGATGAGGCACCACGAGATCCGGCTCATCGATCGTCCGCTGTCCATAGAACAGGATGTCCAGATCGATCGTTCTGGGGCCGGATCGATGGTCCTCGTCCCGTCCCAGCGCCCGTTCGATCTCCCGGAGGATGTCGAGCAGGCTGTTCGGTGCGATATCCGTTTCAATCTGGACCACGCCGTTTAAGAACCAGCCGTCCCCCGGCTGGGCATGATCGTTCACCGGCTCCGTCTCGTAGAGCATCGACACGCCGAGGAGCTGTGAGTGAGGCAAGAGGCCCAGCAGGGTCACGGCCCGATCGCAGAAATCGAGCCGATCACCGACATTCGAGCCGAACCCGATGAACACCGTCTCGCGTCCCATCTTTTCTTACTCTCTCCTGAAGGATGATCGTGGCGCACCGTGAGACGAGGTGCCGGGGCGAGAGGCGACTGCGCGCGTCGAACGAGCACATTCTGATCGTGCGCGTTCCGCGAGCAAGCCTTCGCCCCGGCATCTCGTCCCCAGCCTAAAATCCTACTTTTCTAATCCGTTCCACCGCTTCTGCCAGCCGTTCTTTCGTCGTGCAGACGGTCATCCTGATATAGCCTTCGCCCGGCGCGCCGAAGCCGTTGCCCGGTGTCGTCACGATCCCGGCCTTCTCCAGCAAATGAGCCGTGAAGGAGGCGGAGGTGTAGCCCTTCGGCACCGTGACCCAGATATAAAATGCGGCCGGCGGTGGATCGACTTCGAGACCCAGGCTCTTCAGCCCTGGCACCAAGGTATCGCGCCGCTCCTGATAGATCTTGCGCAGGCCGTCCGTGACGGAATCGTCCAATCCCAACGCCGTGATCCCTGCGGCTTGCACCGCTTCGAACACGCCGGAGTCCAGCTGGCTCTTGACCTTGCCGAGGCCTGCCAACACGTCCTTGTTGCCGACGACGAAGCCGATGCGCCAGCCCGTCATGTTGTAGGTCTTGGAGAGCGAATGAAATTCGACCCCGACATCCTTGGCTCCCTCGACTTCCATGAAGCTGGCCGGAGGCTTGCCGTCGTAATAAATCTCCGAGTAGGCCGCATCGTGGCAGACGATCACCTGGTTCTCTTGCGCAAACTCCACCACGCGCTTGAAGTAGTCTTTGGTCATGATGACCGACGTGGGATTATTCGGCGAATTCAGCCACATCAGCTTGGCCTTTTTTGCCACATCCTTGGGGATCGCATTCAAGTCAGGCAGAAAACCGTTCGCCTTCGTCAGCGGCATGAGGTGCGAGATGCCGCCGCAAAAGCCGGTCCCAACCGGATAGACCGGATAGCCGGGGCTCGGGACCAGGACGATATCGCCCGGATCGACGAACGCCAAGTGAATGTGCCCGATTCCTTCCTTCGAGCCGATCAGGGTCAGCACTTCGTCGGCAGGATTCAGCGTCACATTGAAGCGCCGCTTGTACCAGTCGGCCACGGCGGTTCGGAACGACAACATTCCCTCGTAGGAGGGATATTGATGGTGCTTCGGATTCTTGGCCGCCAGAGCGAGGCTTTCGATAATCGGAGCTGGCGTTGGCAAGTCCGGATCGCCGATGCCGAGGTTGATGATATCCACGCCTTTGGCAATCGCCGCCTGCTTCATCTTGTCGATGGCGGCAAACAGATAGGGCGGCAGTGTTTTAATTCTGGTTGCGACTTCAATAGGAAAACCGGCCATGATGCAGAATGCTCCTTTTCTAGAATGAAGCCCCTTGAGGGCGCGACGGAGCCCCTAGGCTACTTCAGGAACGAGGCGGTAATCAACGTGCGGGATTGATGAGATGATCGATCAAGCGATCGGCGATTTGGTGCGACATCCACATGTGGGGGAGAAAACCCATCAAGGCCTTCGTCGCGGTTAACTGTGCCCGAGCGAGATCCGGGGCACAGTGCTGACAGAGGGCGTCGATCCCGTCCGTCTCTATCTCTAAATGAAACAGCAGTCCGTAGGCCTGGGCCCCATAACGAAAGGCTTGCAACGGGGCCATCTCCGAGCCTGCCAGCGCGACACAATCCGGCGGCAAGTCGAAGATCTCCCCGTGCCACTCGAAGACCGAGAGCGATTCGGGAAACATGCCGAGCACCGGGTCCTGTTTTCCCTCTTCGGTGAGCCTGATCCTCGTTTTTCCGATTTCCAGCCCAGCACCAGGCTGTACGGTTGCGCCGAGTGCTTTTGCCATGAACTGACTGCCGAGGCACACGCCGATGACAGGTGTGCCGGCGAGTAGAGCGGAGCGAATAAATGCGGTCTCCTCGGCGATCCATGGATCGGGATCGTTCACGGACATTGGCCCGCCCATAATGATCAAGAGGTCACCAGGGTTAGGGGGGAGGCCATCCTTTGGTACAAGGCAAGAGTCGAGCGAATAGCCGTGGTTGGCCAACGAGGGTGCGAAGGCTCCTGGACCTTCAAACGGAACATGTTTCAGGCAGACCGCGCGCATTGGCACCTCTCAGGCATGGGCTAGCGTTCAACGCCCTGAGCATTATCCTGATTGTAGAGTTGGTTCAAGCGAAATAATTAGCAGGCTGTTGACAAAGGCCGCCAGCGGCGTTCTCGCGGCGCGCAGAGGCTCAACGTACCACAAGGGTACGCCTCGCCTCTCCGCTTTCTGTGGCCTTGCTGGACAGCCTTTCTGAACAGCCTGCGACGACTTCTGACAGCGTCTGCGACTGTTCTGGCATGCGAATTCCCGCAGTGGCCTGGTAGTTTGCCAACGGCCTGTTAGTGGACGTGAGAGATGTTCGTGGCCATTGGCTCTTCCCCTCTTCAGCCCTCCGGCCATGTAACCGACAAGGAGATATGGAGAATGTCATCGATACGGCTGTTCCCGAGTCTGCCGGGATGTTTTCGGCTATCGGTACAGGCGCCCCCTCTTGTTATACGCTTCGCCAACGACTTCGCTCGGGGTACCACGCGTTCTGGTATCGGCTCGGGGAGGGACTTCGCTGGTCACGCGGGATCTATCGAGAACGGCCAGCCGTCCAATTGTCAGCGCTTGCCGATGGTCAACAAGCGAGAATTGCCTTTCTGAGGCGCAAATTTATCGTGCGATTCGAGCGATACTGTGAGGAGCGGACCGCGCTGAAGAGTTACGAGTACCTCGACATCTTGAATCAAGCCTGGACGGCATGGGGGCAGCCCCGTCCAGTCGGCGTTGTCGTGCATGATGTCGGCTCAAGCAATTTCTGGTACGCGCGCGCCCTCCAGTCGTTCTTCCGCCCTTCCGCGTTGACGGGTGTGGAAGTGGAAGGCTATCGCATCTATGCCAACGGCTATAGCCGTTGGGACTATGCGCAGGGCTATGTCCAGGGGCTCCCGCAGACCAGCTTTGTCGTTTCAAGTTATGCGCAGTACGACCAGAAGGCCGATGTGGTGACGGCCTGGTATCCGTTCGTCACGCCGGCGCCGGTCTTGGCCTGGCGGCTTCCCCTTGCCCTGTTGACGCCTCATGCCATTTTTTCTCGAATCGCGTCGAATCTGACGGCGACCGGGATGTTTGTCATGGTGAATCAAGGAGCTGAAGAGGCTGCCATCGCGGCGAATCTCTGTCGAGCTGCAGGACTGGATCAACGCTGGTCCTACGAAGTGCCCACCACAATTCGGTCTCGGCATCAGCGTCCCGTCGTGTCCTGGTGGAGTCCGATCAGCGAGTGCTAGCCGTTTCTCCTTCCCATTTGCTACAACTACCCCCGACGTCATCGAATCTCAAGGTGAAGCCTTGAGTCTCTGTCCTATGTCTGGCATAAGTGGGCTTCCCTGAGGTGCGCTTCTTTGCAGTAGTATGTTGCGGGGGAGGAAATCGTGACGGAACCCCTCTCTGTACTCCATCATGGCTTCAATATTGACGAAGGTCGCGATAGACGCCCGCGTTCCCAAGAATTATACTAGGCACACGATGTTCTCTTTGCAGGGCAGGTAGGAATATGGCAATTCAGACAGACGAACGGCAACAGACGCAGCTGGAGCTGGAAGGCTTGCGGCGAACGTTGCAATGGACAGAGATTCAGCAAGAACAGCTGTTGAATCGGTTAGACCTGCTTCGGCTGGAGAATGCGCGCTTGCAGGATCGTGTGGAAGAGTTGGTGCGTCAGGTTGAAGGGTTGAAGCAGCAACAACCGCTCTTCTAGTCTAGCAGGCTGCTGAAAATGCCCGCTAGCTTCGTTCTCGGTTCGCAAACATCCTCAACGTGCCCCAAGGGTACGCCTCCGGTGTTTGCTCCCCTTGCGGCCTCGCTATCGGAGCATTTTGAGCAGCCTGCAAACCTTGCTGCATCTTGGTCGATAGGACTTTTTGAGCACCCTTCGAAAGTTTCGCGAGCCATAATCCTATGAAATATCAGGTAGTGAATATCGAAGATGTGCGATGGCTCATTGGCCACACCGGCGGGTTTCGCGGCGGTTATGTGACGGATGTGCAAGTCTCGAAGCGGCGGCTGTTGGATGAAGCTTCGGGCCGAGAGGTGTTGGCTGGGACCACCGTGACCGTCGTGATTCGTTATCGTATTCGTCAGATGGCTCGTGTGGCGAAAGTGACGATGACCGGTGTGACGGACTTCTCCATGTTCGAGCAGGAAGGGGCCGACTGCTCGACGCTTGGGATTATCCAGGCGGAGTTGACCGACGGGAAACTCCGCTTCTGGTTCGATCCGCAGGGCGAACTTTATGTGGTGTGCGACGAAGCGCAGTTGGAAGAAGTGGCGGCGCCGAGCCTGGAGCCCTTGTCGTTGGAGCAGGTGGCGCAATGGACCTTTCAAAGCGAGATGCCGGACTGGCCGACGGTGACGTGGCTCTTGGCAGAGCTGGCGGTGGCCGGTACGCCCTGTGCCTGGCAGGCCACCGTGCCGTCAGCAGGACGTCATGCGTCCATTCAGTGGGAAGGGGACCTGCTGCCGGTCTCGATGCAGGACGCGAGGGACACCGCAGGAGTCCATTGCATGTTGTATGGACCGCTCGACGGACCAGGATTCGGCCTGGTGTTGCGGGTTCGCGGGGTGCAGGGCCGCGACATCGGTCAGGTGCTGTCGCTCCTGGCTGATGTGATCGTGCAACGGTTTTCAGGCCAGTGCCTGGTGGGCAATACGATTATTCCAGGCGGGGAATGGCAAAACTGGAAATCCTTCGAGCAGCAGCGCGTGGACAACTCAGCGATGAATGCTGAAGGATGAACGCAGAACGATGAACGCAGAACGATGAAGGTCAGTCGTCCCGTGCTCATCGCTCACCGCTCAGCGTTTTCGAGCTGGCGGATTTTTTCAACAGCCTGCTAGGCCAGCGCTTCTCCACTGGTCCGATGACTGCCGTTAAGAGGAGCATAGGCCGGGGCGCTGCTTCCGTTTTTTGCGCCGTTGAGGTGCGTCTTGCCGTTCACGTGCTTCCCGTTCACACATTCCACTAAGACCCAGAACCGCAAGGGATTCACATTCTGCTTCCGGGCCACGTGCAGCGACGTACCGTCCAGCACCGTCTGGAGCGACAGGTCTGTCCGCCATCCTAAGTGTTTCGTGAGAGGGGAGATCACTTTCTCCATGGCGGCGATGATTTTATTGTCGTTGCTGAAGTGATTCAGCATGATGATGCGTCCGCCGGGCCGGCAGACGCGGATCATTTCGTTGACCACCTTGCGGTAGTCGGGGACCGCGGTGACGACATAGGCCGCGACGACCGTGTCGAAACTGTCGTCTTTGAAGTCCATGGCGCCGGCATCCATCCGATGGAGCAGCACATGGTCCATCCGGTGTTCTGCCGCGCGCTGCTTCGCTCGCTCCAGCATGCCTTCGGAGAAATCGATTCCGACGATCTGACAATGGCGAGGGTACATCGGCAGGGCCAGCCCGGTGCCGACTCCGACTTCAAGAATCTTTTCATCAGGCTGCACGTCTAAGTTTCGGATCGCGGACTCACGCCCTTCGTGGAACACTTTGCCGAAAATCCGATCGTAGATTCCGGCGTAGGACGTATAGACGCGCTCAACTTTCGCTAAATCCATGTCACCTCCGACTCCACAACGTGTGCGATGAGCGTTCCCCGACGAAGCAGGGATTACCTGGATGGTCGTAGCTTCAATGGGGGAAATGTATGCGGCAGAGCATCTGATAAGGAGCGAGGAGCCCCGCCCGAACAACAAACGGGGCTACTCTAGCCAACTCGCTGCGGTGAGTCAACAGGGTCGTTCGGTTCCGTCACTTGATTCGATCGTCGCCCCTATGGGATAGGTACGAGCATGATCCTCGCAGGTTTCTTCGCCGCAGCGCTCTGCCTCGGCCTGATTCTCGGAGACTGGCTCTACTTCGTGCGTCTCACGCCGGATGCCAGCCGTTATGGCTGCGGGGTGGCCCGCACGCAGGATCGATTCACGCACATTACGATGGCGCAATTGTCCGGCCGGTTCGATGCCGAAGGGCTGTTGATCTTGCCGCATGGCACTGCGCGGTGGTTCCCGCACCTGAACCAGATCGTGATTCGTCAGAAGTACCGGCTCTTTGCCATCGGCTTTCGAACATTGTGGCCGTTAAAAGGGCTGATCTCGCTTTCTCCGGACGGTGACGCCCTGTCGGTGGTATGCCGCAAACTCACGCCCTGGTCCTCTGCGCTGCTGACCGGCACGTGGTTTGTGCTGGTGCTGGTGGGAATGGTGGGGGCGTTGATTGGCCTGTTTCTAGAAGGAGAACTGGCGGCATTTCGCGGGGTGGTGCTGGCACTTGGGATTGTCGGGCTGGGCCTGGTGTTTCTCCTATCCGGAGCATTGACCACTATTTTCGCCTATCGGCTGGAGAACGCCAGGCTGACCACGGTGTATCAGGAACTCAGGGAAGCGCTTGAAGGGGCGAAAAGCTAGCAGGATGCTGAAAAAGTCCGCCAGCAGCGTTCTCGCCTCGACAGCATCCTTAACGTAGCCAGGGGCTACGCCTCCGGTGCTTTCATCGGCTGCGGCCTTGCTGGACGGCCATTGTGAGCATCCTGCTAAGAGTAGAGGCTTAGAAACTGATCGTACTCAGAGGGAAGGTTCAGGCTGGATCGGTTGCGGGCGAGGCCGGCGATGATGCCTCGGTGCTTTTTGCTGAGCCCGGAGGCTTCGAACGCCTGGCGGAAGTGCTGCCAGCGAGCGGCAGCATCGGTGGCGAGGCGTTCTCGTTCATTCGGGGGCAACGCATGGACCGAAGTCGTGAGGGAACGAATGGCCTTCTCGACACTCTCGTAGGGCGGTGCCAGTTTGAGCTGGGCATAGAACGTTTCGAGGTGATGACGAAACTCCTCTCGCAGTGTCAGGGTATAATCGGCTGGGGTTGTGATAGGGTCAGTCATAGTGGTGAAGGGGATGATACGGGAAGGACCGCAGCCGTGACAATATCTCATCCATCTTTATTTACCAGGAGGGATCCCATGAAGCGCATTCAGCAGTATGTCCTCGGGCTCGTGGCCGTGGTTGCGTTGGCCGGTTGTTCGGGTCACCATCATCATGGAATGGCCAGTGAAGGTAAGGGGGATGCCTATTGGCAGAAGGGTCAGCAGGACATGGCTTCGTTGATCGATCGCACGGTCAAGGATCAAGGGAAGGCCGCGCAGGTCAAAGCGGTGGTGAATGACATCGTCGCGGAATTAAAGGCCAGCCGCGAGGTCGCTCGTGCGGGGCATCGTAAACTATATGAGTTGAACGCGAACTATGCGGCGACTCCTGAGGAGTTTACCAAGGTCCTGGATGAATCGAATAATCAGCGGATGCAGTCGGCCTCGAAGATTCTCTCGTTCCGTTTCAAGATGAAGGATCTCATGACGGCGGAAGAGTGGAAGGCTTTGTCGGACCAGATGTTGTCCTACAGCAGCCGCTACCGGCACAGCGAGTCATCTCCCAAGACCGGATACTAGAGGGCTGCTGAAAATGGGGTGGGGTGGCTGGGACGATCCCCGTGCTCGCGCAACGCGCGGCCTCAGAAGGCCCTCGTTGGAGGCGCGCAGTTGGGATCAGCCCAGCCACCCCTTAGTAAGTGATGGCTCGCTGCGGCCTTGCTGGACAGCCTTTTTGAGCAGCCCTTGGAACTGTTGAGGCTAACTCCGAGCTGGCGTAGCCTTGAGAGGCAGGGGAGCCCAGATCGCGCCGGCGTCGGTCGAACGGTAGAGGCCGCTGCCGTTCGTGCCGACAAACAGCATGCGTGAATCGCGCGGGCTCATGGCGAGCGTGCGAATGTTGAGCGAGGTCAGTCCACTGTTGATCGCCATCCAAGTTTGTCCGCTGTCGGGGCTCTTCCAGACGCCGCTGGGCCCTCCGATATAGAGGGTCTTCGGTTCGATCGGGTCGATTAAAATACTGCTCACGAAGAGGTCGGGGAGCGTTTGTCCGATCCGCTCCCATTGATCTCCTCGCGAGGCAGAGCGGAAGAGGCCCTTCGTCGTTCCCGCATAGATGATGTCCGGGTTGACGACGTCGAAGACCAGCGCATTCACCCCCAGCGCCATGCCCCCCATCAGTTCCTGTTCGGGAATCAGCCCGTTGTTGATCTTTTTCCATCCCATCGCCGCGTTGTCGGACCGGTAGACCCCTCCCGTCGTTCCGGCAAAGAGGATGAGCGGATCGCGGGGATGAATGGCGATGGAGACCACGATGTGGACCTCCTTCATCCCGGCCATGCGTTCTTCCCATTCGCGTCCACCGTCTTTGGTGTAAAAAGCGCCGACGGTCGTGGCAGCGTAGATCTGATCGTGGTCGGTCGGGTGAAAGACGAATTCGTTGATAAACGAGACGTGTTCTTTGAGCCCGACGTTGTGGGGGAGCCAATGTTGTCCGCCATCAGGACTCTTGTAGACCGCGTCGGCCATCGTGCCGGCATAAATGGTAGCCGGGAACTGCGGATCGATGGCGAGCGTCGTGACGCGCCTGGCGCTGAAACTTGGGAACCGTTCCCACAACTGGCCCCCGTCGCGCGACTTATAGACGGCATCGTTTGTCGCGACATAGAGGATATTCGCATTGGTCGGATGGAGCGCGATGGAGACGATCGCCTCGCTGTCTTTCTGACAGCCGAGAGAGGCCAAGACAAGTAAGAGCGAGGCGAATTGTGCAAGCCGCAAGGCGATTCGAATCAGCATAGTGTTGTAGCGTGAGACCTAATCATAGGGGTTGTCGATGAGTCAACCTGTTACAGCTTCTTGTTAAATCGCTCCGCATAGCCCGTCAATTCCATATAGCCTTTCCCCTGAATGGGCCGTCCTTGCGTCGTGCCGCGGGCTTCGATGGCCCCTTCCCAATAAGTCACTTGCGTGCTGCGCGTGGTGGAGAGTTCCTGCTCTGCCATGAGGGGAATGAGTTCCAACGAGAGTTGTTGGGAGGGAATGGTCAATCGCCAACGTTGCGGATATCGTGCGCGGCTGGTCGGACTGGTCCAGTAACTGGTTGGCTCGAGCGTGAAGTCTCCGATCAAAAGATGCTGGCCTCGCCCATCCTGATCGATGAGGGTCCCGCTGGAGACCGGGTCGGCCGATCCGTCGGCTCGGCGAAGCCGATAGAGCATGAGTTCTCTCTGGTCGTCGAGCTGTAGGCTGAACCAATCCCATCCAACCAGATCCTTGCCAAGCTCGGCTGAGCCGAACTCATGGTCCATCCAGCTTGTGCCGGTTACCTCGAACGATTCGTTCCCGATTGTGAGCTTGCCGGTCGTGGCGAGTCTGGTGAAGGAATAATAATGGGAGGCCGGTTCCGTCGCAGAACCCTTGCGGCTGATGCCGTCTTTGCCATGTACGACGAGTGGTTTGTCCGGCGAGACTGTGAGCTGGAGGGCCAGGTCGCCGTCTGCTGCTGTCAGGGTCTGTGTCGCAGGGGCCGCCACCGGCGACTCGGCGCTCCACCGATCGATCCAGACGTGAAGGCGATCGTCTGCCGCACCGGCCTTGCCCAAACCGGCCCGGCTGATCTTTTCAGCATAACGAAATCGTCCCTTACTGAGATCGCTCACGGCGAAATGGGCCAGGTACAGTTGTGTGACGGCCCATTGTGACGGCAGGGTGTTCGTCTGCTCGCGTGGCATGCCTCGGCGGAAGAAGGTGAGTTGATAGCCGAACGACCGGCCATCTTTCGCCGTCAGCTGGCCGGTGTAGTACCACCATTCGGTGCGAAAGGCCTCATGCGCTCCATGATCGCGCGGGAAGGTATAGCGATAACCCTCCCGGGCGGTTCGAAATTCCTCTGCCGTATCTGCCGCGAGTCCCGGCCCGACGACGAGGAGACCACTCGCCAGAAGGAGGAGATGCCGAAGATGACGCCGTGCGTTGGCCATGTGCGAAGGACCGTCCTGAGGTGGAGCAACTGCGACCAGCGCTTATAGCATGCTTCGGAAGGTGGCACAAATCCCCTGTATTGATGAGGGTTTTACCAACTTAACGGGTGAGCGAGGCCCCGCTCTTTCCGTTGACAATTTTGGCGGCCATCAGCTATCGTGAGTGATGCAGACCGATCACGGACGAGAGCCCCAGGGACATGACCGGCGTGATAGCGCGACGCCGTTTCCCATTCCTTCGAGGATTCCGGTGTTCCCGCTTCCGAACGTCGTGTTGTTTCCCAAGACCTATCTGCCTCTGCATATCTTTGAGCCACGCTACCGCACCATGGTCTCGGATGCGGCGATGAGCGGGCAATGTATCGGGATGGCCCTGCTCAAGGACGGATGGGAAACAGACTATTACGGCCATCCGCCCGTGTTCTCGACGGGCTGTGTCGGTCGGTTGGTGAGTGTGCAGCCAATGGCCGATGGCCGATCCAATATCATGCTGCAAGGCCTGGAACGGTTTGAAATTGAACGCGAGTGGTACGACAAGCCCTATCGTGAGGCCACCATTGCGGTCACGGTTCATGGCGTTGAGGCGTCATTGGACCCCACGGTCCGCCAGCGCCTGTTCACCATCCTGGAGTCCTATCTCCGGTCCCGCGATGAGGCGCCCACCTGGCAAGAATTTTTCCGTGAAGAAGTCAGCGATGAGATTTTCGTCAACACCCTATCCACCTACTTGGAGTGTACGCCCTTGGAAAAGCAGTTTCTGTTGGAGGCCGAGAGTCTTCACCAACAAGCCCGCCGTCTCAGCGACCTCATCGAGTTCATGATGCACGATCAATCCGGTGCGAAGGGTTGGGGCTAATGGATCGCGCCATCGCTATCCAGGTGTCGCACCTGACGAAAACCTACGATACGCAGACTGCCGTTTCCGACCTGTCGTTTCAGGTCTATGCCGGCGAGATTTTCGGGTTGCTCGGTCCGAACGGGGCAGGGAAAAGCACGACGCTTCGGACGCTCATCACGCTGCTGACGCCGACGTCCGGCACGGCGAGCGTCTTGGGCCACGATACGGTGCGCGAGTCGGACGTCGTCCGGCAACTGATCGGTTACGTGCCCCAGGAGCGGGCGATCGATCGCTTCCTCACCGGCCGGGAGCATCTTGAACTGCTCGGCGCGCTCTATCACTTGTCGAAGGCTGAGGCGACGAAACGGATTGGTGAGTTGCTGAAGCTGGTGGAACTGGAAGAGGCGGCCGATCGTCCGGCGAAGACCTATTCCGGCGGGATGAAACGGAAGCTCGACATTGCCTGCGGTCTGTTGCCGGATCCCAAGATCCTGTTCCTCGATGAACCGACGTTGGGCTTGGATGTGCAGAGCCGGCTCAGGATTTGGGACTATGTGCGGATGTTAAAAGCGCGCGGCATGACGATCGTCATGACGACGAATTATTTGGATGAGGCGGACCAGCTCTGCGATCGGTTGGCCATCATCGATGTCGGCAAGATCAAGGCGCTCGGGTCGCCCGCTGAACTGAAAGTCGGGCTGGGCGGCGATATCGTGTCGTTGACCTTGAAGGATCTGACGAAGATCCCCGCATTGGTATCCGCCCTGACGGGACAACCGGCCATGCGAGCGGTCAAGGCGACAGCGACCGGCCTGGACATCCGGGTCGATTCGCCCGAGAAGGCCCTGCCGGCGATCCTTGAGTCGGCCAATCGATTGGATTGCCGACTGGAGTTTATCGAATACCACCGGCCGCGGCTGGACGATGTGTTCATCGCCCATACGGGACGGTCCATGACCGAATCGGTCCAAGACATTCAGACGGTATAAGGAGAGACAGTGGCGCAGTACTGGCAAGAAATTCATGCATTGACGATGCGGTGGGTCCGGCGGCTCAGCCGCGAAAAATTCAGTATGTTGTTCACGCTCGTGCAGCCGATGCTGTTCTGGCTGATCTTCTTCGGCAACCTGTTCCAACGGGCGGCCGATGTGCAGGTGACGCAGGCCCCGAACTACATCAGCTTCCTGACCGCCGGTGTGGTCGTCATGACGGTGCTCAATAACGGACTGGCAGGGGGCGTCGATCTGCTGTTCGACAAGGAGAACGGGTTCCTGGAACGGCTGATGACGACGCCGATCCATCGGAGCTCTGTGATCCTGAGCCGCTTCATTTTCGTGATGACGATTACCTCGCTCCAAGTGCTCGTGATCCTCGGCGTCGCCTTTCTGTTCGGTGTCCAACCGGTGACGGGGCTGCTGGGCATCGCCGCCATTCTCATGATCGGGATGCTCTTCGGTGTCGGTCTCACGGCGATTTCCATGGCCATGGCCTTTTCCGTGAAGAGTCACGGCGATTTCTTTTCGGTTCTGGGATTCCTGTCGCTCCCGATGATTTTCTTGAGCTCGGCCTTGGTGCCTTTGGAGGCGATGCCCGGGTGGATGGGATTTCTGGCGCGCTTCAATCCGATGACCTGGGCGATCGACGCGGTGCGGCCGTTGATTCTGTCCGGCTGGACTGAGGCGCTCCCCCACGTCGCCATGGTGGTGGTCGTCATGGTCATATTCGACGCGATCTGTCTCTACGGGAGCGCCAAAGCGTTCCGTCGGGCCATGGGCTAATGGGCGGGCTGTCCGGGAGTCCCACCATGCTGGTCAACGAGAGTCAAATCAGGGCCTTGATCCGACTGCTGGCCGATGAGGACGAGAAGATCGTCCGGACCATCAGCGGCAAACTTATCGACATCGGCCCCTCAGCCGTTCCCCTCCTGCAGGAAGCGGAAATCGAACAGCCTGAAATGGCCGATCGATTCGTCTCGATCCTTGAGGAGATCCGCGGCGGCGATCTCGAGGATGAACTCACGCAGTTGGCGGCGCGGCCCGATGGCTCAATGGATCTTGAGCAAGGCGCCTTTCTGATCGCCCGGTATGCCTATCCCACCCTCACGGTGAGCTCCTATGCCAGACAGCTCGACGAGATGGCGCAGGAAGTCCAGGATCGAATCGGTCCCCGCGCATCGGGCGAGGAAACGATCAAGACCTTGAACCGGTACCTCTTCACGGAGCAGGGCTTCAAAGGCAACACCAAGAATTACTACGAGTTAGAGAATAGTTATCTCAACTGCGTGATCGATCGGCGAACCGGTATTCCGATCAGTCTCTCGACGGTCTACCTTCTCGTCGGGAAGCGGCTGGGTCTTCCCCTGTATGGGATCGGGATGCCGGGGCATTTCCTTGTGAAGTACGAATCGGACCGTTACAAAGTTTTCGTCGATTGCTTCAACGGCGGGGCCTTGCTGACCGAGAAGAATTGCCAGCGCTTTCTCACGGAAGCCGGTTACGGAGTCGATGAGAAATATCTCCAGCAGAGTCGAGTCCGCGCGATCCTCTCCCGTATGATTAAAAATCTCCTGGCCATCTACTCCAAGCTCGACGACCCTCTCAAGAAAGCCCGCCTGACGAAGTTCATCGAAATCCTGGGCTGCGATAACCGCGAAGGCGGACTGTAGTTCGTGAAACGTTCCTCGTGAAGCGGTGTTCGCGGGCGAGGAAATAGAACGACGGGCGTAGGGATTCCTGCAGGCTGCTCAAAAAGGCCGTCCAGCAAGGCCGCAAGCGAGTAAGCAACTAAACTTTGATCTCTGAACGATGAACGCTGACGTGAACATCATTTTCGTTCACCGTTCATCACTCATCGCTCAGCGTTTTCGGGCTGGCGGACTTTTTCAGCAGCCTGCTAGCCCGCAATATTCATGACGGTTTGTCGCGAAATCACTGAGCCGCGTCGCGAGACCAGCGCGCGGAGCCCTGAGAACCCGATGCGTACTCATGTAGTACGGTGAGGGGCCGAGGGGGCGAGCCCGCTAGCCGAAGGCTTGTCGTAGCAGCGGATCGGCGATTGCAGCAGAAGCGCTCATGAATAATGCGGGCTATAGTTTGATCGACATTAAGTCGCGCGCCACCACAATCTTCCCCCCGTACGCTTCTCCTGCTTGCTCCTGCACATTGTATCGTTCAGTGATTGGATAGAAGTGCGATAAGACGAGTGTGCCGACTCCTGCTTCTTTGGCCACTTGCCCACATTGACCGGCATGCAGATGGACCGGGCTCGGTCGGCTCGCCGGGAAGGAACAATCCAGCACCGCCAGATCGACATCCCCACAGAGGCGCACCAGGCTGTCGCAGTATTGTGAATCGCCTGAATAGGCCAGTGCCTTTCCGCCATATTCAATCCGATAGCCCAGGCAATGGAGATGTTCTGTGTGGGTCACGGTTCGAGGAATCACCCTCGTCTTTCCAATCGTAAAGGCCCGATCGGCCACTTCTTTGAAATGCACCGCGAACGGCGCATGTGAGAAGCCCGGCATGATGGTGAAGAGGGCTTGGAAAAACTTCTTGGTCCCGCGCGGGCCGATCACCGTGAGTGGCGGTCGCGTCCCTCCTTCGTATTTCGTAAAGATCATCGCATCGAAGAAATAGGTGATGAAGTCGGAAAAGTGATCGGCATGGTAGTGAGAGAAGAGGATGTGGGTGATCCGATGCCGATTGACATCGGTTTTTAGTAAGTTCGCCAACGTACGAGGGCCAAAATCCAACAAGATCGTTTGGTCGGTGCGGACGAGATAGCCGGAGGCTGCTCGTGTGGGGTGGAGGTTCGTGCCGGATCCGAGAATCGTCAAACGCATAGGCAGAAGATGGACGGCGTTAGCTAGGTTCTTGTTGGAAACTGTCGCGGAGACGAAGGAGGAGCGTGCGCACCGTTTCCGCATCTTTCTGATTCAGCGCCCGTTCGAAGAACGGTCGGATAAAGGCGATATGTGCGGCGAAGGTTTTCTGAAACAGGGCGTCGCCCTTGTCGGTCAGCCGTATATGGGTGCAACGGCGGTCTCCCTTGACCTCGTCCCGTCTGATGAGCCCCTTCGCGACGAGGCGGTCGAGCACACCGGTGAGGGTGCCTTTTGTGACGAGCGTTTTCGAAGACAGCTCGGAGCAGGTCATGCCGTCGGTGTCTCCGAGCGTGGCGATGACGTCGAATTGCGAGGGCGTCAGCCGCATCGAACGAATATGCCGGCCATCGACCCGCCAAAAGGCCAGGTAGGCCTCGACGAGCGGTCGCAGCACTTTCAGATAGGGATCGTCCTTGAGATCCGGTAAGTCCATGAGCTGAGGATAGTCCGCACTAGAACGGAGATTCAAGAGGGGGGAGGCGGGCAGCCTGGTCGTCCTCCTGCTCGCGGAACGCGCACGATCAGAATGTGCTCGTTCGACGCGCGCACTAGAGGATCGACCAGGCAGCCCTTGAAGAGATAGGTGAGCGAACTTGGAGGGAGACGAAGAGTGGCCAGGTGCCCTTCTTGCTCGCAGAACGCGCACGCTCAGAAGGTGCTCGTCCAATGCGCGCAGTAAAGGGCAACCTTGGCCACTCCCCATAGTAGATGGTTGGAGTCGAGGAGGGGATAGGATGGAGGCTGATGATCTTCTGTGCTCGCGCAACGCGCGGCCTCAGAAGGCCCTCGTTGGACGCGCGCAGTGGAAGGTCAGTCAGCCCCCATCCCTGAAGAAATGATGAGCGAGTATTTGGGAGCGTTGGCATGTAGACTTTAGTTTGGCTCCACGTAACTCTGAGTGCCAACTAGTATTCGTGCTCATGCTCTTTGCCTAGGGAGGGTACACAGTTGAAGACCGTAACTCTTGATATCAACGTGTTGCCAGGAGACGATTTGATTGAACTTGCAAGATCTATGGGTTGGGACGTTGTCGTTGTTTCGGTGACAGAACGAGAACTCGGCCATGGCGATAGACGATTGCAGGTGGCAGGGCTGGGGAAAGTCCTAGAGCTTGGCATCATAGGTGAGAGTGAAGTGGGTAATTGTGTTGTCGGTGGTGGCGACGATTACATGGAATCCATAATTCAAATCATTTCAAATGGTTCATTTCCAAAGTCTGGTAGTCGAGGGCAACTCTCCAATGGTCAGCGTCGGCAACTTCGAGATGCAATGATTCTTGACGCGCATGCTCGAGAGGGTAGAAGTGTTTTTGTCACAAATGACATGAGAGGCTTTATCGATGGCGGTCGAAGAGAGATGTTGCAGGCTTTGTTAAAGACGAAAATTCTGAACGGCAAAGAGTTTTTTTCAGGAGCTTCGGAGCTGAAGATTCACGGAGCCTCGTCAGTTTACGGAAAGCCGTGTCCGAGCTATTACTAGCTCATGCGGTGTCGCTACTTACTGCGGCTTCCCAGGAATGTGACAACGTGGCCTCGTAGGGCGGCGACGAAGCGCTGAAAATTTAGGTCTTCAGCCGGCTGCGTGATTGTGGTTTTTCGTGAGTTCGTGGCCATCATGAAACAGGCTGAGGTATAGAGCCGCTCTAGGACCAAGCGGCGACATAGCAGCTCGTAGCGCTTGCTATAGGAGACTCCTTTATACCGCCGGAGGGCCGCTGTATCTTTGAGATGAGTTTCCCCGCGAAATTCAGGGTCTACCTGGAAGTACGGTTCTTTATTGACGACAGGAGTTTTGACGTTGTCGCGGTCTTCCAGCAAGAATAAGTACCCAAGAAATGGGGGAGGGGCCTGACCGAAGCGGCCTTCTCGGAAGGCCGTCCAAATATCCTTGGCACTGCCCACCGCTTCTTCTGAGCGGTTGTTCACATTATTGCCGATTGATTTGCCAGCCTGGGACTTAAACTCCATGGCCAAGACCAGCGCGCCGTCGGAGACGACAATGAGGTCCCATTTTTTCGTGGCTCTGAAATAACCCGGTAGCTCCAGCGCGGTTCTTGTGCGGACATCGACCTTCTTCAATCCTGCTTCGCACAGGATGTCAGAAACTAAGACCTCCAAGGCACCCATCTGAGTGCCTCCTGTGACCTCACCTCGCGTTCCGGCATCGATTTTCCCTGACTTGACCTGCTTCTCTTTATTTTGCCTTCGGGCGTTCCAGTAGCTTTGGACGGCGGCTTGCAGCCTCTTGTCAATGTTCAAGCGCTGCCTCCATCGTACGAGCGGTAATTCCATAAAGAGCCAACGCCACTTGGGTTGCACGAAGCTTGTCACGATGGCGAAAGGCGTCCTTCAATTCATGAGACTGCATCTTGGACAAGGTCTTCGGGGCGGGAACACGAATTCGGCGCAGATACTGTGCCTGAAAACGTAAATAGCCGCCTCGCATGCGGACTCCATAGGATTCGATAAAGAACTGTCCGACCGTCGACATCAGGAGGCCTCCAAGTACTTCGAGGTCCCACTCATCCGACTGAATGAAATACAGATTGTGGTGTGGATAGGTTTCGCCCCGATCCAAGACCGGCTCCAGCCGGTTCTTAATATCCGGGATATAGAGTTTGTGTGTGTCGGTGAGGAGATGGTTGACGCGGTCGATCGTCTTATACCACTTGCCGACACTCTTCTCCGCTGTGTGGCGCTTCTTTAGGGCCGCCGCATGGTGCTCGTAGTAGGCTTGCAACTTCGGATAGGTTTTCAGATTGACCAGCCCCTCGTGGCTCCAAGGATTCACGAGATAGTGCCCGGACCATCGTACCGTTCCGTCCGCGAGGTCTTTCGCAAGGGCGAGTTTGAGAAGGCGGGAAGGTTCTACAAGATCTGCATCGGTCGTGATGTAGACACGATCGTTTCCAGTGGCGACGCCAATTCCCACCTTGGCATTCATCTCGAGGGGAGGGAACTGATCCTCCAGCCGTCGCAGGAGCGCCAACTGTTCTGGCGAATGGCAGGGCCAGGGGTCAGCTCCCTTGAACCATGTTTTCACCACTGCTCGATGGATACCTTGCGGCAGTATGTCCCGGCCGTTCGTCTGAAGCGTCTCTGCCAATTGTCTTGGCTGAATATTCTCAGCGTCCTGATCGGCACGTGCCACAACGGTCGACCGCTGTTTGTTGTGGCGAATTACCGTGATCGCCGGATAGGCGTCTACTTCATCGTCGAAGGCGTTGGCGTGGTGCATGCTCAGAAGCAATTCAACGCTGTACGTGGAGCTAATCAGCTGCCGAAGTTCTGCCCCATATTGGTTGCGCATCCATCGATCAGCACAGATAAAGGCGCATACACCGTCGGGCTTTAGCTGTCGAAGTGCGGCTTCGAAAAAGGCCACATAGAGATCGGCTCGACCGCGCATCGTCGGATACGCATTGCGGTAGACCGAGGCCGTTTCTTCCGGAATATCCTCAAGGCGGATATAGGGAGGGTTTCCGATAATGAAATCGGCCTGTCTCGTGTCGGCATCGAGAAGGTAGTCCTGGTCTCGCACCCACGCGTCGGCCAATCGTTTGGCTAGCGGGCGTTTTACGCCACGAGCCATTAGGATATTTTTGGCGACCGCGCGCGCACGAACAGCGCTCTCCTCATTCAGCTCGTAAGCAATTAAAGAATCTTGGCATTCTGATAAGGGTCGCCCGAGATTTTCACACGACTCCACCAGGCGTTCGATCATGGGACCGAGAAATGCGCCATCACCAGCCGCTGGTTCGATTGCCAGGCCATCTACCAGGTTTTTATCCGAGCAGTAGCCGCTGAGATCCAGAAGCAGTTCAACGACCCAACGTTTTGTGTACACGACGCCTTTTGGCTCGATTACATTGGAAGGCAAGGGACGGCGGAGAGGTGCAATCAGCTGGAGCTGAATGCCTCGCGTTGCGGTTGATGGGTTTATCTGGTTGTCTGCCACTAGGGCCTCGAACTCTCCGGTGAGGTCTAGGGTGAAAGGAGCGGCTGATACTAACTTGTCTGCGCTTTTCGATCAAGATTCAAGCACTAGCAGCGGTAGCTCCTTTGTGTGTGACGCTCAACCGGGAAATTGAAACCATTATCCGCGTGCAGGATTGCACGGTTGCTTCCTGCCTCACGAGAATCCTTTCACGTTGATCATCTGGCCGAGACTGGTTGATCCTGAGTGGCATTTACCATACGCATTAAATATGAATCGTCGCCGAATTGAAGCGCGAAATGTGCGAGACATGCTGGATGAGCGAGATGGGCCACAAGGGAGAGACCGGGGTCACCATTGCGCGCGTCGAACAAAGGTTAGTTCATCTCGTCTATCTCGTCTATTTGGTTGGTCGGACCGGAAGTTCATCCAGAAGCACCGGATAGACCAGAAAGACCAGCCAACCAGACAGACGAGCGTGCGCGTTCCGCGCGCAGGAGGACGACCAGGCTGCCCCTCCCTTCCTCCGTTGACGGCGCAACGCCTGCCTCCCTATGATGCGGGCTCTATGCAACGAAACGAATTAGGTCAGGCTAGTCCGACTGCCATCGTGGTCGTCATCGGCCTCGTTATTACTTGTGTCTGGGTCTGGAAGCGTTTGACGCTGGAGACTCAGGAGTATGTGATCGATCAAGCCATCCCCATGGCGTTTGCCGGATTGGTGGTTGCGGCTGGCCTATGGATGGTGGTCCGATCGATCAACCGACGCAGGGTGAAGCGGCGCGATCGAGCGACGCTCTTGGCCTTGTTCGAGAAGGCGAAGGGACGGGAGAAGAAGCTGGAGATCGCCTTTGCTTTGATTGAAGTGAACGAGTATCGCGCCAAAGGCTTGGAGTCCGTCACGCCTGCGTTACGTGAACTTTTTGCGACGACCCTGCAGCGGGCGCTGGATGACAAGCAGCATCGGATTCGCGGGATGGCGGCCAGCCACCTTGGTGTGTTGAACGACATGACCGTCGTCCCTCTGTTACTCAAGGCACTGGAAGATGACCATGCCTATGTCCGCTCAAGTGCGGCGTTGGGGTTAGGCCGGTTGCGGGCGCGCGAGGCGGAGAAAATATTGACGACGATCATGGTGGAGGATTGGGATCAAACGGTCCGGAGCCGATCGAGGGAAGCCCTGGAGCGGATTAAGTCGTCTGAAGGCTGAAGACCGAAGGCGGAAGTGTTCGGGGTTCGAATCTCGACCTTCAGCCTTTAGCCTTCAGTCTTCTGCTCGGGCCTATTCGTGAACCCATTCAATACAGGCGATCTCCGGCGTGCAATTCCATCGCAAGGGAAGAAACGACCATCCAAGCCCGCGATTGATATAGAGCTGTCGCTCAGGCGTTCCATGATGCCCCTCGATCCGTCCATTGCATCCAGGCGGGAGCCAGAAGGTTGGGATGCCGGGGATGCGCCATTGGCCTCCATGGCTATGGCCGCAGAGGATCAGATCGACGGCATGGTGTTCTTCCAGTTGATCGAGGATGTTCGGGGCATGGGCCAGCAACAGGGTGTAGCGGTTCTGTGCGCTCGGCGGCAGACAGCTCAAGTCGGCCCGATGCAATGACGGATCATCGACGCCGACAATGGCAATCTCGCCACCCTCTATCGGGATGTAGGTGGTTTGATTGATCAAGAGGGTGATCTTATGGCGGTCCGCGAGTTCGGCATAGTGATCGATCGGCACGCCACTGTAGTGGTCATGGTTGCCTAAGGTGATGAAGACGGGGGCAATCTCACGCAAGCCGGCGAGAAATCGAAACACATGCGGCAGGCCTTCCGGCACGTTGAGCAGGTCGCCGGTGATGAAGATCCAGTCTGGTTTGAGTTCGCCGATGGTGGCGACGATGTCGTCGTGTCGTGGCTGATAGCGATCGAGATGGAGATCGCTCAGATGGACGGCCCGTTTGCCGGCCAAGGGGCCATGCACATAGGTGAGCCGGGACATGTCATGCGTGGACAGTCCGACTTCCCAGTGGGGAACGAGCCGGAAGAGCCGGTAGAGCGGTTCACTCAGCGAATGCCCGATGAAGGAGCGGACTCGATCGGGCCAGGATCTGGTGCGTCGCGTCATCCCATCATCCGATCCAGCTCGACGCGATCTGAGGGGGTCACACGATAACCTCGCCCGTAGAGATCGCTCATGCCTTCCATCAAGGCGTCCATATTGCGGCTGCGGTACCAGCTGTCGAATCGCTCCGTCAGCGCCGCGACCTGCTTCGAGGTTGGCTCTCCTTGTCGGTAGGGGAGGGAGAGGCAACGGAACAAGTCTTGAAGTTCCGTTGGACCGTAAGTGGCATCGTCATTCCGGTCGGCAACCAGGGCGAACTCGTAGAAGGTCAGGCTGACCGAGAGGACCGACTGGGTTTTGGAAAAATCATCCCGCGCATCATCCATTCCACCTGGATAATCGCGAGGGCAATCCCGGTCGAGCTGGGATGCAGGCGTCATGTTCCAGCTGATTCCCTGCACGGACGGGGGAGGCACCTTGGTCGCCTGATAAAACCAGGAGAGGCAGTTGTTCGCTCGCGCAAAGGCCTGTTTGTCGTGGTGGATTTGTTTGCCGATATGTTGCGTGAACTGTTGAAAGATTGTGCGCTCTTTGCTCGATGAGTCGTGCGGGAACAGCGCGATCAGCAGCATGGCGACGAACAGGCCTGCCGCTAGCCGGTAAGTCCGAGGTTTCTGATCGATTCTGTGGCTGGAGACTGAGTGAAAGCGCATAGGGGGAGTATACCATGCGAGTCGTCTTGCTCCTCATCGGGGTTGACGAAGTGGGAAGGGCGATGACGTGCAAATGAAGAAGGGGTCTGTGACACTATGACCATGCCGTTTTTAACTGCGACAGTACCGGGTATCGGCGGGCAGATGCGGGCTCTGCCGGAAGACTTTCAGGTCGAGGAACGTCCGCTTTATCTTCCTTGCGGCGAGGGGGAACATCTCTACATCAAGATCAAGAAACGCCTGCTCTCCACGCCGGATCTCGTGTTGCGACTGTCTTCGGTCTTGGGGGTGAAAGCGCAGGCGATCGGGGTGGCGGGACTCAAAGATGCCAGGGCCGTGACGACGCAGATGATTTCTCTGCTGGGTGTGACGCCTGACCGGCTGGATCGGCTGAAAGTGGATGAACAGTTGTTGTCGGTAGACGTGCTGGGGCGGCATCGCAATCGGTTACGTCCGGGGCATCATGCCGGCAATCACTTCCGGTTGGTGATCAGGGATGTGGCCAGCCATGCCCGCGAGACGGTGCCCCTGGTCGTGGACATGCTGGCGCGGCGAGGGGTGCCGAACTATTTCGGCCCGCAACGGCAGGGACGGAGCGGACTGAACTACCAGACGGGGGCCGAGTTGCTGGTGGACCCTGTTCGCCGTAACAAGCTGAGCCGGTCCAAGCGCATGTGGTATCTCAATTCCTATCAGTCGCACTTCTTCAACGACATGTTGGCCAGACGGCTGGATCGGATCGATCGCATTCTGGTGGGAGACTGGGCCATGAAAATGGAGAATGGCGCCTGTTTTCTGGTTGAGGATGCCGCGGTGGAACAGCTCAGGGCGGACCAGTTTGAAATCAGTCCTACCGGCATCCTCTTCGGGTCGCGCGTGTCGTGGGCCACGGGAGAGCCTGGCGAGATCGAACGGGCCGTGGTGGTCGAGAGCGGCGCCACGCCGGAGAGTCTCACCGAAGCGGCGAAGGCTTGCGGGTTTCGCGGTGAACGGCGCTCGTTCCGGACGCGCCTTGTCGATTTGGACTGGGCTTTTGAGGGCAGCGTGCTCACCCTCTCGTTCTCGCTCCCGCCCGGCGCGTATGCGACGAATGTCCTTCGCGAGCTCATGAAGTCCGACTGATCGGCTGCTGAAAATGGCCTCCAACTTCGTTCTCGACTCGAACAAATCCTCAACGTAGCCGAGAGGCTACGCCTCCGGTTTGTTCTCGCCTGCGGCCTTGTTGGAAGGCCATTTTGAGCAGCCTGCGGGAGACTTACTTCAGTCGCCTCCGAGGGGAACTGAAAGCTGTTGGCCCGGTAGATACGCAGAGACTTCCCCTCCTCTCAAGCCTGATATGACCCGCAGTTGTTGGAACTGGGTGGTACAATCTGTAAAGAACCTACCTGATTGGAGCCTGGTCTATGATGCAAGACCAAGAAACCGTCATTCTTCAAGGCCACATCATCGATTCGCTGATCCTGGCGAAGGTTCTGGACCGGATTTTGATGATGGGTGGAACCTTCGACCTTCAGGATGTGCAGATCGGCAAGACCCGCGAGGAGCCGTCGCGCGCCAGGATCATCGTACGAGCCTCATCTCCCAAGCTGCTGAGCGATATTCTCCAGGCCATTCAACCTCACGGTGCGTCGATTGAGAATGAACAGGATTGCCGACTGGCTGTGGCGCCGGCGGACGGCATCTTTCCCGACGAGTTTTATGCGACGACCCATTTATCTACCCAGGTACGCCTGCGTGAACAGTGGGTGGAAGTGGAGGGGATCGAGATGGACTTGGGGATTCGCGTGGACCCAATGGGCCTGACTGCCCGTACCCTTCCCATGGGTGAAGTAACGCAAGGCGATCTGATTGTGACCGGCCGCGAGGGTGTGCGGGTGATTCCTCTCCAGCGGCCCCGTGATCGCGATGTGTTCAGTTTTATGGAGTCGCAGGTGTCGTCCGAGCGTCCCCATGGGCGGGTCATCAGCGATATTGCTAAACGCCTGGTGCAGTTGCGAGCAGGGTTCCGGGAGGGAACAGTCGGCAGCAAAGTGCTGTTGGCAGGAGGCCCGGCGATTGTGCATGCCGGAGGGCGCGACGCGCTGACATGGCTCGTCGAGGAGGAATTCATCCATGTCTTGTTCTGCGGGAATGCCCTGGCCGCGCACGACATGGAAGTCGACCTCTACGGCACGTCCCTCGGCTATGGAGATGCCGCTGGCCGGGTCCTGCCGCATGGGCATGAACACCATCTGCGAACGATCAATCGGATCAGGGCCATCGGGAGCATCGAGGCCGCAGTCCGGTCGGGAGCCATCAAGACCGGCATTATGGCGGCCTGCATCAGGCGGGGTGTTCAGGTTGTCATGGCCGGCACGATCCGTGATGACGGCCCGTTGCCCGGCGTGATCACGGATTCGGTAGAGGCGCAAGCAACCATGCGTAGGGCAATCCCCGGTGTCGGTCTTGCCTTGCTCGTCGCCTCGACGCTGCATGCGGTGGCGACAGGCAATTTGTTGCCTGCCACGATCCCTTCCGTCTGTGTCGATATCAATCCGGCCGTACCGACCAAGCTTGCAGATCGAGGAAGTTTTCAGGCTGTCGGGCTGGTCATGGACGCGGCGTCGTTTCTGAGAGAACTCGCGCGCGAGCTGGGAGCCAGTCTGTGATTGTGGTTTGTTTGGTTCATCTGGTTTCTCTGGTTCGTTTCGTTCAACCAAATGAACAAGATAAACCAAACAAACCGGGGTGGAAACTATGAGTCGCCTGCTCGTTTGTCCGCCAGATTATTTCGGCATCGAATACGAAATTAATCCCTGGATGCGCCGTTCGAACGTTGTCAATTCAGATGAGGCCGTTCGCCAATGGCATCATCTCATGCAGGTGCTCGAACAGGATGTGGGCGCGGTTCTTGAACGGATGAAGCCGGTGCCTGGGCTGCCCGACCTGGTGTTCACGGCGAATGCCGGCATCGTCGTTGGGCGTCAGGCTGTGCCGAGTCGGTTTCGTTATCCGGAACGGCGACGGGAAGAGGTCTACTTCGAAGAATGGTTTCGCAGTCAGGGGTACGACGTCGTCAAGTTGGATCCTGGCTGCTTTTTCGAAGGGGCCGGGGACCTCTTGGGTTTTTCCGATACCTGGTTCGGTGGCTATCGACAGCGATCGGACATCCGTGTGTTCCCGACGCTCAGCGATTGGTTTCACCGGGAGATCATTCCCCTCGAACTGGTCGATAACCGTTTCTACCACCTCGACACCTGCTTCTGTCCCTTGAGCGGCGGTGAACTCCTGTATTTCCCTCCGGCGTTCGATCATTACGGGCAAGTAGCGCTTGCCGAACGGATCGCTTCATCCCGTCGTCTTGCGGTGCCGGAAGCTGAGGCGCTCCGGTTTGCCTGCAACGCCATCTGTGTTGGGAAACATGTCGTGCTGCCCGCCGGATGCCCGGACACAGAATCCCAGTTGACCTCGCACGGCTATCTCCCCCATCCGGTCCCGCTCGATGAATTCATGAAGTCGGGCGGATCGGCGAAGTGTCTCACTCTTGCCCTCGATTAAAAACGTTTTTGTCATTGGTCAACCGTCAAGTGTGGATGTAGCCGTCATCTGGTCGGATGCAATTTTGTGTAGGATGCTCAAACAGCTCGTTCAGCAAGGCCGCAGCGAGTGAAGGCCCGAGGCGTACCCTTGCGGTACGTTGAGGGTCTGAACGATGCGAGAACGAAGCTGACGGGCTGTTTCAGCATCCTAACTAGGGTTTTTGTCGGAAGAGGAACGAGCCGTAGAGCCCGGCGATGGCGATGGTGACGAGTTCGATCGTCAGCAGCAGTCGGCTTACGATGGCGTCAGGTGTGGGAGGCGACAGGATAAAATGGAGGCCGAGGAATTCGGGGTCCTGTGGGAGCGGCGTTTCCCAGGGTGGGAAGAGGAAGGCGAGGACGAGCGCAGCAACCATGCCATACAGAAGTTGCAGATTCAGCTGATCCGGTTGTGGCTCGACCCGTGGAGGTGCTGGCGGAGGGGCCTCAATCGGGTCAGCATGGAGCCGCTGGCCGCACTGTGTACAGTAACGGCTGATCTCCGGGAGTTCATGTCGACAGGATGGACAGGTTTTCATACGCAGTTCGCTGCGTAGGCTACACGGAACTGCGCTGCTTTACTAGCAGGAGCTGAAAAAGTCCACGAGCGGTGGGAACGCTGAACGGTGAGCGATGAACGATGAGCAAAGAAACCCTTCCCACTTCAGCATTCCGCGTTCATCGTTCTGAGTTTGCTGAATGCGGCTTTGCTGAACGACATTTTTGAGCATCCTTGTAAGTGGGAGTGGGTGGTTTGTCGATCAGAAATGGTAGCTTAATCCAAAGGATGCATGAAACATATTGTAGGTGCCGTTGAAGCCAAATAGATTGAAGTTGGAGCCGGGAGGGGTTTCGGGAAAATTGAATCGTGCGTGATTGAACTTGCCTTCCATGAAAACTGTAAAGTTCCTGGTGACATAGTATCGGAGCCCCGCTTGGGCGTTCAAACCAAGTGCTGTACTTGATTGGGTGTTGTCAGAGGTAAGAGCCGGATCTTTCAATCGAGCAATGAAAATTCCCGGCCCAAAGGCGATGTATGGCTGAAGTCGTGTTTTGTGATAGCGAAAAGATAGGTTCAGCGGTGCCAACGTGAATACCCGAAAGTTTAGCCCTTCGGTGCCTACTGAGCCAACTGCCGCTCCAGATGGTGAAAAGAAGGTAATCGTTTGTTGCTTAACATGCGGTGTGGTGTTGTAGATCTCGGCCTCCAGCCCAAACCAAGGCACAGATTTGAAATAGTGTCCCAACTTGGCCCCATATAAGATAGAGCTCTTTAGTGATTGGTCTGAAATGGTTGAGCCTTGCCTGAAAACGCCGGTCAGGTCGTTATTGCTGAGCCCACCCCCGATAGAGGGCAGCGTCGCGCCGAACTGCCCCGCCACGTAGGATTCTGCATACGCCTTGGGCGTAAAGAGAACAATTGGCATCATCAGTGCCATCAGACTTGCGATTACGATAGGTCTTGTTATGTGTACGGTTTTCATCGTCGCTCCCTCACTTTTACTTGAAAACAATGCCCATTTCATCCTAATCGGTCGGGGCATCAGGACGAAGAATATTTCACATTCGTACAGGGAAGGAGCAAGGCATGTGCCACTGGAACCATTCCGATGGAGCTCGCCCGACTTGACAGATTTCGAAAACAACCTCT
This sequence comes from Nitrospirota bacterium, assembly GCA_030682135.1. Lineage (GTDB taxonomy): Bacteria > Nitrospirota > Nitrospiria > Nitrospirales > Nitrospiraceae > Palsa-1315. Next base: position 12,004 of record JAUXQT010000110.1, on the reverse strand, counting down.
CGTTCATTGACAGGCTGGAGAGCCGGTTCCTATAATCCGCCCGCTAATGGATTGCCTCCTGGCTCTGGTCAGTCGTTGTCGATTTTTTAGCAGGTTGCGGAGAAGCTATTTGGGTATGCCAAGAGTTCGATGGTTGGAACGTGTGGCACAGCACAATAGGGGAACAGTCTCGTAGGATGCTCAAAATGGCCGTCCAGCAAGGCCGCAGCGAGTGAAGGGCCGAGGCGTACCCTTTAGGGTACGTTGAGGGTCTGAACGATGCGAGAACGCTGCTGGCGGGCTTTTTCAGCATTCTACCAAGCGTTTTTTTAATATGCAGATAGTGAATCGTATCGGCGTAATCGGCGCTGGTGCCTGGGGCACCGCGCTCGCCAAACACATGGCGGAAAAAGGACTGCATGTCAGGCTCTGGGCCTATGAGCGGGACGTCGTCGATTCGATCAATCAGATACACGAGAATCGAGTCTTCCTGCCTGGCGTGACCTTGCCCCCATCACTCAGTGCGACGAATTCTCTCGTGGAGGCCGCGAGCGACTGTGACGGCCTCCTTTTTGTCGTGCCGTCGCATGTGGCCAGGCTCGTCCTTCAACAGCTCGCCCCCCTCTTGCCCCCCTCTATGCCCCTGATCAGTGCGACAAAGGGCGTCGAAGAAGAGACGTTCAAGTTGATGACCCAGGTGATGGAGGAGGTGCTGCCTGTTCCGCTGCATGCCAGGCTGATGGTTTTGTCCGGGCCGAGTTTTGCGGCAGAAGTGAGTCAGGGGCAACCCACGGCTCTCTGTCTCGCGGGGCGGGAGGCGTCTCTGGTGAACGCCTTTCAAACGGCATTGATGACCCCCGCGCTGCGCGTCTATGCGGATAGCGATATGACCGGCGTCCAATTGGGCGGGGCCTTGAAAAACGTGATGGCCTTAGCGGCCGGGGTTGTCGACGGACTAGGCCTTGGCCACAATGCCAGGGCTGCCTTGATTACGAGAGGCCTGGCTGAAATGGTTCGCCTTGGGATGGCGATGGGCGCCGACGCGCGCACGTTTTACGGACTTTCGGGCATGGGGGATCTGGTGCTGACCTGCACCGGGTCGTTGAGCCGGAATCATACGGTCGGCGTTCGGCTAGGGAAAGGCGAGCGGCTGGAGACGATTCTTGGTGGGATGCAAGCCGTAGCTGAAGGTGTCCGGACGGCCAAGGCGGCGTTGGGATTAGCCCATCGCCACAATGTCGACATGCCGATCGTACGCGAGATCAATGCGGTGTTGTTCGAAGGCAAGTCCTGCCGCAAGGCGGTCACGGATTTGATGGAGCGCGATGCCAAACCCGAGAAGGGGAACGCGTGAATCCTGCAGCGCTCGAACGACTGCTGACAAAAGTCCGAACCGGCACGTTACCCGTGGCGACGGCGATGGAGCAGCTCCGCAGCTTGCCCTATGAAGATCTCGGATTTGCGTCGCTCGATCACCATCGATCGCTACGGCAGGGTTTCCCCGAGGTCATCTTTTGCGAGGGGAAGACGTTGGTGCAGATTCGTGGGATTGCGAAGGCCCTGCTGAAACACCATCGTCCATTATTGGCGACGCGGGCGACTCCCCAGGTCGCCGCGCTCATTAAACGGCTCGACCGCCGAGCGGTCTATCATGACGAGGCGCGGATTGTGTCGATTCGCGACCCCAAGCGCCGGCTGCAAGGGCATGTGCTGGTGATTACCGCGGGGACGTCCGATATTCCCGTCGCGGAAGAGGCGAAAGTGACGGCGGAAGTGATGGGGAGCCGGGTCGAGACGATCTATGATGTGGGTGTGGCCGGTATCCATCGGCTGCTTGAGCGTCAAGGCCGGCTGATGCAGGCCCGAGTGGTCGTGGTGGTCGCAGGGATGGATGGAGTCTTGCCCAGCGTCGTCGGGGGGTTGGTGTCCTGTCCGGTTGTGGCCGTACCGACGAGCCGGGGTTATGGCGCGAGTTTCGGTGGATTGGCCGCGCTGCTGACGATGCTGAATTCCTGCTCGGCGGGGGTCGGTGTCATGAATATCGACAACGGATTCGGGGCCGGGTGTCTTGCGCACAGGATCAACGTATTGGCAGGATGCTGAAAAAGTCTGCCAGCTTCGTTCTCGCCTCGAAAGCATCCTCAACGTACCCCAGAGGGTACGCCTCCGGTGCTTCCATCGTCTGCGGCCTTGCTGGACAGCCCTTTTGAGCATCCTGTGGGCTCGCGGGGCTCTGGGGGGTGTGGAGGGTTCTTCGCGGGTTATTTGACTTCGATCGTTCCGCGTTTCGGCCAGCCAACCGTCTGCGTCCTGGGACCCTTCTCCCCGTTAGCCAGCAATTTCGCGCGCACTTCAAAATGATAGAGCCCTGCTCCCGCCGTGACTTTCTGTTGGTCCAGTCCGTCCCACGTCAGCACGACAGAGATTTGTGGAGGGGCGGCGCCGGTGGTCGAGGCGGCATGTGGTCCCAGCGGGGTACGGGTAGTCAGAAAACGGAGGGAGTTTTTCGAGGGCGATGTGATGAATGAGGAAACTTCCAGGAGTGTCGCGCCGTTCAGCTCTTTCGGGAGTTGGACAAGGGCGGAAAACTGCAATGGACCGGTTGAGACCGTATAGGGGTTGGGGTCGACTTTCAGGTCGAGAATTCTGAGCTCCGGTTCGGAGCGTGGGGCCTGGTGCGGTTTCGTTTTTGCCAAGGTGCTCGGCGGGGCCCAGAGCAACAGCGCGGCGCAGAGCAGCAGCCAGAGGGCTCGACCATTCCGCGATTCGAATAGGAGTGAGCGGGGCAGGGTGAAGGGTCGGCAGATCGTCATAGGGTTTTGTGTGGAGTCGCGTATGGTGGTCGATCGCCCGGTCGGTGGGCCAATGCAGTGGGGATAACACAGCGTTGGAAGGCTGTCAACGCTCGTCCTGGCCGATTGCCGTTCGTACGCGCCTTGGGTAAGATGGGCGCGGTCTGAGTTGAGTCGAGAAAGGATCTACGTGGGCGGGCATCTCCATTTCGATTGTTATTCCGGCATCAGCGGCGATATGACCCTCGGCGCGCTTGTGGATGTCGGCCTGCCGTTTCCCGATTTGGTGAACGGGCTGAAGCGGCTTCGTCTTTCAGGTGTCACGCTCCGGAAGCGGCGGGTGCAACGGGGGGCGATCCATGCCACGAAGGTCGATGTCATCATTGCGAAGGGGTTGCAGCATCCGCTGTCCCTCACGCGTATTCACCGGATCCTTGCCGCAAGCCGGCTCTCGGACAAGATCAAGCAGCAAAGCCGATCCGTCTTCGATCTGTTGGCCGAGGCGGAGGGGCATGCCCATCGTGTGGCCAAGGATCACGTCCATTTCCACGAAGTCGGTGTGCTCGACTCGTTTGTCGATATCGTCGGCGGGCTCATCGGCTGCGACCTGTTAGGCGTCACGCGCGTGACATCCTCCCCCGTCAATGTGGGAACGGGGACGCTGCAATCGGCCCATGGGATCTTGCCGGCGCCTGGTCCGGCGGTCGCCATTCTGGCCAAAGGGATTCCGATCTACAGTGCCGGGCCCGCCCGTGAACTGACCACGCCGACCGGCATGGCGCTGTTGCGCAGGCTGACATCGGAGTTCGGCCCCATGCCGGTCATGAGGCCGACGGCGATTGGGTATGGTGCGGGCGATGCCGATCCCGTAGGCTGGCCGAACGCCTTGAGGGTGTTTCTTGCGAGCCCATCGTCCACAGGCACGCGTGAACAGGATACCGTGCTGCAGGTTGAAACGAACCTCGACGATGTCAATCCCCAAATCTACGAGCATGTGATGGAGCAGTTACTCTCCCGTGGGGCGTTGGACGTGACGCTTGCGCCGGTCATCATGAAACGTGGACGCCCCGGTGTCGTCCTGACCTGCCTTGTCGCCCAGGCAGAGCTGGATGGGATTCTCGATGTGGTGTTTCAAGAAACGACGGCGTTGGGAGTCCGGGTTTGTGAGGTCATGCGACAGATCCTCCCCCGGCGATTTGTGTCAGTGAAGGTGCCTGGAGGAGTTGTCCGGATGAAGATTGCCGATGTGAATGATACGACGACGAAGGCGGCTCCGGAATATCTCGATTGTAAACGGATCGCCGAACGAACGGGCCGTCCCGTAAAAGCGGTACTCGACGACGCGGCCCTCGCCTATGCCAAACGGCGGGTGACCAGGACGACGGGTCCGCGATGACGGTCTTCCTCTACAGCCTTCTATTCCTTGTCTCCGTTGCGGTGACGTTGGGCGCTTGCACGCTCTTCACGAACGCCATTGAATGGCTGGGTAAACGATTCGATCTATCCGAAGGCGCGGTTGGCGGCGTGTTGGCTGCTATCGGCACCACATTGCCAGAAACGTCGATCCCGATCATCGCCATCTTCTTCGGGGCGAGCCGTGCGGAAGCGGAGGTGGGTTTGGGCGCGATCCTCGGCGCGCCCTTCATGTTGAGCACCCTGGTGATCCCTATCCTGGCGATCTTGCTGGTGGTCTATGCCGGTTTCGGGAAGCGAACGGCGGTGTTCAAGTTGAACTATCCCGATGTGAAGGGCGATCTCTCCTTCTTCGTGGTGGCCTATAGTGTTGCGCTGGCCTGTGTCTTTATCCCTTCTCGGCTGGTGCACATCCTGGCCGCCGTCGGGTTGCTGAGCCTCTATCTCTATTATGTGAAACTGAAATTCAGTGAGGTGGCCGAAGAAGGGGGCGAGGGTGCGGCGCTTGAACCGCTGTTCTTTGCCAGAAAGGCGGCCGTCCCATCGTTTGGACTCATCGCACTGCAAGCCATCCTTGGTTTAGCCGGTCTGGCATTCGGAGCCCATCTCTTTGTGCTCGCTGCGGAAACGATTGCCGGGGCCCTGTCGATCTCGCCGTTGATCCTGGCCCTCCTTGTTGCGCCCCTCGCGACCGAGCTGCCGGAGATGTCGAACAGTTTCCTCTGGCTCTATCGAAAGAAAGATCGTTTGGCAGTCGGGAATGTCACAGGCGCCATGGTTTTTCAGGGCACCATCCCGGTGTCCATCGGACTTCTGGGCACGGACTGGGCGCTCGCACCGACGGCGTTGATCACGATGGTGCTCGCGGTCACGGCGTCCACGTTCTTATTGGTGCAGGCTGCATGGAGCGGTCTCTGGCGTCCCTGGTTGCTGGGCGGAAGCGCCATCCTTTATCTAGGGTATGTGGTGTACCTCTATGGTTGGTGACCAGTTGAAAAGGTTTGTCTGGTTTGTTTCGTTTGTTTGGTTTCAACGAGGAGCGAATCAATGAAGTTCCAACGAGACAAACCAAACAAACCTCTTCTCGGTATCACGATGGGCGATCCGGCTGGGATCGGTCCCGAAGTGATTGCGAAGGCTTTGGCTTTGGCCAAGGTGCGACGGCTCTGCCGCCCGCTGGTGATCGGCTCCTTTCCAGTGATGCAGCAGGCGGTTAAGAGTTTAAAACTGAAGATGAGCGTGATTCGCGTGGAGGGTCACGAGGCGGTGCCTTCACGGGCGAACGATCTTGCCGTGCTGGATCCGCTCGATCGTCCCCTTGGGCTGTTTCCTCGTGGAGTTGCCGCGTCTGAGACCGGGGCGGCGTCCGTGCTCTTCATCAAGAAGGCCGTGGAGCTGGCGCAGCTCGGTTGTATCGACGGCATGGTCACAGCCCCGATCAACAAAGAGGCGATCAACATGGCCGGCTGCCATTTCCCCGGCCATACGGAACTGCTGGCAGACCTGACCAAGACGCAGGACTCCGGCATGATGATTGTCGGCGGGCCACTTCGCATCATGTTCGTCACGACTCACGTCGCTATCAAAGATTTGCCGTCCCTCCTCACCCAAGCCAAGATCGAAAAAGCCATTAGATTGGCTCATGTGGCACTGAAAGACTTGTTCAGGATTAAGAAACCGAGAGTCGGTGTTGCCGCGTTGAATCCCCACGCAGGTGAACATGGACTGTTCGGGGACGAAGAAGCGCGGATCATTCTCCCGGCGGCTCGTGCGGCGCAGGCCCAGGGGATTCGCGCCAGCGATCCCTTGCCGGCCGATACCCTGTTCGGCAAGGCGGCGAGAGGCGATTACGATGGAGTGGTAGCCCTCTATCACGACCAGGGGTTGATTCCTTTAAAACTTGTCGCGTTCGGTACCTGTGTGAACCTGACGGTGGGATTGCCGATCATTCGCACCTCGGTCGATCATGGGACGGCGTTCGATATTGTGGGGAAAGGCATCGCAGACCCCGGCAGCCTGGTCGAGGCGATCACGCTGGCCGCGACGTTAGCCAAGAGACGGTGAAGGGTCTATCTGGTCTATCTGGTCTGTCTAGTTTCATAGTCTGGACTGAACCAGATAGACTGAAACGACCAGATAGACGGGATAGACGGGATAGACGGGATAGACCAGACAGACCATCGTAAGAGGAGCCTATTGATGACCAGCCAATCGGGTGCGGCGCGGGACATGATACAGAAGCAGTTAAAAGATTTGGACGTGATTTTCTCAGAGACCATGGAGACGCTCAACACGGTTGCCGGAGCCGAACGGCTCGTCAAATGGAAGGCCAGAACGGTTGCGCTCCTCACGGAATCTCTAGGGCCGAAGGAAGGACAGAAGTTTGCAGCGCTGCAGCCAGGGCCTTCGTTTACCAACGACTTGGTGGAAGAGTTTACGGACCTCATCGACTATTTCAAAACGCCGCTGCTCGATCTGGTAAAACAACTGGCGCAAGCAACGCCTCCTCTTCCCGGCGGGAATTAACCGGTGTCGATTCCTGATCTCCCTCCCCCGCTTAAGCGGCTTGGCCAAAACTTTCTCATCGATCCCAACATCGTGCGCAAAATCGTTGCTTTGGCGGAGCTGAGTCCCAGCGACCATGTCTTAGAAATCGGTCCAGGCCGCGGTGTCCTGACAGAGATGCTGAGTCACGCAGCCGGTCACGTGACGGCGATTGAACTGGATCCACGGCTTCATGCCTATCTCGAGACCAGACAGGCGGAGTTTCCGAATGTGGAATTGATCTGTGACGACGCATTGGCCTATCCGGTCGAGCGCCTGCCCCTAGGGACGGTCGTCGTCGCCAACTTGCCCTACTACATTTCAACCCCGCTGCTCTTTCGATTACTCGACCAGCGGGGCCGGTTTCCCCGCATGGTGCTCATGCTGCAGAACGAGGTGGCCGATCGATTGGTGGCCCAGCCAGGCGGGTTGGACTATGGTGTCCTTTCCGTGATGGCGCAGTATGCCGCCGACATTACCAAATCCTTTCGTGTTTCAGCGCAGTGTTTCAGGCCGAGGCCGGACGTGGGCTCTGCGGTGGTGCTGCTCCGTACGAACGAAGACCGGAGGCTTGGTCTGCAGGAAGAAGTGGCCTTTCGTGCACTTGTGAAGGCGGCCTTTGCACATCGAAGAAAAACCATCGTCAATTCGCTCCGCGATGAGGGATACAGCCAGGAGCATATCGTGAAGGCGTTAACACAACTCGGTCTCTCCCAGACAGCCCGAGCGGAAACGTTTTTCCTCGATTACTTCATCGAGTTGTCTCGTCTGATAAGTGTTGAGAGCAAGGGTGCCGGGTAGAGAGGAATCGTCTGGTATTTGGTCGAGACGTGGTTTTCACGGAAGGGGAGCCGCGTGCCGAGAATAATCCTGTCTCCTCTGTTTCATTCCTTGGACTTGACATTTCTTTCTCCTAAAGCCCAGATTCAATAGGTGCGCAAGCCCTCCTTAGCACGCTCCCGTGAACGAGGAAATGCCGTCCGATGGAACGATGGGCCTTACAGTGGTGGGATCATCTCCGCATCCAGCACAAGGTGTGGGCGGTGCTTCTGCTGATGTGTCTCCCGCTTATTGGAGGGCTTGCGACTCACCTCTATATCGTTCAGCAGCTTCTCTCGACCCAGCAACAACGTCATGAACTTGTCCTTGTGCGTGAGCACGTGGAGGCGTTGCGACGACTCGCCATCGACATTGAGGATGGCTTCCGAGGATATGTGCTGACCCAGCAGCCTGCGTTTCTTGCCCCGCTGACGGAAGCGGAGTCGAGGATTGACCCGGCACTGGCCAGTGCTGCGAGGTTAATGGCTGGGCAGTCAGGTTCTCCGGACAGTATCGAGCCGATTGCGCGGCAATTGAAAGATCTTCTGCGGTCGAAGCACGAGTTGATCGCCGATATTCAGCGGGGGGACACGGCCAAAGCATTGTCCTATATCCGGTTAGGCGAAGGGCTTCGGCTGTCCGACCGTCTCCGCCAGGATCTTCGGGCCATCGAAGATCGTTTGCAGCTACAACGGCAGTTGTTGAACGCCAGGGCGGAAGCCCTGTCGCATCAGACGTTTATTGGGCTTTGGGTTGCGCTTGCAGGTGTCGTGTTTCTGGGATGGATCAGCTCGCGCATGCTGGCTCGCTCTCTGACCGATCCAATCACGCGGCTGCAATCAGCCACAGCGCGGTTAGGAGAGCATGTCGATCCGGCAGAGATCGGGGGGCTCTTGGCCCCGGCGCGTACTTCCAGGGACGAACTTGGTCAGCTGGCAGAGGCTTATCAGGCCATGGCTCGGCGCATTGAGACCCACATCCGAGAACTCGAAGTCCTCAATACGATTGGGCAGGACATCAATACGATCGGTCCGGACGGACTCGATGGGGTCTTGCGCAGAATTTCCGACCGGGCGGTGGAACTCGTCCGTGCAGATGTCTGTCTCGTGCTCATCCGGAACGAGCGGATGGGCTGTTGGGTCGTCGAAGCTGCGTCAGGCGAGTGGAACGATCGCTTGGGCAATTCTGTCATGTTGTGGGACGAGCTTCCCGTCAGCGTTCAAGCGTATGAAACGCGTGACGTGGCCATCGGGGAATGGTTTCGTGCCGACGAACGGCCGCAGGTGTTGCGGCGAAATTTGATCGGGGACAGCATGCTGGCCGTTCCACTCCTGGCCCAAGGAGAGCCCTTCGGCGTGTTGGCTCTTGTGTGCGAACGGCCACGATCTGTCGGGGAGTGGAATCAACGGCTCGCGAAGGGACTGGCGCAAGAGGCGGCGTTGGCGATCTCAAATGTGAAACTCTATGAGGCAGCTCAACAGCAACAACAGGGGTTAGCTGCACGTCTTCGGCAGCTCGAGCATCTTGCGGAAATTTTGGCACATGATCTCAAGGGACCTGGGGCTCGCATGGGAGAGCTCGCACGGTTGCTGGTCCAGCAGTCCGGTGGGCAATTCGATGATCGGACGAAGCGGTGGTTCGCACTTCTCGAAGAGAATAGTAGGGATCTTGTGGCGCGAGTAGAAGGGATTTTGAACGTGGCTCGTGTCGGCACTGGTCAGGGTGCTATCACGGCGGTCGATCCGGCTGCGATTATTGGTGAAATATTGAAAGCCCGGGCCGGTGAGATCGAGCAGCTTCGTGCCGTGGTGCACGTTGATCCAGGGTTACCGCTCGTCGCCTGCCACGGCGCCTATCTGCGGCAGATCTTCGATAACCTCATTTCGAACGCATTGAAATTCACTCGGGCAGGAGAACCCCCTGTGGTAAGGGTCAGCGGCCTGGTGCAGGGCCCTATGGTGGTGTTTTCTGTGGAGGATCGGGGGATCGGGATCCCTTCGGCCCAACGCACTCGTGTATTTCAGCCTTTTGTCCGTTTGTTGGCATCTCAGGCCGCAGGCAGCGGAATTGGCCTGACCATCATCCAGCGCATCGTCGATCTGTATGGTGGCAAGGTGTGGATCGACGGAGTCGAGGGGGCGGGCTGTACCGTACAATTCACGGTCCCGGGTTTTCAGGAGCAAACAGGTGCCTTGGATGTCAGGATTGAGGCGCCGAGGGGGCCTGATGTAGTTGATGTCGTCCGACAAGGGGTTCAGTGAAGAAGGAGGAGATGATGACACGTGGCGGAGTTTCCGACCTGCGATCGACCAGAGCCAAATCCAAAGTGCCGTTTACCATTTTGATTGTCGAGGACAACCCAACGGATCTTGAGTTGATGTTGCACGCCCTTGAAGCGGCTGACCTGAAACCGCTGGGGGGAGATTTCGACATGGAGGTTCGTCCCACGGCGGAAGGGGCTTTGCAAATGCTCGGGGAACGGGCCATCGATCTTGTGCTGACCGACATGGTATTGCCGGGCATGGATGGATTGGATCTCGTCAGCCGTATCCAACGGATCGATCCAAACTTACCGGTGCTGGTGGTGACACGCATGAACGCGGTTCCGTTGGCTGTGGATGCGATGCGGCGAGGTGCTTTCGACTATGTGCTGAAACCCGTCAACGCAGAGGATTTGGGGATGCGGCTCCATCGCGCGATTCGCATCTCTGAGATTCTGCGTCGGCATGCGGTGTATGAGCAACAGGACCGACAGGAGTTCGAAGCCAATAGTTTCGTGGGAAGTGGCGCTGCATTCGAGCGCATTATGCGGAGCATTCGTGAGTCGGCTCAAGTTCGCTCGACGGTCTTAATCACCGGAGAAACTGGAACGGGAAAGGGGATCATTGCACGGGCGATTCATCAGCAGAGTCCAGAGCGCGATCGGCCGTTTCAAGTGATCGATTGTACGACTGTGCCCGAGGGGATGATGGAGTCCGAACTGTTCGGGCATGTACGGGGCGCCTTTACCGGTGCAATCGCCGATAAGCCTGGGCTCATTGAGTTAGCGAACGGCGGCAGCGTGTTTCTCGATGAAATCGGGGAGCTTCCGTTGCTCCTCCAGGCGAAACTTCTGCGTGTCTTGGAGGAAAGCGAGGTGCGCCCCGTGGGCGGAACTAGAGTTCGCCGGGTAGATATGCGTTTTATCGCTGCAACAAACCGGGATCTCGAAGCGCGAGTCCGTGAGGGGACGTTCAGAAAGGATTTATACTATCGTCTCGCTGTCGTCTCGATTCGGGTGCCCCCGCTCCGTGAGCGACGCGATGACATCCCTATTATCGCACGCCATTTGCTCAGTCAGCTGGCTCGATCCATGGGCAAGGCGCAGTGCCATTTTGACGAAGAGGCGGTAGGAGCCCTTGTGTCCTATTCTTGGCCCGGGAACGGGCGGGAGCTCCGCAATGTAGTGGAGCGGATGGTCATGCTCGCGACCGACGGCACTATTCGGGCGCAAGATGTCCGAAACGCACTTCCACAGAATGAGGCCGAGAGTCTCGCCTCAGTCGACCCGAGTCTGGCCAGCCTTCCCTACATGGAGGCGAAGGAGCGAGCGCTTGAAGAGTTTACGAAATCCTATCTGCGTCTCAAGCTCGCGCAGCATGACGGTGTCATCACGAGGGCCGCTGAGGATAGCGGCATTCCTCGGCAACATTTCTCGCTGCTCATGAAACGGTTTATGGGAAGCGAGGGCATTGAGAATTCCTAGCCGTTGTCCCCCATTCGTAACAGTCCTGCGGTTCACTAACCGTGCCTTCTTGGCATTTCCGTGATCATGTTTCCTCTTGGTAGCATTGCCATCCTATGAAATGGATCTTGAGTCATTTTGCTGGGGCTGTTTATCATGTTGCCGCGAATGAATATGCAAATATGCTGTCGTAACTAAATGATATGTAAAATTAAAATATCGATTAATGAGATAGCGCATATAATCATATTCGACTCATGAAATATCGGATCTCGTCATCTCTTAAATTCTTCTCGTAGCCATAGTTATATCCCTTCTATTTCAATGTGTTAGTGCGAAAGCTCTTGCCGCTGGCAAGTTCTTCCTAGTCTGGCAACCCTCTTGCTGTATCTATCCTCCGAGTCAGTGTCATGGCCAGTATCGCCATGGTACGGCATCAGACTTAGCAGGAAGGGGGGTGGTCTGAACTTTCCGCTGTGCGTCGGTGAAGTCGCGTGGGCTTATTGAAGCCCTCAACTCTTAGGAGGTGTTACCCATGTTTTTGTCACGTCGGCAGTTCTTAAAAGTCTCCGTGGGGACGGTCGCCGCCGTTGCGGTGGCGGACAAAGTCCTGGCGTTGACCGCGCTCCAGCCGGTCATCGAAGTCGGGAACCCGTTAGGGGACTATCCGGATCGGTCCTGGGAGCGGGTCTATCACGACCAGTACCGTTACGATTCGTCGTTTACCTGGTGT
>JAUXQT010000108.1 GCA_030682135.1 Nitrospirota bacterium | reverse complement strand
GCATCCAGCCCGCAGACGAGGAATTGTTCGCGATCCAGACCCTCAAAGAGCGGTCTGAGCAGATCCGCCGCGCCGACCGAGGTCAGCAGCGGGGCCGTCGGCCTGGCAGCCCGACCGTCCCGCACCAGCGTGACACGATAGCGGGGGACCGCATAGGGGTTACCCGGCTTCGGCTGCCGGATAACGTTCAGAATGCCCTGTGAACCGTGAATGGCCATGTCCGCCTCCTTCTTCATCAAGATGTGTAGCCCCACCCTTCACCACACAGGGGGTGGGGCGTCGAAGAAGAAGGCGGGATGGCGCTCTCGCGGGGGGCAGGCCTGAAACGGGAGGGGCCCTCCGGGACGGCACCCGGAAAGGCCTGGCCGCTGCTCTTCAGCGCCAGCGCGCACCCGCTGGGAGTTCAGTCCGAATCCGACGCCGGCGCATCGTGGGGGGATGGGGGGTGTCGTGAGACTCCCCCGGGTTAGAACGATCGCGAGAGGGAAGGCTCTCACATGACTTGTCGTCTGCTCGATATCAAAGAAGTGGCTGACTATACCGGCCTCTCGGTCCATACGCTCTACACGATGGTGAGCCAGCGGAGGATTCCGTATGTGAAGATGGGACGCCTGACCAAGTTTGATCGGGAGGAAATTGACAAGTGGATTACCAGTCACTCTGTGAAAATACGTCGATCATTCGCCGCGAATACCCCTTGATTATTGGTAGCTAACAGACCACCATCTTGCCCATGCAGACACAGCTCAGGGCATGGCGAGAGAAGCGGGGATTCAGCCTACGAAAGTTAGGCGAACTCTCCGGGGTCCATTATATTTCTCTCGTGAAGTTGGAGGCGGGTCGATTGGACCCGCGACTCTCAACCATTCTGAAGCTGTGCCTGGCGTTGCGGGTCAGTCTCTCTCAATTGGTGGGAGAGACAAACAAGAAGGGAGGGTCATAGCATGGGGCTGACACGGCGGAAAGATAGTTACTATGTGGAATTTCCGGTCTTCGATGACGGGAAGACCTTCAGCCTAGCTCGGGGAATCCCTGGGGCGAAGTTGAAGCGGTGGAAAGTCAACTCACTCAACAAAGCGCTGGCCAAACAACAAGAAGCCTTGATTATGACAGACCTGATGAAAGGCATCGTCAAGAGCGATCAAGTTCAAGGTCCTATGACGTTCAAGGCGTTGACTGAGGCGTACCTCGCGCTCCCTCGCGTGATGGTGCAATCCAACTACGAACGCAAACAGCGGTGGGTTGAACTACGCTTCTTGCCAACCTTCGGGGCGAATAGGCTGATTACGGCCATTACACCCGAAAGCATCGAGGCGTACTACCAAAGCCGACGCAAAGAAGTGACCCTGGCTACGGCGAACCGGGAACTCGCCGCGATCAAGCATATCTTCTCCTGGGCCTGTGGAACAGCGAAGAAGCTCGCGCTCACCAGACCCTACTTGGATAGAAACCCTGCTAGGGCTGTCTGGAAGGAAGCGGAAGACAATGTACGGGATGAAATTCTCGAGCCTGCACAGTTCGAGGAGCTGCAGGCTCATGCTGCTGCCTACCTGGCCCCGATCAATCTCGTTGCGTATGCGACGGGGATGCGGTGGGGTGAAATTGTCAACCTGACGTGGGATAAAGTTGACCTCAAGGGCGGCTTCATTCGACTGAGAGGCTCTGATACCAAGAGCGGGGAGGGACGATTGATTCCACTCGACGTGTTCCCAGGCTTGCGGGAGAGGTTCAGGGAGCTTCACAAGACGCGAGCACTGCATGAGCCGCACGTCTTCTTGCACGGCGGCAAGCCGGTTCGCTCGCTAAAAGGGGCCTTTGCGGCAGCTTGCAAGGGGGCGGGAATCACAAACTTCCGCTTTCATGATTTCCGGCATACGGCAATTACGAACATGCGCCGGGCCGGGATTGACTTGTTGACGATCATGCAGATCAGCGGTCACAAGACAACGGTTTGCTTCACCCGCTACAATAGCTTCAGGGAGTCCGATCTGAAGGCGGCAGCCTATAAATCTAACACCTATTTAACACTAGCCCATGAAAAGGTGTCAGAACAGGTGAGAAAAGGAGAGGGAAATTTGTTCGCAAGTGCTTGAAACTGTGCTAGAATCTGACCCCTTGCCGGAGTGGCGAAATTGGCAGACGCAAGGGACTTAAAATCCCTCGGTTCCAAAAGGACCATGCCGGTTCAATCCCGGCCTCCGGCACCAACCGCTACCATTTTCCCAGCCAGCCACGACAACCTGCAAAATAGGCAAAGACGGCGATGCCGAAGATAATTGCCATCTGTATCACATGCTGCGCCAACACATCCGGTGCAATCCATCGACTCATAAATAAGAGTCCGGCTGACACGATGGTGACCGCAAGTGTTGTACGCTTCGGGCAGGGGCGAAGACGACGGCCTTCGTAGGATAAGATAATCCACACCACGATCCACCCGAGTGCTCCGATAATCAGGGAACCGGCTAAGTCGGTGAGGCTGAGGAGGATGCTGTCTTGAATGAGATTGAGGGATTTCCGCATCCCTAACTCCGGACGAATACGGATCCATTCTCCGATCGTTAGCAGAAGCCATACGGCAACTATTCCGAGGACAAATCCTTCTTGGGTCATGCCGGAATCTTCGATCCGACGGTCAACCCTTCGGAATATGACGGTCGTCGCACCAGTGATTTTGCGAATCTGCGGAGTCAGATCGTATCCGCATTCGCAGGTAGAGGCGGAGTCGGAATTGGTGAATAAACAGCGGGGGCATTCGAGCGGCATATCGAGACTCAGTGCTTTCTGCTAGAATCCATCGCCAATGTGGCTATCGGGATGTGGGACAGGTTCGCGATCGGATCTCTCTCTTGCCACAAGAGCTTTTTAGAAATTTGCTTAGAGGATCCCATGATCAGTCGGTCTCTCTCTCAACGCTTTCTTGTGCTGGGAACGGTCTTCGCCGGATCTGCTGTAGCCGCAGGCGCCTTTGGCGCCCATGCACTCAAGGAGATTCTGGACGCACATAGCCTGCAAGTATTCGATACCGCCACTCGGTATCAAATGTATCATGCCTTTGGGCTTTGTATAGTGTCTTGGGCAATTGATCGCTACCCGGAACAGCGTCTAGAGCAGACAGGATGGCTCTTTACCCTCGGGATTCTTCTTTTTTCAGGCAGTCTGTATGTCGTGGCTTTGGCAGGGATACGATGGATGGGAGCTGTGACCCCGATCGGCGGGTTGGCGTTCTTGGCAGGTTGGATTCTTTTGGGCTGGAGAATCTGGCGGGTTACGGCACGCGGGACTGGTGGGAAAAGCGAGACGAGGTGACGTTCTCTTTGTCTGCATTGCGCTCTTCACGCCAATCTCGCACGCCATGCTTTATACTAAGGCGTACAGCCGGCTGTTCTCTTACCGCTGATTGATCCCCACCCTCCTTGGGAGTTCACAAAGGTCCCTTCGAGTCCCTTGCCTTCTTTGCTGAATTGCAGGCTGTCTTCTTGGACCCGACCATCGATTTCCCACCGTAGATAGACGTTCTCGCCCAACACGATTGTTTCCACGAGTCCCGGCAACGTCGCCTGCATATTTCCAGTTGGAGGAAAGAGCAATGAGAGCTTTTGTTCTTGATGGTGTTGCTGATGGTTATGGATGATCCATTGCCAGGTTCCACAGAGGCGGGCCTGCCCACGGAGCCCACGCACCCGATCCTTCCAATTCCGTATCCGATCCCATTCCTGATAGCTGGCTTGCAGGGAGTCCACTTCCAGGCGAGTGGCTCGTTCTAAGACTGTGATCAACAGGGCCGATGCGGATTCTCCCTGATCGACCTTGGACCATTCCGGGGAGGCCGCTACAGCCGAGAGCTGATGGAGTGCCTCATGCCAGGAGGCATTGCCTTGTTGATCGAGCCAGGCTTGAGATGGTGAGGTTCCGGATAATCGCTCGGTTATTGTCGTGAATTGCTGCTCTTTCACAGCTTGCCGGATGGTTGCTGCAAGCTGCCAGGCGGCCAGACTGCCCATCAGCCGCTGGACTGCCGTCGTCAAATCCGGCACCAGCAGTTCCTTCGAGAGTTTGGCAGGCAAAGCGGTGGCTCCCAATGTCCGCGCTGCATCCACCATGTGAATGGCGGGACCGATTGCCGACACAAAGAGGGTCATGGCTCCTTTGTCGGACTCCAGCTTAGACAGTTGATCGGAATGAGCCTGCATGATCGATGTGAAACCCGGTATGGCAGTCGGAAGCAATTCGTCTGCCTTGGCATTCAGGCAGGCCCCGAATACAGAGACAAGTAGAATTGCACAGGAGAGGCCGATGCGAGATTGGGCCGGACGAATGAACGGGATGTAATGGCGCATGACGTTACTGTATCCTGCTTCTGCTCGTAGCCTCAAGCCTGGACTCTTCACATCGCACGGTGGGGCATTTCGCTAAAGGCCCTGGAAGCAGGTCTTGAGAAAGGCCGCGGTTGCTTCCCAGGCTTCCGTCGTCGCATCGGCACGATAGCTCTCCACACGTTGTTCATTGCAAAACGCATGAGGGGCATTGGGGTAGGTCCGGATCTCGACACGCTTCTTATATTCCGTCGCAGCGGCACGTAACCGATCGACATGCTGAGCCGGCGCCCACTGATCCAGTCCGGCTTGGTGATAGAGCAAGGGAGGATACAAATTGCTGATCTCTGTTTCCGGTTGCGGCACTCGCCCATAATAGGAGACTGCGGCTCGAAGCCGTTTCCGTTGACAGGCAAACCGGATCGCGTAGGATCCGCCCATGCCGTAGCCGACGACGCCATGGATATTTTGCTTAATGTGGTCGCGCGTATTGAGAAATTAACCGCAGGAGTTGATGTCTTGGAGGACGTGCGTCTCATTCAGCTTGCCCATGAGCGCATCTGCAACTTCTGCATTGGCCGTTACCATGCCGCCCAGCCGCCCATACAGGTTTGGGATGATGACGCCGTAACCTTCACAAGCCAATCTGGCGCCGAGATCTTTGATTTGCGAGGTCAGTCCCCATTCTTCGTGCAGGAGAACAAGCCCGGGGTAGAGTCCTTTAGGCTGAGGCCAAAACTGGACGCATTCCACATGGACGTGTTTCGAGACGCGTGTTTGGATATAGGGATCGACGGCTGCATCTGTCAGCGTAGGAATGGCGACGCCACTCGGAAAGCGTGCCGTGCCGGTACCGATTTGATCCAAAGTAAATGGGGCGATGGTGGATATCATTGCGGCAATCTCTTTTCCGTCAAGGCTATGCGAACGTTGTCATCTTGAGACGGGATTCATGCGATGCGGGCGTACTATAGGGACCAGGTTGTCGGGTTGTCAATCTTGCGGCAAGGGGTGAGTGGTAGTTGACCCCGCCTGTGCGGCCGACTACAGTTTTCACATCGATAGGGTTTGGAGGGCGACGATGTCACTGAAAATTGGTCTGATCGGTGCCGGTCGGCATGGCAGCCGGTATATCCACCATCTGCTCCATGATCTTCCAGAAGCGAGCCTCGTCGCGCTCGGCCGAAAACGAATCGGAGAGGGGCTGCCGTTACTCTCGACGAAAGACATTCCTATCTACGGGGACTATCGCGCCTTGATTGCCGACCCACTGGTAGAGGCTATCGTTGTGGTGACCCCTCCGTCTCTTTCACCTGAGATCTGTTTCGAGGCGGTGAAGGCGGGGAAGCCGATTCTTATCGAGAAACCGTTAGCGCCGACAGGCTTTGAAGCTGGGGCGATGGTGAGGGCAGCAGAAGAGGCTGGTGTGATGCTCATGACTGCACAGACCATGCGTTTCGACTCAACGATTCTGTCGCTGAAAGATCACTTGCCGGAGATCGGCCGGCTCCGGTACGCCACCTTCACCAGCCGGATTGAAACGAAAGCCAGCGCTCAGATTCAGGCACCGATAGCAGGTCAACGCGGGGCGCTTTTGGAAATCGGGGTTCACCTGTTGGATTTGGTGCCCTTTCTCACCGGCGAGACAGTGGTTAATGTCCGGTGTGAATTGGACCAGCTCCCGACAATTGGACCGGAGACGATAGCGATTGTGCAGGCTCAGACGACGAGCGGTTTGCGATGCGTCATGGACATTGCACGAGTGTCAGCAGGGCGGGTGGCGAGAACGGAATGGGTGGGAACTCATGGGCAACTTTCCGCCGATTGGTGTCACCATCGAGTGAGCGCGGTCATCGGTGACCGCGCTCCTCAGGAATGGGTGGTCCAACCGCAGCAAACGATTCTTGCCACGCTCCGGGCTTTCGTCCATTCCGTCGAGACGAAGACCCCTCCGCCTATCACCGGGCGTGATGGCTGGCGAGCCGTCGAGGTGGCCGACGCCTGCTACCGTTCGGCAGAGCAGGGCGGAGACGCAGTCAACGTCGCTCTCGGCACAGGTGAAGCGTAACTCGTGAGAGGGCGGAGCTACTAGCAAATGGCGTATAACCAGAATACAGACAACTCTGTGATGAATCTACAGACCTGCTATCGGCCATAAGCCATACGCTATATGCTCTTTTCTTCTAGGCATCGGCAACGATGTGCGTATCGGTTTCTTCTACTCCCTCGATCTGGTGAATCTTCGTGATCACGACATCCGAGAGGGCTCGTTCGTCCGTGACGCTGATGAAGACAATGATGTCAGGCCGCCCGAAGCAGGAATGGGCCTGTTCGACGCCGGGAAGGCGTTTGAGCGCCTGGAGCACATCTTTCGTTCGCCCTGCTTTGACCTTGATTAGGATATAAGCTTTCGTGGCCATGGTGTCCTCCTGTTGCGGTTACTGTGCGCCGCCCGGCATCTCCCGCCGTCGTTGCGCAAAGACCTGGTGAATATGCTGCCCCCGTTGCTCGAAGGCGGTACGTGCCTTAGCGACGAGCTCCATCAACCAACCGAAATCCTCCAGGCTCACGTTGAATTGACGAAAGCCTGGTGTTAACCGCTCACGCTGATCGATCGCCATGACGCTCCAGGCTCCATTGAGCGCCTCCAGTACCTCTGAAGTCCAGCCTGACGAACGGAATCGTAACAGAGTTTCGTCTGAAAGGACGTTTTCTTGTGCCGCCACCGCCTGATTCAGAAACGCTTGCACGTCCGGATCGGTGCTCTTCATGAACACCGATTGAAATTGAATGACCATCTTGATGACGCGATTCGCCTCGGGAGTGCCTTCAGGTGGAAGGACATCGGCATCTTGCAAGATCGCGAGTACGGCCATCGAAGCGCCAATTGGTCCGGAGGCGGTGCCGGTTCGACCAGGCATTTGGGCCAAGGCCGAACTGCAACCCCCCGTTACCAAGTCGCCGATCACCACACTTACCAGCAGGGCACCGAAAAACATTGTGCAGTATGCCACGCCTCTGACTAGGCGGAATCGTACGGAAGAATAGGGTGGGACACACATGGGAGAAGTATACAGAAGGGCAGGGAGGGGTGCTAGCGCCGAGATGTACATTGCCGCGACAAGGGAAATGAAACCATATTCCGTGGCCTCTTGTTGTTTCGATTGAAACAGAGGGAGAGGGTTTCTATAATCCATCAGCCTTCCGTCTTGCACCGGAGTGATCCATGCTTGCCAAGGTTCTGAGTGCGGCGCTCGTCGGGATCGATGCGCATCTGATCGATGTGGAAGTCGATATTACCGGAGGGCTTCCACAATTCTCGGTCGTCGGCCTCCCGGATGCTACGGTGAGAGAGAGCCGTGATCGGGTTCGATCTGCGCTGAAGAATACGGGCTTTCATTTTCCTGCCAAGAAAATCACGGTCAATCTCGCTCCTGCCGGCATCAAGAAAGAAGGGTCCGGGCTCGACCTGGCGATTGCCATTGGAATTCTTGTCGCGGAAGAAGTGATCCCGGCCGAGCATGTCCGAGGCTGCGTCTGTGTCGGTGAGCTCTCGCTGGACGGACAGATCAAGGCTATTACCGGTGCCTTATCGATTGGGGTCGCCTGTCGGTCCACCCATCGGCTGCTCTTGCCGGCTGAAAACAGCCAAGAGGCCGCGATGGTGCAGGGCGTGAAGGCCTTTCCACTCCACACGCTCCCCGAGGCTGTGGCATTTCTCAATGGTACGGTTGCGCTGGCTCCGGTCCAGGTAGACCGGGACCGGTTCTTTGCCATGCGTCCTGTGGAGGATGACGACTATGGCGATGTGAAGGGTCAGGATCACGCCAAGCGTGCCCTGGAGATCGCTGCGGCTGGAGGCCACAATCTCTTGATGGTGGGGCCTCCCGGTTCCGGCAAGACGATGTTGGCCAAACGGCTCCCGACGATTCTCCCACTCATGGAGCAGGAGGAAGCGATCGAGACGACTCGCGTCCATAGCATATCGGGACAATTGACGGCCGATCGTCCGCTGCTGACCGTTCGTCCCTTTCGCGCACCACACCATAGTATTTCCGATGCCGGACTCATCGGAGGCGGGACCGTCCCACGGCCTGGAGAAGTATCGCTCGCCCATAATGGTGTGTTGTTTTTAGACGAATCGCCCGAGTTTCGACGTCCCGTCTTAGACGGATTGCGACAGCCGCTGGAAGACGGGCATGTGACCTTGACCAGGGCCAGCGGCTCGCTTCGCTACCCGGCACACTTCATGTTGATTGCAGCGATGAATCCCTGTCCCTGCGGCTACTATGGGGATCGTGCGCGTGAATGTCTTTGCAGCCCGCAGCAAATACGCCGCTATCGAGCCAAACTGTCGGGGCCGCTTCAAGACAGAATCGACATGCATATCGAGGTTCCTCCGGTCTCCGTGCGCGACCTGCACGAGCAAGGTCCCATCCCTGAAAGTTCCGCCACGATTCGATCGCGCGTCCTGGCGGCACGTGATCGGCAACTCCAGCGGTATCGTCAGGATGGGATTCACACAAATGCCCAGTTGAAGCCGCGGCTCCTGAAGCGGTATTGTGGCCTGGCGGCTCCGGCTCAGGAGCTTCTGGAGCAGGCACTGACGAAGCTCGGATTGTCCGCTCGAGCCCATGGACGAATTGTGCGTGTGGCGAGGACCATTGCCGATCTCGCGGGTTCTGATACGATTGAGCCTGTACATCTGGCCGAGGCGATTCAATATCGCAGTCTCGACCGGCGAATGGATTTCTGAGGTGTAGATGGTATCGACCTTGAAAGTATTTCTCTGGTGGTTTGTGGTCGGCTCGACCATGGCGCTCGCCGTGATCCTCCTGCAAGGCGGCATTCGGGAAGTCATGCAGGCGCAGGGATCGGTGTGGGAGCTGAAGTTAGTCGAGCTGCTGACGACCATCATGGGAGGAGGTCTGCTCGGTGGCTGTCTCGCATTGATCCTGGATCGAATTAAAAAGTCGTAACCGATTTGTACTCACCTTGAAGTGAAATGAGGCCAGACATGGACGTGGAAGTAGGTTCGAACCTGTATCGCAACACCGACGGCACGATTGAAGTCGAAGGGATCCCTCAGATTCAGATCGCCTTGAAACCGGCCACTGGTGCATTACTCGTGAATTTTGCGTTGTTCGATGCGAACGGGAAAGTGACGGCTAAGCTCAACGATAGCACCTTGATGATCAATGAGAAACGAGCCTACGAAGTGAGCAGGACCCCGAAGAGTCTGCTGCTCACACATCTGGCCTCGGAAGCCGTGATCCTCAAGATGGAACTCAAGACGCCGGACCTGGTGGCCTTCACGAAGGGGGCCTTCCATACGATTAAAGGCCACCTGTTCGAAGTCTCTCCCACCGAATGGAAAATCGACAAGCTTCGCGCCACCGGCACAACGCAAGATGTGAAGGGCGGATCTATCGTCCTCGGCTGAGACAGCCCAGCAGGATGCTGAAAACGTCCGTCAGCTTCGTTCTCGCATCGTTTAGACCCTCGACGTACCCCAGAGGGTACGCCTCGGATCTTCACTCACTGCGGCCTTGCTGAACGGCCATTTTGAGCATCCTGAGGCTATTCAGCAGCTTCTAGGCTGTAACCGTCGGCACGATCACGATGTGCTGGTCTTTCAGGTCGACGGTCGCCGTATCGCCATCGCGCAACTCACCCTTGATCAACTGACGCGCCATCGGTGTTTCCAATTCCTGTTGAATCAAGCGCTTTAACGGCCTCGCTCCATAGATCGGATCGTACCCGCGCTCACCCAGATGGCGTAACGCGGCCGGTGTGATGGTCAGAGTGATTCGCCGCTCCGCCAAACGAGCCCGTAACCGCTCCAGCTGAATCTCCGCGATTTTCGCCAGTTGCTCCGATTCCAGCGGATGAAACACCACCGTCTCATCGACGCGGTTCAAGAATTCAGGACGGAAATGTTCTCGGAGCTCCACCATGACGAGGGCACAGACTTCGTCATACGACGCGCGCCGTTGCTGGGCCTCAAGGATCTGCGGGCTGCCGATATTCGAGGTCATGATCAAGACCGTATTCTTGAAATCGACGGTCCGGCCCTGAGAGTCGGTCAGCCGTCCATCGTCCAAGACTTGGAGCAGGACATTGAAGACATCGTGATGGGCCTTTTCGATCTCGTCGAACAGGATGACGGAGAAGGGATGCCGCCGAACCGCTTCCGTCAGTTGGCCTCCTTCTTCGTAGCCGATATAGCCCGGCGGGGCTCCGATCAGACGGGCCACCGTATGTTTCTCCATGTACTCGG
The DNA here is from genome assembly GCA_030682135.1 of Nitrospirota bacterium. Taxonomy (GTDB): domain Bacteria; phylum Nitrospirota; class Nitrospiria; order Nitrospirales; family Nitrospiraceae; genus Palsa-1315. Next base: position 56,755 of record JAUXQT010000108.1, on the reverse strand, counting down.
ACATGTCGATCCGAATCAGATTGGCGTCGTCATCGAAGAGCGTCGAGGCGAGCGCTCGGGCCAATTCGGTCTTCCCAACCCCGGTCGGACCGAGAAAAAGGAATGAACCGATGGGCCTGTTCGGGTCTTTGATGCCGGAACGCGCGCGGAGAACCGCATCGGCCACCGCGTCCACCGCTTCATTCTGGCCGACTACACGCTGATGCAGCAGTTCGCCCAGCCTGAGGAGCTTTTCCGTTTCGCCTTCGACCAGCCGGGAGACAGGGATTCCCGTCCAACGGCTCACGATGGCCGCAATATCGTCCTCATCCACTTCTTCTTTGAGCAACCGGCTCTCGCCCTGTTTCAGGCCGAGCTGTTCCTGTTCCAACGCCAGTTCTCGTTCAAGGCGTGGCAGCTCACCGTAGCGCAGCTCCGCCACACGATTCAGATCGTACGCCCGTTCGGCACGCTCCATCGATTGCTTGACCTCCTCCATGGCCTCTCGCATTTTGCGCAGGCGGGCCACCGAGGCTTTCTCCGAGTCCCAGCGCGTTCTGAGCGCCTGCCGCTCTTCTTGTTTCTCGCCCAGTTCCAGTTCCAGCGTCGCCAACCGCGCCTGGCTGGCTTGATCCTGTTCTTTCCGCAAGCCCTCCCGCTCGATCTCCAACTGCATCACCTTACGGGAGACTTCATCCAGTTCCGCCGGCAAACTATCGATTTCCGTCCGCAAACAGGCTGCCGACTCATCGACCAGATCGATGGCTTTGTCGGGAAGAAACCGATCGGCGATATAGCGATTCGACAGTTTTGCCGCAGCGACCAGGGCTGCGTCTTTGATGCGCACCCCATGGTGCACTTCGTAACGTTCTTTTAGCCCTCGCAGAATCGAGATGGTGTCTTCCACCGTCGGCTGATCGACCAGCACCGTCTGGAAGCGCCGTTCCAATGCAGCATCTTTCTCGATATGTTTCCGGTATTCATCCAACGTCGTCGCGCCGATCAAATGCAATTCGCCGCGCGCCAGCATGGGCTTGAGCAGGTTGGCGGCATCCATCGCTCCTTCCGCTGCTCCCGCTCCCACGACCGTATGCAGCTCATCGATGAAGAGCAGGATTTGCCCTTCCGATGTCTGCACCTCCTTGAGGACGGCTTTCAATCGTTCTTCAAATTCGCCGCGAAACTTCGCGCCGGCGACCAACGATCCCATGTCGAGGGTGATGACGCGTTTCTTCTTGAGACCTTCAGGCACATCTCCTTTGACAATACGAGAGGCGAGCCCTTCGACAATGGCCGTCTTGCCAACGCCCGGTTCCCCGATGAGCACGGGATTGTTCTTGGTTCGACGCGAGAGAATCTGTACGACTCGGCGAATTTCTTCATCGCGCCCGATGACGGGGTCCAACTTTCCTTGTCCTGCCAGCCTGGTCAGGTCGCGACCATACTTTTCCAACGCCTGGTAGGTGCCTTCCGGATCCTGGCTCGTGACACGTTGCGATCCTCGTACTTGTTGCAGGGCTCCCAATAATCGTTCCTTCGTCAGCCCCAGCTTTTTGAACACGCCCCCCTCGTGGACCATGGCGAGGATGACATGCTCGACACTGACATAGTCGTCCTTCAATGCTCGTTGTTCGTCTTCGGCTTTGCTCAACACCTGGCTGAGCCGCGATGCGACATGAAGTTGTCCGGGCGCTGCCCCGGCGCCCTGCACTTGCGGCAATTTGGCGAGTGCCTGCTCGACCGCCTGGCGAACGGAGGGCACCGATAATCCTGCTTGTTCGAGGAGGGAAGAGGCGAGCCCGCCTTCTTGTTCGATGAAGGCAAGTAAGAGGTGTTCCACATCGATACCTTGATGGCTCCGCCGTGCGGCATGCGATGACGCAGTCTGGAGCGCCTCTTGTAACTTCACCGTCATACGGTTCATGTCCATTGGAGTATTCCTCTCTGCATAATTATTTGCACTGCTGCCAGTTACATAATCATTGGATAGGGGAAGTCAACGGCGCAGGAGGAGTCGCGGCGCAGCTTGACCAGAGAAGTTCGCTCAGACTATTGTCTCTCATGTCGCGCATTGTAGCTGAAACTATAGATCTCTATCGGAGCGCCTTCCGCAAAACCGGAGAATCTCTCGCCCGCGGATGGATGACGATGGTGGCGGTGGTTGGATTTGGACTGTTGCTGGTTCTCGCCAGCCAAATTGCCTCGCCCCTCGGCATGATCGGCGGCTTTCTTCTCGGCGCGGTGAACGCTCTGTTGGTCGGTGCCACTCTGAGTCTGGTCGAACAGTCGATTACCCATGCGCGCGTGCTTACCCTCCACGACATTGTCAACAGCGTCGGCCATTACTTTTGGGATGTGATCGGCATCGGGTTCGTGCTCTGGTTGCCGCTCATGGCGCTCGACATGAGCCTGCAGACGAACCCCTATGGGCAACTCCTGTCGTACGCCGGCCTGCTGCTCATTTTTTTGCTGCTGAACCCGGCACCGGAAATTGTCTATCAAGTGCGGCATGATTCTCCGCTCGACGTATTCAAGACCTCGTATGAGTTTGTCCTGGAGAATTGGATTGAGTGGTTTCTTCCATTTGCCCTGATCCTTATCCCTATCGTCCTCTCGCCCATGGGCCTGCAATCGTTTTTTTCCCTCTCCAGCCGAGTGGGGAGAGGGGCTGGTTTGGATTTTTTCCAACTCCTTGTGCTGCCCTTCACGATTCTCGGTAGTTGGCTGGACTATGTGGGAATCCCTTCGTCGGTCAGCTGGTATCTCGGCCTGCTCCTTACCCCGCCGCTTGCCGTCGCCATGTTATTGTTTCGTGGCCATCTCTTTGCATCACTCCATGGCCTGTCGCGACGCCAGCGCCGATTTGCCTCGCCATTCAAGTAGAGACGAGCGGTGTGGTAGGATATTTCAGCTTCCACCACTCCCGATTCAGACGCTGCTCAGCCATTCCTGGCTCCCTTGCCCTCGCCAGGGTAAATGACACCGCAAGAATTTGTTTGCCTGATCCCTTGAGTGGCATGGGAAAATAGTGTATGGAAATACCTACAGTCTCTACAGTTATCCGCGCATCTCAAAGCCGGGAAAGAGTGTCGCTCGTGCGTTTATCTATCTTTTGGCGAATCGTGCTTACGTCACTTGTCATCATTGTGATGATGGCAGGCGTAAATTTATACGCCCTGTTTCAGTTGCGCCAGCTGACGGCATTGAGTGCCAACATGGCGGCACATCATTATCCGGCGATCGAGTCGGCGAAACGTCTGCTCACCGTGCTCTATGCCCAACTCAATAGCGAGAAGAAGTATCTGGCTGTACGCGATGCCACATTTTTGCAGCATTTCGATGAAGAGGTCGACGAATTTCACCGGGGCCTCCAGAGCCTGGAAACTCAGGAGCTCGCGCCGCAAGGCCTGCAGCTGTTGCAGGAGGTCAAGCACCTCCAGCAAGAACGGCTTACGATCTTTCATGCGGAATTAGAGTCGCATCACGTCCAGGCATCTTCCGTTACCCTATCCGTGGACTATGAGCGGCGGCGAGACGCCTTGATGGATCGCATGGGCGCGACACTTCAACAGTTTATCGACTTTCATGAAACGGGGATCAGTGTCGGGGTCAGCCGGTCACGGGAGAGTTCGGCGCAAGCCGAGGCCGTCACGGAGCAGCTGGTGCTGCTTGCGCTCGTGTTCGGGATTGCGTTGGCCGGCTTTGCCAGCTACACGGTGCTTCGCCCGCTCCGCCAATTGCAGAACCATATCAAACAAATCGGGCAGGGGGATTTCCGCACATCGCTCAACATTCGAGCCCCCAGCGAGTTGCGAGACCTTGTCGATGCGGTGAATTGGATGGGGACCAAACTGCAAGAGCTCGACGATATGAAGGGGGAGTTTCTCGCCCACGTCTCCCATGAGTTGCGCACGCCGATGGCCTCTATCCAGGAAGGCACCCATTTGCTCTTGGATGAAATTCCCGGTCCCTTGACGCAAGAACAACGCACGACCTTGCGGATTATGGCCGATAGCAGCCGCAGACTCATCACCCTCATCTCGACGATTCTCGATCTCTCCAAGATGGACGCCGGGATGATGGAATATCGAATTGTCCCTACGGATCTCAAGCGTATCACCGATATCTCGGTCAATAAAGTCCGGCTGCTGGCCGATGCCAAACATGTGCAGCTGTTGGTCGAAGGGCCAGTGCAACGTGTCTGGGTCAAGGCAGATGCCCTTCGCATCGAGCAGGTGCTGGATAATTTGCTCTCAAACGCCTTGAAGTTCAGCTCCGAAGGGGGCATTGTAAAGGTAGTAATGAAGCCTGACCCGAAAGCGGGAGTGCTGGAAGTGAGTGTGTCCGATGGCGGACCAGGCATTCAGGCCGAAGACCTGCCCTATATTTTTGAGCGCTTCTATCAAGGACGTACCAAGGCCAAACATGCCACGCCGGGAAGCGGCCTCGGGTTAGCGCTGGCCAAAAAAGTGGTTGAAGCACACGGAGGACGAATTTGGATCGAAAGCGAAGCCAAGAAGGGGACGACCGTACGGTTTATTCTGCGGGTTGCAAAACCGGAAGAGTCGGCATGATGAAGGTTCTTCAGCATGGACTTATGGCAGCGATCCTGTCCTGTCTTTTCGTCACGGGATGTTCGACCTGGCCAGCGCCCCCGCCCATGTCGCAGCCCTATTTCCTCGTCGATGCGGGAGAGGCGAAATCCCTCCATGCGCTGGCGAAAAAACAGGAGGCGCTCGCCCCGAAATGCGCCGAGCACAACTCCTGCGATCACGTCTATTTTTTGCGGGCCCTCCTGGGTCTCTACGAAAGCCGAGAGAGTGCCATCAAGTATTTTGAGAAAGTGATTGCCGCCGCGCCCAAGAGCAGCTTGGCCTCCTCCAGTAAAGTCTGGGTACAGTTGCTTCAGCATCGTGCCGTTCCCGTTGAGCAATCGTGGCTGCAATCGGTCATGGCGGCACCGGCCATTTCAGAGAATCAGGCGATCCTGGCCCAGGCTTCTGATCGTCTGGTGCGGGACTTGCTTGATAGAGAGTTGACCGTCCAGCAATTGCGGGCCATGAAGGATGCCGATGCCCAAACCCTGGAAAGTCTCCAGCGCGATTTAGCCGAACGCGAACGGAAGATGGACGCCGTGAGCGGCAAACGGGACAGCACAAAGGGTTCGGCTGACACCGGCATCCTGTCATCCTTACAAAAGCAATTGACGGATCGAGATAAGAAAATAGATGAATTGACGAGCCAGTTGGAGGCGCTGAAGCGTATCGACCAGGAAATGCGGGATAAAGTTCGTCCGATTCGTCCCCCATCGACTGGCACACCGCCTCCGACTGTGCCGGAACAGACGATACCGTAAAAGGAATGCCATGGAAAAAGAACATATTCTCGTAGTCGACGACGAAGAGGGCCTCCTGCATCTCGTGAAGATGCGGTTGACCGCCATGGGTTTTGCCGTGACCGGCTGCACCAGCGGGCGTGACGCGATTGCCGCAGCCAAGAATAACCGGTTCGACCTGGTCATTACCGACCTCCGCCTGGGTAACGAAGACGGGTTAGATGTGACAGAGGAATTGCTGCGCATGCAGCCGGGCCTTCCGGTCATCATCCTGACGGCCCATGGCAGCATTCCCAATGCCGTGGAGGCGATGCAGCGCGGGGCCTTTGGCTATCTCACCAAGCCGTTCGATGATAAGGAGCTCAAGGCCAAGATCGAAGAGGGGCTTTCGCCGCAACGGATGCGAGGAGAAATCCAACGCCTGAAGTCGCTCGTCAACGAATTGTATGGCATGGAAAACATCGTCGCACGGAGTCCTGCGATGCAGCGATTGCTCCAACAAGTGGTGCAGGTGGCAGACTCCGATGCCACCATTCTGCTCTTTGGAGAAACCGGGACTGGCAAAGAAGTGTTCGCCCGCGTGATCCATTCGAACAGCCGACGGAATAAAGGGCCCTTCATTGCGCTCAATTGCGCGGCCATTCCGGAAGCCCTCTTCGAGTCTGAACTCTTCGGCCACGTACGTGGCGCCTTTACCAGCGCCCATGGCGCCAAGCGAGGCCTCTTTCAATGTGCCAACGGCGGGACGCTGTTTCTCGATGAGATCGGCGAGATGCCGCTTTCGATGCAGGTCAAACTCTTGCGGGCTGTGCAGGAACGGGAAGTCCGCGAAGTGGGTTCTGAAACGACGACGAAGATCGATGTGCGGATTATTGCCGCGACCAATAAAGACCTCGGCGAAGCGGTGAAGAATGGTTCATTCAGGAACGATCTCTTCTATCGCATTTCCGTCGTCCCGTTGTTTATCCCGCCGCTGCGCGACCGTCGGGATGATATCCCCTTGTTGGCCCAACATTTTCTGACCGCGAGTGCAAAACGGGCTAATAAAGATTTGCGCGGTTTTACACCGGCCGCGCTCAATCGGCTGCTCACGCATCCCTGGCCCGGTAATGTCCGCGAGCTGGAGAATGTCATTGAAAAGGCCTCCGTGATGACGCGCCAGGACATGATTACTCCGGACCTTCTGCCTTCGATGGGCACCTCACCGGACGCGCCGCTGAAGCCGCTGACCGAAGCCAAGGAAGAGTTCGAGAAGACCTATCTCAAGAACGTCCTGCAACTGACCGGCGGCAATATCTCGCGGGCCGCCCAATTTGCCGGTCGCTATCGGGCAGATTTTTACAAAATGTTGAAGAAGTATGGCCTGCATCCCTCAACCACGAAGGCGAAGGCGGAAGCCGATCTTGAAGATCTGGAAGAGGCAGGCGATCTCACGGAAGCCGAACGCTAGGTCGGTCTGTCGTTTCTCGGTGAGATTTGGCCGGTATTCCACGCGCTGAACGATTCGACGGAATCGAACCATCCACGAGCCACCTAGCCCGCATTATTCATGAGCACTTCTGCTGCAATCGCGGATTCGCTGTTACGACAAGCCTTCGGCGGGCAGGCTCGCCGTTCGTTCCCTCGACGTACTGTTCAAGTACGCCTCGGGCTCTCACGGCTCCGCGTGCCCGTCTCGCAACGCGACTGCGCGATTTCACAATGAACTGTCATGAATAATGCGGGCTAGCCATCGATGGCTCCAATGACAGCAGCTCAATGGTGAGTGGAACCTAGGGGATCTGTCAGGTGGAAAGCGGTCGAATCGTCGGCAGAAGTTGTGGAGCTGGCGAGAGGAATTGAACCCCCAACCTGCGGTTTACAAAACCGCTGCTCTGCCATTGAGCTACGCCAGCCTGAAAATATCGGTCTGCCAACCTATCCCGACATTCGTGAGCGAAAACCTAACAACTGCGCGAGCCACTGTCAAGAGAACGCGGGCTTGGTGTGATCGAATGTTTTCGAATTCTTGACGGAATTTTCTCGTGACCAGGAGGCATGGGCCGAGTCTTGATCCTCGGCACTCGTGGGAGAAACACGTTACAACAGTCTTCTTATCCCCAAGCGTTTTCCCCTCGCTTCAACAGCCCTTCCCATAGAGTCCGCATCTCTTGACTCGCCTGTGCGCGGCGTTCTCGCTGACGTTCGACCATACGCCCGGCAACGAAGGCCGCTCTCACGCTGGCCGATTGCTTGAGGAAGGCCCTGACATAGGCTTCGGCTTGAATGGCATCCTGATACAGCCCTAAGACATCCTGGACGACTCGCGCTTTTTTGATAAAACGAGTAGCCGGTTTACCGACGGCCGGCTCCGCCAGTTCCGCTGCATAGCGGGCCCGTTTAGTTTTGATCCTGATCTCGTGGATCATGGCACTGGTGGGTGACGCACCGACCTGGCGAAGCACCTTCCGCAGTTTCTTGAACGTGCCTGTGGCGAGGTCGTGCAGGGTCACGGCCGATTCGACAGCGGTTGGATTGACCGTCGCATCCTGGAGCCGCCTGATGAGGTCGAGATATCGTGCGCCCTGTAACTCCCGCAGCAGGACGTCGTGGGTCTGATTTCTTTGGACTTCCAGGTGGGCGATGAAGGGTGCCAGCGGTCGGCGGTCTCCCGCATCGAGTGCCGTACTTTCTTCCCGGAAATAGGCGAGTTGGACATCGAGATCGCGAGCCGGTCCCAATAGTTGGCCGAGCCAGCGCAGCTCATCGTGCAGCGAGTCTGCCCATGCAGGAAGGAGCAGGGGCCTGGCGGTGCGCAGGACAACGCGCAATTGTCTCGTGGCCACGCGCATTTGATGCAGGCTTTCCGGTTCCCTTCCGAGTCTGGCGCCAGGGTCATGCGCCAGCAGCCATCGGACATGACGTGTAAGGATCCACCTCACATGATCGATCGCCGGCGCATCCGGCGCCGGAGGCGGTTCAGGCCTGGGCGCGGGCAGGGAGAGCGCGCGAAAGAGCTTGGGGCGCCCGTCATGATCGTGGGCTCCCGCTCGGCGGAGCTGCCGTTCGAGGTCAGACAACACGTCGTCCTTCCCGTTTACCTGTTCAATTTCGAGTTCTCGAAAACGATCGAGCAGGACTCCGTCCTTCACGACCGACACCTGGTCGATCGTGACCGCTGCGACATCGATTTTGTCGATGCGCACGCGGACGCCGGCGCGCCAGACCCGTAGTGTGGCGACCGGCACCAGTTCCCGTTGTCCCACATGGAGAAAGAGCAGATCGCGAAAGGAGGCTGGTGGAATTGACTGACGATCGACCAGCTCGATTTCCTGCCGGTCTTTCATCAGCGGGAGTTTTAATTGCCAGGCCTGTTTTCCTCGCGCGATGCGATGGCGGAGGGTGATTCCCGTATGGGCCAGGTCGTACTGGGACGTGTCGTAGTAGGTCGAGGTCAGCAGATGTCGTGGCAGCGGGGTGCCGGGAAGAGTGGGGAGGCGGAAATCAGGATCGATGGCGAGCTTGATCTCGCGCTCGACTTTCGAGGACAGGGCACGGCAGGGACGGAGAACAGGGGGACGGCTGTCGGATCGAGTCATGCTGGTTTCCTCACCGCAGGCGCTGCAGCCCCAAGTATCCTCGCCCGAAGGATGGGAACGCAATCGCTAAAGCCGCGCTGGGCCTGTGGTGGAACTCTTGCCTTGAAAGTGGATCCCGGTGGGGAAGTAATGTAACCGCATCCATGGTTCGTTAAAAGTGGTACGCGACCCCCGCGACCAGGTGGAAGATGCTGTACATGCCGCTCAGTCCGAAGGTCGGATCCAAGTTACTGACATTGGCAATATTATACTTTCCTTCCGCGAACAGCCCCCACTCGTCGGTAACACGAACCTTGGTTCCTGCGAGCAGATTGAGGCCGGGACGGAACTGGCGGCCCTGGATACTCCCATTTGAGGAGGAAAAATAGAAGGCCCCGGCTCCGACCCCGGCGTAGGGCTGGAAGAATTGTCCTGGATAACGGGCGATGAGGTTGAAGGCCACTGTGCTTACACGAAGAGAGGATTCCTGCAAGGTCAGGCTCGATCTGTTGAGCACAGATGCCGGGCAGTTCGGCTGGGGATTGATGATGTTTTGAGGAGGACATTGCGCCGCCGGTGCAGGAGTGTTGGGTTGGTACTGAATGTCTTGAGCGGTCGTGAGTGTTTGGGTCTTGATCTTCGGATTTGTGGTGAAGGCTTCCAGTTCGACGCCGAGCCAGGAGAGTTTCTCCTCGGTGAAAAAGTATCCGACCTTTCCTCCAAAGATGGCAGAATTCTTAAGCGAGACATCCGATGTCTTGAACGTTTGGGTCAGCGTGCCACGACCGCTACTATTGAGCGGTTCATTGGCTTGCGGAAATTGCTGCTCTGCGAGTCGTTGCCCTAAGAGCGGCATGGTGGCGTCCGTGATAGAGCCAGACGTGCTGAGCCCTCCGTATCCTCCGGCATACCATTCCGCCTGAGCAATGGAGTGGGCGCCCATGATTGCGACACCCAACAGCAGTACCCTGATCATTGCTCGCCATTGCACCGATCTCAAAGCCAGCCTCCTCTCGTTCTGTTTCGTATGGATCCTGTGACGAAGCCAGGATGGAGAGAGACGATAACGACCTAGTTACGCCTCGATTAACTTCCGGTTACATTCGGGCGAGACAACCGTTGCCAGTAGGGTTCAGATATGGATGTTGAGCGAGACGGACTGGCCTAGCGGAGATCATAGGTGAGCGTCGTGTTTTGCGCGGAACGGATCAGGTCGACTTTCACAGTGCGTTCGTTCACGACCTGCTGAAACGAACTCAGCAGCCGGCCAGGATCGCGAATCTCGACTCCGTTAATGCGTTGAATCACATCGCCGTATAGAAAACCCGCTTTCTCGAAAAAACTGGCCGGAGCAACGAAGTCGAGTCGAAAGCCGCTTAGCGTCCCGTTCGTAATGTACGGCACCGCGTGGGCCTGCATCATCAACTTGGTGGGATCGCTGACGGCCTCCATTACTTCCCGGCGATCCAATGTTCGTTTGAGCAGCGGAACGAAGGCCTGTTGGGATGACGTCATGGCCACGGGCATCGGCCTGGCCTGATCCTGTTGCAGCACGGCCGGTTGGAGCAGCTCTTCCTGGTCATCGAGGCGAATCACAACGCCGTCGCGCCGGATCGCATGGATCTCACCGAGATCGGGGATGGTGTCGTGGAGATGGAATAAGCCCTGCCGCTTCGAGGCGATATCCTCGATCACGGCAGCTCCGCCCTCCCGGTCGCTCACGATGGTGCCAAGCAAGCGGAGCTTCTTGGCAATGTCGAGCGGAGGCTTCGGAGGTGCGGCCGGTGCGCCGTTAGCTGCGAGGACGGACTGTTGTGCCGGAAGCGGGAACAAGCCACTGGTTCTGATCTGCTCGACAAGTTGAACCGAGGTGTAGAGGGGGCTTGACGCCGGCTCGGTCGTCACAACGTTGTCCGAGCCGGACTCGGGAATCGTGGTGAGCTCATGCTCGACAAACGCGTTGATCGAGTGCGCAAGGAGCAGTGTGGCTGCGAGGAGATACAGGACGATGACGAGATGCCGGATGTGAGTCGGTTTCATAGGTGATGTGTCCTTGTTCTTTCTGAAGTCGAGGAGAGCCTATGCCGAGCGCCGGCCAATGGCAATGGGGGAAAGGCCTGTTTACCAGAAGTTAACAGGGCCACAAGTTGTCAGTAACCCCGCCGTAACAATTGAACGATACTTCTTTACGCGTAGCATGCAGCAAATGGACTGCCGGGCTGTCCCTGTCCTGCAGGAGCCCAGACGAAGAGCAGACAGGCCGACAACAAGGGCTCGGTTACCAGAGGAAATGATGAGGCATGGTGAGACGGTTTGGAGGTGTCATCGTGGCATTGGGACTCATGATGGGCGGCGGAATGGCAGACGCGTGGGCTGTCGCCGATGTCTCCGTTCAACCGGTCCTGCCGGATCGGCCGGTCCTTCCAGGGCCGGCCAGGCCGGCATCGCCTGCTGAGCCGCCTGCAAAGAGCACAGGCTCCAACGGGGCAACTCCGGCTGAGCCGTCTACTCCCGCGTCGAATCACGTCGAACCGGTCGGGTTTTCCATTCTGGAATTTGTGGTGGACGGCAGCACGCTTCTCTCCCGCGAGAAAATCGATGAAGTCCTGAACAAGTATAAGGGACCGGGGAAGACGATCAAGGATATCGACCGGGCGAGGGTCGAACTGGAAAAAGCCTATCAGCGGTTGGGGTATCCGACGATCCTCGTCGTCGTGCCGGAACAATCGGTCGATCAGGGCTCCGTGCGGCTCGATGTCGTCGAAGGCCATCTCTTGGGCCTGACGGTGACAGGCAACCGCTATTTTTCCCGGTACAACATACTGGGAAAACTGCCCTCGGTACAGATCGGCGCGCTGCTCTATGAGCCGGATTTCGTGAAACAACTGGATGCTGTCAACGCCAACCCCGACCTCAAGATCGCGCCGGTGCTGAAGCCCGGTAGCGAGCAGGGTACAGTGGATTTGGAATTGAAGGCGACAGACCGGCTGCCGCTCCATGCGAAGATGACAGGCGATAACAAAGGCCCGTTCACCACGCCTGCTGCCCGTATGACCTGGGAAGCGCAATACGGCAATCTCTGGGGGCAGGACCATATCCTGACGCTGCAGACGACGCAGACGCCGACCAATTGGGGAGCGGTGCAGGCCTACGGCTTCAGCTATGTCGCGCCGCTGATCTGGCCCGACCATTTGCTGGCGGTGTATGCCTCGAAGGTGAGCAGCAACTCGACCCTGGCTGGAACGTCATTGCCGATCGGCGGGGGTGGCGACATCGCCGTGGCGGGAAATGCGACGGTGGGCGGTTTTCGCTATCTCTTTCCGATTTTCAAAGGCGGCAAGGCCGGGCATCAGCTCTCGTTCGGCGCCGACTTCAAACGGCTGGAGAAAACCGAAGCCACCTTTCCCGGAGATTTAGGCACCGCGATCGTGTTGAGCCCCATCCAATATCTGCCGGTTTCTGCCGGCTACACGGGAACCTATCCCGACTCCTATGGGTCGACGACCTTCACCACGACCCTGACCGGCTACGTCGCCGGGCTCATTCCCGGCGGAGGCAAGAAAGACTTTCAAGGAGACCCGAACAATCCCGACGAATTCCCCGGGAATCGAGCTGGCTCAACCGGCACGTTCGGAGTGGTGAAGACCGGTCTCAGCCGTATGCAACCTTTGCCGAACGAGTTTCTGTTGTCCGCTCGAATCGATGGGCAATGGGCCTCGGAGCCGCTGATTCCTGCCGAACAGTTTTTTGCCGGTGGAATGGATACGGTGCGTGGCTACATTCAAAACGAAGCGTTGGGGGATAACGCCTTGCTCTGGCGCGCGGAACTGTACACGCCGGATTTGCCCTCTATCCCGATCGATTATTTCTGGCAACGGCGGCGCAGTTCCGAGGTAAAGGCGACGATGAAGCTGGTCGCCTTCTACGACTACGCCAGGCTCTGGACCAAGCGGGCGCCGGCCGGGCAACAAGACATCTCCCGGCTTGAAGGCGCCGGCGGCGGCCTGCGGATGAGGATCGAGCCGATCAACCTGAATCTGCAGCTCGATCATGCGATGGCGCTGCAAACGACCGGCACGACCAAGCGCGGCGATACGTTTACGCACTTTATGGTCAGCGTTGGATTTTAAGACGAGTAAGGAGCATCGCGATGAATAGGACCAAGCGACGATTGAATGCCATCCGCCAAGGGGCGACGGTAGGATTGGTCTGGGTGCTCTCTGCGACTCTTGCGCTGCCGGTGCAGGCAGCCGTCACGATCACGGAAGTCGTCCATGGTGGCGTTGTGGTCCAAGCTCCGGTCACGCGAGCCGACGGCAGAGTGGTGACGGAAATTGCACAATCGACGGCCCGGGCTATCGTCCATGCGAGCGATTTCAACATCGCGCCGAATCACATCGTCAATATTACGCAACCGGTCGGAGGCTGGATGCTTGCCCGTGTATTCGGGCCTGCGACGCAGATCGACGGAGCACTGAATGCGACCGGTTCGTTTATTCTGCTCAATCCCAACGGCGTCTTTATCGGCCCGACCGGTCAGGTGAGCGTCGGAGGCATGTTTGCCGCATCGACCCTCAACCTCAGCGATAGTAATTTCTTGAACGGCCTGTATCTCTTCCAGAACAGCGGGACGAACGGAGCCATTAGGAATGCGGGCACCATCAATGCCGGCGTCGAAGGCGTCTATCTCTTTGCGCCGAACGTGGAGAATGCGGCGACCGGCATCATCACCAGCACGAACGGTCACGTGTCACTGGGAGCAGGAAGCACGGCCTTTCTCTCCAATCGCCCGGACGGGAGAGGCTTTCTCTCCCAGGTGACGGCGCCGGCCGGAGAAGCGTTGAATCTCGGGCAGTTGTTCGCAGACGGCGGGCAGGTGACCATGGCGGGACGGGTCGTGAATCAGGGGAATCTCATCCAGGCCAACAGTGTCGTCCAGCGGAACGGCCGGATCGAGCTGGTGGCCAGCGAGCAGGTGACCATGAGGGCCAGCAGTCAAACCATCAGCACCGGTGGTGAAGCCGGCGCCCACGGAGGCACCGTCATCGCGACGGCGGCCACGCGCGATGCGTCCGGCATCCGCACCGGGGGAAGCGTGCAAGTAGAATCCGGCGCCACGATCGATGTCAGGCCAGGCGCGGGAGGCGTGGCCGGTGAAGTCTGGCTGGGTGGAACCTCTGTGAACCAAAATGGGACGGTCTTGGGGACAACCCACCGGCTTATTCCCGATCGATTCGATCTTTCGGACGCCGAACTCTTGTCGCTCGCGCCGGGCGCCGCTCGCGGAGAAATCAACGTCCTGGCGATGGACGACATCAACGTCACGACCTCCACATCCCTCGATGCATTGGGGCTTTCCTTCGGCCAGGCGGGGACGTTTCATCTGAATGCGGGACGAAACCTGACGTTTACCAATAGTGAGTTCCAGTCATTGGGGGCGCATTGGAATATCCTCGGTCGCGCCGGGAGAGATCTCACGATTACGGCCGGCCAAGTCAGCACGGCAGGGGGGGGCAGCATCCATTTGCATGCAGGTAACGATCTGGCATTGGTCGATGGACCCAATGAATTCGCGAGCGTGAATACGGCATCGGTGGGGGGAGACATCAGCCTCTCGGCGGTGAACGACCTGGTGATACCCAGTCCGTTTGAGCGTTATAGCAATAGCCGCGTATCCCTTCCCGGTCTTCCCGGTGTTCATGTGGGGCTGCCGGGAAACCTCACGATTCGGGCCGGCAACGATGTGCGTGGCCCAGTCTCGACGAGAAACCAGAGAGGGCCTGGTTTTACGCTTCAGGGTGGCATTGCGGACGTAGCCGCCGGGCGGGATATCGGAACGGAACTGGCGCCGGTCAATCTGATCCTTGGCGGCCGGATCGACAACGGCGACGGGACCTTCACCGTTCCTCGCAATACGGCTAACTTGAATGCAGGCCGATCGATCTTTTTCAGTCTGGCGGAGGATTTCGGCTTGCGAGAGTCCGGATTTCTCTCGGCCAACAGCAGCCTTAATCTGACAGCTCGCACCGGCAACATCCTGATTGAGCCGGGCAGACCAACCGGAGAATTCGCCGCTGCGCGACGGCTCTTTCCTGCCAACTTTTCCGCGACAGCCGACGAAGGCAGCATTATTCTTGTCACGGGCACCAGTGGCTTGTCTTTCTGGCCATCGCCGACCGGATCGATCAGGCTCTCTGCAAGGCAGGAGATTAAGGGGCAGGGGCCGTTACAACAACTGATCGTTCAAGACTCGGTGTTGATCTATACCGGCACCCCTGGTGATCCTGCTGCCCGATGGGTGAGGGTGAATGAGTCCGTGGCCCTGGCGGATCCGAATTTGAGACCATGGCTGCAACGGTGGGGAGATCTGAGCTTTCAGGGGGGGGCAGAGGATGTGCCAAACGTGCCAGGATTTTCCTTCGTCCTGGCAGGGTTTCCTCCAATGGATTTACGGGTGAAGCCGACGGTCCTAGGGCGAGCCGGAATTCCGGCAGTGCTGAAACTGAACGAGGGAACAGTGGAGTCCCTCTTGGGGCAGGACGTTCAACAGTTCCAGATTGATCGGGATCTGAGGACCCCCTTCACTTCCACCGCTCCTCCTGCCGCCACGATCAGTCTGTCGACTCAGGCAGGGGATATCTCAGGGTTACAGCTCACGTTTGTGAGTCCCTACTTGAGACAGACGACGATCAGTTCCGGGGGGGATATCAGAGGAATTTTAGCCACAGGCATCTCTCTGCCGCTTTTGGCCAACGGGGAAGCCGCGGCGCGTATTCATGCCGCTGGCTCGATCGAACTGAGGAGAACGCCGGGGTTTACCACAGCGGGCATTACCTTCGTGGGTAATGGCAATGCTGAAGTCCGGGCCAATCGCAACATCGATCTTGGCGATAGCATCGGGATCGTTCATCGGATCGGAGTGGCATCGGCGACCATTTCTTTACAGCGGCAAGGCGGATTGCTCGATATCGGAGCCGGCGGAAATATCGAGATGACTCAATCGCAGATGGCCACGTTGAACGGCGGAAGCATCTTCATCCATGGAGCGGATGGGGTGCGGATCGTCGATGCGACCGGCAGACCCATCCCAGGCGCAGTGGAGACCAGGGCCCTGCTGATTGATCAATCGGGAACCATGGTGCTGGCGCTTCCTGACCAGACCGGCGCATCCGCCCCGATTCTGGCCTACAAAACCCTGCTTCCCGTGGATCTGGCCAATCCCACGCAGACCCTGTTCACCGCGCAGGACGTCATCAACGGTCAGGTAGAACTGGTCTGGAAACCGCTCTTTGTCGAACAAACCGGCCAGCTGTTCTTGATCGGCGGGCAGCGCGTCCATCAAGGAGACCAGATCGTCTTTCAACAAAAGGTCGTGCTCGTCGATCGCAACCCGGTTCGCGACGCGAACGGAACCGTGCTGTTGGTGGATGGCAGACCAGCGTTGGTGGATGGCAGTCTCATGCTGAGGATTGGCGGGCAAGACGTTACCGTGATTACGCCGGTCGGGGGCAAGGTCAATGTCGGCGGCACTGTGGCGGGCGGCAATGCCGAACAGACCGGCATCGTCACGCTGCGTGGAGGCAGCATTAGAATTCTCTCGACGGGAGATGTGGACGTGAATAGGTCCCGCATCGGGACGTTCGATTCCGGCAACATTCTGATCAAGTCCACGGCAGGGACGATCAATGCCGGCAGCGGGAGTAAGGATGAGCAGGCACTTTTCGTGCTTGATAACGGGCCTGGGCAGCCGCAAACGTTGGCCACCGTTCCCGGGAGCGGAATTTTTACCTGGGAGCGGTACGATCCGGATTTTTCAACCTTGCCCTTTCCGACATTCAACACCCCTCAGATGAACGTGCTCTTCGCCCGCATTACCAAGCGCAGGTTCTTGGGCCGGGACGCAACCGATCTGGTTGCAGAGTTCGACCGGCTCACGGAGATCCGCAAAGTCGAGTACGACAGAATATTTGAGGAGTTCATACAGGCGCCCTTCGGCCCCGGCAGCCGACCTCTGCAGTTGGGAGATATTTCACTGATTGCGGCAAGAAACATTGATGTGCCGCAGGCCGGCATCAGAGGGAGGCGCATCAACCTCGAGGCGGGAGACGCACTCAACCTCCTCGGTGGGTCGATCATCGGGAAGGCGACGTTCAGCGCCTCATCGGTCTCCGGATCCCTCGGCGCCTTCGCCGGCGCCGCGGCAGGGTCGGTGGGCGGCGCATCCGTGTCGGCTGCCGGCGGCGCCGGCGGCGGTTCGGTCGGAGGCTTGAGCGGTGCCACCTCAACCGTCTCTGCCACCTCAGCCTCGACGAGCACCACTTCGTCGACGGCAGCCAAGGCGGTCGAGCAGGTTCAGCAAACGACCTCGGAATCGACCGGCTCGTCGGCCTCGAACAGCGGGAAGCAAGTGGCGTCGAAAGACGGCGAGAAGGATAAAAAGTCTCAAATGGCCAAGTCGGTCCAAATGAAACGCGGGGTCATCATTCAAGTCGATGTGAAGCCACAGGCTCCATCGGGCGGTTAACGAATAAGGGAGATGCAGCATGGAAATGAGTTCAGGAGGCGTGGCATTTGCGCTCAACCACGCGACGCTCGAAGGCAAGATTACCATCGGGGTGTTGCTGTTGTTTTCCCTCGTCAGCTGGACGGTGATCATCAACAAGTTTCGCCAGTTGGCCAAGGCCAAGAAGCGGAATGGCCTGTTTCTCGGCTACTACTCCAAGGCCAAAGGCCCGCTGGTGATCTTCGGTAAAGGCCCGATCAAACAGTTGCAAGGCTCACCGATGTACGAAGTCTATTTCGGCGGATGCGAAGAACTGAAGGTGCAGCAGGAAAAGTATGGGGTGGAACAGATTCCGCATCATGGCATGAGCGCCGTGCGAATTGCCCTCGAGCGGGTGTTGGGGGAAGCAGCCGTCAGCCTGGAATCAGGCATGATCGTGCTGGCGACGGCCATCAGCGGTGGGCCCTTTATCGGATTGCTCGGGACGGTCTGGGGAGTCATGGACACCTTCGCCGGCATCGGCAAGGCCCAGTCGGCGACGCTCGCGACGATGGCTCCTGGCGTGGCCTCCGCGCTCATCGCGACGGTCGCGGGGCTCATGGTCGCGATCCCCTCCCTCTTTTGCTACAACTTCCTCGTGACGAAGACAAAAACGCTCACGATGGAACTCGATAACTTCGCAGCCCATCTCGAAACCGTGTTCATGACGGACTATCTCCAAGAAAAGAAGGGCGCAGCTGCTGCGTCAGACGATATTGAAGACTACCGGCCTGGCGGGCACCGCCAAGAAGCCGAACCCTCCGCTGCGGCGACGGGGCACTGAAGTGGGGCAAGGCTAGGGGCCAGGGGCGGAGCGGCAAGGGGCGCCGAACTTATTCCTGCCCATTGCCTCTAGCCTCGCACCTCTCGCCCATTCCTGAAAGGAAGATATGAGACGTTTTTCACGCAAATCGCACGGCGCGGTTGCCGATATCAACATGACCCCCTTGCTCGACCTGGCCTGGGTGCTGCTCGTGATCTTTATCATCACGACGACGGCGGCGGTGCAGGGGATCGAGTTGAAACTGCCTGAATCCACGCCGCATGAAACGGAAATGGAAACCACGACACCGACGATTTCCGTGAAGAAGAACGGCGATGTCTATATGGACGAAGAGCGCGTCAAGCTCAACGAACTGGAAAAACTCATTCGTGACTTGAAAGCTGCTAAGGGCGGCAAGCTGCCACTCGTGCTCCGGGGCGACTCCGGAGTGGAGTACAAACATGTGGTGGCCGTGCTGGATATTCTGCAACGGATTCCGGTCGAGGATCTCGCGATTGCAACGAAACCAACGAATGAACCGTAGCAGGATGCTGAAAAAGCCCGCCAGCTTCGTTCTCGCATCGTTCAGACCTTCAACGTACCGCAAGGGTACGCCTCAGGTCTTCACTCGCTGCGGCCTTGCTGACGAACTTTTTGAGCATCCCGCAAGTTGTTTGTGAAGCGTGAAGCGTTTCGAGTGTTCGGAGATAGCCTCCTGACAACATGAAACCTGAAACTAGAAACTCCACTCCTGAAAAACGCTTCACGTTTCACGCTTCACATTTCACGAATTGAAGAGATGGCCGGCTACAAGGGTTTTGAAAAAAAGAAGAGCAAGCTCGGCACGACGCTCCTGATCGTGGGCGTGGTGCATCTTGGCATCGGGGGTGGTTTGTATTGGGTGTCCCAAACCCAATGGGGCCAGGACCTGATCAAGGTCTACAAGCTGAACGCGTTCAAAAAAGAAGAACTGCCCCCGCCACCGGAAAAAGAGCCTGAGCCTGAGCCTGAACCGGAGCCTCCCAAGCAAGAACCCAAGCCGCAAGAGGCCCCGCCGCCTCCGCCACCGACGGCGGAAGCGCCTCCGCCCCCCAAGGCCTCGGATGCGCCCGGTCCACCGCCGGTCAGTTCCGATCCCTTCGCCATCGGCAAGGGCCGGGGACGGTTCGCCGGCTATACGGATATTTTGACTGCGTCGATTCAATCGAAGTATCAGCAACCGCCGTCTCTCCAAGACGATCTGGAATATGCGGTGCTGTGCGAACTCATCCTCGATGAGCAGGGCCGTGTGCTGCAATATCGACTCATCAACTCATCCGGCAGCCTGTTGTTCGATCAATCCGCGCTCGACGCCCTCGCGAAGGTGGCCGAAGTCCGGCCTCCCCCTCCCGGCATGGACCGCACGATCATCGTCAAGTTCTTTCCCCCGACCTAGTCCTTGGCGCGTATCTCGTGATGCGGTTCTGGCCTCTCGTCATCTATTGATTGGCCATGGTTCATCTCGTTGATCTGGCTTGAGAACTGCTCAGGTAGATAGGCTGAAGACTGAAGGCTTTTAGTCTTCAGCTTTTCAATCTGCTATTGAAGAATTCCTGCTTTGCGAGATCATTTCCAGCCTTCAGCCTGAACACCTGAGTCGGTACTCAGAGTTTACAGCACCTAAAGACAACGTCCACGGGTTTGTAATCGTACTCGCGTAGAACAGGTATGCGGTATAGGGGTTACCTGTCCGATGTGCACGAGATCTTCATACAGGGTTAACCGTCAGGCAAGGAGGAACTGATCGCGAGGTAACACCGATATGAGACATATGACCCCGTGACGGACCGATGAAGGAACGTCCATGGGGAGGAGGTGAACGGAGGCTCCAGGAGACGGAGCCTGGTCATCGCGGGCAGAAGGGGTGGATCGAGAGAGTCGCATCCTGTGCAGGCAGAGGCAGATCGGTCAGATATCATCAATCACTGAGGAGGAAGACCATGAAGAGACAGAGTCATGTAAAGCGGCTGCTGGCGGCGCTCGTCGCAGTGTCGGCCGTCGCCGGCGCCGGCGTACCATCGAACGTGTTTGCCCTGGGGTTCAACTTCGGGGACGCTGGGTTTTTCGTGTACGGGGGGAACGACCAGCGCTATGAGAATTTCGGGCCGAACTCAGCCCTTCCGGCTTTCGAAGGGACTTCGTCGCTAACTCGCGACATCAGTGGCAACCTCTCGACTCTGAACGTTGGAGCTGCAACGGGGCTGCGCTATTCAGTCATGGGCACCTCGACGGACGGCCAGACGTTTTATGTATCGTCGACCAGTTCCACGATTACCGCGAACCAGGCCAATAACAGCTTTGCCGTCAACGCGGCGGGCGAATTTCTGAATTGGGCAGGGCAACATGCCGCCCAAACCGGTGGCAATTCGAATGTGTATCTCAATAACCCCTCGCTCACCTCGACCGCGGCTCCTCATTCGTTCACGAATTTTCTCGGGACGGCCGGTGTCGTCAACGGCCAATTGGGCTTTACGACCCATGGTACGCTCGGGCAGCTCCTCAATATCTTCGCCGTCAACATCAACGGGGAAGCAGAGACCTATGTGAGAGTCGCAACAGCCTTCTTGTCAGCGGCCGGGCAATTGACGATCACGCCAGCGGCAGTGCCGGTACCGGCTGCGGTTATTCTGTTCGGAACCGGTTTGGTCGGACTCGTGGGCATTGCCCGCCGCTCGATGAATAGAATGGCGGCATAGGTCGATCTGAAGCGGGAATCTCGACAAGCAACGTTTAGAGTGTACATCACCATAATCACAGGAGCGGATTATATGAGATCAATGAAGACATCCATGGCAATCCTCGCTGCTCTGGCGTCGATTGCAGGAGTGGCTGTGTCGGCCCAGGCCCAGACAGTCTTGAACGTCGCCGGCGCCTCGGCGGCCAAACCGTTCGTCGAAGAAGTGCCGGTCACCCTTTGTAACAATCCAACTGGTCCAGCTCCCACTCAGGTGGGCGGTGCGACCGCGCCGCGTATTTTCATGGACGGCTCGCTCGGTCCTGCGGGGAACCGTCTGGCCAACTCCAAGTTCATTACCTGGGTCTGCGAAGCCACCAATGTCGTCGGCTTGCCCAGCATCGTGGTGCGGTATCAATCCACTAGCTCCTCAGGCGGGATCGATAAACCGAACGCGTTCCCGACGGTCAACAATGACGGCGTGACCCCGAACCCGGCGGCCCGGGAGGTATACGTCCTTGAGAATCCCGCGTCTTGCGGCGCGCCGACGACGGAACTCGATGCGCTGGGTCGGACGAGACAGTTCTATCCCAGCTGTACGCAATTCAGCCCGAGCCCGACCACCAATCCGGCAGGAGCCCTGGTGGTGAATCTGGGCGTGTCTGACGTGGCGGCCACCTCATTCGGCCAGACCTCGGTCGGATATATCGGGTCGACGTTACAGGGATCGATCGTCGTCGGTCCTCGCGCCGACGGCAATATCACTTCGAGCCGTCCAGTCGTGGTGCCCTTCTCCATCGTGCTGGGCAGTGCGGTGAAATTGATCAATCCGGCCGGCGGTTCCGTGATCGGCCCGGTTCGCAACTTGACGCAGTTGCAGATCGAGGCGTTGTTTTCCCGTAACGTGACACGTTGGACCCAGTTCAGTGGAATCGGGGCCGATACCAACGGTGACGGAGTCGTGAATAGCTCGGATAATCAGACGATCATCTTGTGCCAGCGTCGTGCCGGGTCCGGCACGAAGGCGGCCTTCGATCAGACACTCATGAAGGACGCGAACGAACATACCGGCCAAACGCCAACCGGCAGCGGCAGCTTCAATTTGACGCTGGGTACGCCAGCGACTCCAACCGCAGGGCCGACGACGCTGTCCGGTATCTCGAACAACGATGTGCGGGACTGCATCCAGGGCAACGCCAGCCCGACCATTCCCTCGAACGATCCGTTCCCATTCCCGGGCGTGCGCCCGGCCCATCCGACCGCGGCCGCCTATATGGAAGCGGAACAGGCTGCAACTGTGAGTCCGGCGGCCGGTTATGTGGTGGCGGTGGACGGCGGCAAGTCGTTGCGCAACGATAGCGCCAACGGGCATGTGCCTCCGGTCGAAGAAGCGGTCTATTTTGGCAACGAGAAGGAAAATATTCGCTGCGGCAAACAGCAGTACTGGGTGTTCGAAGCGTTCAACACCCGGAATGTGCCCCCAGCCGGCGCGAACGAACAGATCCTCATCAGTGCATTCTTGACCCAGGCGGAAAGCCCAAGCATCATCAACAATCTGCCCAACGTCGGGCGGTATTGGGTCTCGCCACAGGAAATGCACGTGACGAAGTCCCAAGACAAGGGCCCGGTGAACTGGAAGTCCAACGTGTCCGGCGCGCCGGCATGTTTGACAGCCGTGAACGATAGGCCATAAGGACAGGCAGGGGCGGGGATTGGAGATTCTCTCCATGCCCCGCCCCTGGGAACCTGGATCCTGTTGCAATGACGCGAGACGTAACGATTCATTCGTGTGAGCGACACGGGAGAATTTCATGACAACGGCAACAAGGGGCAAAACAGTCAAGGGGAGCGTGATGGCTTTCCTGATGGCGTCGGTGCTCTGGCTATTGCCGGCACCAGCCCAGGCTGCGGTCGTCACGCAGCTGGACATCACTGGTGGATCGGTCAATCTGAACTTCGGTTCGTTGGGAAGCATCATTGGCAACTTCAATGCCAATGGGCAGCTCATCATGAACCAGTTTCAGCCTCTGCCGAACATCTTCAATCCGATTACGATTTCCCACCTCACCTTTTCGATCTTTACGAGCAACGGAGGAGCCCTCAACCTCCCGGCTCCAACCGGAGAGACCTCCGGGGCCGCCCTGACGGCGAATCTCCAATCGCTCTTCGCAGGGGTCACCAGCACCGGCTGGGGATGGGTCAACACGAACCCATTGATGGCGTCGTTGAACATCGGTGGCAACGCGGCCGGTTCGTTCAACGAACTGACGAATGCCTTCGATATTTCCTGGACCCGCTCCTTCTCGGGCGTGCCCTTTCTGACCTCCGGGACCTTCACCTTGCAGGGAACGGCGCAGGTAGCCGCCGTTCCGCTGCCCGGAGCACTGTTCCTGTTCGGCAGCGGGCTCATCGGCCTCGCCGGGGCCATGCGGAAACGGCTGAATTTCGTCTAGTCGAGCCTAAAGGTCTGATCGACCTCTCCGCCAGTCGGGCCGCAGCGACCCTGCGGCTTGGCTGGCGGATTATTTTATGGGTAGAACCCATCGTGGGAAAGGACAGCGATGATCGTATCTGAGATTTCCGGTCCGGCGAAGCAGAGGCCCACCTTGTTGGTCATTGATGACGAAGCAGGACCGCGTGATGCCTTGAAAGTGATTCTCCGCCCGTATTACAACATCCAGGCCGCCGAATCAGCCAGTGCAGCGATTGACGTCCTCAACTCCCAGCCGATCGACCTCATTACCCTCGATCAGAGACTTCCGGATCGACGGGGCCTGGATCTCCTCCGAGACATCAAACATCTCCACGACGACGTGGAGGTCATCATCATCACCGGATACGGGAGCGTCGCGTCGGCGATGGAAGGGCTCCGTCATGGCGCGGCCGGCTACCTGCTCAAACCCTTCAATGTCACGGAGTTACTCTCGCTCGTCAACCAGACGCTCGAACGGAAAAAGCGGCTCGACTTCCTCAGACATTTCATCAAGACATCAACCGACCTCTGGGGATCAGAAGCTGAGGGCGCGCAGGCATGGAAGGAATTGCTCACAGGATATCAGGCCATCGGGAAACCGGCATTAGATGATGCGTCCGGCTCAGAGTCCATGCCGAACCTGCTTCTCCCGCTGCTCTCCGACCTGCTCGAAGCCAAGGATCGCCAGCTACTCAACCACTGCAGCCGAGTCAGTTTATACGCCACACTCCTGGCCAACCGCATCCACCTCACGCTCGCTGAACAGAAATCCTTGGCCTTGGGGGCGTTTCTCCACGACATCGGCAAGATCGGGCCCGAGACCTATCCGTTTGCCGAGGATGAAATCGCCAGGACCGGGGAATCTGGGGGCAATCGGCACCACCCGGAGCAGGGAGCCAAACTGTTGTTGCCCTTGGAGCTCCCGGCTGAGGTTGGGCAGATCATTGAGTATCACCATGAGCGGTGGGATGGATCAGGCTATCCGTACGGCCTTCAAGGAAAAGGAATTCCTCCACTGGCCCGCATCGTCTGTCTCGCCCAGTCATTCGACCATCTGATCGTGGAACGTCCAGGACGAACGCCCCTCTCGATCGATGACGCCTGCCAGTACATGCTCTCGCATGCCGGTACCCACTTCGACCCGAAATTCACCGAACTCTTTGCACTCGTGATCCAGGAATGCAGGGCATCCCTTCCTGCCATGGCTCTGGCGACCAGCCCGACCGACCGATCCGACTCCTAACCAGCTATATTCACGGAGGTGTTGTCTGAAACCGCCTCCACCCTGCGCGGCATCGTGTTTTCGTGTCGCTTGTCCAATCTTCTGCACCCCCAGAGCCTCGCACCACCTGGCCGCATATAGACGAGACTCGAAGATCGCCACCCCTTAAGGTAAACGGGATAGAACTTGA
This sequence comes from Nitrospirota bacterium, assembly GCA_030682135.1. Lineage (GTDB taxonomy): Bacteria > Nitrospirota > Nitrospiria > Nitrospirales > Nitrospiraceae > Palsa-1315. The sequence goes on along the minus strand of JAUXQT010000108.1, from coordinate 31,981 downwards.
TCAAGGGGGGGGGCGCCACCAACGATCTTCGTCCAGGCGTCCCTGGGCCATGAAAGGCCCGCTTGGCCTGCTCAGACACTCGACCGCTGCCCTGATACGGCATTCCCGTCACGTCTCCCGTCTGGCCCGCAACGCTGGCATTCAAGGAGAGAAAATCTTATCGGTGTGCCGGTAGCAGCATGGCTGCTTGTCATGTGAATTATTTCCATCTGATCAATTCTGACCAGAACGTTGCCGGTGCTCGTGGCATAATAAAAGGTTATACGCTTAATCTTGATAATTAATTAATCGAAATCAAACAAAGACGTTACGCCGTTGTTGTCGCTGGCTTGTACCATCAGTGTACGGTCATCGATCATATTGTTATTCGGTTACAGCCTATGACAACAAAGGAGCGTCTTATGGCACCTCGCGCCCTTCTTCTCACATTCGGCATGACAGCAGCCGTGGCGATATTCGGGTCGGTCCCATTCGCAGCTGCGATGGGGGTCACTCCCACAGATCTCATGGGCGAGAAGGCCTGGGACAGAGGCCAATTCCATCGGGTCGCCGATCGCTTGCTGGCTCAAGAAGGGACGATCACAGTGGGACAGTATCAGCCCATGCCGGATATCGTCTCGCCGACCACGAAGGGACATCGCACCTTCTCGCTCTTTACTTCCGGTGTGAACGGCGCGGCTGCGCCTTCTGCCACCATCAGCGGTTCGTCGATCACGATGGATCTCTCGTCGCTATTTGTCGGTGTGAGCCGCGGCGATTCGTTCCGGGCCTGGAATATCGGTGGGATCGCCCAGGGAGTCTTCAACCAGGAGACGTCCGAGTTTAGCCTTTCGTGGACGCATGTCTTTGCCCCCGAAAGGGGCAGGGGAAAGCATGGATGGTCGCACGACAATCGAACCGCCACATTCTTCCTGCAGGGGACGGCTGTCGGGCTCGCGCCGACCCCAGTGCCGCTTCCGGCCAGTCTCCTGTTCTTTGCCAGTGGTTTCATGGGCCTCGGCGGTTTGGCTTTTCGGAAACGACGTGCTCTGGCGACCGGCGCGACGGCATAAATGGGACCGCACTCTGCGGGGACGGGCGTCCATCCTCGCAGCATCCATTCGGGTCATATCTTCTTCTCCCTGCCTGAAGTATCCTGCCAGGAGCCTTCGTGACCCTCCGTCTGGATCTCTTAATTCTCTCCAAGCGCTTTGCGACATGTGGGTTGCGGGTAATCTGAACGATGTTGAGATCGTCTCCCTCAGCGAGGGTGAGCCGGGCCTCGTACATACTCTTCCAAGACGAAGAGCGGTGGGGCTACCTGGTTCGGCGCCTAACTCATGCGAACATTCTTGCCAGACTACGTTTGTTCACCTCTTGGGTCGGATGTCGTCCCTCTGGGACCGCCAATTCATCTGGTGACCCGAAACCGAGGAGCGGTCCATATGTCTCTGCGTAGTCTCTGGATGTGCCGAATTGGGCAATGTGCGGTGGCACTGGGTTTGGCGGTGCTCATGGTGTCTTGTTCGGGAAGTGGAGGATCCGGTGGAGCAGGTGGAAGTGGAGATCGTGCGGGAGATCAGGCGACACCGATCCCTTCCATCACCAGCATTACAGGTGCATCCTGGCCGACGACCGGTCCGGCTACCCCTGGAACTACAGGGTTGAATCAGTTTGTTGCTGGAGCCTGGACCCATGTGGGGAGCACGGATGTCCCGCCCGGGTCAAGGGCCACTGGCTACATCGAAACGAGTGCGAGCGGTCTTGCGTATTTTCGTGTTGACGACGCCAGCGTACCGTTGAACGGCAGCAACGACTACTGGGTGAGGTTTTGGGTCTATCCTGAACGAGTGTCGGCCCAACCGCTGGCGGCGCATCAATCGTCGAATATTATTCATAATCTTCACGATGGGGGGGTGGATAAGCTTCGCGCATGGCTGTTTCTTATGAATGCGCCATTCACCCCATATGCGTACGGCACGCCGGGCATCGGCGTATTGGTCTCCAATTACATGGGCGGTACGACATCCCATCTCGACTCGATGGGCGGTGGGGCCGGGCCCGGTGTGATTCCGCTCGACGCCTGGACAGAGCTGACATTCCACCTCAGCCTCAATGCGTCAGATGCCCGCTATGGCCTCTACATCAATAGAGTGCTGGTCGGGGAAGTCAGTGGGGTGGATACCACGTCACTGAACCTCGCATCGATGCGGAGTCACTGGGATATGGGTTTTGGCAACTGGCCTGGTTTGAAGTTCCGTATCGCAGGTCCTATTGAAACGTGGAGTGGGACGGACATTCCGATGCGTCCTCTCTACAGCCTGGAGCCGCTCAATTCTTACCGAACCAAGAAGTTTGCCCATCATTTTCCGCGAACAAAGTACAGACATGGGCTCATGTTCACCTATGCAGGCACCGCCACCATGACTCCGACAGCGTATGCTATCGGCGGAATCAATCCAGAGCGGCGGCGCATCGTCGTGACCGGCACAAGCGGACAAACTGCCGGGGTTATGACGATCGATCCCATCGGCACGTTGCCCTTCAACGAAGAGGGCTGGGCCACGGTGTTCTTCACGGATTTCTATCTGCCCGGGACAGGGACCACCTGCGACTTCATCATCCGCAATGCTGCGGATACCGGCGACCTAATCCGGTTGACGTATGATGGAAACGATCTCAAGCAAGGCGCAAGGGTTTTGAAGGCTGAATTCGCTAAGGACTCACGTTGGAAGCTGGCCGTACACCTGCATAGGAGTGGCGCAGCCACATACTCGTTGAGCGACGAAACGAGGGGTCCATGGACGACGCAGACCTACTTCAGCGGTCCCTTGGCAGACTGGATTCCGCAGACCATCGGCAAAGCGGGGTTTGAAGCCGTCTATGGGGATACGACTTTTGAACTCGGCGCCATCACGGTCCATCGCTGGCTTGAACTGGCTGGCGTAGACTCGCTCTCCACTGCGGCGATTCTGGCGCTTTCACCGGAGGCGCAAGGCCCCAACAATGTGGGAGGCCAGTTCGCGCAGGAAGGCGATCAAGACCTCATCCCGAATATGTGGCGCCAGCGCCCTGAATGGGTCACACGGGGCTACGGGCGCCGTGGCATCGACGCGAACATCGGGCGGTCCGGTCTGTCGCGGGCCAGTTGGAACACCTATGTCGGAGCGGGCATGGCCTATGCCCGTGGCATCATCCTCTGGAACATCGATGGCGGTAGTATCAACGATGTGGGCTCCGGTGCGGCGAATCAAGCCGAGGCCGATGCGAAGGCGGCCGCTCTCATCGCGGAACTGGACGAGACGATTGCCTTGGTGCTGCACCATGGGAACCGCATGATCCTGACCACGATGATTCGGCGGGAGCAGGGCACCTATAATCCCTATGACCTGTCGGTCATCGATCAGTTCAACAGCGCGGTGCGAGTCAGGGCCGCAGCCGATCCGGAACATCGCTTTTTGGCCGACGTGGCGAACGAGGTTCCGTTCCATCGCGGCCTGTTTGCCCCCGGAGACGATGTGCATTTCACCCTGCAGGGTAACGCGACGGTGGCAGCGACGATGATTCGGACCCTCACCCCGTAATCGGAAGAGAGGGGATAGGCCGGTCGAAACGCTGTGCGATCTTGGCTCTGTCTGATGTTTCGGTCTTCCGGGAAAGCGACTGAGGGCAATTCAGCCTGATTTGAGGACGCGACTCATGACACCATCGTCACGTGAGAACAGGATTCTTGGCAAACGACAGGCCTGGACCAGAGATGCCAATTCCCCCGTGATTCTGATGAGCGATCCCTACCGAGAAGGTTTAACGTCAGCAATGGAAGAAGAATATGCCCTCTATCCAGGCGCACAGCGAGCCATTGCTGCCGCGGACCCACACGTCTTGGTGGTCAATTCCCGGCGCTTGATGGATGAGAGGGGATGGAGAGCCGCCCGTCCCAACCGATTGGCTGAACTACTAGAAGATGGCGTTCACTATACCCCACGCGGCGCTATCGAGTTGGCCGAGGCGGAGATGCGCGCATTGCTAGGCTTGTAACGCCAGCCATCGGACTCTGATCATCCGGGACCCTGGAGGGGCCTGATATCAATCGTTAGAGTCGTAAGCATGAAATTACGCCTATTGGCTGCTGCGTCAGAGATGGAAGACTGCCTGCACGATTCTCTGCCCGTCTTTTAACGATTTGTTAACACAAACTTGAGATCTGCGTGGCCGTGTCATCGTACCACCAGCAGTAGACTACATTTCTTGAAATAGTATGGCATGACGACCGTGTCATGCCCTCAAGGACTCCTGTATTGCTTGCGTCGCGGTGACATCCGTGTCGAGGAGAGGCTGTCGTACTCGCATGAAGATCTGTTGCCTGGAACCGGTACTTGCTCCTTACAGCATCCCCCGTTTCAGGGCGCTTCAGTCTTTGCGACGAGACGATACCGTAGAGCTCATGGCGCTGGGCGCCACCGAAAGAATTCACGAGTGGCAGGTGCGAACAGCCAATCTGGGATTCGACTATGTCGAAGCCTTTCCGGGAAAAACCGTCGATCAGATCGACTCGAAGGCTTTGGCCGCACGTGTGACTGGCTGGCTGGATGACTCAGATCCTCAGGCGGTCGTGATTACCGGCTATTACTATGCCGCCATGCGGGCCGCCGCCCGATGGGCCAAACGCCATCAACGCGTCAGTATCTTCTTGGGGGATTCTCACTGGGAGGATCGGCCTCGAACGGCTCTCAAAGAATCAATAAAAGGCTGGTGGGTTCGCCGGCATTACGATGCGGCGTTTGCAGCTGGAGAGCAGACCGCCTCCTACTTGGTGCGGTTGGGTGTTCCCCGCGAATGGATCTGGACGGGCTATGACGTCGTAGATAACCAGGCCTTTGCGGATGGGGCAGCGGCTGCGCGATCGCAGGGGGATGCGCTCCGGAGGCGCCTCAACCTCCCGGAACGCTATTTCCTATTTGTCGGCCGGTTTGCGCCGGAAAAGAACGTTCTTCGATTGCTTGAATCTTACGCCAGGTATCGGCAGACGGCTGGGCAACGGGCTTGGGGCCTGGTGCTAGTCGGCGGTGGGCCTCAGGAGCCGATGTTGCGAGCGCGTGCGCAAGAACTGCGCGATGTCGTGTTCGCCGGCTTCCAACAGGCAGATGCAGTCTCAGCCTATTACGGGCTTGCCTCCTGTCTGGTCCTTCCGAGCGTGAGTGAAACCTGGGGGCTGGTGGTCAACGAAGCGATGGCGGCGGGATTACCCGTGATCGTGTCGCATCGCTGCGGCTGTGTGCCGGAACTGGTGCGGGTTGGGGTGAACGGGTACGTCTGCGATCCGTTCGACATCGGCGGTATGGCGCGACTCTTGGGAGTGGTGTCGTCGGACACCGTCGATGCAGACAAGATGGGCGAAGCATCCAGGCGGATCGTCGCCCTCTATACTCCGGAGACCTGGGCACAGAGCCTCGCGGATTGCATCGAGCGGACGTTGGCCTGGAAGCAAGCACATGTGAAGGCGTCGGCGTACGGGTGGTTGAGTTCAGGATCCTGGCTCCAGAAGCAGGATGCCGAACCGCAAATCCGGAACTGATGTCCGATGCCAGGACCTCTCTGGGAGGTCGGGCGCTTGTTCGCAAACGGTGGTGGTGTCCATGTCGATATCGCAAAAAGCGTTCGTCTCGCAGGATCGAATTGATCGGACTTTGGATGAGCTGCCTTTGGGGAAGGTGCAGCAGACGCTTGCCGATGTGCTGGGCCCTCTTCGTCAGGCCTCTGGATATTCTCTGCTGACGGGCATCGGTCTTGTGCTCGGCTTTGTGCGGGAGCTCACTGTGGCATCCACGTTCGGTTTGAGCCCGCAACTGGATGTTTTTGTCGCAGTCATGAGCCTGCAGTTATTCTTCGGCGCGCAGATCGGAAATGCGCTGGAGACAGCGTTCATCTCCCGTGTGGCGAGGGAAGGTGGGGCGGCCGCTGTCAGCCGAGCCGTGCAACCGGCACTCTGTGGTCTTCTGCTCGTGAATCTCGGCGTCGTGCTCTTTCTATTGGGAAGCGCCGGGCTCTTGCTGAGCGCCTTTTTTCCACGCTTCGATGGGGCGCAAGAGGCCTTAGGCGTCCGGACACTCCATTTCCTCACGGCGCCGATCGTGTTTGCGAGCACGGCAGGTCTCTTGCGCGGAGCCCTTTCAGTGCTGGGGGCCTTCGCGCCAGGATTTGCGGCGGGATCCATTATCTCGCTCTGCTCTATTGTCTCTATCACACTCTGGTCTGAGAGGCTCGGGGTCGATGCGCTGACGCTGGGTGTGGCTGCGGGCAATTTGCTCGTCATGCTGCTGTTTGCGATTCGGCTCGTCGGGATGACGTGGTCTGCTCCCTCGGAATCCAGGCCCCCTGCTCGTGAAGGATGGTTCCTGCTCTGGGGAGCCGCAGGGACCATTCTGGTCGGTGAGCTCATCTATGCCGCCGTCTCGGTGACAGAGCGAAGTATCGCGTCCTCGCTTCCGGGTGGATCCATCGCCGGGTTTTTCTATGCCAGCACGATTGTGTCCGTGCCGCTCTCCCTGCTCGTCATGCCGCTCACGACGATGGCATTTCCGCGCATGGTGGAAGCCTTTGGACAAGACAAATCGATCGGGTTCGCCATGCTGTGGGAACAAGGTCTCTTGCTCCTCGCGGTCAGCGTCACGGTCGTGGCCTGCGTGTCCATTTTTTCGGAGTCGATCGTGGAGCTGATATTTGTGCGCGGCAAGTTCTCACTTGAGCATGCCCGCTTCACCGCCTCGATCCTCTCGATCACGGTGTGGGCGCTTCCCTTCATGAGCCTGGGCCGGGTCTTCCGGAACTCCTGTTATGCGCTATCGGACTATCGCACACCCATGGTAGGGCTTACCTTGCAGTGGCTGTTGCTGGCCGGGCTGGGGGCGTTGCTGGTGCCACGCGTCGGGGTGCAGGGGCTGGCGATTGCCATCGTGGCGGGTGAGGCGGCGACCAGCGTGACGATGGGGAGTCGACTCGCGATGGCATTGAGGTCTGCATGAGCCTTCAGCTTGAAGAGGATTTCGACGAAACCGCCACCCCTCAGCGCGGAACCCAGGTCGGCCTGGTGTTGGGACTCTGGTTAAGCGGGGTTTTTGCCGCGTCCCTTGGAGGTCGTATAGAGGCGGGCCATGAAGGGATGTCTTCCATGGTGTTGCTCGGGACTGCGGTCGTGTGGCCTCTCTTGTACTTCGCGATGGGGCGCTGCAGTTTTGTTCCACAGGCCATGCCGCTTGCGGCAACCGGTGGGCTCCTTCTCTTCGGTATGGTTTCGGCCCTATCCAGTTTCATGAGTCCGGTGGCGTTACTCTCGAGCGGCTATGTCGTACTGACGCTGGCGGGCATCTTCTTGGCCTTACAATTCAACAGCAATCTCGATGCAGAACAGTATGAGTGGGGCTTGAAAGTCTTTTCTGTGCTGACGACCGGCTTGCTCGTCGGGTTTGCCTGGTACGACTACGTGCCAGGGACTCGCCTCGGGAACGGTAAGGATATCCTGAACCCGAATACGATCGGACTGGTGTCCGTGTCGGTATTCCTCGCGGCGATGTCGATCAGGACCTGGGTGCTTCGTCTGACGGTGATGGGCGCAATTGCCGGGATCATCGTTCTGACCAGTTCTCGTGCAGCGGCCGTCGCAACAGTGGTAGGACTGGGCATGATCGTCTGGCTCCGTCTCCGTGCCAGCAGGCAACCGGTGCTATTGCTGGCCGGCCTTGGGCTCCTCTTGGTCATCGGTGTCACGATCGCCTATGGCGACGTGATGTACAGAGTACTGGACCGGTTCTATGCGCTCAGCACTGCTGATCGTGGCATCAGTTCTGGCGCGTCGGGGCGAGTGACTGCCTGGAAGTGGACCTGGGAGTTATTTGTCCACAATCCCGTTCTCGGAGTGGGCTTCCGTGCTCATGAATATCTTCTGAAGGCCGACTCATCGGCGCACAACGGTTATCTCGCCACATTGGCAGAAGTCGGGCTGCTTGGCTTTCTCGCTATCGTGTACATCATCACTCGTGGGTTGTACCTCCTTTGGGCCGGCTGCAGAGAATCAGGACCAGGGTTCAGTCAAAGTATTCTGTTCGGACTCTGTGTCGGGTATCTCCTGCTTGCGGTCTTCGAGCGATATCTCATTAATGTCGGCAATCCGACGTCACTCTTGTTTCTCGTGAGCATCATGAGGCCGGGGGTGATGGAGGAGCCTGTGATGGAGCTGGACGAACAGCGGCTTGATCCAGTGGATGAGTTGCCTGCCGAGGAACTAGCGGAAGGAGTCTACGGGCATGGCTGATCGCACGGGCGATATGTCCTATGAAACCGGCGCGAGCACCCTGCTGAGGACGAGGCGATCTCGCGTCGGGGACTGCTGCCATGTTCTTGTCGGAGAAGGTAAAGAGCTGCTCAAGGAAATTCGAGCCTGGATCCTCGTGCGCTTTCGATACAGGGGTGCTCGTGTCGGGAGGAGTTTCCATGTGGGTAAGGCGGTGAGTATCGGGCCAGGATTCGTCGCCGGCGATTTTGTGTATATCGGGCCTCATAGCCAGCTACCGCCTCGCGTGCATATCGGGCATTACTCATCCCTCTCGGCGCAGGTCGCGATTGTCGGGTCCGACCATCAGTACGACAAGCCGGGTGTGCCGGTCGTCTATTCCGGTCGCCCGCCGTCCTCTGTCACAACGATAGGGAAGGACGTATTGATCGGCCACGGAGCGATTCTGCTGCGCGGGATTTCGATCGGGAACGGGGCGGTGGTCGGCGCCGGCGCGATTGTCACAAAGGACGTGCCTCCCTATGCCATCGTCGTCGGGGTTCCCGCCAAGGTTTTACGCTATCGGTTCGATGAACAAGAACAGGCGATTCATGAAGAGATGCTGGCGCAGCCGGCAACGCGCGGTCAGCATCCGGGTCCGCTGATGTGATGAGACTAAGGTCGAATCTTCAATCCTTTCCCAGTCCGCACTCGATGCAAAATCGAGTGGGTCGGGTGCTATGGAGCCTGGTGTGGCTCCTGCTTTTCCGTCCCAGCCCACGTCCCTTCCACGCCTGGCGTTGCTGGTTGCTGCGTGTATTTGGCGCGAGCATCCAACAAGGGGCGCACCCCTATCCCTCAGCCAGAATCTGGGCCCCCTGGAACTTGACGATGGGGGAGGGCAGCTGTCTCGGTGATCATGTGGATTGTTATGCCGTCGATCGGGTCATCCTTGAACCTCACGCAACGGTCAGTCAATACGCGTTCCTCTGTACGGCCAGTCACGACTATACGGTCAGTGACAGGCCGGTCATCTCGTCCCCGATCAGGATCGGGCGTCGGGCCTGGGTGGCTGCGGATGTATTCGTCGGGCCGGGCGTGACAATCGGCGAGGGGGCCGTAGTCGGCGCTCGCACGAGCGTCTTTCGCAACATCGATCCCTGGACCGTGGTAGGCGGCAACCCTGCCCGCATCATCAAAAAATATGAACTGCAGCAGAAAGAGTCATGATGGAGCCAGCGGTCGATATCTCCGGGTATGCCTACGAAGATCCGGAACTGAACGCGTCGCATGATTATCTCGTGCCGGCGCTCTTGGAAGAACTTGCGGCCCTGGAGCTTCCCACGGATCACAAGCAGGTATTCGAGCTAGGGTGCGGAAACGGTTCGGTGGCCGACCTGTTGACGCGGCAGGGCTATCAAATCACCGGTGTCGATGCGTCCGCTCAAGGCATCGAGCAGGGCAAACGGCGCTATCCGCACTTGAAGCTGCAACTCGGATCGGCCTACGACCCTCTTGCAGATACGTATGGCACGTTTCCGGTCGTCGTGAGTCTCGAAGTCGTCGAACATCTGTATGCCCCGCGCCTATTTGCGCGATCGCTCTTCGATCTTGTCGAGCCGTCTGGCACCGTGATCGTCTCGACGCCGTATCATGGCTACTGGAAGAATCTCGCCATGGCATTGACCGGCAAGCTAGACCGTCACTTCACCGCATTGTGGGATCATGGGCACATTAAATTCTGGTCGATTGGGACGCTGAGCCTCTTGCTCCAGGAAGCCGGGTTTCATTCGATCAGGTTTCGTCGGGTAGGGCGCGTGCCAGCGTTGGCTAAATCCATGATCGCGATCGCGAAAAAGTCATAACTATGAGTGTGTCGATTCTCATCCTGACATTGAACGAGGAGGCCAATTTACCGGAATGCCTCCAGTCGGTGAAATGGTCCGATGACATTGTGGTGCTGGACTCATTCAGCAGCGACCGCACGGTTAAAATTGCCGAGGACATGGGCGCGCGCGTGGTACAGCGTCGTTTCGACAATTGGTCTGCCCATCAGAACTGGGCCCTCGCAGAGATCCCGTTCAAACATCCCTGGGTCTTTTATCTCGACGCTGATGAACGGATGACGGAAGAACTGATGAACGAGCTGGTTGCTATTGCGGCAGATTCGAATCGGAGTGACGTGGCCTACTACTGTGGCCGACGGAATATGTTCATGGGCCGATGGATTAGGCATGCCATGCCGCCCGGCATGATCATGCGGATGTTCCGGCCTCCCCACGTGCGATTTGAGCGGTTGGTCAACCCGGTTCCCGTCATCGACGGCTCGCATGGCTACTTGCGGGGCATGCTGGTCCATTACAACTTCAGCAAAGGTTTGACCGAGTGGTTCGATAAGCACAACAAGTATTCCCTGCTCGAAGCGATGGAAGGGCACAAGATCAGGCATGGCGTCACCGGGCCTCCGCCGTCACTCTTGTCTCGCGATCCGGCTGCAAGACGAATTGCGCTCAAATACCTATCTTTCCGTCTTCCTTTTCGCCCCGCCTTGAAGTTTTTCTATATGTATATCTGGAATCGCGGATTCCTTGATGGCCGCCCTGGTTTCAGGTACTGCGTTCTTCAGGCTATCTACGAGTATATGATTGTGGTCAAAATGATTGAATTACAGCGCAAGAAAGAAGGTTGTTCCGTCTAACCATCCGGCGAACGAAAAGCTTCTTCCCTAAGTCTGTCCGTTCATTGCAGGAGGCTGAGAAGATTGGCGTACGCTCGCCATTGACCATCCTGCCGAGCCCTATCTCGTCAGCACGGGAACCCCATTTTCTAGTTTCTCTGGCCCCAAGATCACCTGTGCACCGTCCTGTGAGCACAAGACGGTGCCGGAAGCGTTTGAGCGACTGGGACTTGGGCCTCATGGCATAGCGACCGTAACCATACTATCTATCAAAGGCTCTTTTAACGTTGGCTTAACACAAACTTGAGGTTGCCGACTCCATTGGTTGACCTGTCAGCAGTAGACTGAGAAATCTAAAAAATCTCTAGATTTGAGGCGATCTTTGACTCGCCGTTGTCAATCGATTTGAATGTAGCGGCGGAGTATGGAACGAAGGGGCCACGGCAGAGGAACATGAAGACCATATTCGTCAATCGCTATTTTTCCCCCGACCACTCGGCGACGAGTCAGCTCCTCAGCGATCTCGCCTTTGACCTCGCCTCTCGGGGCCAGGACATTCACGTGATTACCGGCGGGCAACTCTATACCGATCCCCAAGCTTCGCTCCTCTCCGAGGAAGTGATTTGTGGCGTGAAGGTGCACCGCGTACGCACCTCGCGATTCGGCCGCGCGCGCATGTGGGGGCGGATGCTCGACTATCTGACCTTTTACCTCGGCGCGACCTGGCGTTTGCTCCGGTCGATCCAGCCGGGCGATGTGGTGGTGGCCAAAACCGATCCTCCGATGATGTCGGTCTGCGCCGGATGGGCAGCACACATGAAGAAGGGCGTGCTCGTCAATTGGGTCCAGGACCTGTTCCCGGAAGTGGCCACCTCACTGGATGTCTACGGTGTGCGCTTTGCCGCACCGATGTTAAAACGGTTGCGCAATAGGTCGCTCCAGCAGGGTCGGTCGAACGTCGTGCTTGGGGGCATTATGGCCCAACGTCTGCGCGATGAAGGGGTCCCGTCCGATCGGATCGCGGTGATCGAGAACTGGGCGGACGGCGACGTCATTCAACCGGTTCCCAGGGAGGACAATCCGCTGCGGCGCGAATGGGGATTGGAAGGGAAGTTCGTTCTGGGTTATTCCGGCAATATGGGGCATGTCCACGAGTTCAAGACCATGATCGATGCGGCGGAGCGATTGAAAGAGGAGCGCGACATTGCCTTCGTCTTTATCGGCGCCGGCATCGCTCGGCCATGGCTCGAAGCGGAAGTTGCGGAGCGAGGCCTGACGAACGTGCAGTTCCGCCCCTACCAGCCTACTGATCGTTTGCGCTGGAGCCTGAGTGTGCCGGACGTCCATTTGATTTCGTTGAGACCGACGCTGGAAGGGATGATTGTGCCGAGCAAGTTTTATGGCATTGCCGCCGCTGGACGGCCGGTCATTCATGTCGGCGATCCTGACGGAGAGATCTCCCGTATCCTGGAGCGCGAACGATGCGGGTGGAGTTTCTGTATCGGTGAAGTCGGTCCCATGGTGGAATGCATTCGAGAGCTGTTTGATAACCGACATATGGTAATCGAAGCCGGGCAGCGGGCGCGACAGGCGTTCGATCGGCAGTATGCCCGTGTCCATGCCCTGCAGAGCTGGCGGACGCTTCTGGAATCCGTGTCCGTTCCCGTGTCCCGTCTCCAGGCGCAAGCTGAACCGGCATTGCTGGCCGTTGCTGGAAAAGAATAATGCATCGGCACAGGATTGCGCTATTCGTGCTGATCTTGCTCAGTATCGCCACAGCGATAATCGTGCTGTCTCGCGCGCCTTCCACGATTGAACAGACGGCTGTAGCTGCGGTCCCGCGTTCGTTCGTCGTGTTCGACGCCACGCTCTTTAAGAATAAGCCCTCACTCGCGGACTACCATGTCCGTCCCCTCACGATGCTGTATGAGTCCCGCCTCTTTGTCGCGAACCAGCCAGCTACCTCCATGCCTCCCGAGGTGATCGTGCGGTCTCTCGCGTATGAGCTGCGTGCGTCGCCGGATCCGGTGGTCCTGGACATTGAGCGATGGCCGCTCACAGGAGATAGCCTGGCGGTGCCATCGACTGTGTCCAAGTATCTCTCCTTGCTTTCGTGGGTCAAGGGCGAGGCGCCCGCCGTTCCATTCGGACTCTATGGCACGGTTCCGATACCGGACTATTGGCGTGCAGCCAGTGATCCGATGAGTCCGCAATTCCTGGCGTGGCGCGCGGACAATGATCGGCTGGCTCAGATCGTCGATCACGTCGATGCGCTGTATCCGTCGATCTACACGTTTTATCCAGACCGCCAGGCTTGGGTCGCCTATGCCAAGGCGCAAATCGCGGAAGCCCGCCGTCTCGCAAAAGGCAAGCCTGTCTATGGTTTTCTTTGGCCGCTGTATCATAACCAAGGCAATGAGTCGCTCGGCCAGCGGCCAATCGAACCGGACTATTGGGATCTGCAATTGGCCACGATGGCGCAACATGCCGATGGAGTTGTGATCTGGGGAGGGTGGGGAGATCACGGACCGGAACCCTGGAATGAAGAGGCCCCCTGGTGGCAGGTGACGAAACGATTTATGCAGCAACTTGGCTCCACTTCACTCAGCTCTCCTACCGCAGCCAAGGCCCAATAATGTCGTGAAACGGTTTACCTCATAGCGCTATCTCGGCCTGGTATCGATCAATTTCCGTCGCAGCAAATAATCGAAAGCCCTCCAACTCACCCCTGTATCCTCACAACTTGTTTTAACATTCTGTTAACACAAACTTGATATTGACGATGCCATCGCTCTACCGGTGAGCGATAAACTGGACTACCTACAGATCACCTAGCTCCCATGTGAGGTCTCGTCCGGTGGATGAGACCTGTTGAGAGGACCCGGATGAATAGTCGCCCCACAGCGTTCGAAGCCCCTCTGCCTTCTGTCTCGGGTATGTCTCAGACACGACTGCTGGTGGGCATGAGCGCTTGGGTCTTCTGGGGCCTGCTGGCCGTTGTGCTGGCAGTGCTGGGCTATCTCTACGCAGACAGCCTGCGAGTCCTGGCGCAGTCCTGGCTGGAAGATGACAATTATAGTCATGGGCCGTTCATTCCACTCATTTCCCTGTACCTGATTTGGCTTCGATGGACTCAATTGCAGATGGTCGAACGTCGCGGCGCCTGGTGGGGCCTTCCGATCACTGCCGTAGGACTCGCTGTCTATGTCGTCGGCGAGTTTGCCTCCATGCATGCGGTGGTCCAGTTCTCGTTATGGGTTGTGATCATGGGATTGCTGACATGCGTTATCGGACTGTCCGGGATCCGCCTGCTGGCCTTTCCCTTACTGTACCTTCTCGCCGCCATTCCAATGCCGGAGTTTCTGCAGGGGGAATTATCCAATCGTCTTCAGTTGTGGTCTTCGGCCTTGGGGATCGGGTGTCTCCAATTCATCGGGGTCATGGCCTATCGGGAAGGTAATGTGATCGATCTGGGGCCGATCCAACTGCAAGTCGTCGAGGCCTGCAGCGGACTCCGGTATCTGTTTCCCCTCACGGCCCTCACCTTGCTCGTGGCCTATCTCTATCGGGAGTCCCTCTGGAAACGAGTGCTGCTCGTCCTGTCCAGCATTCCCATTTCGATCCTCCTCAACGGCTTCCGGATCGGCACCATCGGCCTGTTAGTTGAAACCTATGGCAAGAGTGCGGCCGACGGCTTCAGCCATTTCTTCGAGGGCTGGATCTTCTTCGTGGCGAGTTTGGGTCTCCTCTGTGCCGAGATGTGGTTCTTGGCTCGTGTGGGTTCGACCTCATCCCGGCGTTCATTTGTCGAATTGATCGGTCCTCCGCCAGATAAACCGCGCAGAACGGCGTCGACAATCGCCGTTTCCCGCCCGGCTGATCCTGTGTCTCCGGTTCCCATCCTGGCGGGAGGGGTCCTACTCATTCTGGCGGCCTTGGTTGCGCCATCAGTCGCCCCGCACGAGTTTCCTCCTCCTGCGCGGCAGTCGCTGCTCGACTTTCCCTTGCAGCTCGGCGAATGGGCAGGCGCCTCTTCTGTCATGGAGCGGCAGTACCTCGATGCCTTGCAATTGGACGATTACGTGCTCGCGGACTACAGCGCGGTCGAGAAGGTTCCGGTCAATCTGTACGTGGCCTATTATCTCTCGCCGAAAAAAGGCCGCTCGTCGCATTCGCCGAGGCAATGTATTCCGGGCGGCGGCTGGGAGATTACCTCCTTTGAACCGATGAGACTCGACCAGCGGTTGGATATGACCAAGGCGTTGGAGGTCAATCGTCTCGTGATTGAGAAGAGCGGCCAGAAACAGATTGTGTACTACTGGTTCAAGCAACGTGATCGCTGGATCACTAGCGAGTATGGCGTGAAATTCTATCTTTTCTGGGATTCGCTGACGCGCCACAGGGCAGACGGCGCGCTCGTGCGTCTCGTGTCGGGCGTCAATGCCGGCGAGACGGAGGCCATGGTCGATGCGCGGCTGCAGGCCATGGCCGGTCTCGTGACACCGCTGTTAGGCCGTTATGTTCCGGATTAAGGAATGACGGATATGGGCACGGCGATATTTTTCAGCTTCATGGGATCGTTGATCATCTGTATGGCATTGATCCCGGCGTTGACGGCCTCTGCCTGGCGGTTCCAGTTTGTCGACGTTCCACGCGAACGCCATGCCCATGATGCGCCGATTGCCAAAGTCGGGGGGATCGCGTTTGCGGTCGCAACCTTTGCGGCAGTCTTGTTGTGGTCTCCCAAGGAACAGTTGATTTTGATCAGCCTGCTTGGCGGTGCGGTCATTCTTCTCTTCGGCATGTGGGATGACCGGATCGGCCTCAACCATCGCATGAAGTTTGCCGGACAAATACTGGCTGCTGCAATTGTTGTCTGGTTGGCCGGGG
The DNA here is from genome assembly GCA_030682135.1 of Nitrospirota bacterium. Lineage (GTDB taxonomy): Bacteria > Nitrospirota > Nitrospiria > Nitrospirales > Nitrospiraceae > Palsa-1315. The sequence goes on along the minus strand of JAUXQT010000108.1, from coordinate 16,169 downwards.
TTTGCCTGACGACCGTACCCTTCATGGATGAGACCCTGCTTCCCCTCTGGTTGGCCGCTCCACTCACCGTTCTGGTGATCGTGGGGGTAACGAATGCCGTCAACCTGGCGGACGGACTCGATGGTTTGGCCGGCGGGTTGTCCCTGCTCAGCTTTGCGGGCATTGCCTATCTCGCCTACCAGGCGAACGAGCCGCTGCTGGTGCTGTTGATGGTATCGGTCCTGGGAGGGCTGTTGGGATTTCTCCGCTTCAATACCTATCCGGCCAAGATCTTCATGGGCGATGCCGGGAGCCAGTTTCTGGGCCACTATCTGGCCGTGGCCGCCATTTTGTTGACCGGTTCCGGCAGGACGCTGTACAGCCCCTTGCTGGCGCTGTTCATTTGGGGGGTGCCCCTGCTGGATACGATCGGGGTGATGGGGCAACGCCTATTGGAAGGCCGGTCCCCGTTTGTCGGCGATCGCAACCATATCCACCACAAGTTGCTGGCCAGAGGGCTGACCCATGGACAAGTCGTCACGGTGATCTACCTTGCTCATGGCGCGATGGTGAGTTGCGCCTATTTGTTACGGTGGCAGTCGGATGCCGTCCTCTTGGGTATCTATCTTTTGTGTGCCGCGGCGATTCTCTCCATGTTCGTTCGATCGCGCCAGCAGACGGAGTTGGCGATCCTGCCCACCGCAACGAACGGCTCCGTCCACGCAACCGGCCATCGATCGCAGGGACGTATCGGAGAATGGGCACTTGCGGCGCTTCAAGTGGCGGTGCCTCTCTATCTCATCGCATCGGTGGCGATGCCGAAGGAGATTCCCTCGGATGCCGGGATGATCGCTGCGGGGTTGCTGACAGCCCTGTTGGGTTCACTGGCGGCAGGCCGCGGAACGCCATGGGCCGTGCGGATGGGTCTATATGTCGGGAGCACCTGCCTGATGTATTACAGCGAAATCTCCCCGCGCCTTTCCGGACCGGAGATGATGACGCCCGTCAATATCGGGTTCGTGATCTTAGCGGGACTCGTCGTGCTGACCATCCGGTTTGCCGGAGAGGACCGGTTTCAAACGACACCGTTGGACTACTTGATTGTTTTATTGGCGGTCGTCATGCCGTTCCTGCCGGACATGACCGCGGGCGACGTGCCGGTCAGTCTTCTCGCGGCAAAACTGATTGTGTTGTTCTTTTCATTCGAGCTGCTGCTCCATATCTATGCCTCTGCGGCCACCCGCTTGGGCTGGGTCTCGGCCTGGATGTTGGGCGGGTTGATGGTACGGGCCTGGTGGTGGTGATCGGAACGTGGAAGGGGAGACAGGTGTTATGAAACAGGGTATCGCTCTCGTGCTGGCCGTTCTGGTGATGAGCGGGGCTCTCGGCTGCGGAGGCCCCGAGGAGCGCAAGGCCAAGTATCGCCTCCATGCGCAAGAATACTTTCAGCAGGGTAATTTCCCTAAGGCCCGCGTGGCGATTCGGAATGTCCTGAAGATCGATCCCAAAGACGTCGAAGCCTATTTCCTCTATGCGCAAGTCGAGGAGAAAGAGCGGAACTGGCGCAATGCCGTTGCAGGGTATCAGCAGGTCGTGGAATTGAGTCCGGATCACGACCGCGCGCAGATTAAGCTGGCCAAGTACTATCTGGAAGCGCGCGCGCTGGAGCAGGTGACGAAGATCACGGATCGGATTCTGTCGAAGACGCCGGGACATGTCCCGGCGCAGGCATTACAGATTGCCGTGACGGCCGTGTCCGGGAAGTTGAGCGAGGCCCTCGGCCAAGCCGAACGCTTGATTGCCACTGCCCCTGCTGAGACCGATGCGGTCTTGCTCATGGCGTCGTTGTACACGGCCAATCAGCGGGGAGAGGCCGCGCTCCCGCTGCTCCGGCGAGCGCTGGAAGCCCAGCCGCAGAATCTTGAATTCCTCGACACGCTGGCCACGATCTTGATCAAGCAGGGACAGATGGAAGAAGCGGGATCCACGCTGCAACGGATCATTGCGCTGGAGCCGACGATTATGAATCACCGGCTGCGCCAGGTGGCCTTCTACGATCAGCAGCAGCAATACGATAAGGCCGAATCGGTGCTCAAGGAGGCGATCCGGCTCGATCCCGACAACGAAACGCAACGGCTGACATTAGTCGAATATGTGGCGAAGCGGCGCGGACTGGAGCAGGCCGAATCAACCCTGATGGATGCGCGCAAAGACCTGCCGCGTTCCAGCAAATTATGGTTCGCGCTCGGGAGCTTGTACGAATCGACGCAGCGGGTGGACAAGGCGCGCGAGACTTACCGCGCCATCCAGGACGAGTTTCAGCGAAAGCCCGAGGGATGGGAAGCCAAAGTGAAGCTCGCTGGTCTCGATTGGGCCGCAGGCAAGATCGATGACGCGGAACGCCAGCTTCAAGAGGTGTTGAAAGAGAACTCTCGATCCGTGGACGCGTTGTTGTTGCGGGGAAAGATCGCCTTGCAGCGAGGGAACGGAAAAGACGCCACACAGGATTTCCGGTCCGTACTCAAGGACCAGCCTGAATCGGCTGAAGGGCATCTCTTGCTTGCGCGAGCCTATTTGATGACAGGTGAGACGACGCTCGCCCGCGAGAGTTTGGATGGAGCGCTCAGCGTGAAGCCGGGGTTGATGGAAGCCCAGCTCATGCTGGCGGGACTGGATGCGTCCGTTGGACATACCAAAGAAGCACGAGAGCGCTTGGAGCCGCTCGTCGCTCGCGATCCCGGTAACGTGACCCTCTTGGGCATGATGTTTCAGTTGCAGACACAGGAGAAGGATTGGGGACAGAGCCAGGAAACGTTGACGAAGCTGCGGACGGCCGGCGCGGACCAGACGGTCGCGGACTTGGCGGAAGGGCATGTCGCCTTGGCCCAACAGCAATGGGACAAGGCGGAAGCCGCCTACTCCCGAGCCGCCGAGCGGCAGCCTCTGGCGCCGGAACCGCTCCTGGCCCTGGTGCAGCTTGGAATCAAGCGTGGGCAGGTTGCGCAAGTGCAATCTCGGCTTGAAACATTGTTAGCGGCCCATCCCGATCATCCTTTCGCGGATGGGTTTCTGGGCGAGCTGTTGCTGACGAGAGGTGATACTGCGGCGGCCACCGCGCATTTTGAGGCTGCGGCGCGTCTGAATCCGAAGTGGAGCACTCCCTGGGTCCACCTGGCCCGCTCTCATTACGCGGGAAAACGCCTGACGGAGGGGGACGAGGCCCTGCGCAAGGGGCTTCAAGGGAGTCCGGACAATGAACAGATGCGCTTGCTGCTCGCCGTGAGTCTTGATGCGCAGCGACGGTTCGACGAGGCGATCGGTCACTACGAGATGGTCTTGAAAACGAATCCGAAGTCGATGCTGGCCGCGAACAATCTCGCGGCGACATTGGTCGATCACAAAAGCGATCCAAAGAGCCTTGAGCGGGCTTTGACGCTGAGCCGGGCATTTGAGTCGCAGACGCCGAATCCCTATCTGCTCGATACCTTGGGGTGGGCCCACTACAAATTGAACCACGGGGGGGATGCCGTGCGTTTGCTGAAACAAGCCACGGCTTTGGCGCCGGACCATCCGGTGCTGAACTATCATCTTGGCGCGGCGCTCTCGAAGTCCGGACAGCCCGGCGAAGCGCTCGTCTATTTGAGGAAGGCCGTCGCGGCAGGGACACCGTTTGAGGGATTGGAAGACGCGAAGACGCTATTAGCGGAGGTGGCGGGATGAGGAAGTTTCTGCAGGGAGGATTGGTTCGCCACTTCTTGTGCGTGGCAACGGTTGCAGGGGGACTCTGTCTGTTCGGGATCAACCAGGGGCAGGCGGCAGAGACGGCGGTCGCCGAACCCGGCTACCTGCTCGGCCCTGAAGATGTGCTCAAGGTGGCGGTGTGGAAAGATGAACATCTCACGCAGGAAACGGTGGTGCGCCCAGACGGGATGATCACCTTTCCGCTGATTGGAGACGTGTCCGCGACGGGCCGTACGGCAGAGGACGTTCGCTTCGACATCGCGAAACGGCTGAGCAAGTTTCTCCCGAATCCCAATGTGACGGTGACCGTGCTGAAAGTTCTGAGCAACCGCATCTATGTGCTCGGCCGCGTGAACAAGCCGGGGGAGTATCTTGTCGGCCACTACACCGATGTGCTGCAAGCTTTGAGCATGGCAGGGGGATTAACGCCTTATGCGGCTGAGAACGACATCAAGATCATGCGCCGTGGCGGAGCCACTCAGCAGGTCTTCCATTTCCGGTATGGAGATATGCAGAAGGAGAAAGATCTGAAGCAGAACATTTTGTTGGAGCGTGGCGACGTGGTGATGGTGCCGTGACCGAATGGGACTATCGAATGCCGGTATCAATCATGTGCCCGTGGGAACCTGGCTGCGACCATGCTTCTTGGCCGGTTTGTGTGCCGTCATGATGATGACGGCAGCCGGCATGCGAGGAGAGGTTGGTGCGGCCGAATGGGCGGCAGAGCCGTCCTTGAGTGTGAAAGGCGAATACAACAGTAATCTCTTGCTCTTCAACGGGAACAATGAAGTCTGGGGCCATTGGGTCAGCCCGGCTGTGAAATTCAAGGGGACTACAGAGTCGTTGACAGTCGAGGGAAACGTCAAGAGCGACTTCGTTCAATACTACGGCAACCAGGACAGAAGCCTGACCAATCTGTATTTCCCGTTGCGGGCCTCGTACCACTCGGATCGGCATACATTCGGATTCGAGGGCGGCTTCACCAGGGACAATACGTTGATGGGGGAATTGAAACAGACCGGATTCGTGTTGGGTTTCACCCAACGAAGCATGTGGACGGCCATGCCCAGTTGGACGGTTGGCATCACGGAGCGGCTGTCCTGGCAGAGCAACTATCAGTTCATGGATGCGCAGTATGAAAACGGGCTTCGATTGGGTCTCGTGGATTATCAAGTGCACGGGGGAACGACGGGACCGACCTACAGCCTCGGTCTACTGGATCAAGTTCAACTGACCGGTGAATATACGGTGGTCCTCACGCCCTTCATCAAACAAGACTCGACCTATTACGGCCTACAGGGCGGGTGGACTCACGACTTCGGCCATGAGATGACCGGTTCATTCTCGGGAGGAGTTCGATTCGTGACCTCGACGCAGGAGATTCCAGGAGGGGCGCTGACCAACCGTGAGACCGTCTGGGTCTATAAAGGGACTCTCCGGAAGAAGTTTGAGCGTACGACGATTCAGATGGACGTCAGTCGAGAGATCAATCCCAGCGGGTTCGGCCTCTTACTGCAAAGCGATCGCCTGGGCGGATCGCTGTCGCATAATCTGACTGAAACCCTGAGCGCTTCATTGAATGGAGGCATCTACTTTGTGTCGGGGGTTGTGACCAATGCCACGAGCGGATCCGTGCCGCAGTCGCGGTTCACCTCGTTGAGCCCGAGCCTGTCATGGAAGTTTAGTCCATGGTGGACACTGGATCTTTCGTACGCCTATGCGGAACGTGCCGTGGATAGTTTTAATCAATGGAATTTTTCAAATTCGACGTTTGTCATGTTGACGTACGGAGGGCAGAAATGGTCGGTGTCCCGATGAGCAGCGGCCGTGCGACTCAGACGACGAGAGCGATGGACGCTCCGGCAAAAGATCTCTATGACTATCTGGCCTTGCTACGCCGGCGCAAGACCTTGATTCTCATGGTGGCCGCGTCGCTCCTGGCGGCCAGCGCCGCGCTGGCGTTTCTGCTCCCGGCAGTGTATCGGTCGACGGCGACGATTCTCATCGAAGAGCAGGAAATTCCGCCCGATCTCGTCCGGTCGGCCATTGCCACCTACGCCGATCAGCGTATCGAGACGATCAAGCAGCAAGTCTTGAGCCGTTCGACCTTGTGGCACATCGTCGAGCAATACGGCCTCTACAAGGATCTTCGGAAGCGAAACCCGACGGAAGAAGTTCTCGCTCGCTTCGTGAAGGACATCCAGATCGACGTGATGAATGTGAAGGTCATCGATAAGCGCACCCAGAACCCCACCCAGGCGACGATTGCCTTTACGCTATCGTACGATGGCGAGAGTCCTGAGCTGGCACAGAAGGTGGCGAACGAGCTGACCAGTTTGTTCCTGGGCGAAAATCTCAAGACCCGCGAGCGGCATGCGCAGGAAACCACCGCCTTCTTGAAACGTGAGGCCGAGAGTCTTTCGCATCATATCCAGGATCTGGAAGGCAAGCTGGCGGGGGTGAAACAGCGAGCCGCCGGTGCGCTTCCCGAATTGGTGCAACTGAATATGCAGCTCATGAGTTCGACTCAACGGGAAGTCATCGATAGCGACCGGGAGATCAGAAGCTTAAAAGAACGAAAAACCTACTTGGAAGGAGAGCTGGCCACTCTGAAGCCGCATACACCCCTCATCAATGCGAGCGGCGACCGGATGCTGGACACGAGCGAGCGCTTGAAAGCGCTGCGCGCCCAATATGCCAGCGCATCGGCCTACCTTGAACCAGAGCATCCCGATCTGATCAAGATGAAACAGGAGCTGTCGTCGCTTGAAAAAGAGCCTGGTGCGACGGATGGACGTGAGGAACTATCGAAGCGTCTGACAGCGGAGCAGGCGTCCCTCGCGGCATTGCGTGAACGGATGGAGGCCTCGCATCCCGATGTGGTGAAAACTCAGAATGTCGTCGCCTCGCTCGAACGAGAACTGCAGGCCGCAATAGCCAGGCCACCAAAACCACTCACCGTGAAGCCGGAGAACCCTGCCTATATCAATATCCAGTCGCAGTTGGCTTCGACGACGGCGTCATTGCAATCTCTGGAAAAAGCACGGGTGGATCTGAAACAGCGAATGGCCGAATATGCCAAGCGAGTGGAGACGACACCGACGATCGAGCCTGAGTATCTTGATCTGCAGCGGGATCGTGAAAATTCTGTGCGCAAGTACCAGGAGATCACCTCTCGTTTAATGGAAGCACAGGTCTCCGGTGAATTGGAAGTACAACGTAAAGGGGAGCGGTTCTCGCTGATCAATCCGCCGGAGTTGCCGGAGAAGCCCGACCGCCCCAACCGGATGGCGATTCTGTTGCTGGGTGCGTTCCTCGCTCTCGCCGGAGGAGTGGGAACCGGCGTCGTTGCGGACAATGTGGATCGCACGATCCATACGTCCGACCAGCTTGGCCGCGCCATGGGGATGCTCCCGTTGGGCGTGATTCCCTATCTGCCGTCGGAGGACGAAGTGACGCAGCTTGGACGCCGCCGGGCGGTTGTCGGCCTTGCCGGGCTCGGCGTGCTGGTGGTTGGCGCCGTCGTCCTCCATCTGACCTGGATGCCTCTGGATGTGTTGTGGTACACGATCATGAGAAAACTCGGCTGAGCGGGAGAGAAGGGGAGCGGCTGATGGACTATTTGCAACAGGGACTAGAGCGGTTCAAGCAAGAACATGGATCGGAGGCGCCGCCTCAGAGGCGGCAAGCCGGCGCGGCCAGACCGGTGCCCCCGCCCATCGTCTATACCTCGACGAAAACCGTTGAACTCACCGATGAGACGATGCGGACCCAGCGCCTGATCACCGGATTCGAAGGAGGCGCTTTTGTCGATGCGTTTAAAATGCTGCGAACACAGGTCGTGAAACAATGCCGTCAGAACGGGTGGAATGTATTGGGCGTGACGAGCCCCACTCCACACGAAGGGAAAACGCTTACGGCAGTCAATTTGTCACTGGCGTTGGCGATGGACTTGGCTCACACGGTCCTGCTCGTCGATGCCGACATGCATCGGCCGGCCGTTCACCAGACTTTCGGTATGGATAGCTGTCCAGGTTTGACCGAGCATCTCTTCGACGAGGTACCGCTGGAACAGCTGTTGATTCACCCCGGGATCGGCCGGTTCGTGTTTCTTCCTGGCGGGCGCGTGATCGCGAATTCCGCCGAGGCTCTCGCCTCGCCCAAGATGGCGGTCTTGGTGGAGGAACTGAAGCACCGGTATCCCGCAAGGCTTCTGGTGTTCGACTTGCCGCCTCTGTTATCGCGAGCCGATGTTCTGGGGTTCGTTCCGCACATCGATGCGCTGCTCCTAGTCGTCGAAGAAGGCCGGACGGCCTCGACGGATGTGAAGCGGGCCATGGGGCTGCTCAAGGGAAGTGTGCCGGTTCTTGGCGGCATCTTGAATAAATCCGGCCGAGCGGCGCTCACGCAGCGTCGGGCAAAAGACCTTCTCATGACGAGTTCGAGGTAACGGACAGATGTACGAAGCCTATTATCGGCTGCAGATCAAACCGTTCACGCTGCTGCCGGACCCAGGATTTCTCTTCCTGGGAACCAAGCACAAGATGGCGCTGAGCCTGCTGGAATATGGACTGGTCAACGGTTCTGCCTTTATCGTGATCACCGGTCATCCGGGCACAGGAAAAACCACGCTGCTGAACCGTTTGTTGGAGCAATCGCGCCATCAATGGACGATCGGCCTGCTGGCGAATACGCATGAAGGGTTGGGAGGACTCATGCCCTGGATTACGGCGTCCTTCGGCCTGGATACGAAAGGCAAGAGCGAAGTGGAGCTCTATCATGAGTTCGGGAGGTTTCTCGAGGGGGAGCAGGCTGCCGGACGACGTGTGCTCCTGGTCCTCGACGAAGCTCAGAACGTCGGGTCGGTGATGCTGGAAGAACTGCGCCTGCTCTCGAATCTGAACGATGGGCGGCGGCGTTCGTTGCAGATCCTGCTGTCGGGACAACCCGCGCTTCGAGATCTCCTGGAGGGGCCTGGGATGGAACAGTTCGCCCAGCGCATCGCCGTGGAATATGCGCTCGAGCCGCTGGCCGAAGAGGAGACCATTGCCTATATTGCCCATCGAGTTCACATCGCCGGTGGACGGAGACCGTTGTTTTCCAGACTTGCCTGTCTGAAAGTCTTTGCGTTGACCGGCGGGGTTCCCCGGCTGATCAATCAGCTCTGTGACCATGCCCTGGTGTATGGGTATGCCGCACAGGCCGAGACGATCACCGCACAGGTCGTTCTCGATGCCGCACGTGTCCGTGACAAGAACGGATTTCTGCCGTTTCGGGCAGTTCCTGACACGATCGAGCCGGGCCAGCGTGAGCTCGAGGCGGAAGCGGAAGAAGTGGCCGCACTGAATTCAGCGCAGTCTGAGCCGAACAATTCCTCGTCGGTCACTAACCCGGCATCCGCGCCCGATCCCGCATCCCTCTACCGCAAAGCCCTGTCATTGAAACAGGCGGGAGAGTTTTCTCAGGCCCTCGCACTCTTAGACCGGCTGACTGACGATGGAGTCTGGGGCATCAAAGCATTCGGGCAGAAAGGACTCTGCTTGAAGGCAATCGGTCGATACGAGGACGCGCTGGCCGCCTTTCGCACGGCGCTTGACCGTCCGTCCGGATCGGCGCAGGACCAGGTATCGCTCCGGTATCTCTACGCAAGGACGCTGGAATCCATGGGACGGTCCCAAGAGGCCGTCGAGTGTTATCGCACGATCAGCCGGGAGAGCCGGCAGTATCGCGATGTGGCCCTGCGGCTCGGCCAGCTGACCCCCTCCACGCCGCTCGATGCCGTTGCCATGGCCTCATCACCAACGTGGTTACAGTCGCTGGTCAGGAGCTGTAGCCAACTCCTCCGCAGCACCAGCTGACCGGCTAACCATTCGCCCCCATCTTTCTGGCAAGTTAACCGTTACTGGACCAAGCCGTAACCTGCCTGTAATCACCCGATCTTATTCTGCCCCCAGTATTATTTACTGGTACATCTCTGAGCTGCGGAGGGCGGATGAAAATCGGATTGAGTCGGGCGATCTGTCTGTCGGGGAGTCTTGTCCTTTCAGTTGTGTGCGGGTGGTCCGATGGATATGCAGGAAAACTTGAAGATCTCCTGTTGGAAAACAAGCAAATCACGGTCGATCAGTGGATTCAACTCAAGGCCGATGAGGAAAAACGGCAGGTCAAGGAGTTCGAGGAAAGTCGGGGAGTCGGCGATGTGCCGATTCGAGAGCGCTGGTACGAAAAAATCAGCATACGTGGCTATACCCAATTTCGCTATAACAATTCGACCAATAATAATCTGTTGATCAATCAGCAGGGAGACCGCTCGATCGGGAAAAACGATGAGTTCTTTTTGCGCCGGGCTCGGTTGATCGTCAGCGGACAACCGCATGAGCGTGTGTTCGTCTACGTCCAGCCTGAGTTTGCCAGTCTCTTATCCGGGACCGAACAGACTGTCACGTTACGCGACTGGTATGCCGATCTTTTCCTCACGGAAAACAAGGAGTGGCGAATCAGAGCCGGATTGTCGAAGGTGCCGTTTGGATTCGAGAACATGCAGTCCAGTCAGAACCGCTTGGGCCTGGATCGGAACGATGCGATCAACAGCGCCCAAAACAACGAACGGGATCTCGGTGTATTTCTGTACTACGCGCCGACACACGTGCGTGAACGATTCCGTCGTCTCGTGGACAGCGGGCTCAAGGGCTCAGGTGATTACGGCATGCTCGGCATCGGCGTCTACAATGGACAGACGGCTAACAAGCGCGATGCCAACAAGGACAAACACGTCGTATTCCACTCCATGTATCCGATGGAATTCCCCAATGGACAAATGTTTCAGGTCGGCATGGATGCCTATACCGGACAATTCAACGTCTCGACGGCGCCGGTGGTGCCTCTCGCAGGAGTCCCCAACGAGCAGGTGTTGGGAGGGTTTTCGCCCATTCTGAGAAACGGCGGAAACTATCTGGACGAGCGAGTCGCCTGGCACTTCGTGCTCTTTCCACAGCCCTTTGGCCTTCAAGGGGAATACACGATCGGGCGGGGCCCTGAATTGAATCGAGCCAGGACAGAGGTCACAAGCGGCACCCTCCGCGGGGGATATCTCCAGCTCTTCTATAACTACCGCTGTGAAAGTCTCTGTGAGAGCGTCATGCCGTTTGTCCGCGCACAGGAATATTATGGCGCGAAGAAGCACGAAGCGAATGCGCCGAAGAACACGGTGCGGGAGGTGGAACTCGGCTTGGAGTATCGGTTCAATCAGGCGCTCGAACTGACGGTGGAGTATACCTGGACACAGCGGACATCGGCAGACTCGTCCACGATTCCCGCATCCTGTGCCGACAATTCGCTGGGGGCCGGGGCGCCGGCTTGTACCATGACCCCCTATCAGCTTCAGTCCGGCAACTTGGTGCGATTTCAGCTTCAGTGGAGTTTTTAAGCGTCCGCGGCAGGGAGAGATTGCAAGGATGGAGTTCTACGGCGCCGTAGAGACTGGCTTCACCGGCAGACGGTGCACCTGAATAATCAGCTCGCGCCTATCCCACTTGAGCAGTTTCCCGACTCCGAAGGAATCTGTCGATCGTTGAAACTCCGGTGGCTCGAACCGCAACGTCCCTTTCTGGGGAGTCAGAGAGCGAAGGGGAGTCAGTCTGTCATCCTCTGTATCGGCTACGGTGGTATCGGCAGTGGTATGGGTGTCCGACCGATTGTTGCTCAGCAAGACATGCAGGTCCTCTCCATCCAGAAACATCCCGCCTGACGTGACTTCGCGTTTGACGCCTGATACATGCCGGGACTGGTAGAACGTAACCACTTCCTCTGGCGTAGCCTTGCCGATGGCCAGGCTCAGCAGCGGAGCCCATAAGAGAACAGCATCCTCGTCGAACGCTCGGTGCCGGCGGGGAATACTCAAGTCGTCGTAGAGTGGCAATCGCATCAGCGGCTCTTGGATCACGATACCTCGCAGGACTGCCGCCATACGTTCGGTTGATATGTCGGCCGGATGGCTGTGTCCGTTGTTCTGTCCAACCGTGGGATCGGCCTGGAGTCGAACGAACGCGTTCGGCGTCTCATAGATGGTGAGGGTCGGAAATTGCCCTGATGAACAGCCGGCGAATGCCGTGAATCCAAGAGAGAGCCATGCAGGGAAGCGAAAGGATGCAAGCGATCGTTTCATGTAGGTAGTCTATTCCCAACGAAGAGAAAGGAACACTTACTCGCTGATCGGACGGCCAGGCGACTCCAGTTGAACCGCTTTGACAGAGCCGGACCACTTGGATGTGAGTCGTGTCAGTTCCGTCAGGGATAGCGGAAAATATCCGTGATCGAGTGCGAGTTGCTGGCCTTGTTGGCTGAGGGCAAACCGCACGAGTTCCGCCAATGCCGGCGACGGAGCGGTCTTCGGCGGCCTGGCGATATAGAGATAGAGGTTACGCCTCAAGGGGTACGACCCATCCATGGCCGTTTGGAAGTTCGGCTCGACGTAGCGGCCACCTTTTACTGAAGCGATCGGAACGGGTTTCACCATCGAAGTCCGGTAACCGATCGCGCTAAACCCGATGCCTTGCGGGTCTTTGACCAAATCCAGCACCACTGACGCAGATCCTTGGGCGTTGATCAATTGAGGGCGAAACGTCCCGCCTTTGCAGACTTCTTCTCTGAAGAGGTAACTCGTGCCGGATTTGCCGTTCCGTCCATAGAGTCGAATCGGAGCGTCAAACCATTCGTCCATCAGTCCAACGAGTCCCCAGGAATCAACGGCATAATTCAAGCCGCGCCGCCGTTCGCGGCAGAACATGGCATCCAATTCATCCAGGGACAAACCGGTAATTGGATTGTCTTTGTGAACGAAGATGGCCAATGCATCGTTTGCGACGGGAACTTCAGTCGGTTCGTAGCCGTATTCCTTGACGAATACAGAGATCTCAGCGGCCGTCATGCGGCGGGACATCGCGGCGATCTCGGTTTGATGTGCCAGAAGAGCCTCCAAGCCTGTTTCTGATCCCGCACCTGCCGCGGTAATTTTTATTCCGGGATGCCGGCGAGAAAGATCGCCGACCCATGCGTCGATCAATGGTTTCATCGTGTCGGAGCCGGCGACCTTGAGCTTCCCTGAAATCTGTTCCTGAGCGGCATAGGCGGGAATCTGAGGGTCTAGCTCCGGTCGAACTTGAGCCATCGTCTCGAACGCAAGCCCGAGCGATACGCCAAGAACGATGAGAGGGGACCAGGGGATCCATCGGCGATATTCCATCAATCAGTGCCTCCAATCCAGTAGTGCTTCACGGTACCTAATTCTATTGTTATAAAAACCAGAGGTTTCTGTCAGGTCAACGCTATGTTAACTCGGCGTTAACTCCAGGATGCATGCGAAGGAACGACAATTGCTGAGGTGTAGGAGTTTACCGACAGTTAACACCACCCTAACGATGATTTTTCCCTGTCCGGTCTATAGTCACCTCGTCATGTTGGCTACACCACCACCGATAACCGTCGCACGGAATACGATTCTGATCTTCATGGAGGCTGAGCCATTCGCTCAGTCGCTCAAGAAGGCCTTCGACGCGAGCGGATATCAGAGCACGGTCGTGACGACCGAGTCTGCTGCCTATGCGGCAGCCAGAACAGTCCTGCCCTCGCTGATCATCATCGATCGGCAACAGGGTACGAGTGCCACGTTACGGCAGTTGCGCACATTGATCGCCGTCCCGATCGTTGCGGTGCAAGAAGGCGCCAGCCCCTGTTGCGAAGACGACTGCATCCAAGATTACGACCGGGATATCGATCTCGTCATTTGCAGTCAAAATATTCGTGAGTTGGTGGCGCGCGTGCGGGCTATCTTGCGTCGACGGGAACCTCGTCTCGAATCACATGCGCACTACAGTGCTGGCTCCCTTCGCATGGACCTGGACCGCCACGAAGTGACCGTCAACGGGAGATTGGTCGATCTGACTCCGAAAGAATTTCAGATCCTTCGCCAGTTTCTCGAATCGCCCAGCCGGGCCTTCTCCCGTCAAGAAATGCTCAACCGGGTTTGGGGCGACGGATTTGCCCTGGAAGAACATGCCCTCGACGTCCACATCCATTCCCTCCGGCAAAAGATCGAAGCGGATCCTGCCTCTCCCAAAATCATCGTCACCGTGCGTGGGATCGGTTACAAGCTGCGGGCCTAATCCGGTCCATCTGGTCTATTCGGTCTGTCTGGTGTTTTGTTGAACGAAACTAACCAGATACACTCAATCAACCAGAGAGACCAAACAAACCAATTAAACGAGTCTGGCCAAAAGAGATCCCGTCTCTGCCGCATCGGGTGCGGCGGCGACGAGGAGTAGAGAGAGTCGGTGAGGCGGACCGATTCTTCTGTAGGCTGCTCAAAATGGCTGTCCATCAAGGCCGCAGCGAGAGAAGAGGCGAGCGTACGCTTCGGTACGTTGAGTCTCTGAGTGAAGCGACCTGCCTGCGCGAAGCCGCTTCGGCGGAGGCAGGGAACGACGCTGGCAGCCTTTTTCAGCAGCCTGTTTAGAACTCGTCGATGGAGACCGGTCTGAGCAAATCGCGAACGGAGAGGATTCCCACCACCGATCCACCTTTGGTCACACCGAGGTGCCGCGTCTGGTGTCTGTCCATCAAATCTGCCGCTTCGGTGAGAAAACAGCGTTCTTCGATCCCGACAATCGGGCTGCTCATGATGTCTTCGACGGGAATAAAGTAGGGGCCGCGGTCCGAGCCGACGAACTTCCTGACGATGTCCGATTCGGTGACAATGCCGATGACGCGGCCTTCATGGGAAATCAGCACGCTGCCAACATTGCAAGCCTTCATCAGCTTGGCCGCTTCGATCACCGAGGTGCCCGTATCCACGGTCACGAGATCTTTCTTCATCAATTGTCCAACTGTGATCATCTGTTCCTCCTTATGGTTTTAATATTCTAGTTGGACGTAACTCTACCGACCCGCTATTGCGACGGAGTTAGTGATGTATTACTGATACGTTAATTTACGTCCTGCCTATGGTGACGAGAAGAAAGCTCAAGTACATCTTGAGTGATCAATCGCCGCCGATGGCAACTGCACACACACGATTCCTACACCTGAGGCGTATGTTCATGCCAGAAGCAGAGCGGTTCTCCTCCCCTAGGCAGGCGGCAATGTGCGACCGCTTAGAGCCCATCCTGGTTCCAGGTTCCTGCCAGTTCGACCATGCGTTGTTGCGTGTCCAACGGTGGCTCTCCGGCGTGCGGAAGCACTCGCTCGTACATGCCTTTTTCGTCCATTCGGCGCAGTTGTGCCGTGTCGCGCAGATGAACGAAGAGAATGTCATCGCGAATGGCCCGGCGAAGGTGTGGGGCATTGACGGGGAACAATACTTCGACCCGCCCGTCCAAGTTTCTCGGCATCAGGTCGGCGCTGCCTAGCCACAACTCCTCCTCCTGGCCCGCTCGAAAAAAGAAGATGCGGCTGTGTTCGAGAAAGCGGCCGACGATCGAGGTGACGGTAATCCGTTCGCTCACGCCGCTGACTCCTGGCCGCAGGCTGCAGATCCCCCGCACTTGCAAGTCGATCGTGACGCCGGCTTGCGAGGCACGGTAGAGCGCCTGAATGCAGGCCGGATCTGTGAGGGCATTGAGCTTGAAGGCAATATAGCCCTGTCCGCTGTCGCGATGGAAGGCGATCACCCGCTCGATCCGATCGAGGATTCTGGTGCGCATTTCCTCCGGGGCGACCAGGAGACAACGGTAGTGGCTCTGTCCGGCATAGCCGGTCAACGCATTGAAGAGCATCGTCACATCGGACGCGATCGCAGGGTTGCTGGTGAAGAGCGCCATGTCTGTGTAGACCCGGGCTGTGGCGGGATTGTAGTTTCCCGTGCTGAGGTGGACGTAGCGGGCCAGCCGGTCTCCCTCACGCCGCACGACCAGACACATCTTGGCGTGCGTCTTGAGTCCCACGAGCCCGTACACCACGTGGACTCCGGCCCGTTCGAGCTCCTTGGCCCAGAGAATGTTGTGCTCTTCGTCGAACCGCGCCTTGAGTTCGACCAGCGTGGCGACTTCCTTGCCGTTGGCCCGCGCCTCCATGAGAGCTTCGACCACGGGAGAATCGGGACCGACGCGATACAACGTTTGCTTGATGGCCAAGACCTCGGGATCTCTCGCGGCGGCGCGCAGGAAATCCACGACCGGCAGGAAGCTGTCGTACGGATGATAGAGCAGGATATCGCGTTGACGCATCGCCGAGAACATGTCGGATTGGACCAGGACCAGGGGGATCTTCTGATGCACCGGCGGATCTTTCAGGTCGGGCCGGTCGAGCTTAGTCAGCTCGATCAGATCGGATAGGCCGAGCGGGCCGGAGACAGCGTTGAGCTGGTTGGCCGAGAGACGGAGGTTCTGTGCGAGGATTTCGCGGATTCGCTCCGGCATCTGGGCGCTGACTTCCAGCCGTACGGCCGATCCGAAGTG
>JAUXQT010000107.1 GCA_030682135.1 Nitrospirota bacterium | reverse complement strand
CGGGGATAAAGGGGGAGCCCAGAAAAGAAAGGGCTCAGCGTCCATCATAGATAGGCCGTCCATTCAACAAAGAACGGAGTCAGACCAGGCCACCCAAGAGAACCGGTTCGAATAGCTCGTTTGTCAACACACTGCTAGTTGTCTCCGCGTTTTCTTATTGCTAGAATGAGGCACAACGGACGAAGAAGGAACTTAAGCCCAACGCGTGCGTAAACTAAAACTACGAGAAGGCACCAATACCGCGGTGTTGTTCGGTCACCACGACCGGCACCTCAAGCTGATCGAAGAAGACCTCGGCGTGCGCCTTTCGGCACGAGGCGAGGAACTTACCCTCGACGGTACCCCTGACGCCACACGTTATGCAGAGCGTGTTCTCACGGAACTTGCTAGTCTCGCCAACGACGGGATGGTCCTCCAGCCTGAGGATATTACCCATGCCTTGAGTGCGCTCCGGCAGAGTCCCGAGACTCCGATCAAAGAACTCCTTTCCAGTGCGGCCACCATCGTGACGAAGAAACGATTCGTCGCGCCGAAAACGCCGACGCAGAAAGCGTATATCGAAGCCATTGAAACACACGATATCGTGATCGGGATCGGTCCGGCTGGAACAGGCAAGACCTATCTGGCGATGGCGATGGCGGTGAGCGCCTTGATGAAAAAGGAAGTCAGCCGGATCATTCTGGCGCGGCCGGCTGTTGAAGCGGGCGAGAAGATCGGATTTTTGCCCGGCGATATGTATGCCAAGGTGAATCCCTATCTCCGTCCTCTGTACGACGCCCTGTTCGACATGATGGATATGGAGCGGGCTACGCGCGCGATCGAGCGAGGTGACATTGAAATTGCGCCACTCGGGTTTATGCGAGGCCGGACGTTGAACGATTCGTTCGTCATTCTCGACGAAGCGCAGAATGCCACGGCGGAGCAAATGAAGATGTTCCTCACGCGGCTCGGGTTTCATTCGAAGGTGGTTGTGACTGGTGATATCACTCAGGTGGATCTGCCGCCTGAACGGGTCTCCGGCCTGATCGAGGTGCGGGAGATTTTGCGCGACGTCGAGGGCATTCAATTTGTCTACTTCGACGAGCGTGACGTGGTCCGTCACAAGTTGGTGCAGGACATTATCAAAGCCTACGATCATCACCAGCAGACCCTTCAGCCCTCCGGTTCTTCATCGGGCGCAACTGGGCGTCGACCATCGCCCGCGCCGCATCACAAGCCGCCGAAGCCTGCTACCCCTGCCTCAGCACTCACGGACTCGTGGGGCCAGTCGCATTAATGCCGGTGCATATGCAGACTCAGGTTCGACGTGTCACGTTCGACCAGGCGCGCCTGGATCGACAGGCACGGGCGATTCTGTCCGATGTCGGCGAAGCCTCGGCGGAGCTTGGCATTCTGTTCGTGGGCGACCAGCGGATGAGGAGTCTCAATCGTCAGTATCGGGGGAAGGACCGCACGACCGACGTGCTGGCCTTTGCCATGCGGGAAGCGCCCCATTCCTCTTCGGCGGTGCTTGGCGATGTGGTCATTGCCGTGCCGACGGCAGTCCGTCAAGCAAAAGAGGGCCAGCGATCGTTGGATGAAGAGCTGACGGTGCTCCTGGTTCACGGCATTCTGCATCTCTGCGGCTACGATCATGAGCGAAGCGAGAAAGAAGCGCGGCGGATGCAACGCCGGGAACGGATGATTCTGCGGTCGCTCTCCCGCGAGCGAAGCTAGTAGGTCGCGGGAAAAATCAGTAGGGATGCGGGTCTTCGATGGTGAGCCTGCGGGCATAATAGGGAGATTGCTGTAGGATGCTCAAACGGGCCGTCCAGCAAGGCCGCAGCGAGTGAAAGACCGAGGCGTACCCTCCGGGGTACGTTGAGGGTCTGAACGAAGCGAGAACGCCGCTGGTGGCCTGTTTCAGCATTCTGCTGTGAATCGAAAGCATCACGGGTAAATTTATGGGATGGCTACAGAGACTCAGTGACGGGCTGACCAAGACACGCGATGTCCTGCGCGGGTCGTTGGATCGGCTGCTGGGCCGTGCGGCGGATCCTGCCCTCTTGGAGGAATTCGAAGAGTCGCTCATTGCCTCCGATCTCGGCGTCCGCGTCGTGGATCGCGTCATGGAACGTCTGAAAAGGCAGCTCCAGGGGACCGATGCTTCGCAAGCTGCGCAGGTGCAGAAGATGTTGCGAGACACGCTGCTCGATGTCCTGACGCCCGTGCAAGGACTGTCGTTGGAGTCCTTGCTTGCGAAAGGTCCCAAGCCCTTCGTCATCTTGACCGTAGGGGTGAATGGTGTGGGCAAGACGACGACGATCGCGAAAATCGCGCAGCGGCTTGTGCAGGCAGGGAAGGTGCCGCTGTTGGTGGCAGCCGATACCTTTCGCGCGGCGGCGATCGATCAGCTGCAAGTGTGGGCCGACCGGGTTGGCGTCGACGTGATTCGCCACCGGCATGGAGCCGATCCTGCCGCAGTTGCGTTCGATGGGATCGCTGCCGCAAAAGCCCGGAAGGTGGACGTGGTCTTGATCGATACGGCCGGCCGGCTGCACACGAAATCGAATCTCATGGACGAACTCCGCAAGATCACCCGCGTGATCGCGCAGGAATGTCCCGGTGCGCCGCACGAAGTACTCCTTGTGCTGGATGCCACGGTCGGGCAAAACGCGCTGTCCCAAGCCCGTCAATTTCATCAGACTGTCGGCGTGACCGGCTTGGTTCTGACGAAGCTCGACGGTACCGCTCGCGGAGGGATCGTGGTTGCGATCGCCGAGGAACTTAAGTTGCCTGTGAGACTGATCGGGGTCGGAGAGTCGGTCGAGGACTTGCAGGATTTCAAGAGCGATGCCTTTGTGGATGCGCTCATCGGGACATCGCCGCCGTCATCATCAGCGTAACCCCTGTGAAATCGTGGCATTTTCTTCTCAGTCGGCATCGTCCGTGGTAGGGTACATGTGCCGATGATCCCAACGTGGCGCGCCACACATTGTTCTCGATAAGGCTGAGACATGATCAAGATTTTAGTGATCGATGACGATCGCATGAACTGCGAGCTGATCCAGTCCGTGTTCACTCGACACGGATATCAGGTGTTGACGGCGACGAGCGGAATCGAAGGCCTGACGATCTTTCGCCAACATGCTCCGCGAGTCACCATTCTCGATCTTCGCATGCCGGAAATGGATGGGCTGACCGTTCTCAAAGAAATTCGTGCGTACGATCCCTATGCGCCGGTGATCATTTTGGGAGGCGGGGCGACCGAGGAACAGGAAAATCAAGCGCGAGGGTTGCGTGTCACCGACTTTATCCGCAAGGGTCTCTCGCTCGATGTGCTGGTCGAATGCGTCAATCGGGTAGTGCAGCTTCCGGCTCGATCCGTCTCCGCGTTGCCAGGGGCGGCGGACAGTGCCGCCGTGGCCGATACGGGGGAAACGATTCTCGTCGTCGATGACGAGCCCTTGGTCCGCGACCTGCTCGTCCAGTTTCTCAGTCTCCGCGGTTATCGCGCCCTTGGTGTGAAAGATGGCGCTGAAGCCCTTTCGATGGTGGAGCAGGCGCCGCCCGATCTGATTCTGCTCGATCTGATCATGCCAGGTATGGACGGTGTCGAGGTGCTTCGGCAACTTCGCCAACGCGAATATACCGGCGGGGTCATCATCATCACCGGGAGCCACGACGAAGACCGTCTCGACGAAGCCTGGGTCATGGGGCCGCAAGAAGTCATCGGGAAGCCTGTCGACCTTGAGCAATTGTTGACCTCTATCCAGCTTGTGCTCGTCTGTCGCGAATGCTAAAACCCTTCCGATGCCAATCGGAAGTAGGATCGTCTCTTTCCTCCCTCTCATGCTCCTCGCACTTTTCAGCGGCGGGGCGCCCGGTATAGCCTGCGCAGCCGAGCCTGCCTCACCACGACAGATCATGATGCATCACGATCTGTTCGTACAGATCGTCCCCGAACAACATGCCCTTATCGCAACAGATCGGCTGACCCTTGAGGTGGCGCAGTCGCAGACGTCGCTTCGTTTCTCGCTCGCCTCCACGCTTCAGGTCGACCGTGTGGCACTCGTGCACAGATCGTCGGGGACGGAGGTCGTGAGTGACGATGTGCCGTATGAAGTCGAACATGGCGCCACGCCGGAGTCGGCGCAATATGTGACCATTCCCTCGCAGATCCTGGTTGCAGGCCCGGTGACACTGGATGTTCACTACCATGGGGTCGTCAACGATCCGCCGCGCGATCCACGCCATCTTCGCTTTGTGACGCCTAGTGAGACAGCCGGGCATATCGGGCCGGAAGGTGTCTATGTGAGCAGCGAAAGCCACTGGTATCCGGATGTTCCGGAATCGCTCAGCACCTATACCCTGCTGGTTGCCGTGCCAGCGGGATGGACCTCCGTGACCCAGGGGAAGGCCGGTGAAGCGCGTGCCTGTCCTGCCGGAACTTGCCGTCAGGCTGGAATGGTGATGACAGAATGGACGGTGACGCAGCCGAGCGAAGCGCTCACGCTCGTGGCGAACAGGTTCGTCACCACGTTTCGCGACTGGACAGCCAGGACCGGTCAGAGGGTTCAGCTCTCGACCTACCTCTTTCCCGACGATGCACATTTGGCCGAGGAATATCTCGATGCCACCGCACGGTATTTGGAGGCCTACATTCCGCTGCTGGGTCCCTATCCGTTTGAGAAGTTCGCCGTGGTGGAGAATTTCTTTGCGAGTGGGCTCGGCATGCCCTCCTTCACCCTATTGGGGAGCGGCGTCATCAAGCGGCACTATGTGCAGCCCTATGCACTCGGCCACGAGATTGTGCATTCCTGGATCGGCAACGATGTCTTCAATCGCGCCGATCGCGGGAATTGGGTGGAAGGGCTGACGACCTATCTGGCCAATTATTATTGGCACGAATTGGTGGGAGATCCAGCGCAGGCACGGGATCAACGCCGTCTGATGGTGCAGGGCTATAACCTTCATGTCCCGCCGGAGCGGGACTATCCGGTCGCAGAATTCACGCACAAACTGGATGAGCATGACAATGCCATCGGCTATCAAAAATCCGCTATGCTGTTCCACCTCCTGCGCCAGGAGGTGGGAGACGAGACGTTCTGGCGAGCCCTGAAGAGCCTGGGGGGGCAGTATCGTGGAAGGCATGTGGAATGGCGCGATCTTGAACGGATCTTTGGGGAAGAGAGCCGCCAGGATCTCCGATGGTTTTTCGCGCAATGGGTGGAACAGGACGGGGCGCCCATGTTGTCGTTGTCGGAGGCCGTTGCCCGTCCTGTTGCGGGGAAAAATGGATCGGCCCATCAGCTTGAGGTCACGATCGTTCAATCGGGCAAGCCCTTTCGCCTTCCCCTTCAGTTATTGATTCGCATGGAGGGCGATCGTGAACAGGTCCTGACTGTGCCGCTGCGCGGGTTACGCGAGACGATTGCCATGACCCTGCCCGCTCGACCGATCTCGATTGATCTCGACCCCGAGTTCATGACCTTTCGACGGATCGACCGGCAATCGTTGCCGCCGGGGCTCAATCACTATGTCACCGATCGGCGACGCTCGGTGCTGATGGCCTTTACGGATGAGCCGGGGCATCCCTCTCCGTTTCGCGACGTGGTCGCGCGCATCGAAGCGCAAGAACAGCAGAAACCGATTAACGAGCGAACGGTGATAGCTTCGATGGCAGAGGACGGGCTGTTGCCTCAAGATGGTTCGGTGTTAGTATTGGGCGGCCCGGAATCCCGCGCGGGGATTCAATCGATCCTCGCCAAGCAGTGCGGTGAGCGCGCGATGCTGAACGACAAGGGCGTCACGGTGATGGGACGGGCGCACGAAGGGTCTGGGCTGGCCCTGCTGGCCAGTTGCCACCGAGTCGACCGACCTGGCAGTGTCGTGACGGTGCTGTATGCGGCGACCCCTCAGGCCGTGGCGAAGGTGGCGCGGCTGCTCTTTTTTTACGGATGGAATAATTTCGTGTTGTTCAACGACGGCGCGGTCGTCATTCGTGGCGAATGGCCCATCGCCAGCGATCGTACGGAGGTGCGTTTCAATGCCAGCAATCTCATTCGGTAAGTGGTGCATGATCGGT
This sequence comes from Nitrospirota bacterium, assembly GCA_030682135.1. GTDB lineage: Bacteria > Nitrospirota > Nitrospiria > Nitrospirales > Nitrospiraceae > Palsa-1315. The sequence continues at coordinate 77,633 of JAUXQT010000107.1, read as the reverse complement.
CTCCTGTGCCTGTTGCTGGGCGAGCAGCAGGGACAGGCAGAGGGACTTGCCTCGAAGGCTCGGGTGGTGCCTGCGCACCAGTCTGAGCGGCATCTGAAGAATATTCGCCAGCTGACGGTGGGCCGGCAGAATGCCGAAGCCTACTTTTCCTTCAGCGGGAACAAATTGATCTTCCAATCGACCAACAATTGGATGAAGGATACCTACGCGGCCATGCTCAAGCCGGCCGACGCCGGGTTGGATTGTTATCAGATGTACGTGATGGACCTGGAGAGTAATACGGTTCGTTTAGTAAGCACCGGCACGGGCGCCACCACCTGTGGCTACTTTTTCCCCGGCGATCGCCGGGTGCTCTATTCCTCGACCTATGCGACGGGGCCGAACTGTCCGCCGAAGCCGAAGCGGGAGGGGGCCTACCGCTGGGCCTTGGACGATTACGATCTGTACGCCGTGCGGATTGATGGTCAGGAAATGCAGCGATTGACCTCTTCCAATGGTTACGATGCGGAAGCGACCGTGTCGCCGGACGGCAAAACGATCATTTGGACCTCTGTGAAGGACGGGGACTTGGATATCTATGCCATGAATCTCGATGGCTCCAGGGTTCGGCGGCTGACGAACGAGATCGGCTACGACGGAGGGGCGTTCTTCTCGCCGGACAGCAAGCGCATCGTGTATCGGGCCTCGCATCCCACCGAGCAGGCGGAGATCGAGAAGTACCAGGATTTGCTCAAGCAGAAACTGGTGGAGCCGGGACAACTTGAACTCTATGTGATGAATGCGGATGGCAGCGGTAAGCGCCAGGTCACGTCGAACGGCGCCTCGAATTTCTCGCCTTTCTATTTTCACGATGGCAAGAGGATCATTTTCTCCTCGAATGTGGAGACCAAAGGCGAAGGAGGCCGGCCCAGCTTTCATCTCTACGCCATCGGCGAGGATGGCCAAGGCCTCGAACGACTCACCTTCGACGGACAGTTCAACAGTTTCCCCATGTTCTCTCCGGATGGCACCAGTCTGGTGTGGGTCTCCGACCGCGGGACCAAGGCTCCCGGTGAGTTCAATGTCTTTCTCGCCGACTGGGTGCCGTGACTTCGTCTGGCAAGGGGCAAGGGGCAAGAGGCGAGAGGCAAGAAAGCCAGCTTCTTGCTGTCTCACCTCTTGCCCCTCGCCTTTTGCCTCTTGCCTGCTCCTTCATTGCGCTCATCCTTGTTTTCGTAGGGCTGTTTGACTGGGATGTGCCGCTGACCCGGTTCGTCCGTTCCCTCTCTCCTCCGGCCGGCTCTGTCCCCAATCCCTGGCTGGTTCAGTTCAGCGATCTCGGTGACCGCCTCGGCAAGGGGGAGTCGCTGGTGTTCCTGAGCCTTCTATTGCTGGCGGTCGGGTACGGATTGAAACGCCCGCAGTGGAAAGACGCCGGACGGCAAAGTCTCATCGCACATGGTCTCGTGGCGGTGGTCGCGAATATTGTGAAACATGTGATTGGCCGCCCTCGTCCCAAGTTCATGCATGCCGGCAACCTCGAACTCTCTCCAGCCGGCGGGAGCGGATGGGATTCGTTTCCGTCTGGTCATGCGGCAGCAGCGATTGCGGTCGCCACGGTATTGGCCGCGAAGTTCCCGCGAGCGAGATGGCCGATTCTCGCTGCCGCTGTGGCGATTGCCGCCAGCCGGATTGTCCGCGGGTCGCACTATCTGACCGACGTAGTGGGGGGAGCGGCCCTCGGTTGTGTGATGGGAGCGATTGCCGTCCATCCTTGGCGAGAATGGCGGGCTGCGGCTGGACTCGCCCTCTGTCGAATGACACCCTATTTTGTGGTAACCCTCGCGTTCGTCTGGACGATCGTGCAGCTCCCGTCGGAGGCCTGGCCCTATCAACAGTTGTTATGGAGTGGCGTCGTGGTTACCCTGGCGGGACTTGTGGGGCATGTTGTGTGGGCGGTGCAGCCGGCATGGCGTCCCACCTGGCTGTCAGGATCACTGACTCGTAGCCTTGTGGGGCTGGGCTTAGGGATGACGACAGGCTCGTTGTTTGTGTCGACCGCTGTGCTGCTCGTCTCAACGGCTCATTGGCTGGCTGGTCTTCAGGAACAGGTTGAGCCGGTGGCTGGGCATGTGGGGGCAAGGGCGGCCTTGGCGGAGGGGCTGTTCATTGTGGCCATGTTGCTGGCGCTGGTGGCGAGTTATGCCCTCAAAGGTATCGTGCCGATGTAGGCTGGTTTCTCTGGTTTATTTGTTTGTCTTGTTATTTGGTTGAACTAGACCAACCAGATAAACTGTTCAATGGCCGAAAATTGTAGGCGGCGGTGGCGGGGCTGCACCTTCTGGAATGGTCACCATCGGTTGTTTCGCCAGCAGGATGTAGCCGTAACGTTTGAGAATGGGAACCAGGGTGACTGCCTCAGCCGGCAATTTCGACTGTGCCGTCTCCGGTAACAAGATCATCACTTTCTTGGGCCCTTTCAGGGCCTCCCGTATCTTGTCCTCTTCCCCAAATGGCACGAAGACGGTCGGTCGTCTGGCATAAAATACAGACGAGGGTCTGACCGTCCCATAGGCAATGAAGAGGTCCTGGGGGTCCAGATTCAGTCCTGCCGCATAGGCCAGTTCTTGTGGCGGAGCGATCACAAATCGGTTGATGGGCGGGGTCGCAATCACGATGACGGTCAGAACCAGACCGGCTAGAGTCGCTCCCGCTGCCCAGAAGGCTCCTCCACGCCGTTCCTCGTTTAATCCAAGATATCCCACCAATCCCATTCCGAATAATAAGAGGGTCGCGGCCACATAGGGGCCGACTCCAAGACCGACCTGTCCGGCGAGGGGGAACTCCCGCACCATCTTCGAGGCATAGTTGGCATAAAGCGTGGGGACGCAGGCAAAGCCGATCGCCAAGAGATAGCCCAGTCCCATCATGAGGTGAATGGATCCTCGAATCCCTTTTGTGGTCGGATCCTGCAGACAGCGCGACCAGTACGAAGCCGCCAACAGGGCGGCGGCAGGAAACAAGGGACCGATATAGTGGGGCAAGCGCGTTGACGACGCGGTGAAAAACAGGAAGACGCCCACGACCCAGATGGCTGCGAAGAGATCGAGCTCAAGTGGACTCGATGGGCCAGAGGCGAGGGGCGAGGGGCTAGAGGTGGCTTGCAGTGCGTCCTCTCGCCTCTGGCCTCTGGCCTCTAGCCAGTATTTAAACGTCTGATAGAGCGGGACAGGAAGGAGCGCACTCCAAGGGAAAAAGCCTAGGAGCAGGACTGGGAGATAGAAAAAGATGGTCCCATGATGGCCTTCCATCGGACTCAAGAATCGGCCAATCGTATGGGCTTTGGCGCCTGTGGCGTAGGCATCGCCATGGACGAAGAGCATGGCCGCATACCAGGGAGCAGCCAAGAGAACAAATACCAGCAGGCCCGCCAGGGGAAATCCTTTGTGCCAATAGTCCTGCCATCGGCGCGTCCAGGCGAGGTAAAGCGCTGCAGCGATGAGGGGCACCGCGAACCCGACCGGTCCCTTCGTCAGCGTGGCGAGCGCCATGCCGACATAGAAGGCCCAAATCCATTGGCGCATGCGGCCTTCCCCGTGCAGTCCTAGCCAGAATCCGTACAGCGAGGCCGTCGTGAAGAAAATCAGGACACTATCGGTCAGGGCCATGCGCCCGAGTCCAAGAATTTCCAGGTTCAGCAGGAGCATCAAGGCGCCGAAGAGCGCCACGGTTCGATCGCGCTGGTGCAAGAGGAAGAGATAGGTGATGAGGATCAAGCCCAGGCCGAAGAGGGCCGAGGGGAACCGTGCGGCAAACTCACCGACGCCGAACAGGCGATAGGACTGATCCATCAACCAATAGAGAAAGACCGGTTTTGCGACGCGCAGCTCACCGTTGAATGTCGGTGTCAGTCGATCCCCCGATTCGAACATTTCCCGTCCGGCTTCGGCGTTCCGTCCTTCGTCACGGTCGGTCAGCCCCATGTCGCCGAGCCCCAGGAAAAACAGCAGTCCCGACAGTGCCATCAAGAGAAGCAGCTGACGTGTGATGAGTGATGGGTGATGCGTGATCGGTGAGGGGCTGGGAGTTGGATCGTGCAGAGTACTCATCACCCGTCGCCTTTCACCGCGCCGGACTGCTTGGCACGGGAGATGAGCACCAGATTGCGAATATAGACGAAGGTGCCGATGCCTTGCCCAGAAATAAAGACCGGGTCTTCCCGGTAGATGGCATAGGCGAGCGTGATGAGTCCTCCGATCAGGCTCATGTACCAGAACGCGATCGGAACCTGACTCTCCGCCTTTTTCTCAGAGGCAATCCATTGGATCACCCAGCGGCCGAAAAACAATCCTTGGCCGAGAAAGCCGATGGCGATCCAGATGTGTTCGATGCTCATCGATAGGCCAGGGGTAAGGGGCTAGGGGCGAGAGGGTGTGCGTCTCGCCTGGATGAGTTTCCCGATTCTTTTTCCCAGAATGGCATAGTCTGTTTCGAGCGTTTCATAGATGGTTTTATTGAGATGGCCTGACTCATGCGCGATCTGAAGTTGTGTGCGTAATTCAGCGACTGAGCCTTTGGCCATGAAAAAATATCTGATTGATTCCTTGTCGGTGCCGCGCTCGTCTCCTTCGGCGAGATTGCTCGGAACACTTACCGCGCTACGTCGTATTTGGTCTTTTAGGCCAAAATCAACGTCCTTCATTTCACTGTCGGATACACGGTAAGTCAGAACTGCAAGATCCTTTGCCTGTTGCCAGACAGCAAGATCTTTAAAGCCTTTGTTCCCCACCCCTAGCCTCGTGCCGCTGGCCCCTCGCCCTTCCTGAACCCATACCGCAACACTCGATTCTGCATCCACCGCACGGCAATCAAATCGTAGAGAGACTTGAACAGCCGATTGCCCATGCCGTACTTGGAGACGCCGTGAATTCTCGGGTAATGCCGCACCGGCACTTCGGTGACGGTAAATCCATGCATCAGCGCGAGTGCGGGGAAAAATCGATGCATGCCCTCGAAAAGGTACAGTCGTTCCAGCACGGGCCGCCGGAAGATCTTGAGCGGACATCCCGTATCGTGCACACCGTCGTGTGTGAACATGTTCCGCACCCGGTTAGCGATGCGGGAGGACATTTTCTTGACGAAGCCATCCTGCCGCTGTTGTCTCCATCCGCACACGAGATCGTGGGAGGCGGTCAGGGGCAGGAGTGTGAGAATATCGTCGCTGTCCTGTTGCAGGTCGCCGTCGATTTCGATGATGAGGTCGCCGGAGGACTGCTTGAAGCCGGCATCGAGCGCGCAGGTTTTGCCGTAGTTCCGGTCGAGGTGGAAGACCAATACTTGCCGGTGTTGTGTCGCGAGGCGATCCAGTTCTTCGCTGCTGCCGTCGCTGCTGCCGTCGTCCACGAAGAGGATCTCGTACGGGCGCGACCGTGAGGCCTCGTGCGAGTCCATGACCTTGAGGAGGCCCGTCACGAGGGGGATCAGGTTCTCTCGTTCATCTTTGATGGGGATGATGACGGAGGCCCAAGGGCTGGATGAGGATGTCATGATGCGTGGAGGCTCCGGCAACTGCCTGTAATCGGTGTATGCACGCGCGCATTCTAGCGGATGGTCGTAAGACCGTCAAACGCAGGCGCCGGAGCCTGTCGCATGGAAGCGTTGGGCATGGCTTCGAGACGGCACCAATTCATGTGAGTTTGCCTCGTCACTTGACGACCAGCACCGTGCAGGGCGACAAGCGCACGAGGTTTTGCGATGTCCCGCCCCAGATGCGCCCGAAGATGTTGGAATGTCCGGTGAAGCCGATGATCAGGAGGTCGAAGTCGCCATCTTTGGCGAACTTGGTAATGGCCTCCACGGGATGCCCTGGGATGACATGGGATGTCAGCCTGAGGTTCAACGCGGTTGCAGTGGCTTCTGCCTCTTGCGTCACCCGGCGATAAAAATCCCTGGCCTCCTGCTTGGCCTCGACCACCTCGCCCATCAGCGCGCCGTAGCGCGGCAGATGTTCTTCTACCGAAACCTCGTGGAGTTCAGCGCCGTGCTGCTGCGCCAGAGCGATGGCGGTGCGTACCGCGTTGAGCGCGCCGGCGGAACCGTCGTTACCGACCAGGATTTTTCTGTACATGGATCATGCCTCCTTCCGATGGCTGAGTCTGCAGGATGGAACTGGATGGGGGATTGGCCTGTCCGGTTGGACGGCCCTCCGGCCACTGTTCTTCGGAGGGCCGTCCGCCAGGATCGAACCACCGTTCGGCAATAATCGTGGGGATGATGGCCGTCAGGATCACGACCGTGACCAGCGTGGCATATTGCTCGCGTGTAATGAGGTCGTGTTCAAGTCCGAAGAGCGCGGAGATGGTTCCGAACGTGAGGCCTGTGGCCATCAACAGCGTGGTGTAGATGCCTTCCCGTGGACGGAATCGAAACAGCCGGGTGAGCGGCCAGACGCTGACGAGTTTGGCCGTGGTGTTGACGGCGAAGAAGAGGCCGACCAACGCCGCCGTGGCCAGGACGGCCTTGAGGTTGACGAGGACACCGGCCTTGAGAAAGTAAAAGGGGGTGAGGATCGTCAGGGCGATGGCGCGCAATCGGTGCGCCAGGTTCTTGTTGGCGAGGAAGAGCGGGGCCAGCACGAGGCCCACCAGGTACGCAGGGAGAACCGCTTCACTCTGGGCCGCGCTGGCCAGGGCGCCGAGTGCGAACAGAATCAATAAGACGAACTTCAGTTGTGGTTCGCTGATACGACTCCCGGCCTTGCTGAAAAACCACCGGGCGGCCCTGGGCAGTTGCCAGAGCGTCACCGCTGTCACGGCCAGGAAGACCACCAGCCACCAGTCGTATCGCGCGAAGAGCAGGCCTAGCGCCAGCACCGATCCGAGATCGGTAACGAAACAGGCGGCCAGAATGATCTTGCCCAGTTCGAGTTCATTATGCCCCCGTTCTACGAGGACGGTGTAGACCACGGCGACGGAGGTGGCGCAGAGAGCGATGCCTGCCACCTGCGACGCCTGCAGGGACCAGCCTGCCACATAATAGGCGAAGGCCGCGACGCTCACGCCGGGCACAAGAAAGGAGGCGAGTCCGATGCCGAGCGTCTCCTTCCATTTATCTTTCATGACCGCAACATCGATCTCGGCGCCGGCCAGGAAGGTCAAGATGACGCTGCCGAAACCGGCCAGCGAGGCGATCCAAGGCGCCGGGTGAACGTCCAGCAGGTTGCCGCCGGCAACCCCGACGCAGATTTCGACTAAGGCGACGGAAATGCCGATTCGCGCCGAGATGAGCGAGGCGAGCAACGCCATCGCCATCCAGACTGCTGCAGTTTCCCAAGTCAACGACATCGGTACCTCAACAAAGACACGATTAGACCACCATCACGCGTCGATCGATCGGGGCGGTGAACGTCGGATCGTTGGACACAAATACGACGGACCAGGGCTCGTCTTTGCTGCAGAGCCTTCGCAGGACGACCTCGCGGAGCGAGGGGAGCATGCTGTGCAATGTGCCCTCGACGATGAGGAGGTGCGGTCGCGTCACAATGGCTCGCGCGAGGAGGAGGCGCAGGGTCTGACTGAGGGTGAACTGATTGCCGTGCCCGACTACCATCGTGGTCAATCCGTCCGGCAGCCGGTCGATCTCCTCGTCCAGCTCGACGAAGCGCAGCGCCCATTGCACATCCTCGTAGGAGATCGACGGCCGTCCCAGAGTGATGTTGTCTTCGATCGTGCCTTCAAGCAGCGTCGGATGGGAGTCCAGCATGAGGCTGCGGCAGGTATCGATCGACTCCAGGCTGACCTCGACCAGATTCATGTCGTTGTAGCGGACGACGCCCGCGGAAGGAGACAGCAGTCCGGCGAGCACTTTGGCGAGGGCGGTTTTCTGTACGTTCGAATTGCAGAAGAGGGCGATCTTTTCACCGGCAGCCACCTCGAGATCGACGTGCTCGAACAGGAGGGCTGAGTCGGCATAGCCAAAGGCAAGGTTCCTGGCCGTGACGGTGATGCCGGCCCAGCCGAACTGATCGACCGGGACGACGGCCTTGGAGCCAGTGTCGTCCTGCGGAAGCGAGAAGAAGGCGCTCATCTCTCGAAACGAGACAAAGGCAAAGAACATATGGACCATCCGGCGGGCCAGGGTGTCCATGTTCAAGAGAAGATTTGCGGCGAGCAACTCGGCCGCGGCGAATTGGCCCACGGTGAGCTGGCCGGTCGAGACCAACATGCCGGCCGTGGCGATCATGCCGGTATGGCCGATCACCTGCCAGAGGGCTGCCGCCTTGTATTGGCGGCCCGTCAAGAGGTCCGATCGCCGTTGCCGGACCCGCGCGTAGGCCCTCGTGAGTTCGTCGGTTTTTTGAAGCAGGTAGGGGCTGTGACCTGCCGCGCGGAGATGCGGGAGATTCACGGCGATATTCTGAATCCAGTGGTAGATGCCATAATTCAAGCGGGACATCTCCAGCGTGATCAGGAAGCCCCCCCTGCCGAAGAGGGTCAACAGCACCACAAATCCGCTGATGAGCAGCACGTTATAGAGCAGAAAGAAGGGGTGGAAGTAGACGAGCATCGACATGAAGATGGAGCCGACGACGGCGACGTTGAAGAGATCGGCCACCATGGACACGAGTGCGCGAGTCAGCAGGTCGGCTTCGCTAAACCGGTTGGCATGTTGGGGCAGGAACGATTCTTCCCGAAGGCGTGGCAACGTCTGGGTAAAGGCGATCGCAATTCTCGTGTAGATACGTTGCTGAAGCGTTTCAACGGCCCGGGCCTGGAGAATGCGAAAGGCCGCCACGCCGGTCAACGCGCATGCCACGATCAGGGACAGTGTAAGGACCATCCGCGGTTCGATGGCGAACGAGAAGGTGCTCACCAGCTCCTGGACCGCAATCGGCACACAGAGCATGAACAGGCCGATGGCGACGGCGTAGGAGGCGATAATGCCGAGCATCTTCCGTTCCAGCCGCAGGAGCAGGCCGAGTTGGTTCAGGATATCCTGGACGATGTGGCGGAGTTCGTATTGGGAGAAGGGCTGCGGTAAGTTGGATGGTGTCATGGGTTGATCCGGAAAAAACTTCTCCCGAGCCGTAGGCCGAGTAGGAGTCATCAGCCTGAATTCAACGCCTCAGGCAGTTCCGGTGAACCCCATCACCGTTCGATCTTTCGGTTGCTTATATACCCCCCGGTATTCGGAGGTCAATTGAACGCGGGCTACGAGGCGAGTGGCAAGGGGCTGGAGGCAAGATTTCCTTTCCGATCTCCGACACCTCTCGCCTCTTGCCCATTGCCTCCAGCCTATTTTTCTGGCGCAGTGATCGTGAAGCGCATCGTCCCCATCAGGCTCATCTCGTTGATCTGTTCTCCCACGTGAATGTCCACTTTGTATCGGCCTGGCTTCCATGCGTCTTGTGGAGGGGAGAGCGTGAGGTAGCCGCTTTCGTCCTCCAGCGCAATGTGCATGGCATCCTGCCCGATCATCACGGTGGGATCGAGGCCGGTGACGGCTTCCGGGAAGAGCTGTCCGAATACCTTGAACCCCTGATAATGCTGGTGCAGGTGGAACACAATAAAGACGGCAGGGGTATCGGGGCGGAACCGGTCGGTCGGTTTCACCGGCACAATCTCATGCGTACGTTGAAACCCGAGTTCTTCGTCGAACCCTTCTGCTGTCGTAATAGTCAGGAACATGCCTTGGGGAGGGGCATCGAAGTTGTAGGGGACGACATCTTGGGGGCGATTCTGGAAATCAGGGATCGAAGGATTCTTGGTGATCGGCAACTCCGCCGCCTGTAGCCCTGGCAGTGCCGAGAGGGCCATGACCATGACCGTTACGATTGTCCCTCGCCCCGCTCGTCTCGCGCCTCTCGCCATGTCTTCTTGGTACACCGGTCGATGGGAGCTGTCAAGGAGATGGGTTCGAGGCGAGAGGCCAGGGGCGAGAGGCGCGAGATGTGGAAGGGACGGTTGCGACTAAATTTCCGGTTCTGTTAGAATCCGCTTCCTCAGGGCTCGGAGCCAAGCCCCTAGCCATTCACCAACCCCTGGCCCCTAGCCTGGAATTATTTATGTTGCAAGACGCAGACGCTTTACCGCAGCTCATCGGCGACTATAAACCGGTCGACCAGTGGCAAGTCCACATCAATAGGCTCTTCTACCGTTTTCGCGGCGATCAGATCCGAAGCTTCTACCAAACGTTTGCCTCAGCCGACTATCGGCTCGCTCATGCCCTCGCGGCGGACTATTTCGAAAAAGTCGTGAAGCGGGAAAAAGCGTCAAAGTCTCAGTCTTCAGCCTTCAGTCTTCAGCCTTTGACGGTTCTGGAACTCGGCCCCGGCAACGGCAACCTTGCCGCTTGTTTTCTCAGCCACTTGAAAGTCCTGGACAAAGACGGAACGATCTATCCCCGCATTCGTTATGTGCTGGTCGATTGGGAGCAATCGGTGCTCGATGCCGCGCTGGCTCATCCGGAACTTGCGTCCCACCGCGATCGGATCGAGACCCATCGAGGGACCGTGGATCGGCTTGAAGGCATGGCGGATGGCAGCGTGGACCGCATCTTCTGTAACGAATTGTGGAACGACCTCCCGACGAAATTGATGTCGCGGCAGGCGAACGAGACCGAGGAAGAGTTCCTCCGGCCGAACTTGAGCGAAGCCCTGCATGCGAAGATTTCCGATTGGGCGGCCTTTGTCCGGGCGTTCGAGGCCATGGACATAGACGTGCTCAAGGGTTTTCCGCCGTTTCTCGACGACCTGGTGTGGGAGCGTGAATATCGGACGGTCGAATGGAAAGAAGTCCCGTACCGGAAGACCATCACGGAGTTCCTCAAGCGTATCGATGAGCAAGTGGTGGTGCCCGTCAATATGGGGGCCTACGCCACGATCAAAGAAGCCAAGCGTCTATTGGCTCCCGATGCGATCGGGTTCAGCAGTTTCGACGCGGGCACGGCGGATATGGACGTGCTGAACGATCCGGAGAAGCCCTGCTATGGCCAATTCGGCGGGCAACAGAGTTTCATGGTTAACTTTGCATTGGCCGAAGCGGTGGCCAAGCAGGTCGAGGCCGGCGCCATGACCATCGAGAGCCAGCGTGAGTTCGTGGGTCGCAGCTTAGGGACCAACGTCTTGACCCTCATGGATCTCATGGCCACCCATCCTTCCGCCGGCACGAGCATGGCGCCCTGGGAGCAGGATCGCCTGATGCTCAAGACCCTCCTGGCACTGAACGAGACCTACCAGAGTCCCTATGCGCGCCAGCTGGACTTTCCCATTCCCCTGGAGATGCCACCGGAGGAGCGAGAGATGCTCCAGGCCCTCGTGCGTGCGCTGAAGCCGACAGGGATTCCCGACACCGTTGCCTATCTCACAGAAGAAGAGCTGATGTCGGCTTCGAAGGACCTCGAAGCTATCGGCTACGACCCCCAGTCGTTTATGATCGCCTTAACCGCACCGCCGAGCCCGGTCGATTATTATCACGCCTCGATTAGCTCTCGCTGATTCTGAGCAGGAGCAACCGCCTGTTTCGAGAATTTCTGCTTGACTAATACTTAGTTCTTCTATAGCCTTCCCCCCGTTTGGGGAATAATGCCCACCTTTCGAGCGGTCTAACGCTGGATAGCCTGAGTGGGACATAACGAGAAAGCGAGTCATTGATGTTTGGATCATTTGGATGGATGGAATTGGTGCTGATTCTGATCATCGTGTTGATCATTTTCGGCGCCGGCAAGATTCCGCAGTTAGGTGAAGGGCTCGGGAAGGCGATCAAGGGATTTAAGAAGAGCGTCAACGAGGCCGATGCCATCGACGTGACGCCTCCTCCGTCCGATGCGCCTGACATGGCGCCGACGCAGATCGCACAAACGCAGGCTGCCCCGCAGGCCCAGGCTCCGATTGAGTCAGCGCAGCAGGTCAAGCAAGGTTAACAACGAATGGGCCAGAGGCTAGAGGCACGAGGCTAGTGGAAAAAGATCTCAGAACCGGTCCCCCTCGCCTCTCGCCAATCACCCCTTGCCAAGGTTTCAACTATGTTTGGACTCGGCGCCGGAGAAATTCTCATCATTTTGGTGATCGGGTTCTTGCTGTTCGGCCCCAAGCAGTTGCCTGAAGTCGGTCGCCAGATTGGCAAAGCGGTCAAGGGCTTCAAGGAAACGGCGGAAGATCTCAGAAAGTCGGTCGAGCCGGAAATCAATATGATCCAGCAGGAAGTGAAGATGGTCGAGCAGGACTTTCAAGCCTCGATCAAAGACGCCGAGGAGCAGATCAACGCAGCCGGGAAACAGGCAGAGGACGGAGCCAAGTCCATCAGCCAGTCGGGCCAGGCGTAGAAGATTGTGATGAGTGAGCGGTGATCTGTGATGGGTGGAACTGTTCGAGAGTGAATCGCAGGGGCCAAAACAGGAAAATTGTTTGTCAGATCGAGCTGGTTCGGGCAAGTTGGTAGTGGTTAAGGGAGGAAGAGACGCCGTTGGCACAACGGGGTCTCGGTTCTCCGGTAGAGCAGGAATGAAAGAGAGCGAGTCATGACCGTGCATGCAGTTGGATGTCAAGTCGGCAGCGCAGCGCCGGAACGTGCACCGGTGGCGGCTGTTATCCAATTCACAGGAGGAATTCATATGCAAAGTATCCACAGACGAATGGGGTGGGCCAGTGCGGCCACCTTCTTCAGTGCGGCTGTCATGGCTGCAGGCCTGTCGTTCGGGACGGCCCCGGCGCAAGCCGCGTTTGAATTGCCGGAAGGTGAGAAGATCACCAACGTCCCGGCCATTCCTCGCGCGATTCCGCAGAAGGAAGCCTATGAACTCTACGATCCGAAGATCGGCAAGAATTTCGACATCAAGAATTTCTGGGTCCGCGCGGACTTGCGTGTGCGGCCTGAAATGCGGAACGGGATCTGCTTCGGCGGTGGCGCCGGCGCAACTTGTAACAGCGCGCCTGGTGCAAAGGCCGCCGCAGGGAAGCAGAATGACTTCTATGCGCAGCAGATGACGCGTTTGGGCATTGGCTACGATCTTTCACCTGACGTGAACTTCTATATGGAGCTCATCGATTCCAGGAACTGGGGCAGCAACACCGGCGTCGCCGGAGATGCCTTGACCCATACCGGTTCCAGCAATACCACCAATGGGAACGGCGGCACCTTGGGCGTTCGCGCTGCCTACATGTTGGTCCGGAACTTTGCCGGCGTACAGGGCTTGAGCGTGAAGGCCGGCCGTCAATATATCGTCTTCGGAAACCATTCGTTGTTCGGCCACTTCGACTGGGCCAATACGGGATTCTCCCATGATGGTGTGATGTTGCAATACAGCACCAAGTCCATCGATAGCTACATGGGCTGGTTCCGGACCCAAGAGGGCGACATCAACCAGGGTGCCCCGACCGGCGGCACCGCGGCAAATTTGGTTACGGGACAAGGTACCGGGAATTCCGGCGGCAGCTACGATGCCGACATGTTCATTTTCTACAACCAGATCAAGTCGGTGCCTGGCTTCCTGATCGAGCCCTACTATTTCCTCTACAGCAACCGTACTCCATCAGTTGCAGGAACGGCAGGTCAAGGATTAGGATCGAACAAGCATGCAGCGCAGACTCGTCACAACGTCGGAAACCGGATCGAAATGCGTAAGGGCAACTTCGATGCAACCAACGAAGTGACTTACCAGTTCGGCTCGATGGCCGATGCCAATCAGGCTGGTGCTGGCGCAGGATATGGCAATCAGCAGAACCTGCATATCAGCGCATTTGCGACCAGAAACTGGATTGGCTATACCCATTACCAGTCATCCTGGAAGCCACGGTTGGCCTTCAACTTCGACTATGCCACCGGTGATGGTCGTGCGAACTGTACCCTCGGTGGTGCGGCGGGTGCGACTGGCTGTAAGACGGCCAATACCTTTGAAAACATGTTCCCGACCAACCACATCCACATGGGTTACATGGATGTCCAGGCCTGGAAGAACATGATGAGCCCGTCCATCAACTTCCAAGCAAGACCGACCAAGGACGACCACATTGAATTCTGGGCCACCAGCTTGAACTTGGCGAACAGCAAGGACAACTGGTACCGTGGTTCACAGGGCGTCTATGTCTTCTCGGCAGCCAACAATACCAAGAAGCACATCGGAGACGAATTGGATGTGGCCTGGACCCACATGTTCATGGATGGCAAGCTGGCCTTCCAGGCGGCCTATGGCCACCTGTTTGCCGGCGGCTATATCCAGGAGAACTTGGGGCAAAGCAGCAACCAGGATTGGGCCTATATGCAGCTTTGGCTGAATTTCTAAGAAGAAGTTACGAGGCATAAGGCAAGGGGCGAGAAGATCTCTCGTTTCTGTCAAGAAAGAAAGCCCCGCTGGGAGATCCCCAGCGGGGCTTCTTTTTGCCCTGAGGCAGATTAGATTGCAATGACCGAGCCTTCGTGCAAGAACCAAAACGCTACCCCTCCTAACCTCCCCTTACAAAGGGGAGGAAGGCTCAAATGCCTTCGGCCTGTAATCTCAAGCTCAGTTCCTTCCCCTCCTTCGTAAGGAGGGGCCAGGGGAGGTCGCTCCTCATTCGACGGCCACGATCAGCGTATGATCGAGAACGGAAATGCTACCCCTCCCAGCCTCCCCTTACAAAGGGGAGGAATAATGAGCCATCAGCCGAAAGCCGATCACTCGTATCGTTGACCATAGTCATTGACCATGGTATGGTTTCGGCATGAGCAAAGTGCGCAAACAGACTGAGATGGAAGAAGTCTCCATTTCTCATTTCAAGGCGACCTGTTTGGCTATTCTTGCCAAGGTCAACCGAACGAAAAAACCTATTCTGGTTCTTCGCAAGGGTGAGCCTATCGCGCAGGTGGGGCCGCCGCCTCCCTCATCAATGCCACAGTCATGGCTGGGCTCGTTCGCCAGTTCCGGCGCCATCACTGGTGACATTATCGATCCCATCTCCAGTTCTGAGGAATGGGAAGCCCTGCGCGCGTGAAGCTCCTGCTCGATACCCACGTTCTGCTCTGGAGCGTGCTTGACCCGGATCAACTTTCACCAGCGATAAGAACCGAGTTGGAGAACCTCCACAACGAGCTCTGGTTGTCCCCCATCACGCTCTGGGAAGTGCATCTGTTGGCGGAGAAGAAGCGTATTCAACTTCAGCCCGACCCGGCTGCATGGATTCAGCGTCTGCTGGATACGATTCCATTTCTGGAAGCTCCTCTTACCCATGCCGTGGCATTGATGAGTCGGCACATCGATCTGTCCCATCAAGATCCAGCCGACCGGTTTCTTGCAGCGACTGCCGCTGTGTACGGATTGACGCTCTTGACAGCCGATGAGCGGTTCCTGCACTCGGACCAGTTCTCCACGCTGGCCGCGCGATAAGGTATTTCGCCACTCGTTGCTCTTCCTCTCATCCTCCGAAATCTATTCCTGCAGAAGCTGACAGCTGTCTTCTTCCCCTCCTTCGTAAGGAGGGGCCAGGGGAGGTCGCTTCTCATGCAGCTGTCTCGACCGACATGTGATCGTGGCCAGAGGAGGCTCTACCCCTCCTACCCTCCCCTTACAAAGGGGAGGAATTGCTTAATAGCCTTCGGCCTTCAGTCTTCAGCCTATCCACGGCTTGCCCACCGTCAGTCCAGTCCTCTATACTCAGTCTCTATCTCACTCATCGCCACCTCCAATTTTTTTGAAAAACCTTGCCGTGGATGATCTGACTCGACAGCTCAGCGAACAGTTTGGCTTTGCCACCTTTCGTCCAGGCCAGGAGGAGGTCATTCGCGCTGTATTGGCCGGGCGCGATGCGATGACGGTTATGCCGACGGGGCAGGGGAAATCGCTCTGTTATCAATTGCCCGCGACCCTCTTGCCAGGATTGACCCTGGTAATTTCTCCACTGATCGCCCTCATGCAAGATCAGGTGGCGAGCTTAAAGCAGCGAGGGATCAAGGCGGCGGCGTTTCACTCGGGACTCACCGGATCTGAAAAGCACCGCGTGATTCAAGACCTCAATCAGAAGCGGCTGCAGTTGCTCTATCTGGCGCCCGAACGGATGCAGCATGAGGGTTTTCTCCAGCTCTTGCGTACCCTCTGGGTCTCGTTGCTGGTGGTCGACGAAGCGCATTGCATCTCTCAGTGGGGCCACGACTTCAGGCCCGACTATCTGAAAATCGGCCGCCTCCGTCAGGAACTCACGAATCCTCCCTGCCTCGCCTTGACGGCGACGGCCACCACCCGCGTGCAAGTCGATCTGTGCAAACGGCTGTCGCTTCGCGATCCGCTCCGATTGGTCTCCGGCTTTCGGCGTCCCAATCTCGCCCTGTCGGTCCGTCCCTGTCAGTCGCGCCAAGAGAAGCTGGCAACCTTGGAGCGTCTGGTTCGCGAGAGGGAGAAAGGCACGATCCTAGTCTATTGCGCCACGCGCCGGGCCGTCGAGGAAGTGGCGGAATGGCTAGGACATTCAAACCAATCGGTAGCCTACTACCATGCCGGTCTTTCTGACGAGGAGCGGCGGCTTGTGCATGACGACTTTCGCCGGGGAACCGTCAGGATTCTCGCTGCGACGAATGCCTTCGGTATGGGCATCGACAAGTCGGATGTCCGGCTGGTTGTCCATTTCGACATTCCGGGAAGTGTGGAGGCCTATTATCAAGAGGTCGGGCGGGCCGGCCGCGACGGACAGCCCGCTGCCTGCGTGCTGCTGTTCCATGAACGGGATCTGGCCACGCAGGAATATTTTATTCAGCTGGCGGCCAAGGATCCTGAAGGTTCGGACCGAGCCGCGCGGATGAGAACGTTACTTCAAGAAATGCTGGGTTATGTGTCTGTGCCGACCTGCCGGCAACTCGCGATTCTCGACTATTTCAGCGATGAAGCCGAGCGGGCCTTGGGTCCCTGCGGCCTCTGCGATCGTTGTGCCGCGCCGGTGCAGCAGGTTTGTCGCGTGATTTCACGCGACGATGCCGATTCCGCGAAGGCCGTTCTGGAAACGGTGTCCTGGTGCGGGGGCCGGTTCGGGGTGAGCCGTATCGTCGAGATCCTCCGTGGCAGCCGCTCGAAAGCGCTGTTGGCATTTGGAGGGGAAGCCTGCCCAACGTACGGGACTTGTCGTGCGCTCTCGAAGCCATCCGTGACCGGGCTTGTGAAGGGTCTGATTGATTCCGGCTATCTCCAGGTTGAAGGCGCGGAGTACCCCACCATCGATCTGACTGGCCGGGGGCAGGAGATTCTGCGAGGGACCGGTGTTGTGCTCTTGAAGGGTGTGGAGGAGCGCCCGCGAGAGTCGCCGTTGAAGAAGCCGTCACGCGATACATCTGTGCCGATCGTGGCACTGGGAGCCTCGCCGGCAGATCAACAGATCTTTGAACGGCTCCGGCAGCTCCGCACGGAGCTGGCCGAAGAAGAGAACGTCGCGCCCTTCATCATTTTTCATGACAAGACATTGAAAGCGATTGCCAGCTACAAGCCTGCGACGCCGGCCGCGCTGTTGGAGGTTCCAGGCATCGGCGATCTGAAGGCGGAGCGTTATGGCCGGCGCGTGTTGGCCGCGGTGAATGGGGATATATAGCATTCAGCCATCAGCGCTCAGCTGTCAGCTTTTGAATGAGAGACGTCAGCATGCGTTTTATCTCGGTGACTTGCTTGAAGAGCTGTTGGCTGGCCGTTTTGTTCAGATAACACAGGTCGGTTGAGAGAATAATATGATATTCAAGCTCACTCGCCGATCCGAGCGAAATTCTTAAAAATCTGGCCAACTCTGGCTCGCCGCTCCTTCCACAACCCTCCGCAATGTTCGCAGGTACAGACACTGCGGCTCGTCTTATCTGGCTGGTGAGCCCAAACAGTTCCTGTTGGGGGAACGTCGCTGTCGCGTGATAGACCGCCAAGGTCAGCTTGTGAGCTTTCTCCCAAACTTTAAGCTGCCTGAAGTCCCGCATCGTGTTTGGTTACCTCTGAGGCTGAAAGCTGATCGCTGACGGCTGAGAGCTATTTCAGATTCCCCGCCTCCTTGAAACGCGCTTGGAGCTCTCCGTAAGTCTTGGTCACCGGAAACTGTGGGAACTCCTTGGGCAGATGATCCGGCGGACAGAAGAAGAAGCCCGCATCGGCCTCTCCTAACATGGCCGTGTCGTTGTAGGCATCGCCCGCAGCCATGGTGAAGAAGTTCAGCGATTTGAACGCGGCCACCGAATGTTTTTTCTGGTTCGGCATCCGCATGTGGAAATTGACGATGCGGCCGGCTGGATCGATCTCTAGCTGGTTGCAAAAGAGGGTCGGAAATCCCAGTTGGCGCATCAGCGGCTGGGCAAACTGGTAGAACGTATCGGACAGGATGATCACCTGGCAGCGCTCGCGAATCCAGGCGACAAAATCGTTGGCTCCTTCCAGCGGCCCCATCTTATCGATGACGCTTTGGATGTCGTGGATGGTGAGTTTGTGCTGATCGAGAATGGCCAGGCGCCGTTTCATCAAGGCGTCGTAATCCGGCATCTCGCGGGTCGTCATCTTCAATTCGTCGATGCCGGTCTTGATGGCGACGTTGATCCAGATCTCCGGCACCAACACGCCTTCCAAATCTAAGCAGACGATGACTGGTTTTTGCATTTCTTTTTCCTCTTGTTCTGTGTGTGTTGAATTGACATCAGGCTTGTGCGAGGGGGCTAGAGGTGGGAACGAGGATCCGTGTCTTTGCCCGGTCCCCCTTGCCCCTTGCCGCTCGCCCCGCGCCTGTTCGTAAACGCCTGGCTGAGAAATCGCCACATGTTGTCGAGGACCTGATCCAGGAGGGACGAGCCCGGCCAGGTCCGTCGGGATTCTTCTTCGTGCCGCTCGGCCCATTCCAAGGCCATCGGGAGCGGGATGAGTCGAGGCGGAGAATTGGTCAATGTTCCCCAGACCAGCCCCAGGATGGACCCAATGCGCATCGAGACCGGCAGAGGGGTCACTGGATTCTGCACCAGATCCTGACAGAGTTCCGCCGGTGAGGTGACGAGGAGTTCACGGCAGGCGGCCGGTCGTGCCTCGTAGATCGAGCACATCTCATCCTCTAAATAGGGACAGGGGATTCTCAGCGCATAGTAGGCACGGTTGATCGGGTCGAGTTCTTCGTCCGGTATCGGCCTGGAAGCCTCTGCGACATCGTTCAGCCGATCCCACACAGCCTCACGCGTCAAGCGATCTTTCGTAGCGCTCATGCGCTGTCGCAGTTGGGTCCGTCGATCGGTCGGCAACTGCTCTACATACTCGCGTAGGGCGAATGCCTCCGGTGCGGACAACGGAACCAACATGCGGCAACAGGCGGCGCAGCCCATCTGGCAGGAGATGGTCTGGCCTGCTGCGATGGCCTGCTGGACTTCCAGCCCTGCGGCTTCTTCCCCCAGGCGGCGCGTGACCGGGACAATCGCCGTGATGGGGATCAATCCCGTCGGCACGTCGATAGCCGTGGTCAGCCGTCCCGCAGGAGTGTTCAGCGCCACTTCAAATCGTTCGACCATACAATCCCCTTGCCCCGTACCTCTGGCCCCGTGCCATTTTCACGTCGGCATCATAGAGAAGGATTGATTGGCTGGTCAACCGCGAGTCGTAGCAGGCTGCTGAAAATGTCCGCCAGCATCGTTCTCGCCTCGAAAGCATCCTCAACGTAGCCAGGGGCTACGCCTCCGGTGCTTTCATCGGCTGCGGCCTTGCTGGAAGGCCATTTTGATTAGCCTGCGAGTGATGAGCACATCGGGTTCTTGTTCGCGATCTCATCGCGATGCATAATGCGGGCAAAGGAGAACGGAATGGCTCTGTCCGGTCATGTGGTGGGCTTGCTCAAAGAGTATATGTTGGATCTGGTCGAGCAGGCGAAGCAGGACACATCGGCACAGGAGCGGTTTGGATTTTCGGTGACGCCCTATCGTCCGGATCAGGCGATTTCCGATCTCCTGGCCTTGTTGGATGACCGTATTGAATCTGAAGGGATGCAAGTGGGCCTGCCAGAAGGTTTTCTCCACCAGATGTGGAGTCTCTGTAATGACGCGACGGCGCAGGTATCCGACCGGGTGTGGATCGAAGGGAACATCGGAAGTCAGGCTGCCAGTAAGTCGAGGATCAGAGAATTGACCTACCGGGCGCTGATTCAATACATTGAAATGCGTGATCGGGAGATTCACTGATGATGCAAGACCTGTCTCTTCGACTCTGTGCAACCGTGGGCATCGCGCTCATGCTTGCGCTGCCGATGTCCCTACCTGCGAAGGCCGGAGCTGAAGTTCCAACTCAATCCCCGTCGATCCACCTCGCACCTCTTGTGACCGCGGGGCTCGAACGCCCGCTGTTTCTTACGCATGCCGGCGATGGGTCTCGACGCCTGTTTGTCGTCGAGCAGCCGGGGGCGATACGAATCATTAGCCAAGGCGTTCGGCGAGAGGCGCTATTTTTGGACTTACGCGACCGTGTGTTAACGGACGATACTGAGCGGGGACTCTTGGGGTTGGCGTTTCATCCGGACTATCGCCGCAACGGGCGATTCTTTGTGAATTACACGAGACGACCGGATGGCGCCACGGTCGTGGCGGAGTATCGGCGTGGTGGCGCCCCGGATGCGGCCTCGCGGGATGAGCGCGTGCTCATGGTCGTCATGCAGCCTGAGTCCAATCACAATGGCGGGATGTTGGCGTTCGGACCGGACGGGTATCTGTACATCGGTCTTGGAGACGGAGGTGCTTGGGGTGATCCTGGCAATCGCGCCCAAAACCTCAATGAACTGTTGGGGAAAGTTTTACGGATCGATGTCGATCATGGCGATCCCTATGCGATCCCGGAGGATAACCCGTTTGCCAGAGAGGGCGGTCGTCCGGAGATTTATGCCGTCGGGCTGCGGAATCCCTGGCGTTTCTCCTTCGACTTCAACAGTGCAGAACTGTGGGTTGCCGATGTGGGGCAGAAGAAGTGGGAAGAGGTCGATCTCGTCACGCGCGGAGGAAACTACGGGTGGCGCGTGATGGAGGGATCTCATTGTTACAATCCCGCGACCTCGTGCCCGACTGAGGGGCTCGCTTTGCCCGTCATGGAATATCGTCACGAGGAAGGGCGTTGCTCGATTATCGGCGGGTATGTCTATCGTGGTCTCGCGATGCCCGCGCTTCGCGGGGCCTATCTGTTTGGCGACTACTGTAGCGGTGAAGTGTTCGTCTTCAGGCAATCGGACGAAGGGGGGAAGGACGCGTCCCCCACGGTGTTGCTTAAGACGGGGTTTCGAATTTCTTCATTCGGGCAGGACGAAGAAGGCGAGATCTATCTGCTGGATCACGGCGGCGGCATTTACCGGTTGATCCCTCGTTGATAGGACTCTAGAGTTTTCCTGCCAGCCAATAAATTACGATACCTGCCAACTCCGTGACCACTTCTCTGTTGTGTTGTATCGCCCCATCGCTCGGCATGAAATCGAAGAGGTCGATGTCCTTCCAGCTTTCCTGCGGAAGGTCTTGAGACGCATAGTCGCAGGGGGCCGGTGTGACGCGGAAGCCTTGCTTGGTGAATACCGGGACGGCGCGCGGGAGATGGCCGGCTGAGCTGACGAGCAGAATCGAGGCCGGTCCGATGAGCCGTTTGGTCCCTGTCGCATTCTCATAGGTGTTTCGCGCGTCGGTATCGACCATCGTGGCCGATTCTGGAACACCGAGACGGACCGCCCAACGTTGCATTTCTACCGCTTCTTTGGGCCCCGTACCGAAGACTCTGGCATCTCCTCCTGTCAGGACGACGGTTGGAGCATGACCCTGTTGGAATAGATCTACGCCGCAGGTCGTGCGATTTCTGGAATAGGACGTAGGCTCAGCGGCCGGTCGAAGGGACCCCTTCTCGTTGATGCCTCCCCCCAAGACGACGATGGCATCGAAACGATCGGACGGCGAGAGCTGCGCTGGCTGGTACCAGGATTCCAGCGACCCCATCAGGAAGGTGGCAACCAGCGGATTGGATATCGTCACGAGGAGGAGGAGGGATGAAACGATGAGCAGACGCACCCATCGCAGGCGTTTTGGCGAAAACGGAAAGAGGGCCAGGACCGCTGCCGCGCCGAGGAGCAGTACTACCCAAGTCAGCGGGTAGAGGCCGTACTTGACGAACTTATACAGACCGAAGAAGAATGGAGTCAGTTCCATCGACGAACCTCAATTGAGATGGGATGTCGGCGACAGCATACATGGAGTGAGCGGAATGACCAAGCAGGAAGAGGGGACGCAATGACAGAAGGGCGCCGCTATTGGCTGATGAAATCGGAGCCGCGTGTGTTTTCGATCGAGGATCTTGCCCAGTCTCCCAAGCAGATGACTAGTTGGGATGGGGTGCGGAATTACCAAGCACGTAATTTCATGCGCGCGATGAAGGTCGGCGACCAGGTGCTGTTCTACCATAGTAATGCGGAACCGCCGGCTGTGGTGGGGATTGCAGAGGTGGTGCGGACGGCCTACCCCGACAAGACGCAGTTTGACAAGACGCACCATCACTATGACCCAGCCAGCGATCCCTCTGCCCCTCGGTGGGATATGGTGGATATTCGGTATCGCCAGACATTGAAGGCGAGTCTGTCGCTCGACCGACTGAGGCAGGAGCCCAAGCTGAAGGACATGGTGTTACTGCGAAAGGGCTCTCGCCTCTCGGTCCAGCCGGTGACGGAAATGGAATGGGCTGTCGTGCTGAAACTTGCCGGGGCGAAGTAGGTCGTGTGAAGAAAAGAATATGTGGCACAAGGGTGAGCGTTTACGCAGGCTGCTCCAAAAGTCCGTCCAGCAAGGCCGCAGCCGATGGAAGCACCGGAGGCGTAGCCCCTGGCTACGTTGAGGATGCTTTCGAGGGGAGAACGAAGCGGGCGGACTTTTTCAGCATCCCGCTAGTTTTTGGCTTTGCCGGTGTCTAAATACCGGTGCTGCCAGTCGAGCCAGGCATGGCCCAATTCGTGGGCTAGAATGTAGCGCCGTCTGGTCACGGGCAAGCGCTTGCGAAGAAAAATGGTTTTAGTCGCATCGTCCCAGATACCGTCGGCATCGGGGTCACGACGGTCCATCTCCGTATCGGACAGTTGCCGCACTGATATCCGGTAGCCGAAGGGGAGCACGACTCGGGAAGGCATGCGCAACATAATCGCCGCTCCTGGTGGTGTATCAGCCTATCACAAACTCCTTTTCCCGTTCACAGCTCATACCATCAGTGAAATCAACGAATTAGACCGTTGCTTCTGGCCCAGACTCGTGCCGGCACCGGTCTTGTTCTGCCGGTATGGACAGACTGTCTCCATGGGCCATGGTCTCAATTGTTCTCTGGATATTGACTGTTCCTCGCCGAGGGAGGATATCGAGTAGGAGCAATGGTACCGTCAAAGGAACCGCTCACGAGATGTTCATTGAGCGCTCAGTCAGGAGTATACTTAGCAGGCTGCGGAAAAACTCGGTGTATGCGAAAAAAACGGCCACAATACTCCGAGTGGCACCGCGGCCCGAACAACCACAGGATGCTCAAAAAGGCCGTCCAGCAAGGCCGCAGCGAGCGAAGAGGCGAGGCGTACTAGTTGGCACGTTGAGCCTCTTCGTGAAGCGAGAACGCCGCTGGCGGACTTTTTCAGCATCCTGTTAGAACATGTGAGGTCTCCCATGCATCGCGTGCTGATCCTCGGTGCTGGAAAGATTGGATCGCTGGTCGCTTGTCTCTTATCGGAGAACGGTGATTATGAGGTCACGCTTGGGGATATCAGCCTCGATGCCTCTACGCGGTTCGTTCGTGAACTCGGTCTCTCGCGAGTCACGCCCCTGCTTCTTGATGTCCGGCATCCCGACAGCATCAGCGCCTACCTGACGGCGCATCGATTCGATGCGGTCCTGTCGAGCCTCCCCTATTTCTGCAATCCCATTGTCGCTGGATTGGCCCGGGAACATCGGCTGCATTATTTTGATCTGACCGAGGACGTCGAGGTCACCAATCAGGTCAAGGTCCTGAGCACCGACTCACCGCAGGCCTTTGTGCCGCAATGCGGTCTGGCTCCCGGATTCATCAGCGTTGTGACGCAGGACCTGATCACCCATTTCGATCGGGTGGATACGGTCAAAATGCGGGTCGGAGCCCTGCCGGTGCATCCCAGTAATGCCCTCAAGTATTCGCTGACCTGGTCGACCGATGGGCTCATCAATGAATACGGCAATATCTGTTATGGCATTGAGGGAGGCGAGAAGGTATCTCTACAGCCCCTTGAAGGTTATGAGACGATCGAGGTGGATGGACTTCTCTACGAAGCGTTCAACACATCTGGAGGACTGGGTACGTTGGCGGATACCTATGCGGGAAAAGTCCGGACCATGAATTACAAGACGCTCCGGTATCCGGGCCATTGCGAGAAAATTCACCTATTGATGAACGATCTGAAGCTGAACGAGGATCGTGAGACGCTCAAACGCATCCTCGAACGAGCGATCCCGCAGACATTGCAAGATGTCGTGCTGATCTATGCCTCCGTGACTGGAATGAGAGACGGCGCGTTGTTTGAGGAGAACTATGTGAAGAAAATCTATCCCCAATGTATTAAGGGGAAGCTCTGGTCCGCCATTCAAGTGACAACCGCTTCCAGCCTCTGTGCCGTCGCTGACCTCGTGCTCCAAACTCCTGAACGGTACAAGGGGTTCGTGACTCAGGAATCGTTCCCGCTGCACGATTTTCTCGAAAACCGGTTTGGAGCCTCATACCGATGAAGCAGCCACTGGAGATTATGACGGAGCTGGGGCTCAGTGACGTGAATCCAGGGGCCTGTGCTGGAGCAGGCTGGTGGTCGGCATCGTCCGGCTCGGAGAGGCTTGAATCTAGGAATCCCGCGACGGGAGAGGTGATTGCCAGGGTGGTTCCGGCTACGGCAGCCGATTACGAGCGGGTGGTAGGGGAGGCGCAGCAGGCATTCGCACAATGGCGCCTGGTGCCGGCACCGAAGCGAGGCGAGGTGGTCCGGTTGATCGGCCAGGCCCTCCGGGAGAAGAAAGATGCGTTGGGTAGCCTCGTCTCGTTGGAGGTCGGCAAGATCAAGGCTGAGGGGGATGGCGAGGTGCAAGAGATGATCGACATGGCCGATTTCGCGGTCGGCCAATCGCGCATGCTGTATGGGCAGACCATGCATTCTGAACGGCCCAGCCATCGCATGTACGAACAGTGGCATCCGCTTGGGCCGATCGGCGTCCTGACGGCCTTCAACTTTCCCATGGCAGTCTGGGCCTGGAATGCCTTCATAGCGGCCATCGCCGGGGACACCGTGGTCTGGAAGCCCTCGCCGAAAGCGCCGCTCTGCGCGATTGCCGTTCAGCGGATCTGCAATCAGGTCATGAAGCAACAGGGAGTATCGGGAATATTTTCGCTTGTCGTTACGGATCGTACCGATCTGGCCGAGACGATGGTGCGGGACGGCAGGCTGCCCTTAATCTCATTTACCGGGTCTGTTCCAGTCGGTCGGCAGGTCGCGCAAGCGGTGGGAGAACGGCTTGGACGGGTGCTGTTGGAACTGAGCGGAAACAATGCCGTCATCGTCGATGAAACTGCCGATCTGGACCTGGCGATTCGGGCCATCCTCTTCGGCGCAGTCGGCACAGCAGGCCAGCGCTGTACGACTACGCGACGACTGTTTGTGCAGGAGACACAATATGGTGACGTGGTGTCCCGTCTGGTATCGGCCTACAAACAGGTACAGATCGGAGATCCGCTCAAGTCCGGCGTGCTGATGGGGCCTCTGATCGATCAGGCCGCCGTGCACGCATATCAAGAGGCCATCGAGGAGATCAAGAAGGAAGGGGGAGAGATTCTCTGTGGTGGGCAGGTGCTTCCCGGGCCAGGAAATTTTGTCGAGCCGACGATTGTGTTGGCGCAAAACCGTTGGCCGATCGTGCAGCGGGAAACCTTTGCTCCGATTCTCTACCTCATGACCTATAAGACCATCGATGACGCGATTGCGATGCAGAACGATGTGCCGCAAGGCCTCTCGTCGGCCTTGTTCACCAACCACCTCAGACAGAGCGAGCAGTTTCTGTCTGCAGCCGGCAGCGATTGCGGGATCGCCAATATCAATCTGGGAACCTCCGGTGCTGAAATCGGCGGCGCGTTCGGCGGAGAGAAAACAACCGGCGGAGGACGGGAGGCCGGTTCGGATGCCTGGAAATCCTACATGCGGCGGCAGACGAACACGATCAACTGGGGCGGCGACATGCCGTTGGCCCAGGGCATCACATTCGGAGAGTAACGGGATATCAGGGAAAGGAGTCGCCAACATGGATCACGCGGTGGAGTTGGATGGGCTCATCGAGAGGATGATCGAGAAGTATGTATCAAGTAATCGGGCTGCCAAGGTGCTACGCGCCTTGCTGGAGGAAGCGGGGGTTGGCTTCTATCCGGTCGCGGACCATCTCACGCTGAGGACGCTGGACATCGACCGGCGTGCGGAGGAGTTCACGAGGCTGGGTTATGGGTACAGTGAAACGATCGAGTATGAAGACTGGTACGCGAAGGTCTATCGGAAGGTCGGGTATCCCGCGCTCTTCGTGGATCAGGCCTATTCCGACGAACGGGGCCGCACCAGCATCATCCCTGCTTGGGTGAATACGTTCGGCGACCAGGTCTTTCATCATGTCGCGGTGCGAGTCGAAGATATCGAGTTGGCGATGGAGCGGTTGAAAGCCAAAGGGGTGGCCTTTACCGGCCAGATTGTCGGGGCCCGTGGTGGGCAGTTGCGGCAAATCTTCACAGTGCCGGAAGTGGTGGACGGTCAGCCGTTCTCTGTATTGGAACTCGCAGAACGCCACCGAGGGTATCAGGGATTCTCGCCTCCTCAGGCAGATAGTTTAATGAAATCCACCCTGGTTCGGTAGTTCTGTGTCCAAACGAGTCGGTCCATGGTATGTTCGGGCGCAGTAGAACTGGTGAGATTGTGATGGGTCTGAACCCTGGAGGAATGAGTATGACGACGAAGCGAGCGTTGGCTGTCAGCCTGGTTGGGCTGGTGATTTCTGCAACAGCGGTATCCCTGTTCGATGGCCCGCCGTCGGCTGATGCCTCGCCGTCCGGCTCCGCGCCGCATGGAACGGTAACGGTCGATGGGGTGACGGTTCCTGATATCGGCCCACTCCCGACATCGATTCCGACTCCCTCCACGAATCTGAACTACAAGGCGAAAGTCGACCTCGGCAAGCAACTCTACTTCGATGGCCGCCTGTCGAAGAGTGGCGCGATCTCCTGTGCCTTCTGCCATAACCCTGGGACCGGATTTGCCGATCC
This sequence comes from Nitrospirota bacterium, assembly GCA_030682135.1. GTDB lineage: Bacteria > Nitrospirota > Nitrospiria > Nitrospirales > Nitrospiraceae > Palsa-1315. Next base: position 50,405 of record JAUXQT010000107.1, on the reverse strand, counting down.
TCGCCAGACCTCCATCGGGATCGACGGCGGTGTGGGAGGACGGCAGTCGCCCACAGTCTATAATACGGCCTTCAATCACGTTCAGTTTTGGGATGGCCGAGCCCGCTCGCTGGAAGAGCAGGCCATCGGGCCGATCCAGAACCCGATCGAGATGGGAGAGACGCATGAGCACGTCGTCAGCAAGCTGAGCAAGGTCAAGGGCTATCAGCAGCAGTTCCGGGCCGTCTTCGGGACCGAGGTCAACCTGCAAGGGATTGCCGAGGCTATCGCTGCCTATGAACGGACCGTCATTTCCACGAATTCCGCCTTCGATAAGTATGTCGCCGGCGACGTGAAAGCCATGGATGAATCAGCTGTGCGAGGTCTGGCCCTCTTCAAAGGCAAGGCCCGCTGCATCCTCTGCCACAACGGACCGAACTTCACCGATAACCAATTCCATAATCTCGGTGTCCCTCAGGTCGGTCCGCTGAAAGAGGATCTGGGGCGCTACTATGTGACAAAAGCGGATAAAGACAAAGGCGCGTTCAAGACGCCGACGCTGCGGAGCATTGTCGAGACGGCGCCCTACATGCATGACGGAGCCTTCAAGACGCTTGATGAGGTGGTCGCGTTCCTTAATAGCGGAGGTGGCCCAAATTCGAATCTGAGTTCCCATGTGAAGCCCTTGGGCCTCACGCCAGATGAACAATCTGATGTGGTGGCATTTCTCAAGTCGTTAACTGGGGAGCCGATAAAGTTTGAGATGCCAAAGCTGCTTAAGTAGTTGAGAAGTAATGGTTTGGTCTCAGCTGAGTGGTGACGGGAGAAAATAATCGTGAAATGACAGAGATACATGAATCCATTCGTGTGTGCTTGGCTCTCACCATGTTGAAGCCGACAGATGGGTTTAGATGAACAGGTCAATTCAGTTCGGTCAACCAACCCCAACCTCAGGAGGTCTATTGTGATGAGAAAAGGTCTGCTTGCCATGGTCGCGATTGCGGCGATCGGATGTGCCGGAGTGGCTCCGCAGAAGGCTGTCAGCGGGGAGCCGAAATCTCCGGTCGAAGGATTCGATATCCACGTGCAAGCCCCGCACATGATGGCCGACGGGACCCCTGGTGGGCCGTTCCATCACTACTGTAAGGGGGTTTCAGACCAGATTCTCCAATGTTTGCTGTTCGATTCCACCGATCCCAAAGCCAAATTAGTGGCCATCGAATATTTCGTCGCGAAGGATCTTACGCGAAAGCTGCCCGCGATCCAGTGGCATCGCCATTTCCATGACCATAAAGTCGAGATCGCCACGGGCCGCGTCCAGATCCTCGATATGCCGGCCGACCAGGCGGCCAAGGTGGCAGAAATTGCTGCAGGAACAGACGGGGTGATTTATCACTTGTGGCAGCATGGGCAGGAATTCCCGGATGGTACCGTGACTTTCCCGCAATCCCTTGGGCATAAGTTCCCAGGTCATTCAGACAAGTAGGATCGATAGAGGGGACCAGCTTTGTCTTCTGTGGATGAGGCTGGTCCCTGTCGATTGTCCACTAGCGATGATGGGCTGCGAAGTGTGAGGGTAAGCGAATGTATCGGTACTTCCTGGTTATGGTGGTTGCGACAACTCCGGTCGGCTGGTGGGGCGCTCCAGCCTTTGGGGCTGATCAAGCCGTGCTTAAGCCACGAGTGCCGATCGACAAGATCGAGGAAGCCAGGACCTGGACAAACCCCTTCGAGGCAACGCCCGAGAATGTTGAAAAAGGGAAGGCCATTTTTCACGGCAAGGCCTTCTGCGCCACCTGCCACGGCAAAGACGGGAAGGGATTCGGGGATATTCCCGGCCTAGTCGGCAAGCTGCCGCGCAATTTCACCGACAAAGTGTGGCAAGCGGCGAGGACGGATGGCGAACTGATTTGGATCCTGAAAAACGGGAGTCCGGGAACCGATATGGCCTCGTTCATCCCCCTGGTCCTCACTGAAGAGGAAGCCTGGCACGTGCTGCTCTACGTGCGTTCCTTCGCTGGTGTTAAGTAAGACACCTTGACCCACTTCATACCGCTGATTGCACCTCAAGTTCTCTTCGTGAGTAACCGATATCGTTAGCGTTACGATATCGGTCCATGTTGAACGGAGGGAATACGATGACGCTCAAAGAGGCGATTACGGCGGCGATTGGGGCGCACGGCAAGTGGAAAACGAAGTTTCGTGAGTTTATGGATGGGAAGCTAGAGCTCGATGTCGCCACCGTGCAGAAAAACAATGTCTGCGATTTCGGCAAATGGCTCGAAGGTGAGGGGAAGCAGGCCTTGGTTGTTGGCGACTATCAGCAGATTCATCGCCTTCACACGGAGTTCCACAGTAAGGCCGCCTCCGTCATCACCATGAAAAAAGCTGGCGACGTCGCCGGCGCTGAGAAAGCGTTGGCGCTGGGTGGCACCTTCACAGACGCGAGCGGTGCGCTGACCAGAGTGATGATGGACGTCTCGAAGCGCGCGGCCTAGATGCTGTCCATTCGGTAGCCTCGTTATAGGCATGACCTCATGTATTTCTCTGGTCCTCACTGAAGAAGACGCGTGGCAGAAATTGCTCTACCTTCGGTCTTTTGGCCGTCTCAGAAACATGGCCTGCGTTCGTGCAGCCTGATTCTGGGCGGGCTTTCTTTGTTCCTATGTACTGCGCATCTTTTTGCGCCTCGTGATGCAGCGGCCGACTGGTCTGCCCTAGCGGAGGCCAAGGTTCTCTATACCGACAACGTGTTCGAACTGTCGTCGTCCCGACGGCTGAGTTTGAGTGAAGATCCCAGCCAGCCGGCCATTGTGCCGGTGCAGAAGCCCAGCGACGTTGTCTGGGAGCCGTCTCTCGATGTCCGACATACCTCGCATCCCACGCATCTCGGTCAGACCGAAGTCTCGCTCAAAGCACATGGTTTCATCTTCACCGACAATCCCATCTTCAATCATGGAAATTACCGGATTCAAGTGAAACAGGCGCTCGATTCTGAGACGTCTCTTCTTCTTCGCTATCGCTATGTGCCGAACCTCTTCCTGGGCCCGAACCATGAACGGCGTACGGGACAACGTTTGGATGAAGAAGAGCGGGTGACCTCCCATATCTGGCGGCTACAACTGGAGCGCCGTCTGAACGAGCATCTTACGGCCACTTTGGTCGGCCGCTACGGACTTCGCCAATTCAATGACGTGTTTGCTGAGCGGGACACGATATTCTGGACGTCGGGATCACAACTGGAGTGGAGCCTAAACTCGTGGCTCACGCTCGCGACGGCTTATCTTTACGAACGAGGATTAGCAGACGGGCAACAGGACGTCCAATTCAAGGACGATGTCTCCTATCGCCAGCATTTTGCGTCGCTCGGGGTCACGGCTCAGGTGAGCAGGTCCCTGTCCGTCACCCTCGGCTATGCCTACAGACGGAAAGTCTTTACCAGCGAGATTGTCGGGGATTCGAATCGAGGGGTGATCGATACGACGCATCAGGGGTCTGCGGAACTGCGTTATGAGGTGAGTCAGGCCACAGCGATGACGCTGGGAGTTCAGCGGAGCCAGCGATCATCGAATGCCTCCACGCGCGATTTTTTCAATACGAATACGTCCCTCAGTCTTCAGTATCGCTTTTAGGAGTCTGCCAGGCATCGAGACACGTCTGGCCACGGGAAGTGACGTGAGGAATTACTGGCAGGTAATGCGTTCGGGAAAATTCGATATCACGCCATCGACACCGACGGAAAGTGCATGCTGGATGTCACCGGGGCAGTTTGCCGTGTAGACACATACGACCAGGCCCACTTGGTGGAATGCATCGACGAGACGGCGCGTGGCTGTGTCATGCCGGAGACCGACATGTGAAGGTCCATATGCGATCGCGCGGGAGACGGGAGACTGTGGCACATGGTCGAAGAGCACCATGAGAGAGGCTTTCGGGTCGGCCGCCCGAATATGCGTTAGTTCATCGTGTAAAAAAGACGCATAGATGACAGCGTTTGTAAACTCCACCCTGTGGACCGCTTCGACAACCTGCTGAGCGATTCCTTCTATCTTGAGTTCCAGCATCAGCCCCACTCGTCCATCGGTCTCTGTCAGCACTTCCTCAAGCGTCGGAATCTGTTCGCCGTTGCCCGCGTCGAACGTCTTGACCTCATGAAGCGACAAGCGATCGACCCGTCCTGTTCCGTTGGTCGTGCGGCTCACTGACTCATCATGGAGGATCACGAGTACGCCGTCCGCAGTGCGACGTACGTCGATCTCCACGAAATCGACTCCGAGGGCGATTCCTTTGTGAATCGCAGCCAAGGTGTTTTCAGGGGCATGGCCTGCGGCCCCACGATGGCCGATTCTCAATACCCTTTGCATGGGGGCTCCTGAAATTACGCCAAACGGAACATCCCGCTGAGGCTACTGGATCAGTGGCGCAAACCGAAGATTGTTTGCATCCAGATTCTCGAGATAGGCTTTCATCCTGGTTCGTTCTCGAGTTTTCACCTGTTCGATCACCTTGCGATCAATCTCCAGTAATCCGAGTCCGGGAGGGATATCGTCTGGACGGATGATAAACAGGTTCACTCCCTGCTCCTTGGCCTTCACCTGCGCTTCTTTGACGCGGTGGTGGATGTACCGTTCGTTCAAGCGTGAGAGGTCGTTCAATTCCAGCAAGTTTCGCAGCGGATGTGGCTCGATACGAACAGTCTGCTTGGGAACATTGAGAAACAGGAAGATCGTATCGCATCCCACACTGAAGGCTTCCTCGACGGGAAGGGGGTTTGCGAGATCGGCATCGAGGTACCGATAGCCGTCCATTTCGACCATTTCGAATAACGGGTAGAGGGCCATGGATGCGCGAATGCGTCTGAAGAAGAGGTCGTATTTGGCCTTCCGGGTTCGCGCGTCCTCGCTCCCGTCCATTGCCAGATCGGGATCTTTGTTGGAAAAGACCACGGTCGCACCATCTTCGTATCGCTCAGCGAGGATGTGCCACACGATGGGGCTTGTGAGCACCTTCTGCAGATCGAACTCCTCACCGAGTCTGGCCAAGAGCGGGAATGGATCCAGAAATGATTTCATCCTCTTGAGCTCAAAATACTTATCCACCTCATTGAACGCTTCTTGGACTTCAGGCGCCTGCACGACTCGTCGGAACGACTTGCTCGGGGACGCAAAGGCATCCATGAGACGAAACACGAAGCTCACCGTGCGGCCTGCGGCGCGAAACGGCATGCGCGCACAAAAGGATATCACCAGCGGCAAAAACTTGATGGCCCGCCTCAGATCATGGACAATCGACCCGCTCGGTCCCCAGCCTTGAGCGACTTGTGGGAATACCCCTAAGAGACGCGCAACTTTCTCCCGGATGAATGGGTGCACCTCGTAGATTGCTTCGGGGGAGGTGATATAGTCTTCCCAGATACGGAGCGTTTTCTCGGCTCCGGCTTCCCCGGGATGTTCGACAAATCCGATCGCATTGCAGGTTCCGGCTGAGGCACTCACGATATGGGTTGGGCAGAAACCGGCATGAACCAATTCTGCGGCTGCCGCCGCCTGGGACACGGCCTTGCATCCGCCTCCACAAAAGACGAACAGAATGTTCCCGTTTTTATTCGTGCGCGGATTGGACATGAGCATTCTCCGCCTTGGTGTGTCCTGTGTCCGGTTGCGAAGGACCAGATCCGATGAATACGTATGATGTCTGCATTGTCGGGGCAGGGGTGGTCGGATGCGCCATCGCCAGGGAGTTGCTGCGCCGATCCTGGGACCGGCCCCTCCGCATCGTTGTCCTCGAACAACACGATCGGGTGGGAGCAGAAACCAGCAGCCGCAACAGCGGGGTGCTCCACAGCGGGATCCACGAACATGCCCGTTCGCTGAAGGGAACGCTGGCGCGAGAGGGAAGCGCCATGGCGGTCTCGTATGCTGTAGCCAAAGGGATCCCGTTGCTCAGAACGGGGATGGTCATTGCTATTTCGTGTGAGGATGTCCGGCGGGGCCTGTGGCGTGAGATCTCCATGCTGCGGCGACTATGGGTCAATGCGTGGAAGACGAACACCCCGCTGTTGTTTGTGACTCCCAGGGGTTTGCACGCGTGGGAACCGAATCTCCACGCCTGCTGCGGGATCATCATTCCAAGCGTTTCGGTCATAGATTCCCTGGTCTTCGTGCAATCGCTGCAGACCGACTCGGAAGCGACCGGGGCCGAGTTTGTATTCAAGAACCGAGTCATTGGCATCGATGAAGACGCCAATGACTATATCGTCACCACCGATCGCCAGAGGGTCCGCGCGGCGTGCGTGATTAATGCCGCGGGACTTCACGCCGACGATGTCGCGGCCTTTGCCTTGCACCACAAGAAGTATACCATCAGCCCGTTGCGGGGTGAGTATTACGAGCTGATCACTCCAGAGAAGCGAGGCCTCATCCGACGCTTGGTGTATACTGCGCTGCCTCCTCACGCGACCGGCAAGGGGATACACTTCAGCCCCCGTCCGAACGGACAGCTGTTCATCGGGCCGAATGAGATACCAATCCAAGACAAGACAGACTACCTGTCGCACAAGACACCGCCGAGCCTGTTCGTCGAAGCCTTGCAGAAGTTTCTTCCAACTCTGGACGAACGCGATCTTCGCTGGGCCTATTCAGGAATCAGGCCTCGTGTGGTCGTTTCGGACGGACACAAGAGCGACTTTATCGTTTCGGTAGATAGGGAAGATCCGCTTCTCATCAATCTGATCGGCATTGAGTCGCCCGGGCTCTCCGCCTCGCTGGCGCTTGCCAGGCATGTGGCTGAGCTGCCATGCATTCAGCAACGGTTCAGCCCGTCGGGTGTATCGTCTCCATCCCGGCGAGCCTAGGAACGTCGGAGAGGCGCGCCGGTACGTTCTTCCACACGCAAGACCCGGTGCAGGGTTTTCCCAAGAAGAGTTTTGGGCAGTTCGGTGCGGAACTCAACTTTCCTGGGCATTTTGTACGATGCCAGGTAGCGCCGGCAATGTGTGAGGAGGTCGTCCGCAGAAACAGAGTCGGCGGCGACGACAACAAAGGCCTTGATCGATTCACTCCCGTCCCTGAGCTGGACGCCGATGACCGCAGCCTCAATGACATGTCGATGAAGCATGAGCACCTGCTCGACCTCGGAGGGGTATACATTAAATCCTGATGTCGAGAGGATCATGTCCTTCTTCCGATCGACGATGTAGAAGAACCCGTCTTGATCCGCGCGCGCGATGTCGCCGGTCGCAAGCCACCCATCTGGTTTCAGCGCAGTCGCCGTTTCTGCCGGGTTGTTCCAATATCCCTGCATCACTTGCGGACCGCGCACCCAGAGTTCGCCGATGTCCCCCATGGGCACCTCCTGGCCCTTTTCATCGACGATTTTGGCCTCGGTGTTCGCAATGGGCAATCCGATGGATCGTTTGACCGAGAGTCCGTGCGGAAGGTTGCAATGCGTGACCGGGGACGCTTCGGACAGACCGTACCCCTCGATGATCAGGTGGCCGGTCCGCTCTTTAAATTTCTTGAGGAGTTCATAGGGGAGGGCCGACCCGCCGCAGATCACAAATCTTGTCGCCGAAAAGTCCTTCTCATCACAGTGATCGAGCAGTTTCCTTGCGAGGGCCGGAACGAGCGTCACCACGGTGGGCTTCTTCTTGCGAAGCACCGTCAGCAACAGGGGCATGTTTCGAGGGTCGGGGATCAGCACCATGCACCCTCCAACGGTCAGACAGATATTTTGGGTGACGGTCATGCCAAATATGTGAAAGAGCGGAAGTGCGGCGAAAAATGTTTCCACTCGTTCGGCGGGAGAAAACCAGCTGATGAGTTGTTGAATGTTGGCCGTCAGGTTGCGATGGCGCAGTTCCGCTCCTTTGGACACCCCGGTGGTGCCTCCCGTGTATTGGAGAACGGCGATATCGTCCGGCGTCGTGATCGGAAGTTCCTCCGGCGCAACCGGAGTCACAGTGTCCAGCACGTCGTGAAAGAATAGTATTGGTTCGCTGCGCGGTATCTCGATAGGAGGTCGGTCGTTGCGAAGTTGATACATATATTTCGCGATCGTCGTCATGAAATCGGTGATCCGCGTGACGATGATCAGCTCGAGGTCGAGATGCTGTATTTTCCCATACATCTGGTCGAGCACCACAATTGCACGCGCTCCCGCGTTTTGAAGCTGGTGGGACAGTTCGTGTTCCGTGTAGGTCGGGTTGCAGGCGACGACGATACCCCCGGCCTTCAAAATGCCGAAGTAGGCGATGACCGCTTGGGGAGAATTCGGCAGACAGAGAGCGACGCGATCGCCTTTGCGAATTCCCAACGCTGCGAGACCGCAGGCGAATCGCTTCACGAGGGAATGACATTCCCGGTACGACAGGGTCTTCCCAAAGAAATAGAGTGCCGGTCTGTGGGCAAACCGCTGCGCGCTCCGTGAGAACATCTCCACGAGCGTCTCGGGAGAAATGGAGAGTTCGTGGGGAACTCCCTCGGGGTAATGGGGGAACCAGGGTTGTTCGGGCATAAGGCCCTCCCTTTCGTGCCGGTCGGTTCAAGAAATGTCCGGCATTACCAGCCTCCGTCGGAGAGCCACTGACAGGGCTCAAAACGTTTACCATACGTGGTTGCCAGCGACTCCAGTTCTCGGGTTATCTGCCCGGGCGTCATGGTCTGGCGCGCCCAGGTGAGGAGCCCTCCGCGGAACGCGGGGAACCCGATCCCATAGGTCAGGGCGAAATCGAGCTGCCAGGGATGCTCCACGATCTTGTCGTGCAGACAGCGCACCGCCTCGTCGACCATCGGGAGAAACAGTCTCCGGTGAAGGCTCTCATCGGAGGTGGGGCCGGCATCTGACGGATATGCGCGACGGTAGTGTGCGACCGCGTCGAGCGCCGCCGCATGTTCTTTCCCTGACTTCCAAAATGTCAGCGGTGGCTGCTGCTTGGGAAGGAGGTTCTGCAGCAGTGCATCGCGGGACTCGATTCGAGGTCCCAGCACGGCGAGCGAGGTCAACACGTGTATGGCAACCGGAAGTCCGATCAGGTCGATGAGTTCCAGCGGACCCATCGGATGTCCGCTATCGACTGCCATGCCGAAATTCTTGGCGACGGCGTCGATGCGCCGAAAAGAAATGCCTTCCCCCACCATGATGACGGCCTCTGCCAGATAGCGCGACAGAATTCTGTTCACGAGGAATCCCGGTCCGTCATGCACCACGAGTGGAAACTTGCCCAGCCGCTTGGCGAGACTGCCGGCCTGCGCGAGGGCGATGTCGGAGGTGAAGGGTGCACGGACTACTTCGACCAACTGCATTCTGGTCACAGGGTTGAAAAAGTGGAGGCCCACACACCGTTCCGGATGGATGGCGTTCGCGGCGATGTCGGCCAAGGTGTATGACGACGTGTTCGTCGCGAAGATCGCATCGGGACGGGCCTCCGATTCAAATTCCGCGAGCACCGCTCGTTTCACGTCGAGTTTCTCCGATACGGCTTCGATGACCAGGGACGCGGCGCTCACATCCCTGGTGCTGGTGGTCGGTGCAATCCGCATCATGCGATAGCGCAAGTCGGACGGGAGAATAGTCCGCTTACGCACCTGGGCGGTTTGAGCGGTCTGGATCCTTCCGATCGCCTTCGCGAGAATCTCTGAAGACAGGTCCCGTAACACCACTGGGTAGCCTTTTTCAGCGAGCTGGCCGGCGATCTGTGAGCCCATCAATCCGGCTCCCAGCACACCCACCCTGGTAGACGCCATCGGAACGATCGCCACGCTCCGTTTCACTTGTTCGCCGGCCAGGAACAGACCGACGAGATGTGAGGACGTCTGGCTGGCCATGAGTTCCATCAGGAGCGGTCGCTCGACCGTGAGCGACCCCTCCTGAATAGTCAACCGTAGTCCTCTCTCCACGGCATCGATGGCCCGGAGCGGAGCGGGATAGAAATGCCCGACGCGTCTGGTGACTTGATGCCGGGCATAGCGGCAGACGAGCGAGCGAATGACAGGAGCACTCAAGAATCTTTGGCTGGCCCGAAGCGGCTGCTGCCGTTTGGCAGGAGATGAACAGAGACGGCGCACCTCTGCGATGGCAGCCTGCATCAGCGTTTCTTTCTGAATCCTCTCCAGGGTCCTGACCGGCGAAGGCATCGAGGTCACCATCCCGCTCACAAGGCCCATCCGCAGAGCCTGCCTGGGAAAGACCGATTTTCCCGTCGTGATCATGGTCAATGCCGCCGGGACGCCGATCAGACGCGGGAGACGTTGGGTCCCGCCGAATCCTGGAAGAATGCCCAGTTTGACCTCCGGCAGCGCGAAGCAGGTCTTCGGATGGGTGCTGGCGATGCGCGCGCGGCAGGCCAGCACCAGCTCGAGTCCACCGCCCAGACAGGCGCCTTCCACCGCCGCGACGAATGGTTTCGGCGATCGGTCCATTCTGTCGAAGAGCTGGTGCGCGGTGATCACGAGCTGCTCCATGTCCTGAAAGGAACCTTGCCGTTGCGCGTCGTGCATCTGCTCCAGGTCGGCCCCCGCACAGAAATTTCCCTCTTTCACGCTCACCAGTAGGACGCCTGTGATGGCAGCGGATTGCTCGGCATACTGCACGATCTTCTGCCACTCCGACATGCTCTCCACATTGAGCACATTGACCGGCTTGCCTGAATAATCAAACCCTGCCAGCAAGATGCCATCGTCCAGGATTGTGGTCTTGAAGTGTGTGAACAAGCCGGGAGAAATGGTGTGATCCTGTGACATGCCTATTTCCTCTCCAAGATCATCGCCACGCCCTGTCCACCGCCGACGCAGGCGCTGATCAGGGCCCGCTCGGCATTCCGGCGCCTGAGTTCGAACAGGGAGGTCATGGCCAAGCGTAGACCGGAGACGCCCACTGGATGACCGAGCGCGATCGCGCCTCCGTGCGGGTTGAGATCGTCGGGTGGGATTTCACCGAGACGTTCGGTCCATCCATAACGGCCGAACTTGCGTTCCATGAGCGATGACGAGTCAAGAATGCGGCTGATCCCCAATACGACGGATGCAAAGGCTTCGTTAATCTCCCAGACGGAGAAGTCCTTCATGTTCAGGCGAGCTTTGGCCAACACTTTGGCGATGGCCCCGACGGGGGCCAGTCCCATGCACGAGGGTTCATAGCCAAAATCGGCGTAGTCTTTCAGGTATCCGAGGATCGGCAACCCAAGGGCCTTGGCCTTCTCTTCTTCCATCAGCAGCATCGCTGCGGCTGCATCGGTTATTTGGGAGGAGTTGGCCGGTGTCACCGAACCGTGGCGCCTGTCGAACGCGGGCTTGACCTCGCGAAACGTGTCCTGACCGGCATCTTCACGAATGCCATTGTCTCGCGCGACGTAGGCGCTCCACTCGGGGACGTACATGGGTACGACCTCGTCCGCAAAGAGCCCATCCTTCCATGCCTGCGACGCGAGCCTGTGCGATCGGATGGAAAATTCGTCCTGATCTTGCCGCGAGATATCTAGGGAAGGATCTTTTGCGATATTCTCCGCCGTCTGTCCCATGATGAGGTCACACATCGGGTCCGTGAGACCCATCATCAACCCGACTTGCGGCGGATATTTCTTGAGATGCAGGAGCTTGGGAATGAGGGCCAGAGCCAAGGCAGTGCGCTCTCGGAGACTTCTGGCTTTGCCGTATTGCAGGAAAAGATTGGCGACGGTCTGGTTGTACACGATCGGGATTCGGCTCATCGCCTCCATGCCGATCACCAGCACGGTGTCGTCGTCACCGCTCCTGATCCGCAGTCCCGCATAGTAGAGTGCCGTCACTCCGGATCCGCAGTTTTTCCCGGCTACCGTATCGGCGGGGATGGTTGCGGGAAGGCCTCCGGTAACGGCTGCGACCCGCGTCGGATTCACCGCATGCATCGGAGTCGCCACATTGCTGCCCAAGACGGAATCGATCGTCTCAAGCGGGAGATTCCAGCGGTGGCAGCGCGTAATCATTTCGCGGACGACCCAGGCGCCAAGCACCTCCGCATCCGTCTCGCGAAAGTCTGTTCCTTCCTTACAGAGTGGGGTGCGGAATCCGTCAACGATGACGACATTACGCATGGTGCATGCTCCGTCCGAAATCCGGAGTGAAGAACCCTCCCGCGCCGATGCACTCGGACGCCACTGAGCTCGGCTACATCCTACCACGCTACGGCGTCACCGGCTCGCCTCGTACCCGGCGTAGGACTACTACATAAGAGGGGGGTCTGGGCAGGCTGATTCCAGGACAAAGATGGAGCAGGGAGTGGTAAGGTTAGGCCATGAGACGAGCGACAGCCCCCTAATTCGCTAGGCCTGGACGTGCCGCACATGAAAGACCAGAATGTATTTCAAGGGTCTGAGGTGGTGGCGGAGACTGCTCGCGATACGGCTGCCTATTCCGGGTTTCTTGCCGGGCTGTTTGAAGCCGACGTCAGGTGGGACCTCTTTACTTCGATCAGCATTCCACAGCCGAGTCCGGCTGCCCTCAATTTCCTCGAACAATTTAAGATCGCCCTGATACCACTGGACCCTGAGCGGGTTGACAGTGAGGGGGAACTGCCTGAGCCGGTCTTGAAAAGACTGGCAGAGATCGGCGCGTTCGGGATCAAGATTCCCCATCGCTTCGGCGGGCTGGAGTTGACCCAATCTGAGTACCAGAAAGTCGCCACCCTCTGTGGCAGTGTTGACACGTCGCTGACGGTGCTGTTGTCGGCTGCGCAATCGATTGGCGTTCCAGAACCGTTGCGCCTGTTCGGGACAGAAGCCCAGAAGGCCAAGTATCTTCCGCGGCTCGCCCAGGGAGAAATTTCAGGGTTTGCGCTCACGGAACGAAACGTCGGCTGTGACATCTCCAAAGTAGAGACCTGCGCTGTCCGCGTTGCAGAAAACGGGAAGACCATCGCCTATCGTCTGACGGGGGAAAAATTCTTCATTACAAATTCTGCGAAGCAGGACGGCGAGTTTCTCGCCTCCATGCTGGTCGTCATCGCACGAATCGTCGATCGGACGGAGGAACTCCACGACCCCCGGGCCCAGAAGCGATATGGGGCCTTCATCGTTGAAACCCATTGGCCTGGGTGCTCCGTCACTCGTCTGCATTTCGAGGGCGTGAGGGGGATTTACAACGGCATCCCGATGTTTCACAACGTCTACGTCCCGATTGAGAATCGCCTGGGGACCGAAGAGGATGGCTTGAGGATCGCGCTGGCCACGCTCACCGTCGGTCGACTGACACTTCCTGCAGCCTGTTTGGGGGGGCTCAAGCAGTGCCTGTCCGTGATGCGCTGGTGGGGACGCACGCGCGTCCAGTGGAACAAACCGATCGGCGAACACACTCTCATCGGCGAAAAAGTCTGTCGTGCCGCGGCCTATACGCTGGCGCTCGACGCCGTCATGGCTTTCTGCGGCGCCTGGGCCAAGAAGCAAGGCGATCTTCGGCTGGAGTCGGCCGCAGCCAAAATTATCGGAAGCGAGTGGTATTGGGAAGTGGTCAACGATCTGTTCCAGGTGCGCGGGGGGCGTGGATTCATGACCGTTGAATCGCAGCGTCAGAGTGGCGAGCCCGGTATTCCCGTCATGCGCATGCTTCGCGACGCCCGCATTAATCTGGTGTGGGAGGGAACGAGCGAAATTTTGCGCATCTGGATGGCGCGGGAGGCCCTCGCGCCCTATATCGAGCAGGGGATCGCGTTTCTTCAAGGTTCGCCGTCGGACAAGATCGCGGCACCGCTGTACTATGCGCGCATGGCGCGTCGCTCTTGTCTCCCTATTTCGAGCCCAGTGACCACTTCGGCGATGTTCGGACAAGACTATGCCCGGTGGGTTCGTTGTATCGAAGCATTCTCTCGCAGCCTGACACGATCGACGCTCGTGGCAACGCTCCGCCATCGCCAGGGTTTGCACAATAAGCAGCTTCTCCTCAAAGGTGTTGTCGATGACAGCCTAGCGCTCTTTCCGATGGCAGCGATCATTTGGTATGCCTCTCAACCGGAGATGCGGACGAAGCCAGGCCTCTCTGAGCTTGTCACCTATTTCTGCGAGGAAATGGCAGATCGTCTAAGTCCTCCCTCCTCTCTGGCGAGAAGAATCCATAGGCACAAAAAGGACAGCATCGTCTATCAACTGTCGAAGGCCATTATGCGTGGCGAGTATGCGTGGCTTGAGGAGGGGATTGTGCCGTTGGTAGAGAAATGACTGAGTGGCGCGTGGGGAATAGTGAAGGTCAAGGGCGATCTCGAACGGAGTCGCCGGGACAAATCTCGTGAACAAGAAACAACAAGCGGTCATCATCAGCGCAGTGCGAACACCGATAGGGAGCTTCAACGGGCTGTTCGGCTCACTACCCGCAACGAAGTTAGGCAGCATTGCCATCGCGGAAACACTAAAGCGCAGTGGTGTTTCTCCCGAGCGCGTAGACGACGTCTATATGGGCTGCGTCTTGAGTGCCGGACTCGGGCAGGCACCGGCCAGACAAGCTGCGATCGGAGCCGGGATTCCCCACTCTGTCGGTGCGACGACGGTCAACAAGGTCTGCGGCTCGAGCCTTATGACCGTGATCATGGCTGCTCAGGCCATTGCGCTCGGCGATGCGAGGATTGTTGTGGCGGGCGGCATGGAAAACATGACTCGTGCGCCCTACTTGTTGGAGAAAGCGCGGCAAGGCTATCGGCTGGGACATGCGGAGCTGGTGGACAGTCTGGTCAAAGACGGCCTCTGGGACGTCTATAACAATTTTCATATGGGTGACGGGGGCGAGCTCTGTGCGGCAAAGTACGGGCTCACAAGAGGAGAGGTTGACGACTTCGCTTTGGAGAGTTACCGCCGCGCCCAGGAGGCCATTGCGACGGGGATCTTTACGCGTGAAATCGTGCCGGTTGATGTGCCGCAACGGAAAGGTGCGCCATTAACCGTGACAGATGATGAAGAGCCGGGCCGCGTCGATCTGAGCAAGCTGCGTGACCTCAAGCCGGCATTCCGGGAAGACGGTGTCCTGACCGTGGGCAACTCTCCATCCTGTAACGACGGAGCGGCAGCGTTGGTCGTCATGGCGGAAGAGGAAGCCGCGCACCTCGGCCTCACGCCGATGGCGCGCATCATCGGCTATGCAGGCGCGGCGCTCGCGCCTGAGTGGTTTACGATGGCACCAGTCGAGGCGATCAAGCTGGTGCTCAAGAGGGCAGCTCTTTCGCTTGGCGACATCGACCTGTTTGAGATCAATGAAGCTTTCTCAGCCGTCTCCCTCGCAATCAATCGGGAATTAGGGCTTGACCCCGAGAGAGTCAACGTCAACGGTGGGGCCATTGCGCTGGGTCATCCAATCGGCGCCACCGGCGCACGAATTCTCACGACTCTGCTCCATGCCATGGAGGTTCGTGATGTCCGACGAGGTCTCGCCAGTCTCTGTATCGGGGGAGGAGAAGCGTTGGCGATAATTGTGGAGCGACCATGAGTTATGCAAAAGGCATTGAGCGAGAGGCGCGAAGTAAGACAAGCCGGCTCACTCGTTCCTGCCAGAGCGGGACATAGAATTCGATGCTGTCGCACCATCGGCTCAGGTGGTAAGAGATACGGAAGGGAAAGTGGTTGGAAATTTTGGTGGGCCGTGTAGGGGTTGAACCTACGGCCCGCTGATTAAGAGTCAGCTGCTCTACCAACTGAGCTAACGGCCCACCGGGTATGTACGTGGCGGATATCTATGTGCGGCGACTGTCCCTTGCCTGTTTGCTGGTGCGCCTGACAGGATTTGAACCTGTGGCCCTCAGCTCCGGAGGCTGATGCTCTATCCAGCTGAGCTACAGGCGCTCCCGCAACCAAGGTTTGAGACATTAGCACAGGGTTTTATCCTCTGTCTAGCAGTAGTCTTACGAACCGTCTTGTCTATGTCCGGCTAAGAATCCGTAGGGCAGGAGTACTTCTTCCCCTGTTAACCCTGTGGTGAGACGAAGGGCGTCCAGCGCGAGGGTTTCCTCCTGTAGCAAGCGATTCTCTTCCTCCCTGAATGAGGAAGGGAGTCGCACAATCGGGATGAATGTTTGGACTTCGCAGGCGCCCTGGGTTAGACCGCAATTTTCTGCCGGGATGCCCATGGATCGGCAAACCAGGGGGCGGTGTTGATAGACGCCACAACGACCGTCCGGTTCGAGTGCCGGACAGGGATAGTGGTGAAACTCTGCGACCAGTCGGTCGATTTCCAGGTCGGACCAATTGTCGAGTAGCTCGCTATTGGTCAGTTGTGGGAAGGAGGCCTCCATGGCGGCAGTCTGTTCGATGGCTCGCTGCTCGATACGCAGGCGCTGATCCTGCGAGAGGTTAGGCAGTCCCTGTTGGATGGTTTGGACGTCGAGGAGGGTAATGGGAAATGGACCGATGCAACAATTGGTGCAGCCGAGTCGGCAGGGCACTTCACCGAGCAGGGAGGCAGTGGCCCGGTCGAACCAATGGGCCGTGTGTTCGTAGAGGGGAGCAGGGGTAAGCGGAGTTGGACTTGCCACGGCGACTTATTCCACTTTAACGGAGAGATCGAGGATCAGGTCGCCTTTGGGGGAGTAGAAGCCTTGGTTATCGATCTGGACGATGCCGTTACATTGCTCTTGGTAGAACTCTAAAATCCAGCCGTTGAAGTCATAGCCCTCGTCGGTGATGTCGTTTTGAACAAATCGAGTGGTGAGGATGAATCGCGCGCGCTCGATGTATTCGCGTACGAGGCCTGCCTCGATATCGTCGTGAGCGGAGACGAGGTCCAGGAACTGGGCTTTCTCTTTGTCGAAGACGTCTTGATAGGTGCCTCGATCCCTGACGCAGAGTACTTGAATCGGTTTGCGGTCGCGATCGTATCCGAGCGTTACTTGAACCCAGGCCCATTCATCCAACATGGTGTCGTCCATGTCCGGCGGAGCAATCGGCGTTTGACCACGAGACTTGAGAAATTCCAGGAGCAAACGAAGAGGGGGGGAGTTTTCCTTTTGACAAAACACGCGGGAATACTGGAACGACTCTGCCTGTGCCTCGTCCGCCGGTTGGGCAGTTGAAGGCAGAATAGGTAGTTCTTTTGCCATGCTAGCAACTCCGAGGGTGCGGCATTATTGAGATGAAAATGCTGTCCAATTTTCCACTTTACGCTGGCTGGTCTTGAAACTGCAAGAGGCGGTAGAGGTGTTTCCCTACGTCTGGCCTGTGTTTTTCCGGTTGACAGCTTCCGAGCGCTTGGATAGACTCCCGCTGGTTTTCGTTGCAGCGCATACCACGACTGTTTGTTTACGAATGTGTATCGAGTCTGAGTGGGGTCAAGATAGGGGCGAGTTTGTTGTTGTTCACCATCTTGTTTTTTTAAGGAGGTTGGTTGCATGGCTAAATCAATGACCAAGTCGCAGATTGCCGAACATATGGCCCAGAAGACCGGGCTGACCAAGAAGGCGTCCGTCCAGCTCATGGATGACTTTGCCGCCTTGGCGTACAAGGAAGCGAAGAACATATTCGTGATTCCTGGGATCGGGAAGCTCGTGTTGGCGAACCGCAAGGCCCGCATGGGACGGAATCCGCAGACCGGCGAGCCGATCAAGATTCCGGCCAAGCGTGTGGTCAAGTTCCGCGTGGCCAAGGCCGCCAAGGACGCGATCCTCGGCAAGAAGTAAGCGGAGACTGTCCGGTGTAGATCGGATGTCCGCGCCTTCTGTCAGCTTCTTTCGTGCTGCATAAAGAATCGCAGGGCCGACTCCCCGTGAGGGGCGTCGGCCCTGTAGTTTGTGGCCTCGCTAGAGCGAGGGGCCGAGCCCGGTCCCACCCATCCCATCGTGTCCCACCAGCCTGATCGCGTCGCCGTCCTGAACGAGTGAGTCGTCGCTCGCTATTTTTTTATTGATGGTCACCAGTACTTTCTTCTCGCGAATGAGCTGGAGGAGATGCCGCAATTGAATGCCCTGTCGCTGGATCACCTGGCGGACAGACATCGGTGATGGCACTTCACAGGCGAGGTCCCGTTCTCCATCGGCGGTCTGTAGCTGCCCCATCAGTGAAATCGTAATCATGGTCGGATACTCCTCATCTTCAGTCGTGACAACTGTCTATATGATGGAGGCTTGTGCCCGTTGACTCCATGCCGGCTGCCATCGATAATGCTGCGCGATGCCATCGTTGGATATCCATAATCCCGGGATGCCGGATTTGCAATTCGTCCTGTTTGTATCGGCCCTCTGTACGGCTGATCTCACGACGGTGAATGTGCCCGCTGACCTTCGGGCCGAGATTTTCGACCGTTGTTGGTCGCTCATCCATACGGAGGCGCCACCCACCGATCGTAAGGAGCGTGTGCTCGATCTCCGCGGAGGCACAGAGTTAACGCTGGAAGCCTGCCTGTCTACGATCCGTTCATTACTGGCGGATGCCGGGATTCGTACCCTTACCTGGGATCATCCGGTGAGTGAGCCGACCCGCGAGAGCACGCCAGCCGCGAAGCCGCTCATCGATCGTCTCGGTCGATTGTACCCTGATCCTCCTGAGATCGTCGATCCCGAAAATCCGGCGTCTGGTTAGCCGGGCGAGGCGGGTAAGGTAAGATTGGCGGGGGCAAGGCTTGCGCGTTGCGCACATGTGCGAGGGAGAAGAGGAATATCGTGCGGGTCACAAAAACGGATCTTTCTGGCGTATTGCTCATTGAACCGGATGTTTTCCGCGATTCTCGCGGGCTTTTTCTTGAAACGTACCATGCACGTCGGTACGCAGAAATCGGCATTCCAGGCCCCTTTGTCCAGGATAACTATTCACAGTCTATGCGGGGCACATTGCGCGGGCTCCACTATCAAGAGCCCCATGCTCAGGGCAAGCTTGTGATGGTGACAGAAGGATCTGTTTACGATGTTGTCGTGGACATCCGAAAGGGGTCGCCGAGCTTTGGTCGCTGGTATGGGGTCGAGCTTTCGGCGGAAAATCGGCGCCAAGTCTACGTGCCGCCAGGTTGCGCGCATGGGTTCTGCGTGAGCAGCGACCGTGCCTCGTTTCTCTATAAGTGCACGGACTATTATGCGCCGGGCGACGAGCGAGGCATCATCTGGAACGATCCAGCGCTCGCGATTCCCTGGCCGGTAACCTCCCCGATCTTGTCTGCCAAGGATCAGGCGTATAAGTCCTTCGCCGAGATGGAGTCGGCCTTGCCACGGTTTCAATCGGTCGGATGAGAAACTGCTGTGGCCCATTGATCCCGCGAGGATCGCTATGTTATTCAGCGAGGAGAGAGTGGTACGATTGCGGCGACGGTTCGATTTCATAGAATATAGAGGAGGACGCGATGGGGAAAAGTTTGAAGGGAACGAAGAGCCACGACAATCTCAAGGGAGCCTTTGCCGGTGAATCGCAGGCCAATCGACGCTATCTCTATTTCGCCAGGCGGGCGGACATTGAGGGCTTTCCTGATATCGGAGGTCTGTTCCGCGATACGTCAGAGGCGGAGACCGGCCATGCCTTTGGGCATCTGGACTTTTTGAAGGAAGTCGGAGATCCGGCGACCGGGGTGCCGATCGGTAATACCGAAGCCAATCTGAAGTCGGCGATCGAGGGCGAAACCTACGAGTATACCCAGATGTATCCCGGTATGGCCAAAACGGCTCGGGACGAGGGATTCCCTGAACTGGCCGAATGGTTCGAGACACTCGCCAAGGCGGAGCGGTCCCATGCGAATCGTTTCACGAAGGGCCTCGAAAGTCTGAAGCAGCTCTAGAGCTTTTCGATGTGCGACACAGGGGGGTGGGCTGGAAATATTCCAGCTCACCCTTTGTGTTTTCTGATCTTGTAATTCAAAGACGCCACAGGAGACAATGGACGCGTGAATGGTCTGAGCCTGCTCAATCCTATCGACCCCGCACAGCTCCAGAAAGACACGCAGCGCATTTACGAAGTCTGCGATGGCTGCCGGCGCTGTTTCAATCTCTGCCCTTCCTTCAACACGCTGCTGGACGGCATCGACCGGTATGAGGGCGACGTCGCCAAGCTGACGTCCACGGATCATCACCGGATTGTCGACGAATGTTATTACTGTAAGCTCTGTTACAACCACTGTCCCTATACGCCGCCGCATCAGTACGGACTGGACTTTCCCCGCTTGATGATTGCCTGGAAAAAGCATCTGGCTGCGACGCGCGGGGTGAGCTGGCGCGATTGGTTCTTGATCAAGACGGATCTCATCGGCAGCATTGGGAGTCTGCTGGCGCCGATTGCCAATTGGCTGTTGGGTCTTCGATTGTTTCGAAAAGTCACGGAGCCGATGGTCGGTGTGCATCGGGATCGGCAGGTCCTGCCCTTTGCTGCGGAGACCTTTACCCATTGGTGGGAGCGCCGGGGGGCGGCACAGGTTCCTGCCTCTGCGCCGCGGAAGGTCGCGCTTTTCGGGAGCTGTCTGGTCAACTATCAAGCGACCGACGTCGGGAAAGCGACGATTCAAGTCCTCGAAAAAAACGGTGTCCATGTCGTGATTCCAGAACAGCGTTGTTGCGGCATGCCCTCGTTCGATATTGGCGATACGGCTGCGATTCAGCAGGCCGCCTCGGCGAATGTCGCGTCGTTCCTGCCATGGGTTGAGAAAGGGTACGAGATTGTCGTGCCGGTGCCCAGTTGCAGTCTGATGTGGAAGCGGGAATATCCGGAGATCGTCGGTGGCCCTGACGTGCGGCTTGTGGCGGAACGGACGTTCGATGTCTGCGAATACCTCATGAAGATGAAGCGGGAGGGCGCATTGGCCACCGACTTTCAGCAGAAGCCAGGGCGAGTCGCCTACCAAATACCGTGCCATCTGCGGGATCAAAATATCGGATTCAAATCCAAGGAATTGATGGAGTGCGCCGGTGCGCAGGTCGAAGTGATTGAGAAATGTTCCGGCCACGATGGCTCCTGGTCCGCCAAGACGGAGTTCTTTCCCCTGTCGATGCTGATTGCGCGGAAGGCTGTTCGCGTCATTGAGGAGGCTCCAGCAGATCTGGTCGCGACCGATTGCCCGCTGGCGGGATTGCAGCTGGATCAAGCAGGCGCGAAGGCTCATGCCGGCGGCAGGTCGACCAAACATCCGATCCAAATCGTGCGCGATGCCTATGGGTTGAAATCATGAACCTCTTAACGTCCCAAGATCTCTTGCCTGCCGCGGCCTATGAGCAGCAGCGGGAGCCCTTTCGCTCGCAGATCATCGCGCTCAAGCAGCGGCGCAGGATCTCTGTCGGGCCGCTCATCACACTCGTCTTTGAGAATCGCGAGACCTTACGGTTTCAGACTCAGGAAATGATTCGAGTCGAACAGATCCTCGATCCCCACAAAGTTCAAGAAGAATTGGACGTCTATAATGCCCTCATGCCGGGAGCCGGCGAGTTAAGCGCCACCTTAATGATCGAAATTACGGAGCCGGATCGGATGAAGGAATGGCTCGACATGTTCATGGGGCTCGATCACGGTGAGAAAGTCGCGATTCGCGCTGGAACTGAGCATGTCTTCGGGGAGTTCGAGGGGGGGCATAGTCATGAAACGAAAATCAGTGCCGTGCATTTCGTGAGGTTTAGGCCGACCGCATCGATGATCGCGTCGTTTGCCGATCTACATGAGCCGGTCACCATGACGGTGCATCATCGTGAATATCATGCCGAGGTCGCTGCTCCCGGGAGCCTGCGCGAAGAGTGGCTGAAGGATCTGAGGTAATATGGCATCTGTCTTATTGACGAAACGCATCGAATTTGCGGCGGCGCATCGCTATATCAAGCCTGAGTGGGATGAGGCCAAGAACCGTGCGGTGTTCGGACTTTGTTACAACCCGCCTGCGCATGGACATAACTACATGGTTGAGGTGACGGTCTTGGGTGAGGTGGACCCGAAGACCGGCATGGTGGTGAATCTCTTCGACTTGAAGCGGGTCTTGCTCGATGTGCTGGAGGAGTTCGATCATAAGAACCTGAATCTTGACATGTCGTATTTTACGGACAGGATTCCCACGTCAGAAAACCTGGCACGCCTTCTTTGGACCAAATTGGAGCTACAGAAGGACATCGGTACACTTCACACGATTCGATTATACGAGGACGAAGACCTCTATGCCGAGGTGACTGCCGTGGCCGGGCTCGACGCCGCCAGTGTGACCAGGCGCTATTCGTTTACATCGGTGCAGGATGGCAACCAGGGCCGCGAGTGGGACTGCTTCGTGACGGTCCATGGCGCCATCGATGCCGTGACCGGCATGGTCACCGACATCGGAGCGCTCAACCGTTTGGTCCAAGGGAAAGTTGTGCAGGCCATTGACCATCAGGACCTTCGTCAGATCCTCGGGACTCAGGTCGTGACCGGCGAGCAGCTGATCGAGTATATCTGGAAACAACTGGCCTCTTCTCTTTCAGCGGGCAGACTCTCGAATGTGCGGCTCGTGCAGTCTCGGGACTTATTCTTCGAATTTGCAGGCTGACCGGACTGCGTTCGTGCGGTTGGGGTGTTCTATGAAGACAGGTCTGATCTTTGGGCTGTTGATGCTGTGCCTCTCGTGGCCTGCGGTCGCCAGGTCTGCCGAAGACGGGGAGGGGATCGAGAGGACCGTCAAGGATGCCGCCATGGCTGCGGCAACTTTCTCGGAAACCAGAGACAAGCAATCCGTCTTGAAGCTCTATACCAAGGACTACGTCGGTATTCAGGATGGCGAGACGGAAGGACGAGACTCCATCGAAAAGTGGCTGTCGGACTATGAGGCTGAACTCGACAAAGGCAGTACCCTGCGGTTTATCGGTGCCTTGTCGAATTTAAACGTTCGATTGACCGGCTCGACCGCCTGGGCGACGTATGACTATGTGTTTCAGGCAATCAGGAAAGGCGAATTCGAGGCACAGGACTCAGGACAATGCACCGCCCTCTTGCGCAAGGATGGCCCTCATTGGCTCATCTTCCACGAGCATTGCTCGAAGACACGGTCCGGGTTCGAGAAGTAATGAGACGGCGCGCAGGGGAGGGACTTGCGTTCAAGTGTAATGGTGTCGCCAGGCGATCAGCGAGGCTGAGCTGTTTGCAGGAGTTCTCGAACTTTTTCGATGAGCGTGGTGGGGAGGAAGGGCTTTGGCAGGAAGGGCATGTCGTCCTGTACTCCGTTGGCCTGAAGGGTGTCGCCTGCGTAGCCGGACATGTAGAGCACCTTGGCCTCTGGCCGCATCGCATGGACACCTTCTATAAACGTGGAGCTTTTCATCCGAGGCATGATGACGTCGGTAATGACGAGGGAACATTGTCCTTTGAGCATTTGCAGGCCCTGTAAGGCTTGAATCCCATCGCCTGCTGCCAGCACCTGGTAGCCTTGATCTTGCAGGACTGTCGTAATCAAATTCCTGATGCCCTCCTCATCCTCTACAACGAGAATCGTATCTTGTGGTGCGACAGTTGCTTTTCCTATCCGGGACGTCTCAGGCTCGACGGTCGCCTGTCCTACACGCGGGAGGTATACGGTAAAGCGCGAGCCTCGCCCCGGTTCACTGGCGACCTCGATATAGCCCTGGCTTTGCTTGACGATGCCATAGACGGTGGCTAGCCCGAGCCCGGTGCCTTTCCCCGGGCCTTTTGTCGTGAAAAATGGTTCGAAAATGTGGGTCAATGTTTCCCTATCCATCCCGCATCCCGCATCCCGCACCATAATCTTGACGTAGGGTCCAGGTGTGGAGCCAGGGTGCGAGTTCGAGAAGTGCTCGTCCAAGTCGATATTATCCGTCTCGATATTGATGAGGCCACCGTCCGGCATGGCGTCGCGGGCATTTAAGACGAGGTTCATGATCACTTGCTCGAGCTGTACGGGATCGACCAGTGCATGACCGGTCTGGGGATGGAGCACGATGACCATCTGAATCTGCTCTCCGATCAGTCGCTGAAGAATATCCTCCAATTCGCGAATGGCCTGATTGACAGGCAATTCTTTCGGCTCGAACACTTGTCTCCTGCTAAACGTCAGCAGCTTCTTGGTCAGGGCTGCCGCCCGTAATCCGGCCTGGCTGATCATTTCTAGCTCCTGACGGGCCGGGTGGGTCCCCAGTTGCTGCAGCAACCGTTGGGCATGTCCGATCACGACCGTCATCAGGTTGTTGAAGTCATGTGCAATGCCGCCCGCCAATCGTCCCACCGCTTCCATCTTCTGCGATTGGTGCAGTGCCGCGGCTGTTCGTTTGTGTTCGGTGATATCGACGATCGTTTCGATCACGTGGGGCTGTCCGGCGGCAGTGGAGGCTTTAGACCAATGGACGAGGAGAAACTTATCCCCCGGGAGCGGGATTTCGCTGGAAATGACGGTGTTCGAGGTCAGGGCTTCCGGCATGCGGCAGAAGGAGCAAGGGGAGGGGCAGCCGATCAGTTTGTCATGGCAGGAAGCTCCGGCGAGATCGCCGTACTTCTTGAGGCCCGTGTCATTCTGGAACTGGATCTGGTGATTCGAGGGGTCGATGACCGTGACGATCACCGGTTGTGAGTTCAACAGAACTTGCGGGTCGTAACGCGGACGATCGGTCGTCTGAGATGAAGATGCCATACGCGCGACCTCAAAGCAGGCGGTGGTGCAGGCGATCCCTGCCTCATGTCACCACGGCCTCTCGACCTTACTACAAGTCCTGAGTGAGTCAAGAAGATCGACGATTTTTGGAAGATGTGCGCTGAATTCGATGAAGGAGCGATCCGGTTATTTAAGCAGGTGGTCTGAAATCAATGAGGCGAGTTCTGCTGGCTCGACGACACCTTCGCGGGTAAGGAGCAGTTTGCCCTGAGCAAAGAAGTGCGTGGTGGGGTAGGTTTCGAAGGTATGGCTCTTTTTAATCTCTCGGCATCGGCCAGGGACATGCATCTTCGCTTTGCCGACTTTTACCCCGGGAAACTTGGCGGCGGTTTCTTCCAGAATTGGGTCGTAGGTCTTGCAGGGCTCACAGGTTGCGAGTCCATAGGCGACGACCGCGGCGGGGGCATCGGTGAATTCCTTATAGTTTTCGTCTCTGACGTCTTCGACTGTTCCTGCCACGAGTCCACCCCCGTCTGAAAAGAAACAAAAGGGGAGGCCATTTAGAAGCGCCTCCCCTTTTGTGAAGGAAACTAGCTCAGCTTCGCGAGAGCCGCGAGGATATCCTTGTCTTCCCGAGCCACTTTGATCTCCTGCACCTTTGCGTAGGCGACCTTGCCGTTCTTGTCCACGATGACGGTTGCACGCTTTGAGCAGTTCAACGGCTCAAAGTAGAGGCCGTAGGCCTTGGCCGTGGTCCGGTGCACGTCCGACAAGAGGCGGTGCTTGAGGTCCATGGAATCAGCCCAGGCCTTGTGCGAAAAGAAGCTGTCGCAGCTGACGCCGAACAATTCCGCGTTGGCCGATTGGAACTTGGGGAAGTCGTCGGTTAGACACTTGTTCTCGCCCTGACAGACCGGGCTCCAATCCAGAGGATAGAAACAGAGCACGACATTCTTCTTGCCGCGGTAGTCGCTCAGCTTCACGTCCTTCTGGTCCTGATCCTTTAAGTCAAAATCCGGTGCGGTATCGCCAACTTTAATTTCTGCTGCTACGTCGCTCATCTGGATGCCTCCTTCACTGGGTTTAGTCCGGCCTCTGACACATTCGTCTGTATTTTTGTACCGTGCGGCTTGAAACCTTGTCAACGGTCCTGAAGGCCTATGGCTGGCCAGGACGATCTATAAGTGCCCGATAAAACGGAGAAACTACAACGAAGTTCTGATTTCTCGAAAGCTGAGCATACGACCGGCTGGTGCGGCGGTGCGGTGGTTGGCAATTTCAATATTCTGACCCGATGGCCCTATAGGGATGCGGCTTCCGACTTTTGGAGACTGTCCGGTCCTGGTCAATTCGTTTGCCGTTTCCCGGAGGAGGTCACGGATAGGCTGGTCCGGGAGACCAGGGGAGAGAAACATCTCAAGTTCATCCACCCCGAACTTGCTGAGGCCGAGGGTATAACACCGGCTCCGATGGCTCGGTTCATGGTCTTCCTGAAAGACCGGGATGTGATCGTTCACGTCGAAGTGGGTGAGGGGCCGATTTTGCCAGTCAGACGGGTTCACATACTGGTTCGTGGTGATGTCATGGGCTGTGCCTTGCGTGAGGAGCGTGAGACCCCTAGCCAATCGCGCGGCAAAGAGAATCATGTCCGGCATGTCTCGCGGCGGTGCGAGGGAGGGCGCGACGGCACCCATCACGTCGTGTTCCCAGGCCAGCTGTTTCATCACGTCGGCTACGTGGCTCATCGGCAGCGGCATTACGACATGGGCCGACCAGGGGCCGTGAGTCGCATGCCAGGATTCTGCTGAGCCCGCCTCATGGCGAATGGTCAGCGGTCCACCATATTCCCGGTCGTACCAGATCTTCAGTTCGTCTGTAGCCGGCGCCGTTCCCCGATAGCCGATGAAGTAGAGCGGAGGGCGGCGAGCAGAGGGTTTGGGTATTTTCTTCTTGATCCTCATCGTGGCGCTGCGGCTATTTGCTGGACTTCTTAGCCCGACGGCGTTCATCCGAATTGAGGATTTTTTTGCGAATACGCAGGCTCTTCGGCGTCACTTCAATCAGTTCGTCCGGGCCGATATATTCGAGTGCAAACTCCAAGCCCATTTCCCGTGGCGGCGTGAGGACCAAGGCCTCATCGGTTCCCGACGCACGCATGTTGGACAGCTGTTTTTCTTTACAGACGTTCACGTCCATGTCTTCGTCACGGCTGTTTTCGCCGACGACCATTCCGCGATAGACATCCACGACAGGGCCGATGAACATGGTCCCTCGATCTTGGGTCATGAAGATGGCATACCCTGAGCTCGTGCCGTCTTCGCAGGCGACGAGCGATCCATGTGTCGCTACCGCGAGGTCGCGCTGCTCCAGCGGTTCGTAGGCGACAAAGACATGGTGCATGATGATGGTGCCGCGCGTCTTGGCGACCAGGAGATTTTTGAGCCCCATGATGCCACGGGTGGGAATGTGGTATTCCAGATGCATTTCGCTTGTCCCGACGTCGGAATGGATGAGCCGCATATGGCGTAACTCGCCACGGCGCTTGCCCAGCTCTTCGATCACGGCGCCTTGATAGGTCTCCGGCACCTGGATCGTCAGTTCCTCATAGGGCTCAAGGACCTTGTCCCCGTCCCGATGGACGATGACTTCCGGTTGCGAGACCTGCAGTTCGTAGCCTTCCCGGCGCATCGCTTCGATCAGGACGCCGAGATGCAGTTCGCCGCGGCCTGCCACGAGGAACTTATCCGCACTATCCGTTTCCTGGACGCGTAAGGACACGTTGGTTTCGAGTTCTCTGAAGAGTCTATCGCGCAAGTGCCGCGAGGTCAGGTACTTCCCTTCCCGTCCGGCGAACGGGCTATTGTTCACGGAAAAGGTCATTTGGACGGTTGGCTCGTCGACCGTCACGCGGGTCAAAGCGACGGGGTTCTCCGCATCGGCGATCGTATCGCCGATGCTCACCTCGTCCAGCCCTGCTACCGCGACGATTTCTCCCGCTTCAGCTCGTTCGACATCCGTCCGGTCAAGGCCGGAGTAGACCGCGAGGTCTGACACTTTTCCTGGGAATTTGGCGCCATCTTTGCCAAGTACGACTACATTCTGTCTGCGGGCAATTGAGCCGGATTGAATCTTTCCCACTCCCATCTTGCCTTTGTAGAGATCCTGGATCAGGGAAAGAATCAGGATCTGCAATGGCGCCTCGGCGTTGATCGCCGGTGCGGGAATCTTCTCCAGGACGGTGTCGAGGAGGGGCGAAATGTCTGTGCCTGGCTTCGCAAGGTCGTTGGTCGCAGTGCCCTTGATCGCGGCGGTGTAGACAATCGGGAAATCCAGCTGATCGTCGGTTGCACCGAGATGGACAAACAAGTCGAAGGTTCGATTCACCACATCGTCGATGACGGCATCCGGGCGGTCGATCTTGTTGATGACGACGATGGCTTTGTGTCCGAGCGCGAGTGCTTTCCGCAATACGAAGGTCGTTTGCGGCATGGGGCCTTCTTTTGCATCGATCAAGATGAGGACGCCGTCCACCATGCGAAGGGTCCGCTCGACTTCGCCGCCGAAGTCGGCATGGCCCGGAGTGTCGACGATATTGATTTTTACGCCCTTGTAGATGACGCTGGCGTTTTTGGCTCGGATGGTGATCCCGCGTTCACGCTCCTGGTCCATCGAGTCCATGATCCGCTCGCCCATGTCGTCGATCTTGCGATGGACGTGGGTCTGTCGGAGCACCGCGTCAACCAAGGTCGTTTTGCCATGGTCGACGTGGGCAATGATGGCGATATTTCGAATGTCGCTACGACGCCCTTTAGGAGCGATATCGGCTGCGACTGGAGACTCTGTTGGGGCTGTCTGATCCATAGATATTGCTGCATGCTCCAAAAAAAAGCGCCCGGGAATCCAGGCGCCGTGGGACAGTATACCCGAAGCATGCTGTCCGGTACAAGCGATGCAGGGAAGAAGATGTGTGGGAGAGATGGGGAGCCGGCGCAGGCTTGAGTTTTGAGGGGCCCCACGGTATGGTGACTTCGGTCTCCTTCCCAGGGAGGCGAGTGTTTCCACAAGATAAACCCGCGTAATTATGATGGATCGTCAGGTTCCTAGTCAGTATGAGCCCCGTCACCAAGCGCCACGTCGGTCATGGCGGTGGTGGCAGATCACACTTCTCGGCTTAGGGGCGCTGGCCTTGATGGGGGGCTTAGCCGTCGTTGGTTTTGTATGGCACCTTGCGAATGACCTTCCCCCATTGGACCAGCTGGAGACCTATCAACCCAGCTTGGTCACGCAGGTCTATTCGAGCGACCAGCAGCGTATCGGTCAATTTTTCATTGAGCGCCGAATCCAGACTCCTCTGGCGGGAATTCCAGAAGGGTTTCGTCATGCCGTCATTGCTGTCGAGGATGTCCGGTTCTTTGAACATCCGGGACTCGACTATATCGGCATGCTCCGTGCGGCCTGGACGAACCTTCGTCGGGGAAGCAAGGTCGAGGGGGCCAGCACGATTACTCAGCAGTTGGCGCGCTCCTTGTTTCTTTCATCCGAGCGCACCTTCGATCGCAAAGTCCGTGAGTTGATTCTGGCGTACAAGATGGAGTTGGTCCTGACGAAGGATAAAATTCTCGAACTGTATCTGAATCAGATTTACTTCGGGCAAGGCGCTTACGGTATTGCCTCGGCGGCCCAAACCTATTTCGGAAAAGATCTCTCGTCCTTGACGATTGCGGAAACAGCCTTCCTGGCCGGTCTTCCGAAGTCACCCAACCATTATTCGCCATTTAAGGCCTACGACCGGGCCAAAAAGCGCCAGGAACATGTACTGTCACGGATGGAAGAGGCCGGGTTCCTCACCGCGGCAGAACGTGAAGCGGCGGTGGCCGAAACGCTCAATTTCAGGCGTCCTGGCGGTGAACAGGCTGCACCCTACTTTGTGGAATATGTCCGGCAGTTGCTGATCGCCAAGTACGGTGAGGCGCTGGTGTATAAGGGCGGGCTGAAAGTCTTTACGACTTTGAACCTGGAGATGCAGAAGGCTGCAGAAGTGGCGTTTGCGGCCGGCTTGCGTGAACTGGATAAGCGGCAGGGGTGGCGGGGTCCGCTTCGGACGGTGGACGTGGAGGCGCCGGTTACACCCGCTGCTGTTGCGACCGCCGGGCAGATTCTCAAGGCAGGGGACTATCGCGAGGGGTTCGTCACGAAAGTGGCGAAGGATCATTTCGTGGTACAGGTCGGATCAACGGTGGCGAGGCTCCTGTTCGACGATATGGCCTGGGCAAAGCGCCGTCTGACCGGACCGGATACGGCGAAAGATGTCGTCGTCAGTCCAAATCTCAAGCAGGTCTTGAAGCCCGGCGACGTCATCGAGGTGATGGTGCGGAAGTTGGAGCGGGACCTCGCCTACGTCCAGCTGGAGCAGACGCCTCTGGTCGAGGGAGGGTTGATAGCGCTTGATCCGGCGAAGGGTGCCATTCGGGTGATGGTCGGTGGGTACGACTTTGGGCGCAGTGAATATAATCGTGCCGTCCAAGCCCATCGTCAGCCGGGGTCGGCCTTTAAGCCGATTATCTATGCGGCGGCCTTAAATCACGGGATGAGCCCTGCGTCGGTCATTCTCGACGCACCGGTTGTCTACGAGCAGGAGCTGGAGGAGAAAACCTGGAAGCCTGAGAACTATGGGAAGAAGTTCCATGGCATGGTGAGTTTGCGGGATGCGCTGGCCCATTCATACAATCTCGCGACAGTCCGGTTGTTGGACAAGGTGGGGATCAGGAATGTTATCGAGTTTGCCAAAACGGTCGGAGTTACCAGTCCACTCGCCGCAGATTTATCGCTCGGATTAGGATCGTCTTCTGTCGGGCTTATGGAATTGACTGCTGTATATGCAGTGTTACTCAATGAGGGGAGCAGGCAGGAGCCTTACGCGATTGTGTCGGTGGAGGATAGTGCAGGAAAGGTGCTTGAGTTGGCAGCGCCGCAAGCCTTGACGGTGATCTCCAAGGAAACCGCCTACGGGATCACCAATATGATGGAAGATGTGATTCAGAAGGGGACCGGGCAGGCCGCCAAAGGTATTGGTCGGCCGCTTGCCGGGAAGACCGGAACGACGAATGATTTCATCAACGCATGGTTTATCGGTGGCGCTCCGAACTTGGTGGCCGGCATCTATGTGGGCTTCGACGATCGCCGTTCGCTCGGCGAGACAGAATCTGGGGCGCATGCCGCGCTGCCTATTTGGATCAATTTCATGAAGGAGGCGCTCAAGCCGCTACCGGTGGCGTTCTTCAGCATTCCGGAAGGCGTGACCTTCGTGAATGTCGATCCAGCCACGGGATTACTCGATGGCGAGCAGGAGGGGCAGGCCGGCACGGTCGATATCTTTATTAAGGGCAGCGAGCCAACCCAAGCGCCTCAGCGCCGATTGGACCCGATTGATTTCTATAAGCTGGATCAAATTCCCGAGGGGGCTCTGTAGCAGGATGCTGAAAAAGCCCGCCAGCTTCGTTCCCTGCCTTCGCCGAAGCGGCTTCGCGTAGGCAGGTCGGCTCATCGAAAGCCTCAACGTACCCCTGAGGGTACGCCTCCGGTTTCGACTCGCCTGCGGTCTTGCTGGACGGCCTTTTTGAGCATCCTGCTAGTCGACGGCGTTTGTGGGTTGCTCAACGGATTAGGACTTCGAGTCCTGATATTCTTCGTGCCAGGCCATCTGAATCGCTTCCAAAATCTTTTCGTTCGACTTCTTCACATCGTCTTTGAAATCCGGGAGTGCCACGATCCAGGCATGCATATCGGTGAATCGAACGGTGAGAGGGTCTATTCCCGGATGTTCTTCTGCCAGACGAATCGCGATATCTTCAGTGTTGTTCCACTTCAAATCCATGGGATTCTCCCTGGCTCGAGGCCAGAGGCACGTGGCTAGAGGGGCATGCTCATCCCCTTGCCCCTCGCCTCTTGCCGCTAGCCTGTTCAGGTGATGTCTGAGACCTTCTTGCCTTGGAGCCCTCGCTTGAGCGAGTCGTTCAGCATCGCGACGGTCAGTCGTTGCGCCGATTGTTCGAGGTCGGCGATGCGCGCGCGGATGGCACGCGGGTCGTTGCCCTCCTGCGCGGTTGCCAGGGCCGACAGCGCCGCTCGAATGGCTGAGGCATCTTCTTCGGCGATCAGGTGAAGGCCGTCCCCCAGGGATTTCTCCGTCGTCGTGATCAAGGCGCCGGCGTCGAGCCTCGTCTCAATCAGCTTTCTGGCGTTGACGTCATCTTTCGCGAACTTGAATGAGTCCTCGATCATCTGTTCCACTTCATGGTCGGATAACCCGTACGACGGCTTTACCTCGATGGACTGGCTCAGTCCGGTTCGCATGTCGCTGGCCTTCACGCTCAAGATCCCATTGGCGTCGATGAGGAACGTCACTTCGATGCGAGGGACGCCCGCCGGGAGTGGAGGAACTTTCAGCCGAAATTTCGCCAGGCTGCGATTGTCTTTCGCCAGTTCGCGTTCGCCCTGGAGGATGTGGATATCCACGCCGGTCTGCCCGTCGACATAGGTGGTGAACATCTCCTTGGCACTGGCGGGGATCGTCGTGTTTCGTCGAATCAGGCTGCTCATGACTCCGCCCATGGTTTCGATGCCCAGAGAGAGCGGCGTGACGTCGAGCAACAGCATATCCGTCGTGCCGCCGCTGAGGATGTCCGCTTGCACGGCTGCGCCGAGCGCCACGACTTCGTCGGGATTGATCTCGCAGTGCGGGGTCTTTCCGAACAGTTCCTGAACACGTTGCCGGACGATCGGCATGCGGGTAGAACCACCGACCAGCACGACTTCGTCGATCGCGTCCGGGGAGAGCCCTGCGTCTTTCAAGGCCATCCGGCAGGGAGTCAGGGTCCGTTCGATGATCTCCATGATCAGTGCTTCGAGCTGGTCCCGCGTCAGCTCTCGCGTGAAGCGTCCATTGTTGTCAGGAAGCTCGACCGACACCTGTATCTTGAGTGCGTCGGACAGACCGATCTTGGCCCGTTCTGCTTCGAGCCGGATCGTTTGCATGTGGTCCGGGTGACTACTGAGATCGATGCCATGCCGGCTGCTGATGTCTGTCAGGAAGAGGTCGGCAATTCGGCGGTCGATATCGTCTCCGCCCAAGTGAGTGTCGCCGTTGGTGGCCAACACTTCGAAGATGCCATTTTTGAGCTTGAGGATGGAGATGTCGAAGGTGCCTCCGCCGAAATCGTACACCGCGATCGTGCCTTGCGTCTTCTCTTGGAGTCCGTAGGCAAGCGAGGCGGCGGTTGGTTCGTTGATGATTCGCAGGACGTCCAGCCCGGCGATCATGCCGGCGTCTTTCGTGGCTTGCCGCTGGCTATCGTTGAAATACGCAGGGACCGTGATGACGGCTTTGGTGATGCTTTCGCCGAGATGCGCTTCGGCCCGCTGTTTCAGTTCTTTCAAAATCATTGCGGAGATTTGCGGGGGCGAATAGGTCTTCTCGCCGAGCTTGATGCGGATGACCCCGCCTTGTTCGGTGAGCGAGTAGGGGAAGTAGGCCAGCTCGCTTTGTACGTCCGCGAGTCCTTTTCCCATGAACCGTTTCACGGAGTAGACCGTCCGCTCAGGATTGCGCGTCAGGTGTTCCTTCGCGGCGTCGCCGACGATGAGCCCGTTGTCGGTCATGGCCACGACGGAGGGCACGATCGCGCGCTCGTTCCGTCCAGGGATGACGCGCGGGCGTCCGTTATCCATATAGGCAACGAGCGAGTTTGTAGTGCCGAGATCGATGCCGACGATGCGTGCCATGATGGTTATCCGATGGTTGCAACGAGGTCGTTGACGATGCTTTTAACGTAGGTCCGGTTGGAGAGAATCTCCCGCATCTGCTTCAGTAGACGGTCTCGTTCCGAGCGGGCCTGGCTGGTCGCTTCACCCCGATCTTGAAGAAGATCCCAGTCGGTGAAGAGCTGTTGGAGTTGGGTCTCCATATCCCGTTTGCGCTGTTCCAGGGTGACTTGTTCTGCTTGGAGTTGTGTGCGGAGCTGCTGGCCCGCATCCGATGTGCGATCGGAAGCCCGATACTCGTCGAGCGTATCCTGCAGCTCAAGGATCTCCTCGAAGAGATCGGCAGGAGGAGAATTTCTGATCTCCTTTACAGAGCCAGCTTCCAGGTCGAGCAGATATTCGACACGCTGAATCGGATCGCGGAGCGTACGGTAGGCTGAATTGAGCGTCGCGGCATTGCCGAGGCTGATGCTCTGCTCCGTTTCGCTTTTATTCTGATAGAAGTCAGGGTGAAACGCACGGCTGAGTTCGTAGAACTTCGCTTCCAATTTACCCGGGTCGATGGTCAGCCGCCTCGGGAATCCGAAGCAGGTGAAGTAATCGGTCTCTTTCGACACCGGCTGGACTTTGACGCAGCGATCGCAGAAGTATTCACCGGACACTTCGGACTGACAGTGCCAACACATGCTCCTGGCCATCTGGAGCTCTCGAGGGTTTGAGCTGTGGGTTTGTTGATGGTCCATCCGCGACCTCTTCTGACAAGACAGGCATGGCGGTTTGCCATGCCTGTGTAAGATGCTTCCCGCCGGCTATCGCAGACGTTATGCGGAGAAGGACTCTCCACAGCCGCAAGTTTTATCGGCGTTCGGATTGACGAATTTAAAGTTTCCGCCCAGCAAGTCTTTCTGGAAGTCCAGCTGCGAGCCTTGAAGATAAATGGCGCTCTTGGCGTCAATAATCACTTTTACGCCATCAATGTCATGGACTTGGTCATGCGGGCCGATCTTTTCGTCGAAGTTGATCGTGTAGCTCAGGCCTGAGCAGCCGCCGCCCTTTACACCGAGGCGGAGCCCGCCTTCCGTGAGGCCTTGCACGTTGATGAGGCGTTTGACTTCCTTCATGGCCGCCTCGCTGAGCGTAATCACCGGAGCCTGGGTCTCTGTATTCGTGGTGTCCATGGCGTGCTCCCTTTGTGGCGTTACTTCGCGGCAGTTGGGGTGCCGTCGGCTTTCTTTTGGTAGTCCGCGAGGGCGGCCTTAATGGCGTCCTCAGCCAGCACGGAACAATGGATCTTCACGGGCGGCAAGTTCAGCTCCTGCACGATGTCGGTGTTCTTGATTTTCTGCGCTTCCTCGATCGTCTTGCCCTTGAGCCACTCGGTGGCGAGGCTTGAACTGGCGATCGCGGATCCGCAGCCGAAAGTCTTGAACTTTGCATCCACGATCATGTCGTTCTGCACCTTGATCTGGAGCTTCATCACGTCACCGCACTCCGGGGCTCCGACCATACCGGTGCCGACCCCTTCTTCGTCTTTCTTGAAAGACCCCATGTTGCGGGGGTTATTGAAATGATCGACGACTTTGTCACTGTAGGCCATGGTTCATCCTCCTCTTAACTATCCTGGTCAGTGGGCAGCCCATTGAACTGATTTCAGATCGACGCCTTCTTTTGCCATCTCATAGAGCGGGGACATTTCGCGCAGCTTCGTGACAATCTCGACCACTTTTTTGATCGTATAGTCGATCTCGTCATCCGTGTTGAAGCGGCCCAGGCCGAAACGGATCGAGGAATGCGCCAGTTCTGTTCCAACTCCCAATGCGCGGAGTACGTAGGAGGGTTCTAACGTCGCCGACGTGCAGGCCGAGCCGGATGAAAGGGCAATGTCTTTCATGCCCATCAGCAAGGATTCGCCTTCCACATAGGCAAAGGAGATATTGAGGTTGCCGGGAAGCCGGTTGGTCGGATGACCGTTCAGATAACTTTCTTCGAGGGCCTTCATGATACTGGCCTCGAGCCGGTCGCGCATCGCAATCAACCGTGCCGTCTCCTTGGTCATCTCTTGCTCGCAGAGTTCGCAGGCCTTGCCGAATCCCACGATGAGGGGCACCGGAAGTGTCCCGGAGCGCATGCCTCGCTCGTGTCCACCGCCGTCTATCTGGGCGACGATGCGAACGCGAGGATTCTTCTTTCTCACATAGAGCGCTCCAACCCCCTTGGGTCCGTACATCTTGTGGCTGGTGAAGGACATCAGGTCGATGCCCATATCCTGGACATCGACTGGGATCTTGCCAACGCCCTGGGTGGCATCGCAGTGGAAGAGGATGCCCTTCTCCTTGGCGATTTTGCCGATCTCTTTGATGGGGTTGATCGTGCCGATTTCATTGTTCGCCATCATGACGGAGATGAGGATCGTCTTCTCCGTGATCGCATTCCGCACATCCTCGGGGCTGACCATTCCACATTTATCAACAGGGAGATAGGTCGCGGTTGCTTTGCCCTTGCCCTCTAACACCTTGACGGTGTCGAGCACGGCGCGGTGCTCGGTGGCGGACGTAATGATATGGTTGCCTTTTTCCCCATACATCTCCAGTGCGCCCTTGATCGCAAGGTTATCCGATTCAGTGGCGCCGCTCGTGAAGACGATTTCTTTCGGATCAGCCTTGATCAGCTTCGCGATCTGCTTTCGGGCATTCTCGACGGCTTCTTCTGCGGCCCACCCGAAGGCATGGTTGCGGCTGGCGGCGTTCCCGAATTTTTCGACGAAGTACGGGAGCATGGTCTCCAAGACGCGTGGATCCATCGGTGTGGTGGAATGGTTGTCTAGGAATATGGGAAGTTTCATCGTTCGACTCCTTGTGCCGAGGGAGACTGAATCGTAATGAGGGGTGTGCCACCCATCATGTCATGCAGGGTCATGTTGTTGAGCAATTGAGCGATGCTGTCCTGGACTTTCAGGAGCGGAGTGCGGATGTTGCAATTTCCCCGCTGCATGCAGAACTCGCCATCTTTTTCATGGGAACAATCGGTGATACCCAATGGGCCTTCGATGCTTTCCAGAATTTGCGCGATCGTAATCTGGTGCGCGTGACGGGCCAGGACGTAGCCGCCTTTGGGACCATTGTGACTCTCGATCAAGGCATTCTTGGAAAGAGTCTGGAGTACTTTGGCCAGGAGCTCGAGGGGGATGTTATATTCCTCCGCAATTTCCTTCGTATTCACCACGCGCCCAGGCGTGACGTCACCGAACTGGGCTGCAGCGATGTGCTGAAGTGCCATAAGGGCATAATCTGCTTTTTTTGAAATCTTCAACATTGTTATTGCCGATCTTCTAGGTCGGAGACTATAATGATCTCCGATCAATAAGGTCGGACTAACAGTAGCATGCAGGTTTCAGAGCTGTCAACAGCGGAACATGAAGCTGAATTGGGCTGAGAAAGGAACGAGCATATGGGCGGGACCAATCCCTATATTGAAAAGGCTGAGTATGAGCTACCTCAGCGAGCCTACACCGTCACCTTTATTGCCCCTGATGGTGTGGTGACGAAGGTTGAGGTCGATCCAGCTAAAATTCCCTATGGTCCGACCGGGCTTCCAGGGAGTCTCCTGGACGTGGCGATGGGCAGTGGGGTTGCGTTGGAACATGTCTGTGGGGGGGTCTGCGCCTGCTCGACCTGTCACGTCATCGTGAAACAGGGGCTTGAGAGCTGCAGTGAAGGGACGGACGATGAGTTCGATGAGTTGGAGCAAGCGCCGGTTACGACGTTGCAGTCCCGACTCGGTTGCCAATGTGTGCCGAATGGGACGAAGGACATTGTGGTCGAAATCCCGTCCGTGAACAAGAACCTCGTGCGGGAAGGGCACTAATCGTAGGTTTCCATTTTCACATCCTTCCGGTCATAACCTGCCTCGACAAAGTAGGCTCGCAGGGGCCGCACAAATCCTTTCGTGCCGCATAGCATGGGCGTGACTTTCGTGGCCCCTTCAATTAAGGGCCTCAGCATAGAGAGCGTGAGGTCGACGCCTTGCTGCTCCCCTCCGGCGGCCACCAGGGGTAGGTAGCGAAACCTGGGATGGGTGACGGCCAACGTGAGCAATTCCTGATGAAAGAGTAGTTCTTCCTCCGCCGGAGCGACGGCGATCAGGAGGATCGCTGCCGTCTGTCGTTGTGCATAGAGATGTTTCAGCATGCAGCGGATCGGGACGAGGCCGGTGTAACGGGCGATCAGAATCATTTCCCGATCGAGAGAGACAGGAAGGGCGAAGTTTCCATAGGGGCCCGAGAGTTCCGTCTGATCGCCAGGTTTGAGGTGGTAGAGGTAGTTGGAGCCCGTGCCGCCAGGTATGCGGTCGAAGACAAGCGTCAGCTCGCCTGATGCAGTGCCAGGTGCCGCCATCGAGTAGGCTCGATTCAGCGGTGGTTTGGCGCCGACTGGCAATTTAAGTGAGACCCATTGACCGGGTCGAAAGGCGATGTGCTGAACAGTCGGGAGGAGTATGAGCTGGCGAACGTGGGGCGTAAGATCCATGATCGAGAGGACCGTCGCCGGTTGTGTGAGTTCCGCCATCACGATCTCCGTATCCCTCTCATATCAGAAGGCCAGCAGAGATGAAAGGGTTATAACCCACGATTCTGTACAACACTTTTCCTCACGTGTTATAGATACCGGCCGTTCATCCTACGACAGAGGTTCATCCCCATGAGTCAGGTCAGAGTCAGGTTTGCGCCAAGCCCAACGGGCTTTCTCCACATCGGTGGTGTTCGTACGGCGTTGTTCAATTGGTTGTTTGCCCGCCAGCAGAAGGGTGTGTTCGTCCTTCGCATCGAAGACACGGATCAGGACCGTTCGACCGATGAGTCGATTCAGGCCATTCTTGAGGGGTTGAAGTGGGTGGGGCTCGATTGGGACGAGGGCCCGTTCCGTCAGACCGAGCGGATCGACCTCTATCGCAGCTACGCCATGCAGTTGCTTGAGAAGGGGCAGGCCTATTGGTGCTCCTGCAAGGCGGAAGAACTCGAGGCGCGGCGGAAGGAAGCCGAGGCCAAGGGATTATCACCGAAATATGACAGCCGGTGCCGCGACCGTGGCTTGGCCAATTTGGCCGGCGACGCAGCATTGCGCTTTAAGGCTCCGCTAGAGGGTGAGACGGTGGTTGACGACTTGATCAAGGGCAAGATCGTCTTCGATAACAATGTG
Source organism: Nitrospirota bacterium (assembly GCA_030682135.1). GTDB lineage: Bacteria > Nitrospirota > Nitrospiria > Nitrospirales > Nitrospiraceae > Palsa-1315. The sequence continues at coordinate 12,013 of JAUXQT010000107.1, read as the reverse complement.
CAGGACGATCTGATCATCCTCCGGTCGAACGGTTATCCGACGTATAATTTTTCAGTCGTGGTCGATGATGCGCTGATGAACATTACCCACGTCATACGTGGCGACGATCATCTGACCAACACGCCGCGGCAGGTGCCGATTTTTCAAGCCCTCGGATTTCCCGTCCCCCAGTTCGGGCATCTGCCGATGATCCTGGGTTCGGACAAAGCTCGTCTATCGAAGCGGCATGGGGCCACCTCGATTATGGCCTATAAAGACATGGGCTATCTGCCGGATGCCATGGTGAACTATCTCGTTCGCTTGGGCTGGTCGCATGGAGACCAGGAACTGTTCACCCGCCAGGAGCTGATCGAGAAGTTTGCCTGGAAGAACGTGCAAACGTCCCCAGCGGTGTTTAATCCCGAGAAACTCATCTGGGTCAACGCGGAATATATCAAGATCAGCCCGCCGGATCAGGTCGCTCAGGCGCTGGTGCCCCTCTTGGAATCAGCGGGACTTGCCGCCGAAGCCAAGGCTGTCTCGGCCGGTTGGCTCGCGCAACTCGTCATCCTCGTAAAGGAACGGGCGAAAACGCTAGTGGAGATGGTCGAGTGGGTGAGGCCCTATTTCGGGCAGGCTGTGGCATTCGATGAAGAGGCCGCGAAGAAATTTTTAACCCCGGCCATCGCGCCAGTCCTCGGTAAATTGCTCGCTCGTTTCGAGGCCTTTCCTGCCTTTTCGAAGCAGCAATGGGAAGAAGCCTTCAAGCAGCTGGTCGAAGCGGAGGGGATGAAGATGGGGCAGCTGGCCCAGCCGGTTCGTGTGGCCCTGACCGGTCGTACGGCCAGTCCTGGTCTTTTCGAGGTGATGGAAGTATTGGGACGAGACCGGACGTTGTTTCGGCTCCGCCAGGGGATCGACCGGGCATCCCGCGCCTGAGGTCGTTCCTGCCTCTAAATTAGCCTCGATCTTGACGAAGCCAAGAGCCTTATATTATTGTGAGCGCAGGTTGGGGGATCGTCTAGCGGTAGGACGTCAGTTTCTGGATCTGACTACCTAGGTTCGATTCCTAGTCCCCCAGCCAATAATCTTTCCCGCCCCGCACTTTCAGATCCATGACTCGGTTCCGTACCGCGCTGGGGGATCGTCTAGCGGTAGGACGCCGGCCTTTGGAGCCGGCTACCTAGGTTCGATTCCTAGTCCCCCAGCCATTTTCTTTGATCACCTCGACATCTATTTCAGCGATGCCAGATCGATCACGAATCTGTATCTGACATCCCCCTTGAGTACTCGCTCATAGGCTTCGTTCACTTGTTGGATCGGAATCAATTCAACATCAGATTCGATGCCGTGCATGGCACAGAAATCGAGCATCTCCTGGGTTTCTCGGATGCCTCCGATCACCGATCCGGCGATCCGGCGGCGATGCAGAATCAGGGGAAAGGGCTCTAGAGGCGTCGGTTTATCCGGCGCTCCCACGAGAATCATGGTCCCGTCGGTCTTGAGCAAGTTCACATAGTCGTTGTAGTTGTGCGGGGCAGATACGGTATCAAGGATAAAATCAAAGCGCCGCTGTAGCCGTGTGAAGGTATTGGGATCTGATGTACGAGCAAAGTCTGTCGCGCCTAACCGTGCGGCATCGTTTCGCTTTCGTTCAGAGGTGCTCAACACAGTGACGTCGGTTCCGAGCGCCTTGCCGATCTTCACCGCCATATGACCTAATCCACCTAATCCTACCACTGCAAGCTTGTGATACTTACCGACGCCCCAATGCCGCAGGGGAGAGTATGTGGTAATGCCAGCACATAAGAGCGGGGCTGCTCCAGCAGGAGACAGAGTCGCCGGAATCCGCAGCACGTAGTTCTCGTTTACGACGATCTGGGTTGAGTAGCCTCCTTGCGTCACTTGGCCATCTTTGTCGCGGCCGCTATAGGTGAGGAGCATGCCGGCTTCGCAATATTGCTCCGATCCCTCACGACAGGGGCCACAGGTACGGCAGGAATTTACAAAACAACCGACGCCAGCTGTCTCACCCACACGGAATCGTGCAACAGCGCTTCCAACTTGTGTGATGGTGCCGACAATTTCGTGCCCTGGAACCATCGGGAAAAGCGAGCCGCCCCATTCGTCGCGAGTTTGATGGATGTCTGAATGGCAGATGCCGCAATGGGTGATTGCGATGAGTACGTCATGGGGGCCTACATCTCGTCGCGTAAAAGAGAAGGGTTGCAGGGCAGCTTTGGCGGTCAAGGCGGCATAGCCTGTAGTCGGCAACATAGTTTGTGCTCCTTGTGAGAGGCCTCGTTCGATCGCGAACATAGCAAGATACCGTGGGCTTGCCAACTATGCATGGGTGAACGAGCGCGGCCTTAATCAGTGTCTCGCAGTCAGTGAAGCTATCGGGGTGGGATTGCCGAATGGGTGCTGCGGGAAGAGGAGCGACTTTTCGCGGGACTATGGCCCGGCCACGGTTTTACGGTGTTTCGAGGTCCTTGTCTTCTTCCAACGAGTCGGGCAGCGAGCTGTCCATTGTGAGGTCGGGACCTGGTATGCGATAGCGGTCGGTTGCCCAGGCGCCGAGGTCGGTCAATTGGCATCGTTCAGAGCAGAAGGGGCGCCAGGTATTGCCTTCCCACGTGGTGGGTTGGTGACAGAGGGGGCAGGTCATATCCGGCAGTATATCATGCCGAATCTGAGAATCGGCCAGCGGTTAATTCGGCTGGATCTGGGGCGGGGTGGTGATTTGCAGTAATCGATGCAAGCGGCGCTGATCGATTTCCGAGAGGCCGAGAAATTCGACGCCAAACTCTCCGCCTTCACTCCAACGCACTGCGGCGGACTCGATCGTGATCGGTGAGCCTAGATCGGTGGCTCTGATGAGGATTCGCACGGCTATTCCGCGCTGAACCGACGACATGCTGGTGACGGCGCATCCTCTGGCAGATAGATCGAACATCGTGCCTTCTCGGATTTCTGTCTTGTTCGTGCTGGAGAAGAAGACCTGCATGTCGACGGGGACTCGTGGATATTCGCGGCACTCAATCATGCGGGCCTCCTTCCGGTCTGTGGTTTCTCATTGCGGATGCGAGGATGGACTCTGGCTAGTGTAGCAAGCCCAGACCCGTGGTAAAGCAAATCATGGAAATGTGATGGCAGATGGTCGGAGAGAGGACTCACACGAAGGGGGACTTCTTGCTTGTTACCGGGAAGGTTGCGCCTTTTCGATCTTGGCCCAGGCATCTTTCAGCGACACCGTGCGATTAAAGACCGGTGCATCAGCCGTTGAATCTAGGTCGGTACAGAAGTAACCAAGACGCTCGAATTGGTATCGAGTGCCCGGTGTTGTCTGTTGCAAGCTAGGTTCGACGAGGCAGTTTGTGATTCGCTCCAATGAAGCGGGGTTCAGATAGGTCGTCCAATCATGATCTGGCGGCACTTTTGCCAGGTCGGTCACTAACAAAGAATTATAGAGACGGACTTCGGCTTTCACGGCATGGTCTGCGGAGACCCAATGGATGGTAGCTTTGACTTTACGCTGTTCCTGGGAGGCGCCGCTCATGGTGGCGGGGTCGTAGGTGCAATGGAGTTCAGTGATCTCGCCGGTCTGCGGATCTTTCGTCACCCCGACGCATTTGATGATGTAGGCGTAGCGGAGCCGTACTTCGCGTCCTGGCGCGAGCCGGAAAAATTGCTTGGGCGGATCTTCACGGAAATCGTCCTGCTCAATATAGAGGACGCGTGAAAAGGGAACCCTTCTCGTTCCTGCTGCGGGATCTTCCGGATTATTGATGGCCTCCAGCTCTTCGGCCTGGTCCTTGGGATAGTTGTCGAGGATGATCTTAAGCGGCCGCAAGACCGCCATGACTCTCGGCGAGCGTCTATTCAGGTCTTCGCGAACGAAGTGTTCGAGTAGCTGCATCTCGACGGTGGCTTCGCGCTTGGCGACGCCGATATGGTCACAGAATGCCCGAATCGCTTCCGGTGTATAGCCGCGGCGACGGAGGCCTTTAATCGTCGGCAATCGTGGATCGTCCCATCCGGTCACGAGTTTCTTGCTGACCAACTCAAGCAGCTTCCGTTTACTCATGACGGTATAGGTCAAGTTCAAACGGGCAAACTCGATCTGCTGTGGCCGGCACGGCGCCTCAGCCTGTTCGACGACCCAATTGTAGAGGGGCCGGTGATCTTCGAACTCCAAGGTGCAGATGGAGTGCGTGATTCCTTCAAGTGCGTCCGAGAGGGGATGTGCATAGTCGTAGGCCGGGTACAGGCACCAGGCGCTTCCGGTTCGATAATGCGTCGCATGTCTGATGCGATAGAGGACCGGGTCGCGCAGGTTGATATTGGGCGAGGCCATGTCGATTTTGGCTCGGAGGGTATGGGTTCCGTCGGCGAATTCTCCTGCTCGCATACGTCGAAAGAGGTCAAGGTTTTCCTCGGCGGCGCGGGTGCGAGAAGGGCTATTTTTGCCAGGCTCTGTGAGTGTGCCGCGATAGCCACGCATGTCTTCAGCCGTCAACGTGTCGACATATGCGAGGTTTTTCTGGATCAGTTTCACGGCAAATTCGTAGAGTCGCTCGAAGTAATCTGAGGCGAAAAACATTTTCTCGTGCCAGTCGAACCCCAGCCATCGGACGTCGTCCTGAATGGCCTGGACATACTCAGGGTCTTCGGTGGTCGGGTTGGTATCGTCGAATCGCAGGTGGCAGACGCCGTCCGGGGTATCCTGTGCTAAGCCGAAGTTCAGACAGATAGATTTCGCATGGCCGATATGGAGATAGCCGTTCGGCTCAGGTGGGAAACGCGTAACCACTCGGTTGCCATGTTTGCCGGCAGCGAGGTCGGCGGTCACGATCTCGCGAATAAAGTTCGAAGCACCAGTCTGATCAGACATGCGAGGTCATTGACTCCTGGGAGATATGAGCACAAATCATCGTGGCTGTTCTATCACAAGAACGGCACAGGGGAGAAGGCCTCACGCGCCCGAACAGGAAGAAAGGGGTGCGGGTGGGGAGTGCTCTATGCGGTTTGGTGAGAGGGCATCTGCATCACACTGAAGTCTTTCTGTGCGATGAGGTGCCCTTCCATACGTAGGCGAAATTCATAACGCCCAGGGGCAGGGAAGACCAGGGATGGAATATTGATTCCAAAGTCTGAAATTTGAAGGCGGCCAGCGATCACGATATTCGGGAGGGCTGCCCGGCAGACGAGTTGTTCGTTATTGAGGTAAATCAAATCGATGTCGAAGTGATAGGTCCCTTCGGCGTCGGTGAGGCAGAAATACAGCCCCATTTGTGAATGTTGGAATGGAAAACTCACCGCCTGAAGGTGGGTGAAGAGGCCGATGAGGCTCTTTTTTCTGGTGACGCTGTCCTCAATGACCTGATCGCAGACCAGAAAGGCTTGCACGCTCGGTTTCATGATATCCGACATGTCTTGATTGTACGGAAGTTTTTCCGCTTGTCAAAAAGGATGTCTGTTTCATCACGCGATGAAGGTGGTGTGGGTGGTCCAGTTCTTGATCGATGGGGGCGATAACGTGTGAGTCGCGGCTGTCGTGTTCGGGGAATGGACTATCCGATTGTCGCTGCGCCGCCACGGCTTTCCGCGACATTGCCAAATAAGGTGAGGCCGGCGCCGATGCGGCAGTAGTGCGGGCTGACGGTCACTAATTCGCCGGTATGGGCATTGAAGTGACCCACGGTAATGCGGATCTTTCTTTTTTGGATGAGGCAGGCCTCGAACACTGTGCGTTCAGGCGTCCGGTCTGTGACGGTGACTGAAGGGGGGCTGTCCAGGGCGGTCTCGTCGCCGACCTTTACGGTAACGGTGAAGCGGGCTGCGCTATGGGCCGACAAGGTATTCCGTCGGATGTGACCGATTCGAGTCCCCTGGTCATCGTAGAAGTCCATGGTCAGGAGCAGAGTGAAGGGATCGGGCTGCAGCTCCAGCACCACCTGCTCCTTGCCTTGGAGTTTGATGACGCCGTTCGTGTTTCGAAACACGTTCGAGCCGAGGTGGAGCTCAAGTCCCTGTTCAGGCTTCTCAAGGTCGATCAGCTCAGGTGAGTCTGTGATGCCGATAGATTTTGTTTTGGCTTGGAGCGGGTTGTTCATGTTCCACCATGAGTCTGTCGAGAGGAAGAAGGGGCCGACGATCGAAGAATCCCCTTCCCCAGAGGCCCGCCGCACGTATTTTCCGCAAGGTAGGCTATGCCATCGTCTCTGTCAAGTCGCAGGTAAAGCCACGTTGGAGCAGTCTGAATACTGCTCCAAATCATGAGGAATTGAAAAGTCAAAAGCCTCTGTGCTACTGTGCCAACTCGATCTTACGTCATTGGTATCTGGTCCCATCGTCTAGCCTGGCCTAGGACGGAGCCCTCTCAAGGCTTAAACACGGGTTCAAATCCCGTTGGGACCACCACATTGTTTTTGTTAAGTATTTTGCCTCCATGTTTGAGGACCATTGGGTTGGTCCTTAAACATGGAATGGCACCGCTGCTCTAACTCGTCAGCATCCGTCTTGCCGGCTCTTCATAAAACGACACCACTTGCTTCAGCCGCGAGGGCCGAATCATCGTGTAGATTTGTGTCGTGTCGATGCGCGCATGTCCGAGCAACGCCCGAACTTGTTCTAGGTCATGCTGTTGCTCTAGCACCTCCATCGCGACCCCATGACGCAGATCATGGGGCTTCAGCATCGGGTACCCAATGAGCCGCCCATAGGTTTTGCAGAGCCGCCAGATGTTTTTCCCCTGCATCGGTTCGCGACTCTTCCCGATGGCCCGCTGTCCCCAGTGAGACCAGAAAAGTGGCGTCTCCGGGCCGATCTGATCCACCGTGTGAGCCAACCCTTCGACGTACGCATGGAGATACGCCATCACGCTCTCCGGCAACGGAATGTCCCGCGTCTGTCCGCCTTTGACCCGCACCCGTCGTAAGCCCCAGGTGCCATCAAGGTGACGGACTTGAAGCGTGGCGACCGACTCGCGCCGCATCCCCGTATACCGCATGATGAGAAAGATCGCGATATCACGAGGCCGCTGGCGATGCTGGGCCGCTGCGATCAGCGCATCCATGAGGGCCGGTGTCGGCACTTGTCGCGGTGGTTCCATTCGGTGCGTGGCCGGTCCATCGCCGCGACGGGATTCGCCTGAAGCACGCCCCGCTTCACGAGCCAGCTACAGAAGCTCGACAGCGTCGATTGGCGCAAACGCATCGTACTCAGGGCAAGATCACAGCTAGCCATGTCGTCCATCCACATCTGAATCGAGGACAGCGTGACGTCAGTGGCGCGGGCCAACCGTCCATGTCGGGATCTGACGAAAATCAGAAACTGTTCGAGCATCCAGCGATAGCTTTGCACCCCTCCTTCCGTTTTGCCACGCTGCTTGAGCTGGTACTGACAAAACTGCTCCACGAGATCCACTAACTGTTGCGTCATGGCATTGCCTCTCCGGTCCCTGCCACGACCACGACTTCGCCGGGGAAGAGTATGCGGAGGAACCACCCACCCGTCAAGCGTGGCAGGGAGCCCCTGGGAGCGTTCTGTGGCCATCAATTCGGCATCCATGAGTTCACTCAATACAGCACGAATCGGGGGAGTCTTCCGACACCCCCAGTTCTCCTCTGTGCTCACGTCAGCCCGCCAGCATCCCTTGGGTAGCGGCGCGGGTGCGAGGGAGCATCGAGCCGGCCTTCCCACAGTCCTCCAGGCCTGCTCGCTGCAACTCGCCCCGCCCCGCCCCGCGACTCGGATTCGTCCCTGCCCCGGACTTGGTGGGGGGCAGGGACCTATTATCGTTATCGGACTAAGGCCTTCAGTTGGTCTTTGTCCAAGTGCACCCCACACTGCCGTTGGAGTTCGTGCCCCATCTCCGCCCAACTCCGTCCCTTAGCCTTCAGCCCTCGAAGCATCTCCAACGCGTTCGCGAAGGACAGGGGCTCAGCTGTTCCGGTGACCATATCGGGTGATACGGCGATGACCGGTCTCCTCTCCACATGGGGATTGTTCCCCGCCAGGAGATCCGTCCGCCGTGGGCGATCCCAATAGGGACTCTTACACCTCGGGCACCGGAGCGTCCGGGTCGGACTGCGGGGCCACCAACGATGTGTACAACGCGGACACTGTCGCTCTCGAAGGGTGCTCTTATGCAGGGCCCCGCTGCGATCCGAACCGGCCATGCCGTCAGGTGTCCCTATGGGGGCAGGGATTGTCATCGTAACTGCTGGTTCTTTCATGGGAACGGCTCACCTCTCGTTGAGGGCTCTTTGCGATACGAGCCCCCGTATTACCAATCGGGGGCGTTCTGCGTGGCGCGCGGCCGGCTCGCGCCGCCCGGCGCGCCCGCTGATTTCCTCTGTAGGGAGACAACGGCGTTCCGTTCCATCCGGTGCCGAACCTGACGTAGATCGAACCGATAGGCCGTGCCAACACGTGTTGAGGGGATCTTCCCCCTGCGAGCTGCCCGACGAATGGTATCCGTGCTCACACCAATGATGGCCGCGAGTTCCTTGATCAACAGATCTGATGTCTTCATACGGGCTCCTCATGTGTAGAGCTTGCCCCTACGATAACGCCGGAGAGCCTGTCCTGGGAATTAGGCAGATGTGGGCAGATTAGGGCAGTTTGAGGCAGTTACGGCTAAGACGGTCTCGATTGACCGACAGTTGCTTCTGCCAGATGGCGTGTGGACAAAGTTGCCTTGACTCGCAACGTATGACCAGACGATGATCGCTCACGAATTGGTAAGGAGTCCTGCCATGGTCACTGCGACGATTTCATCGAAATTCCAAATTGTAATTCCCAAAGCAGTGCGGGAGAAACTGCACCTGAGGCCGGGGCAGCATCTTCACGTCGTGGAGAAGGGTGGCGTCATCACTCTGGTGCCGGAAGTCCCGCTCACATCACTCAAGGGCATGATGTGCCCAAGTGATCAGGGGCTGCGGTAGCGTGGTTGGTGCTATGCAGGTTAGCCGTGGAGAAATAATTGATCTTTGGTTCGGAGGCATGTAGGCTTATGATAATCGCAGAGGCCCACATGACCAAGGTATATGAGCAAACGATTTTAGAGAAACTTCGGCAGCTGCCCCAGGAACGGCTAGCCGAAGTCGAAGATTTCGTTGATTTTCTGGCGCACCGTGAGGCGGATGAGCGTGGTCTGACCCATGCCGCCGGACAACTTGCCACAACCGCCTTCACGCGAGTCTGGGACAACCCTGCCGACGCTGACTATGACCGTCTATAAGTTCGGGGATCTCGTATTAGTTCCCTTTCCCTTCACGGATCAATCAGCCATCAAACGTCGGCCTGCCGTGGTGATCAGCAGCCCTGCATACCATCAGGCGCGCCCGGATCTCCTCATCATGGCCGTGACAAGTCAACAGCCATCGACCCTCTCAGTGGGTGAGGCTCAGGTCCAGGACTGGCAGGGTGCGGGGCTACTCAAACCCTCCGTCCTCAAACCGGTTCTCACCACCATTGATCCAGCTCTTGTGCTTAAAAAGCTTGGACGACTCACGCCGATCGATCAAGCAGCCCTTCGACAGGCCCTCAGCGCCATTTTGGGATAACCCACTGACCTTCGGCAGGAGACGATGCTGACGCCAGCTCGATCAACTGGAGAGCCTGACCAAGCGTATCACTCCGCGCAACGTTCACAAAGAGCTGGTCTTCGGTCGACCTATGGGACGAGAGGCCCTATGATGAGCAAGTGGTTCCCGTATCCTCTCACATGACCTCACGTCCGCAGCGACTCGTCGGAAATGCAGAATGACGCCGATTCTCGCCCAAGAGGTGAGCGGGCAACTGAGGTTATTTTAGACTGTAACGGCTTCTGACTGGGAACTTTCAGTCAGTCCGTGGGGGTCTCAAGGACGGTGATCTTCACAGCGTGGGCCTTGCCCCCGATTCCATTGTTTGAGAAAACGGCCACAGCTTAGATAGGATCTCTTTAGTCCGTGAAGCTCCACCCCTGACCGGTTGCGGAGCTGTGACCACTAGTCCTGTCCAATCGCCAACAGTGACAGTGAGGGGTTCATCTAAAATAGGCCGCCCAAAGATTGCCGCAGTGGCAGGACCGACTTTTGTTTTGCTGAGAATGCATACAGCTCGCGGGCGGATGAATTGAATTTCTTCGAGTAAGTGCCGTGTCGCACAGAATGCAATGACCGCCTCAGGCGGAGCATCTGTGGCTATGGGGCGTACCTTAGCAGCATGAACAAAAAAGCACTTTGATTCGTGAAAAGCCCGAATATTATCTTCACCGTTGTGTTCTGCCAGGGGAAGTGAGAATGGTTTTTCCGCAAGAAGACGGAATAGCTCTCGTCGCAGGGGGTCCTGGGGTGAGGAATAAAAATGTGTTCCCTTGTTTTTCCCTTCCTGACGGGTTGGAGCAACGCCTACAAATAGAATGTTGACCATTTCGGGAGGATCGGGCATCTCCGAAGTGTTTAGGGGACGAATTACGTCATTAGGCCATTTCTTGCAACACTCGCCGCAGCGAGCAATTTGACTCTGAATTTCACGCCAGCAGCTCAGTCGATCGTCCATATTCAAGATCTTGATTATTGGCTATTCGACGCTGAGGAGCGTTCTCAAGAGTTGTGTAAACGCTAGGCTGTCCGTGTCGAGGTGTCAAGGCGAGAAAGTCGCAGCCTGCGACGGCTTCCTCCGCTTAGAGGATGTCGATCACTAACCCTTACGAAATGATGTCGTCCAACTCTTCTTGAGGACTCATTGTGCAGGCCACAAGGCTTGCTCCAATAGAACAGCTCATGAAAACTTACAGACTGTACAGAGAAGCCTTTTTAATTTCACGGATCAGAACAGATCGCCCCCCTGTTGGCAATCCTACGATCGCTTCTTGGTCCTTCTGCAGGCCGAGGAGCCAGTATCCGAGTGGGGACCGTTTGGTAATGAAACCATTGGCTGGATCGCTCTTATCGTCTGTTATTGTGACGGTGCGCAGTTCGTTAGGCGTGTCGGTAAATACAAACTGAACAAGATCACCAACCTCAATGATGTTCGAGGTGTCCGGCTTGGGCTCTGCTTTTGTTTCAGGAATCTTCCTCCCGGCATTTCGTAATCGTTCGCCACTCGTTCCAGAGAATGCGAGAAGAACGATGAGCGCTAACAGAAATATCCAATCAATGGTTCTCATGGTTTCCATGACGACCGAGAGATTCAGCGAACCATGCATCCCAACGTGACAAAAAGGCTAGGCCGTCCGAAGGGAGGTGTCAAGGTTTACGGGAGCGTCGGAGATGCCGAGGGGCACCAGTCCCATATTTATCGCTTTAATCTCTATTATCGGCTTGAGGCGTTCTGAGAGACTGCGACGTATACCGGACAGGAACGAGCCTCTTCCAGCATACGTTTTAAGCCATGGTGTTTAAGTCGTGCCCCTTTCTGGCTTGAAGTAACTGCTCGAATGCACTGTAAAATAAGGGCGAAGTCGTAGTCGGGTTAAAACACGGGTTCAAATCCCGTTGGGACCACCAACCCACACCCCTCCTGTCGCGTCTGCCGCATGCCGGACTGAATGCGGCATATCGATCAAGACGGAACGATCCTCTTCTTCGGTTGCGTGCTCCGGAGTCGTTGGACTGATTCATGCTCCAAGATCATCGCGTTCGACAGACCCTCGTATCGCGTCTCGTGGATCGCTGAGTGAGGGGCGATGGATTCATGCAGTGGAATGCGCGAATGGCTTCCCGCGCCGCAACTTCGTTGACGCCTCTATCGCCGGTTGTGTATAAAGAATGCGCCTTTCCTCTATTCATCTCTATGGTAGGTAGACTCTCCTATGGGTGCACGCGAATTCCGTGATGGGGCGCAAGATGGACTCGAAGCGCTTGAGCCTCTCGACCCGGAACAGATCGGGTCGTTCGATGGCCTGCTGACCGCCATGCGAAAGACCGCCTTCGGGGGCCGCCGCTTGGGCGAAGCCTACGAAGTGCTTTGGGCGATGATCGAGGATCCCGACTGCTTCGTCGTGTTGACGCTGTCGGGGGCGATGACCATCGCAAAAATG
>JAUXQT010000106.1 GCA_030682135.1 Nitrospirota bacterium | reverse complement strand
CGATCGCGGCGGGTTAGTGGCGGAAGACGGGACGACGCACCATGGGGCGTTCGATTATGCGTTCCTGCGCCACATGCCGAATATGGTGGTCATGGCGCCGAAGGATGAAAATGAGTTGCAGCATATGATGAAAACCTGCGTTGAGCATGATGGGCCTGCTTCGGTGCGGTATCCGCGCGGACTGACCCTGGGCGTGACGATGGATCAGGAACCGAAGGCTTTGCCGGTCGGGAAGGGTGAGCTCTTGCAGGAAGGCACGGATGTCGCGATTGTCGCGATCGGTGTGTCGGTCTGGCATGCGGTGACGGCGGCAAAACGGCTTGAGGCGGAAGGTATTTCAACCGCAGTTGTGAATGCGCGTTTTGTGAAGCCGTTGGATCAGGATTTGATCGTTGGGATCGCAAAAAAGGTTCGCTATGTCGTGACCGTTGAAGAAGGCAGTAAAATGGGCGGGTTCGGTTCAGCCGTGCTCGAAGCCCTGTCGGACGGCGGCGTGACGGATGTGAGAACGAAGGTTCTTGGGCTGCCCGATTGGTATATCGAGCAAGGGCCACAGGATTTCTTGCGTGAACGGTACGGGCTCACGGCGGAAGGTATCTATCAGAGCGTGAAGGAATTGATCGGTCAAGCGACGGCTCCTGCGCGAGAGCAGCGCCCGCTCGCCACATTGGCCGATAGGTTGCCGCATGGAGACGAGCAGGGAAGCTAAGAGGAAAGACAGCAAGAAGAACACGATGCATATTACGAGACGGAAAACCAGGCAGATTACGGTTGGCAAGCTCAAGATCGGCGGAGATGCGCCCGTGTCCGTGCAGTCGATGTGTTCGACCGACACGCGCGATGTCGCAGCGACGATCGAGCAGATCCGCCAGCTAGAGGCTGCCGGTTGTGAAGTGATTCGTGTGGCGGTGCCGGACGACGAAGCGGCGGCAGTGCTGCCCCAGATCAAAGCGGCGATGACCGTGCCGTTGATCGCGGATATCCATTTCGACCATCGGCTGGCATTGAAAGCCGCCGAGGTCGTCGACTGCGTCCGGATCAATCCCGGCAACATCGGGGCCTGGTGGAAAGTCGAAGAGGTGATTAAGGCCGTGAACGAGCGAGGCATTCCTTTGCGCATCGGCGTGAACGGCGGATCGCTTGAGCGGCCGTTGTTGGACAAGTATGGCTGGCCATCGCCAGAGGCCTTGGCTGAGTCGGCGCTCAACGCCGTCCATGCGTTAGAAGATGTTGGCTTTACGAACATGAAGGTGTCGTTGAAGGCATCCGATGTGCACCATGCCATTGATGCCTATTGGTTATTCGCCCACCAGTCCGACTATCCTCTGCACATCGGTATTACAGAGGCAGGAACGGCGCTGACGGGGGCCGTCAAGTCGACCATGGGGCTTGGATACTTGCTCTCACAGGGAATCGGCGACACGCTGCGCGTGTCGCTGGCAGCTGATCCGGTTGAAGAAGTCAAAGTAGGGTTCGAGATCTTGAAGTCGCTCGAACTGCGCCACCGGGGGATCAATGTCATCGCCTGCCCAACCTGTGGCCGAGTTGAAATCGATGTGGTGAAGCTGGCCAACGAATTGGAAAAGAAGCTCGGCCATATCACGACTCCGTTGAACGTGTCGGTTCTTGGCTGCGTCGTGAACGGAATTGGCGAGGGGAAAGAAGCGGATATCGGGATTGCCGGCGGTGAAGGCAAGGGGATCCTCTTCAAAAAGGGCAAACTCGTTCGCAAGGTGCCCATCGAAGAGTTGATGGACACGCTGATCCAAGAGGTCGAGTTGATGGCCAAGGAAAAGGAAGCTGAAGGGAATGGGACGGTCGTGGTCCCTTCGAACGAAGGATGGGAATCGATGGCCCCGGAGTCGGATCGGCCTTCGACGCGTGGAAAAGAAATTCCGGTTCTTTCGAGTAAGCCCTAGATCTTTTCTCTCGCCTCTAGCCTCTCACCCCATGCCCAGACTATAATGCCCGCGGGGCGCCGTACCCACGTGGTTAAGGGAGCAGTCTGCAAAACTGCGATTCGGCGGTTCGAACCCGCCCGGCGCCTCCAAATTGACGACAGGGGATGAGAGTGTTACGATCTGTGCCGTTTCTTGCTCGCAAGTCCAGCTGCGGTTCGCAGTTGCTCACTACACAGACAGCATAAAGTAGAAGGAGAGAGAGAGGAATGGCCGTTCCACTTTCCCAGATGTTTACAGTCACGAAGTACGTGCTCACCCAGAAGGTCACCAGGGTGAAGCGCTATCCGCTTGTGTTGATGCTGGAGCCCTTATTCCGTTGCAATTTGGCCTGCGCAGGTTGCGGAAAAATTCAGTACCCGGACCATGTGCTGGATAAGCGGCTGACTCCGGAGCAATGTTGGGCGGCTGCCGAAGAATGTGGAGCCCCTATCGTCAGTATTCCCGGCGGAGAGCCGATGATCCATCCCGAGATGGCGTCGATTGTTCGCGGGCTGGTCGCTCAGAAACGGTATGTATATCTTTGTACCAATGCGATTCTGATGGAACGGAAACTCGATGAGTATGAGCCGTCGAAGTTTCTCACGTTCAGCGTCCACATGGATGGACTGAAAGATGAGCACGATCTGGCGGTGTGCAGGGACGGCGTCTATGACGTTGCGGTGAAGGCCATCAAGGCGGCGTTGAAGCGGGGTCATCGGGTGACCACCAATACGACGCTTTTCGACGATGCCAATCCTGAACGCGTGCGCAAGTTTTTCGATGCGATGATGGAGCTCGGCGTCGAAGGCATGATGATCTCGCCGGGGTACAGCTACAATAAGGCGCCGGACCAGCAGCATTTCTTGAAGCGAGAACGCACAAGGGAATTGTTTTCCCGTATTTTGGGGAGTCCGAAGAAAGGGTGGCAGTTTAATCAGTCACCGCTGTTCCTCGATTTCTTGATGGGGCGCCGGGAGTATGAATGCACGCCTTGGGGCAATCCGACCTATAACGTATTCGGGTGGCAGAAGCCCTGCTACTTGCTTCAGGAAGGTTATGCGAAGACGTTCCGTGAGCTGATGGACAGCACGGATTGGGATCACTACGGGACGGGGCGGAATGAGAAATGCGCCGATTGTATGGTGCATTGCGGCTATGAAGCATCGGCAGTCGAAGATACCTTCGGCACGTTATCCGGGTTTGGCCGGACTGTGAAGTTAACGATGCTTCCGACGTCTCGATGACAAGCGATCTGAAGCGTCGCTCGTTTTTCGTCGTTCGCAGGATGGTCACGCGCTTCACGAGATACGCTTCACGAAAGACACTTCTCTCATGACTGATACCAAGAACCACAGTGATGGTGTTGCGGGCTCGTTGGAAGGCCGTGTGTTTCAGCCTTCTTCTTTCGCTGAGCTGGCGGAGGCCGTGGAGCTGGCGTTCGACTATCGTGGCGATGTGACCGTCGTCTTGAAGTCGGGGGAGTCGCTCGGCGGGTATCTGTTCAATCGCCAGGTCGGTGGTTCCGATTCCTATCTTGAAGTGTTTCCTTCCGATAGCTCTCCTGCTCGGCGCATCCGGTACGGCCAGATCGCCTCCATTGCCTTCACCGGTGAGGACACGGCCACGGGAAAATCCTGGGAAACCTGGATCGCGAAGAAGGATTCTGAGCGACGGGCCGAAGTAGAACGTGTTGCCGCGGACGCGCAAGCGCGCGGAATTCTCTAGCCTTTCTGCTTTCTAGCCCTATCTTTTTCCCGCTCGTTCTTCTATACAGACATATCTTGAATAGCCCGCTCCTGGCGCAGGGAATGGAGCTTGCTGGGTTGTTGAATTGGGCTGTCAATTCGTTGACAAAGAGTAGGGGCTATGTTAAAAGGGTCGGCCTCAAAATGGCCTGGCTCATTGCTGATCAGACTTTCTGCTGTGTGGGCCGGATGCAAGAGTTCGGCGACCGAAAAAGGCGTCAGTCCAGAGCTCATGAGGCGTAGACAGATCGCACAGAATGAATCTCGGTGGCGGGAGTGGATCCTGGCCATAGCCATAGTGGGCGGTCTCCCATCGGTCGTTTCTGCAACGCATGAAGCCGATCACCGATTTACGGTCGAAGGCTTTGTATGCGGGACGGATGGGAAGGGCAGCGCAAATATAGACGTGCTCGTGAAGGATACGAGAATCTCCTACGGCCAGATCGTGAAGACCGACGGAGATGGGTACTATAAGGCGGCGTTTCATCTCCACAACGATAATCTTGGCGATCCGTTGCTGGTTGAAGCCAGGGGTGAGCAGCAGGAGCAGAAGATTTCGTTTGATCCGAAGGATCTGGAGGCGGAGCGAAAAGTCCAGGTCAACTTTGGCGCCGGCTGTATACACGATAGGGAACGCGTCCCAATGTGGGCCTATGGAGGGTTGGGAGCCGTTGCTGCAGCTGCCGGTGGGTTCGTGGGATTGAAGATGATTCGCTCATGGCGGAAGCGGGAACAGAAGCGAGGGACGTCTCAGGGCAAGCGTAAGAAATAGCCGAAGCGGTCCGCGGGGCGGATATGCGTCTCGCTGGATGAGTGGATTGATGGTGGTGGGGGGTACGAGTGGCGTTAGAGGACTCGTTGGGATCAGCGCTTTTGCAGGGGAGATTATCCTCCCGGTGAAAGCGTTTTTTTTCGCCCTAATGTGAAGTTGACTCGTTATCGATGTGGTTGTGACAAAAGGAGTATGGCATGGATATGAAGCAGATCAGGTTTGCGCAGTTGGCGGTGGTGTTGGGAGCGGGGCTCTTTATGGCGGCGTGCGGTGGTGGAGAGAGTGAGGGGCCGGTCGTTCCGCCGCCTCCAGCGCCTGCCGAGTACGCAGATAAGCATATGCCTGCCGGTTGGTGGACTGATGCCGCCAAGCTGGAAGAGGGGCGGAAGCTCTTCATCGGCGACACGAACCCCGATGTGAATTGCGCGAGTTGCCATGGCAAGGACGGCAAGCCGGTCAAGGCCGGTGCGCGTGACTTCCGCAAGGGCGATCGGATGAGCCTCTATTCAGATTCCGTGTGGTTCTGGAGAATTTCAGAAGGGGTGCCCAATACGAAGATGAAGGCCTGGAAGAGCAAGTTGTCAGACGAAGATCGCTGGAAGCTCGTCTTGTTTGAGCGGAACTTCGGGTTGGCTGGCAAGGCCTGGGATAACGAGAAGAAGTCCTGGGTCGATGCGGCGAGCGTGTCGGCTGCTCCTGCAGCTCCGGCAGCAGCTCCTGCTGCTCCGGCACCGGCAGGCAAGTAGGCTGATATCAATCTAGTGAGGAGGGGCGGCGAAACATCATGAAAACGTGGCAGCGCAGTCTCATGGCGGCATTCGCGCTTCTGGCGTTGTTCGGAGGCGTGGCGTATGCCCAAGCTCCTGGCGCGTCACCCGTGGAGTTCCCTTATACGGGGAATCGGACCGCGGTATGGATCGTCGCCCAGCTTCACATCCTGTTTGCGGGATTCATTCTCGGTGCCCCGATCTTTGTCGTGATCTCGGAATGGTTGGGGTACCGGAAGCAGGATCCCCG
>JAUXQT010000093.1 GCA_030682135.1 Nitrospirota bacterium | reverse complement strand
AATCTTGGCGCGAAGGACGAGCCGCGCGGGGGTCCGCCGGCCCCGCGCCCACTGCGCCAGTTGCTGGCGTTCGGTCTCGGTCACCTGAAGGGAAGGGGCGATGCGCATGGTCCAGTCCTCCTCGGGAGGAGAGCATACCCGTACCACATAATAAATCAAGCTATTTATGAATCACCGCACTAGGTGGTGGAGAGCCTCCCACGCCCAAGGCGACTCAGTATGCATGCTGATGCAGATCTCAGCCAAGTTCTTATGGAAGGACCGATCCCGAAGTTGGTCAACAACTCCTGGTGAAGATTCAGCGGTCCGGTCTAGTAGGAACAGGCGGAAGCTGTTGTGAAAGAAATACCAGCGGTTATTGTCTTCGCGGCGAAAATAGTGAGCAAAGCGAAGGCGTAGTCGCGATACGATTGTCTGTGTAGCCCATGTTTCCACCCATATCAAGTCAATGACTCTGCGGAGACGGGTCAGATGCCCGAGTAAGCGAACCAACTCGACATCGTCTTCAATTTGTCTCCAGTAGGAATGGTACTGGCCTAAGATGTTCCCTTTATACGGCTCTGTTGTGTCCAAGATAGCTTGAACATCCTGTGGCTTATTGGCCTCGCGCAGGCGATTAACCAGATATGATAAGGCAAGGGGATGGCCAGCAGTCAGAGTGTAGATAGACTCCTTCTGATCCTGAGAGATTTCCCCAAGTCGGACACGGTCAATAACCTGGAATACGCCCTCTCTACTTAGAGGGCGTATTTCAATCCGGCGGTCTGGTTTGCGAACCTCAAACTGAACCTGAGTTGGGAAAGGCGCATCAGCTTGGCTTCCTAAGACGATATAGACTCCGTCCGGCACTTGATGGGGAAGAGGAAGATCCTGCAACAAGGAACGGTTCGGATGTTGCTCTCGATCGATGTGATCGAGGCCGTCAATGAAGATCACCGTCTTGCGCCCGGCCGTCTCCCAATCCTGGTGAAGCAAATCTAACTGTTTATGGAATCGTTCTAAGAGTTGAGTCCGGTCAAATCGGCTCGGACTGGTACCAACCTGGAACCCTGCACGTTCGATTGCCAGCACCATATCGTGCAGAAAGTTCACTGACTCACCGCGAAGTACACTGGGATCTTGAGCGTCTGGAACGAAGGCATAGTAGCGAATGGTACGGTCAGAGCGATGACGCAGTGTTTGTGTTCCCAACGAAGATTTTCCGGATCCAGGTGTGCCTAGAAGCGCCAGATAGCCACCAGGGAGAGTCTCGAAAGCATGTTCAAGCTGGCGTACGCTTTCTTTAATAGGAAGGTACAGCACCTCATCAATGGGGAAGTCATGCCGGCTTCTGAGTTCAAAACGAGCTGTCCATTCCAGGCCGACAAGTAGTTGGTCTCGAGTAAGTTCAATTACCTTCTTAGGGTCAGCAACCGTTTTGAGGAGAAACTGGAAAATGTGATCTAAGTCTGTTCGAAAGATCTCACGTGCTCGTCCTTCGATTTCTTCTGCCGCAAGCTCCTGATGCCCGAACTCCAACTCGCAGTCTCTTATGAATGCCTCCCAATCTTCTTTGAGCAATCCGCTAGATTTCCGGAGGGACTCCCAGGTATGGGCCCAGGCACTTGGTTGCCCAAATCCATAGCCTGACAAGCCCGCATGTGCCGGTTTCCAAGCCTGCTCTAGAAAGGCAGAGAAGTGACGAGGAGACGGTGGAGAAGAGTCAGCAGGGAGATGATCGGCAACCGAAGGGATCTGATTTGAAATCAAATGAACAACTATCCGGTATCCAGGCCTAATCACACGAAGCCGGCGCCACCCGTCGGCGAGTTGAGCGATGAGACTTGGCTCACTTCCTGTGCCACGCGTTAGGTCGGAAAATGAGAAGTTGCCGCCATATAGGCTCGATTTAACCTGAAAGGCGTCAACTCGTGATTCAGTGCCTATTTGCAAGTCATCGACCCGCCCTGCTTCCGGATCAGCGACGCGGATCCACCGCAGAGTTCCATCCCGAAGCTGCTGTAGGATAAGTTCAGAAGAAATTCGATACTGCGAAGTATATCCGCCGACTGCGCGTCGTTCGCCAGCTGCAGGAGGTATGGGACTCACAGGCGCGCCCCTCATCTAATTGAATGTCCGCTCTAGGGGCTGCAATCCTAACACTAAGGGATTGCGAAGTCATAGCAGGATTGGTGACAGGGAAATGTACCGGGAGTATTTTCTAATCCAATTCGCTCTCTCTACCCATCTACATCCACTCCGAGCGCTGGTATGCTGCTGCGCGACCTCACCGGAAGAATGGGGACCCACCGAGGCGCGGCTAGCGCGCTTGATTCATGGGGGCTCGTTACGAAACTGTGGAGACGCCACGCGAGATGGGCGCGCGGAGCCTCGAGAGGCCGAGGCGTACTCGAAGCAGTACGTTGAGGTCGGGAGGGGCGAGTCCGCCCGCCAGTATGTAGACTATGAGCATACTGGCTTGTCGTAGCGGCGTGTCTGCAGTTGCAGTAGAGCCCTTATGGATTATGCGCGCTGGGAAAGATGGAACTGACTGAGGTCCTGCGGTCACCGACCGCAGCCGAAGGAATTCCAGAAGGCTTCCGCTCTGCCAAGCCAGGAAGGGCCGTTCTGGGAGGTGGGGAGCGGCGGTAGCATGTCAGCGCTCGTCATTTTGAGGTAGACCGTTTCTGTACTTTTCTTTCGCTGATGTGTATGGTTTGTTGCGTAGCAACAGGCGGGAACTTGAATGCGATCCAGCATCGACATCAATAAGACTCTCTTGCGGAAGGCTCTGAAAGTCACCGGGGGCAGAAAATAGTGTCAGGAACCATTATTCTGTCCCCAGGAAAGCAAAGTGAACGCCATTGGGAGTGTCTATGGAAACCCAATATCTCAGTCGTGACCAGGAAATCATGAGCGGCTCCCTCTGTTTCAAGGGAACACGCGTGCCGGTTCAGATCCTGTTCGACTACCTGGAGGGAAGCTCCTCGTTGGAAGATTTTCTGGAGGACTTCCCCTCGGTCTCTCGTGAAGCGGCAATTGCAGTGCTCGAAGTGGCGAAGGAGCGTCTGTTCGCTCATGCGCCTGCTGCTTGACGAGTCGGTGCCCCGCCGTCTTCGCCTGGCGCTGCCCGCGCACACGGTAAAAACCGCTGTTGAAATGGGGTGGGGTGAAGAACGGCAGACTGTTGGCTTTGGCCGCCGTGGAATTCGAGGCGTTCATCACGGTTGATCGGAACCTTCCTTATCAGCAGAATGTTGCGACTCTCCCCATAACGGTTATTGTGCTGGTGGCGCGGTCGAATGAGCTTCAGGCTCTCCTTCCCCTTGTGCCACGGTTGGAGGAAGCGCTTGCGACGCTGCAGCCGAGGTCTCTTGTGCAGATCGGGGCATGATCGGAAAAAAGAAGTGAGGATAGGTTCTATTCGTTTACGGTGAGCGCTCTGCGTTATGGGCATCTTCTTGGATTAACCGATTACAGCATTGGAGAACATTTCAATGACTCAGCAACAGTATCCCCGCAGTCCCAAAGCCCTGCTCGGTGGCATTGCACACTTGGGGCGGTTTATCGATAAGATTCGCTTGCGGCATGCTGGCAAGATTCAGGACTACAACTACATCACCGCAGGGTTCGATAAGTATCTGGTCGATTTTCTGCAGATCGATCCGAAGGCGTTTGAGCAACAAGTATTATCCGGTGGGACGGATGAGCAGTTGCTCGCCTGGGTCGTGGCGACCGGCAAGCCGCATTCGCACGAGGAGATCGCGCAGTGGTCGCAGGGGCTGCTCTCGTCCGGTCCGAAAGATGACGCCACTCGTGCCCGGCTTCAGGCTCGGCTGGATGATGTTGCGAAGAAACGTGGCGTCGCGGTCAGCTCGCTCCCTCCTGCTTCGACATGGGTGGATGCGATCGAGCTCGACGAAGGTCGACTCTAGCATTTCTAGCGGAGTGCGGAAGAGCCCTGGTGGTCCACTGGAGCTTCGATCTGCAACATATCAGGCATAACAGAAAAACATTCCGGCAGGCTTCTCAAAAAGGCTGTCCAGCAAGGCCCGAGGTGAGGCGGAACCGGAGGCGTACCCTCAGGGGTACGTTGAGGATTCCGTCGAACCGAGAACGACGCTGGCGGACTTTTTCAGCAGCCTGCTAGTGCTGAGGCGGGATGGAGGAATAGCCAGCTATATCGCCTCAGTGAGTGCGCTCAGTTGTCCCAAGGTAGGTCGTGACCCTTTGTTTTGCAGGGAAATATAAGGGTGGTTGTGGCATAACCGTGGCATCGGCCTTGCGATGATGAGGCCGAGGGGTGGTTGCCACCTCACTATTTGAACTAAATCCAGGGAGGATTCGCATGACCAGAACAGTAGCTTCGTTGACGGCTGCCGCCGTGTTGTATGCCTTTACCGGTGCCTTGGCCCAAGCGCCTGATGCAGCTCCAGCCCCAGCTGCCCCGGCTCCTCAGGTGACGGCTCCTGCAGCCGCTCCTGCTCCAGCCCCAGCGGTGGAAGCACCCAAGGGCGAAGGCGAGAAGGGAAAGCATGGCAAGAGCGGAAAGCACCGGAAAGATGGCGAGCATAAGAAGGGTGGGAAGCACAAAGAGAAGCACGGCGACAAGGACAAGCACGAAGATGGCGACAAGGGCGAGAAGCACTAAGCCTAGCGCCACTCGGTAGCATCAGTTGAACATGAGGCGGTCGGTCCATCAGGGCCGGCCGCCTTCGTGTTTTAGGCATGTGGGCGAGATGAGCAAGATGTGGGAGATAGGTACGGTCCGAAGGCAAAAGGCCGAAGGTCTGAGCTCGAAGTTTCTAAGCCTTTAGTCTGCAGCCTTGAGAGCGTCTCACGAAATGCGGGTTAGGATCCGACAGCACTCAAGGTTGATGTTGCATATTCGCGATGGGCTGGTGCCTCCTTCGGCAGGAGTGGCTCGACAAGGTCGGTGACTCGTTCACGGTCTCCCTGGCTGTACCGAAGAAACTCTACACCGACGTGGCCGTCTTTACACCAGCGCACTACCGAGACTTCCACTGCGAGGGGGGTTGGTTCTTGAGCGACCGCAATTTGTAACGCGAGGTAGGCTCCTGCATTCAGCGCAATGTCGCTGCGCATTCTGCAGCCCGTGGGCGAGAGGTCGAGTAACACCCCTTCTCCTGCGCCGGTATCGCTTTGGATACTGGCTGCATAGCCGACCGGCACTCGAAGACGACATCGTGGTTGCATCACAAGATCCTCCAACATGAGCTGTTCGCAAGCCGTTGAAAAAGCCCACCAGCTTCGTTCTCGGTTCGACGGAATCCTCAACGGGGACCCGGCCGCCTCACCGACTCGGCGGCGCGCACAGACGTGGTGCTCCTTATTCGTCGCACCGTGCACCCCTGAGGGTACGCCTCCGGTTCCGCCTCACCTCGGGCCTTGCTGGATGGCCTTTTTGAACAGCTTGAGGGCTGTGCGAGAACTGCCCGTGCACGCCTACACCATACAGAGGATATCGGTAGAGGCGAGAAAAACTTGATTTTGTGGCTACTGCAATGTGAGAGGCGAGACTCAAGTTTTCGGTTCAGCTGACGAGGGGTTGGATGGCCCGTAGAACGGTTTCGGCCTATTTCACTTCCATCCATTCGGTGCTCTGCGAGCGGAATGCCAACAGGCGAGTCGAGGTTCGGACCATACAGGCGTCGGGTGAGTCTTCCACGGACAACACCTTTTCGTCGGGCGACCAGGAGATGGAGAAGATGCCGCCGGTGTAGGAGGAAAATGCCATGGCGCGTTCTGACGTGATCGCCACAGCGACATGTCCACGGCCATGTAACTGTTTCACGGTTTCCCTTGTTCCAAGCGGTTCAGCCGTCCAATGTCCTCGCCCCTCTTGGAATCCATAGACCCGCCGGTCGCTTTACGCGAGAATTAATCGTGGCAGGACATGATGGCGTCCGATCAGTTCCCCGCTGTCCAGCTGTACGTCTGTCCATCGCCGAAGCTCAGAAGAAAATCCCAAGAGCCGGTTGGAGGTCTGGGCGAATGCGGTTTGTCCCCTCGCCTCTGTGGCGATGACGGTTTCATTCAGCCCGAGAGATTCCTCCATTCCACTCCCGCCGGCCGGCAACGCGATGACTTTGTCGTGCGTCACTGCGACCGTGACGTCTCCGCGATGGCCTTGGGCCACAGCCATGCCGGCGAAGAGGCAGAGGCTGGCGAGCACACACAGGAGGCGATGGGTTGCCATAGTCATACCGGGTCCTCCACGAGGTTCGTTTCACGATAACACAGCTTGGAGTCGTATAGGCCGAAGGCGCATAGACTGAAGGACTACGGCGATGAGGAGAAGACGTGAGATGACAGGCGAACGCAGAAGGGTTATGCGGCGATGTTGGTCAGCAGTTTTTTGACTTCGACGTGGGCAAAGATGACGTCCGGTTCCCGCTGAAGCGCTTCGTAGTAACACCGTTCGAATCCGTCTCCTTCCTCCGAAGGACGGATGAGGGCTCTGGCTTCTATGAGAAAGTGCTCCACCTCAACGGGCGAGAGTTCTGACTCATTGTCGAGCAGGTCGTCGATGCTCACCACGAGTTGCGAGATGGGGTGCAGCCAGGTAAACCAAGGATCGTTCAACACCAGTTGCAGCAGTTGGCCGCTGGATGCCACACGGCCATTGATGCGTTCGTAGGTGACTTGTTCTGCCAGAATGAGGGCCTTATGGAGCCCCAAGAGTCCTCCGCGCACCTCAAGGAGTCTCGTCCGGAGCGGGCAGGATTGCTTGGTTCTGGTTTTGTGAGAGACAGACGCCATGAAATTATTTTAGCAGGTTATTTTGAAAATGGTGGCCATCGAATATTTTTTTCGAAGGCCGATCTTCGTCATGATGTGCCTATCGGCATATTCAATTCCATTCTGTAGTGTCATGAACAGATCGTGAGCTGGCCAGAGGCGAGTGGATTGCGCAGGGGAGGTTAGGCGGCTTTTGGTAATAGAACTTGCGTGACCTGGAAATGGGCGAGTACGACGTCAGGGGCTCGATTGAGCGCCTCGTAGTAGGCACGCTCGAATCCGTCGCCCTCGATCGAGGGGCGGGTCAAGGTGCGCACCTCGGATACAAGGTGTTGGACATTTTCACTCGTGATGTCGAAGGCGTCGTCTTCGAGAAGCTGATCGATCCGGACCAACAGATCTAAGAGGGGGCAGAGCCAGGTAAACCAGGGGTCTTTGAGCACCAACTGAATGAGCTGGTCCGTCGAGTCGACGTGGCCATGGATGCGCTCGTAGGTGAGCCGCTCCGCCACAATCAACGCGCTATAGAGCGACAACAGTTTCTGGTGCACCTCTCGCATCGTGTGGCGCAGAGGATCAGGGTGGGGAGCCCGAGTGGATCGTGATGTCGTCGCCATAGGCTAAGTGTAGCAGGCCCCTTGTGCCGGGAGGGATGCCTGGTCGATCGGGAGGGTTACCCCTCGAAGTAGACCACGACGGTGGCCTTCTGGCACGAACAGCAGGCGCCTTCTTTCGTCATCGGGACCTTGCCGTCGCTCTCCGCTGCTTTGATCTGAGGGTCCTGTGCCCGTCCCACCTTGTTGTAACAGTCGCTGCAATAGGTTGCTGTCTGTCCCATCGTCCCTCCTTGGACTCTGTCGCACAGTGTATTGCGCTGCGTTGAACCGCCCGGAATACGGAGCGAATAAGTGCGATGAAACAGACAATGATAATTGAAGTATAGCGCGGGATAATGATTTGGCTAGGGGCGAGGGGCGATATCAGCGATGGACTGGTTTTCAGGGCTCTATCCGAGTGGCGAATTGCGTGAACAATTCTCCCGCGAGGTAGTCGGTATTGGCTGGGTCGATGGCTTCCTTGCGGCGAAGATAGTCGTTGAGGATTCGGCCATCGGCGGTTTTATGCACATGCGGAAGGGCGAGATTCATATGGTACCGTTCGACGGCTCCGGCGACGCGGCTGATGAAGACGACGGTGCCGTCCTGCTCCTGCCGCTCGACGATTCCGACGTGCGTTAACGGATCGTTCACCTTGCCGTCTCTGTTGAAGTCCCAGGTGTTGTCGAAAAATATGAGGTCGCCTGGATGGACTGTGGGGCCCTGGTGGAACATGCCTTGTTGGCGTATGTGGGCATAGATGATCCGGACCCCGTTGGCGTGACGGGTGCTGGGTCCGCCTTGATAGAGATCGATCCCGTGTTTGAGGTAAATGGCGCGAGTGACTCCGGCGCAGTCGTAGGCGATGCGGCGGCCATTCACGTCGATGGTGCGGGCGCCGATGAGCTGCGTTGCGGTGCGGACGATGGCCGTTTGACGGGGCGTCGCCTCCACCGTCCTGCAGCATTCCTGGCGGTCCAGCGCGATCCCTTGCGTGCGATCTTTGGCGACGCCGGCACAGCCGACTAATGTGGCGACTGTGATCAGAAGTCCAATAAAGACGATCCGAGGCATCGTGGTCTGTCCAGTTGTCTTCTCAGTATCCATGCGAATTCGAGTATAGGCTACCATGTGGTATGAGGCTGACCAAGCGAAGGACTACTTTGCGTTCGGCGATTGTGCGCAGCGGAAGCCAATAGTCGGGGAACGTTGATCCATAGGCGCCCCGCTGCGTGTGGCGGTGCGGAGCATGATTGCATTGCTTCTCCATGACCCGCCGCGCAGGCTCTTGTAGCGGCCGCTGGTGGGGCCCGGTGGATTACGTTCCGGCATATAGGCGTAGTAATCGAATCCGAACCAGTCCTGCACCCATTCGGCGACGTTCCCCGCCATATGATGGAGCCCGAAGGGGCTTTTCCCTGCTTCGTTTGAATCCACGGCTGCGAGAATGGGGATCTCATGGACGTGGTGCTGGCCGAACATGGCGCGGGTTTGGTCGGGGTCGGCTTGGCCCCAGGGGAAGAGATTGCCGTCAGGTCCTCGCGCCGCTTTTTCCCATTCCGCCTCCGTCGGGAGCCGTTTGCCTGTTGCGGTGCACAACTCTTTGGCCTCGGTCCAGGTGACATAGAGCGCCGGCCACCGGCTGAGGGTCTCGTCTGTCACGGAGTGAATCGTGATCACGTGCCAGATGAGCTTTTGCAGCTCGTCCGAGGGATGGAGTTTTCGCTGGTGGAGAAACACGAGATATTCGCCGAGGCTTACCTCATCGCGATCGATCACGTAGGCATCCAGCCAGACTCGATGTTGAGGCAGTTCTGTATCGTCGAACTGCGTCCAATGGCCATAGGGATCGTCGTCGACTCGTTTGCTGCCGAGCAAGAAGGGTCCGGCTGGGATGGTGATCAGCGGTGACGGCTGGGCCAGTGCCGAGATCCCGGTCAAATGGCGAGCGAGTTCCGGTGACGATTTCGCTCCGGCTCCCGCGGCCTGCGGGTTTCCCACGATGAGGAGGAGGGCGAATGCGGCTGCGAGCCCTGGACGAGTGTAGCGCATCAGGTCTTGTTGGAGGCAGCTAAGGCCTTGTTGATTTCCCCGATGAGGCTCCGCTCGATTTCTGCTGCCTCTTCCGCGCTCACGCTGAGGATGCGTCCACCCTGAGCCAGCTTTTCAAAATCGGCCTTGACGCTGAGCCTGGTGACATTCGAGGGCAATGTCTGGAGCGACACGACATATTGATTCCGGAAGCCGGCGACTTCCAGCGAGGCCGGAGGGGAGACCTTCCGCTCCGTGACGTAGACCGCTTTCTGATCGGTCTTGATGCTCACCTTGACGTGGTAGCCATTGCGGCTGAGGGCCTCTTCCGCCATTTTGGCGACGGCGCTTAAGGGGCGGGGAATGTCGTCAATCTGAGTTCCCTTTTCCTCGACGTGGATATTCTGTGCGATGTGCGCGGCGGCGGTCTTTTGGACATCCGCGCTCAGTTTTTTGGTCTGAGCGACTTGTACCGTCAGGTTGTCGGCGGCGGTCTTCGCCTCGGCCTTGGCGCTCTCCGTCGATTTTTTCGCGTCGCGTAACTCCTGGTTCAGCAGGTCGATCTGTTGCTGCATGACTTTGTTGCCGTCCTGCAGCGAGGTGACCACCGACTCTTGCTTGGCCAGTTGCTTGCGGAGCGACTCATTGTCGGCTTTGAACGGCGAGTCGTCGGGCTTGCAGCCGCTGGTTGAGAGACAGAGCGCGATGGCTCCGATCCAGAGAAGCGACTGGTTCGATTGCGTCTTGTGTTGCACGTCAGGTTCCTCCGGCTAATCCGTGCGATTATCCACGCTTCACGCCGACTTGTCCACGCTGGAATCCATGAATTGACCCTGCGTCCTGCAGGACGGTATGCTCGATTCATGATGACTCGTCTGGTCCTGTTCGTGATGGCGCTGCTCTGTGCGGATGTGCTGCTCGGTCTGTCGGGAGCCGTGACGGAATCGGACCGCATTCCAGCTGAAGATTACCCGCTCTACGATCAGGTGGTGACGAGCACGTTTCTCACGTCAGCCACGCAGTTGGTCGTGATCGAACGGCTGACGCGGCTTCGTCTCTCTCCGGATCAGGAGGAGCCGACGACGATCGGAGCCTTTCAGGAGCAGGAGTATTTCGATGGCGAACTGCCGTGGGATCTGATCCGGGCATTCATCTCGGTCAATCGGGCGCCCAGCCGGCTCGAAGGGCGATTTCACTTCGGGGTTGGCTATCGGTTTGCCACGGGGGACCAGATCGAAGAGCCTGAAGTGTCTCTGGCTCGTCCCGTGACTGTGGCCCATGCCAGACCGGTTCAGGCTTCGCCGATGTTGGAGCGCCTGGCCTTTTCTCGCGTAGCGCGAAACGTCCGTAACGATCAGGCCTTGCAGTATGTCGAAGTCTTGCGTCCCGATGGCAGCGGAGCGGGATTCCTCGTGTGGTTCCGCCGTCAAGGCCAGACCTGGAGGCAGTTCGATACCGCCGTCGCCTGGACCATCCAGGTTGAGGAAGAGCAAGAGCAAGAGCCGGAAGGCGAACCGAACCTTGCGCCCTGAGGGGCGAGAACGAAAGCATGCGACTATGATTCCGACGATGATCCGAAAAACATTTTCCGTCCCACCCCTCGGCTGCAATTGCTCCATCATTGGCGATCCGGTGACGAAGCAGGCGATCGTGGTCGATCCCGGTGGCGCACATGAACGAATCTTGCGCGAGGTGCAGCAGCTTGGCTTGACCGTCACACATATTCTCCATACCCATGCCCATTTCGACCATTTTCTCGCGTCCGGAGAAATGAAGAAGGCGACGGGGGCGACGATCTGCCTGCATCGGGACGATCTCGAGCTCTGGAAGAATCTTGAAATGCAATGTCAGATGTTCGGCGTGGCCTATGTGCCGGTTCCGCTGCCGGAGTATTGGATCAAGGATGAGGAGAAGCTGTTGGTCGGCCAGATCTCGGCAATTGCCATCCATACGCCAGGCCACACGCCCGGCTCCATGAGTTTTCATTTCCCGAGCGATAACATGGTTGTCGCCGGCGACACTCTTTTCAGAGGCAGCATCGGGCGGACCGATCTCTGGGGCGGGGACTTCGATACGATCGAGCGGTCGATTCGCGAGAGGCTCTACTCACTTGATGATGCGACGACGGTGGTGACGGGGCATGGACCGGAGACCGAAATCGGGGTGGAGAAGGAGTCGAATCAGTTTTTTCGTCTTTAGCAGAATGCTGAAAAAGCCTGTCAGCGCAAAGACCGTGAAGCGTATCTCGCAGTCAGCGATGTTCCCGATTGCGAACGACGAGATACTAGAGACGAACGACTGCTCGCCGAAGGCGAGAGACTTGTGAGGAACTATTCTTTTTCCATTCTGACGCGGAGCCGTTCGAGGCGTTTCTCGGTGGACTGTTTGATGAAGGCCATGTTCTCCGCGAGATGTTGCTGTGCGTTGATTTTGCCTTCCTCGCGCCGCTTCAGTTGGGCCAGTCCAAACTGTGAGATCAAGGGGCCGTCCTCCTGGTTCAGCTCTTTCCAGACCGCTGCACATGTGGTCTGCTTGGCCGCGGGATACTTGTCGCAGGGTGGGTCGACAGCCCATGCGTTGCCCCAACTCACTCCCAGGAGCATCACAGCCAACAGCAGTGCGGTCATCGTTAGTTTCCTCGCAATATAAATGGCTCTTCGCAGCTCGCCTCACGATAGCACAACGCAACTGGTCTTGCAGACAATCGCCGCCTATGAACGGTCCGCTGCCGATTGTCTAGTGCGTTGGAGCAAGCGAAGGCTTCGCCGCCCTCCGTTACTGACCGAATGGCTCAGGCGTCTCCCCGTCGATGCGAGGCTGCTGGATCTCGGTTGCGGTGGAGGGCAGGACGCGAGCAATCTTCGTCAGCGCGGCTATCGTGTTGTCGGGTTGGATCGTACCCATGCGTTGCTTGCAGCGGGACGATGCGGAGATCCTTCGTTGCCGTTGGTCCTGGCCGATCTCCGCCAGCTTCCATTTCAAGCCATGTCGTTCGACGGCCTCTGGGCTGCTGCGTCGCTGATGCATCTCCCGAAACCGGTTGCACGGCTGGTCCTGATCGACCTGTGCCGTTTTGTTCGTCCAGGCGGCTTCTTGGCCGCGACGGTGACCTATGGCATGAAGAGTGGCATCGTGACGGAGGGGTGGGTTCCCGGGCGCTATTTCGCTCGCTGGAAGAAGGACGAACTCGCTCGCGCAGTTCGGCGCGCCGGATGGGAAATCCTTGAATTGAGGGTGGTGACCAACCGAGAGCGTAAGGGACGGTGGCTGAATCTCCTTGCGCAGAGACTCGGCTAGCTCGGTCGGCTACTTCGATGTGGATGGCGCAGATTCTGCCCGGCGTTCGAGCGTCAAGTAAATCTTGTCGTCGAAGGTATAGTAGCCGCCCTGGTCGATGTCGTTCATGATGCAAATGGGGGAGAAAAAAATGAAGCAGCCGAAAATGTCTCCGACGACCCACCAGGACCAGGTGCGATCGATTTTGAAGGAGGTCGGTTCATAGCCGTCTTTGACGACCTGCGCGAGGTGGTTGCCTTTGCGGCTGAGCGTGACGGTGCCAGGGGCGGTGAGGTGCAGATAGTCGTCGATGACGACCGTGCTTTCAGGCGGGTTGGTGAAAATGGTGACGGACTGCTTGTCGGAATGCATCCAGCTTCCACAGCCCGAGAGCCCTCCGACGAGGGCGCAGAGGACGAGCCCACCTTGCCACCGTTTGCCCTGCCGCATCGCTCACCCCATTGAGATGTTCATCGCTTCGTTCACGTCGTGGAGGGTTGCTTTGGCGACTTCGCCGGCCTTGCGGCTGCCCTCTGTCACGATGTCGTTCAGGCATGAAGGATCTTTGCTCAGGACCGCCCGCGCGTCCCACATCGGCGTCATCCGTTCCACGACTCGATCGGCCACAAGCTTCTTGCAGTCGATGCAGCCGATGGCGGCGGTCCGGCATTCCGTAT
The DNA here is from genome assembly GCA_030682135.1 of Nitrospirota bacterium. Taxonomy (GTDB): domain Bacteria; phylum Nitrospirota; class Nitrospiria; order Nitrospirales; family Nitrospiraceae; genus Palsa-1315. The sequence goes on along the minus strand of JAUXQT010000093.1, from coordinate 27,570 downwards.
TAATCTGCTCCTGAATCATCGGCAATGAAAATATTTTGTGAAAATCGTACACGGGGCAGAGGTCCGGGTTTCCCGGGTCATGGCGCCGGACACGAGCGGGATCAGTGACCATTGTCTTGAGTTTTTGGCGCACGACCGGTTCGGCGTCGGAGAGGTTGATCGTGTTGCCGTAGCTCTTGCTCATTTTCCGGCCGTCCGTGCCGAGTACTTTCGGATACTTGGTCAGTTGTTCCATGGGCTCGGGGAACACCGGTTTGTAGAGGCTGTTGAACCGGCGGGCCAGTTCTCTGGTGAGCTCCAGATGTGGCAACTGGTCTTTCCCCACGGGCACGAAATCCGGCTTGTAGAGGAGAATATCCGCGGCTTGCAGGACCGGATAGCCGAGGAACCCGTAGGTGGTCATGTCGCGATCTTTAATCTCTTCCTGCTTTTCCTTGTAGGTCGGGTTCCGCTCCAGCCAGGAGACAGGCGTCATCATCGAGAGCAAGAGATGTAGGACGGCATGTTCCGGGATCCGCGATTGTACGAAGACCGTCGCTTTCGCGGGGTCGATGCCCGCGGCCAGCCAGTCGATCAATAACTCCCGGACGAACTCACGGATGCGGCTGGTGTCGGCATAGTTGGACGAGAGTGCGTGCCAGTCCGCGACGAAGAAATAGCATTGGTAGTCGTTCTGAAGGCCTTTCCAGTTCTCCAACGCGCCGAGATAGTTACCGAGATGGAGCAGCCCGCTCGGCTGCATGCCGCTGAGGACTCGTTTCTTGGGTGACGTCATGGTGTATTTCCTGTGCCGAGACCGATGGCGGTGGAGAGAATCGTGTTGGACAGACTGTGGGTCAAGGTGCCGGTGACGGTATGGATGAGGTGGATTTGTGGATCCAAGATGATCAATCCCATCAGGACGAACATGCCGTAGGGCTCCACGCGCATAAGGGCCATCGCCGCAGTGGGCGGGAGCAGGCTCGTGAGAATCCTTCCGCCATCCAGGGGCGGCAGCGGCAGCAAGTTGAAGAGCATCAAGAGCACGTTAATCAAGACGGAGTAGACCGCCATCACGGCGATGGGCAGCAGCAGTTTGCCGCGCCAGGTGTCCGGCGAGCCGGTCTCTCCCGATTTGGACCAGTAGTCTCCAACTGTGGGCTCGATCGACAGGAGGATGGCGAAGAGTAGGGCGCTTCCGATGGCCAGCGCGAGATTCATGGCCGGTCCTGCTGCTGCGACCAGAGCCATGTCACGGCGTGGCCGGTGCAAGTTGCGAGGATCGATCGGGACCGGTTTGGCCCAGCCGAGAAAAAATCCTCCGGGCAAGACCAGACAGATCAGCGGCAGGATGATGGTGCCGAATGGGTCGATATGTGCCAGCGGGTTCATGGTGAGCCGGCCTTGGAGTTTGGCGGTCGAGTCCCCGCATCGATCAGCGACCCACCCATGGGCATATTCGTGCAAGACCATGGCGAAGAGGAGCGGGAGCGCCATGTAGGAGAGCGTGTGCAGAATCTGCGGCAGTGAATTCATCCGGCTGGCCCTTCTCAGTTGACTTGATGAAACTTGCCTCGTTTGATCTGCATAAGGAAGAGCGGCCGATTCAAGGTTCCGTCCGGGCTGAACGCCGCCGGCCCCGTGAGGGAGGCGAGGTCCGGTTGGGTCAGAAGCTGGTCGCGCACGGCTTCGCCGGAGGTCGCGCCTTTTCGGATGGCATCGATCACGAGTTTTGCGGCATCGTAGCCCTGGACGGCGAAGAGGGTTGGGCTGGTTTGAAATCGTTTCTTGTATCGCTCGACAAAATCCTGCACCCCGGAGTTGGGGCTGTCCACAAAGAAGCCGTCGACGAACACGGCTCCGTCGATCGACGAATCGGCCGTGCGGGCGAAGTCCGGCGAGTTCCATCCATTGGTGCCCAAGAAGGGCACTTTCATATCGTGGAAATTGAGCTGGGCCGCGATGAGGCCGGCGTCGGCTGCGCGGCCTGGAATAAAGACCGCATCGAAGCCTGGCGTGTAGAGAATTTTCCTGTCCATCTTGGTCAGTTTTCCGGTCAGCTTGGTCTGATCGACCGGCACGGATAAGCCATACCGTTTGAGATCTTCGGCCTTCATGTGCTTGAGCTGCGCACTCACGTCGGCCTCGCCCTCTTTGTAGGATTCGATAGCGATCACTTCCCCTTCATGCTGGCGCACTTCCTGGGCGAACAGTCTGGCTAATTCGCGGCCGTAGGCCGTATCGGGATGCAGGATGCAGAACCGCCGGAAGCCCTGTTCCCCGATGGCATAGGCCGCGATGCGTTTGGCTTGGAGCTGATACGTGAGCGAGGTGCTGAATACATAGGAGCCGAGCCGTCTGACGTTGGGGACGGTCGCGGTTGGCGTGATCAATGGGGTGTGGGCTCGTCCGGCCAGTTCAGCCATCACCGGCAAATGTTTGGACAAGAGCGGGCCGATGACGGCGAGAAGGCGATTGTTGCTCAGGAGTCCGGAGAAATCGTCTAAAAATGATGCTCGATCGGATTCAGAGTCCTTGACAATGAGACCAATCGAGGGGACGCCGGCCTTGTCTTTATGTGCTTCCATGGCCAGCTGGATGCCGTTGAGGGTTTCGGTGGCAAAGGGAGCGAGTTTTCCCGAGAGCGGCAACACCGAGGCGATGAAGAACTGATGAGACATGAGTTTGGCTTGGAGTGTCGTGAGCAGCTCCGAGGTGCCGGCCGCCTGCGGGTGTGTCGGAAAGCTTGAGAGAAATTGCTGGATTTGCCGGACGGCCTGGTGTTCTTCGCCTCGACCGACATAGACGTCGATGAGGCGGAGCGACGCGAGGTCGCCGGGAAAGCTGCGAGGGAAGGTATCCCGGATTCGTTCGAGAGGTTTGCGGTCCGATGTCTCGTTGACGAACTCGCGGATACGGGCCCTCGCGTCTTCCGCTTGGTCCTCGGTGCCCAACGCCATTTCATCGAGCCAGGCCTGGATGGCATGGATGGTGTCTTTTTTTTGCGCGTAGAAGTCCCCACTCAGGCGCAGGGCCTCGCGTCTGGTGCTGTCATCTTTCGAGAGGGTGCGGAGACTGGTCAGAATGGGGAGCGCCAGGTCGAGGTTGCCCATCGCCGCATGGGTACGGGCCTGCATGATCTTGCCGCGGTCTGAGACCTCGGACTCAGGAAACTCCGCCTGCAGTTGCTGCAAGTATTTGAGGGCCTCACCATATTGTTGCGACCCGTAGAGGGCTGCGCCGAGCAGGAGATATGTATCGTCGAGCAGGTCTGGTTTCGGAGAGGTCGTCAGGAAGCGACGAAGGAGGGTGATGGCTTCCTCCGCCCGTTCTGTATCGATCAGGCGTTTCGCCTGGTTCAGGGTCGGATGGCTCGCCGTGGCCGGTGTTCCCGTTTGGGCATAGACCGCAGGGCTGGGTGCGAACCCCATTGGCCAGAATAGGACGCAGGCAAGGGCAAGTGTCAGGCCTTGGTGTGCCAAGAGGGGAGAGATGCGTTGTGGGGGCGTCGCTATCAACGGGCTGGCCATGGGCTCCTAGAGGGGGTAACGGACTTGTGGCACACAGGTGACTACTATCGGAAACCTTGTGGGGGTGTCAAGGAAAGTCCCGTATGGCTCGTTGTGTTCATGAGAGTGATTGGCTATCATCGAACCGATGATGTTGGACCCGCTGGTCGAGAGATACTTGCGCCACCTTCGAGTGGAAGGTGGTCTCTCCGTCAACACGATTGAAGCGTACCGACGCGATCTGAGTAAGTTCCATGCCTATGTGCATCGCACCGGCGCCGCAGTGCTTCAACCGCTCACGCCGGCGATGTTGACGGGATTTCTTCATTCGTTACAGGAGGCCCGGCTGTCTCGCGCCTCCTCCGTCCGCTGTCTGTCGGCAATCCGCGGATGGTTCCGGTTCCTGATGCAGGAACGAATGATTGAGGACAGCCCTGCCATCAGTCTGCCTGCGATCACTCGCGGCATTCGACTGCCCAAAACATTGTCGCAGCAGGATGTCACCGCGTTATTGGATTTGGTCGCAATCCCTACGCTTGAAGACCGACGTGATCGTGCGATGGTGGAGTTGCTCTACGCGACGGGGCTGCGTGTGTCTGAATTGGTGACGGCTGAAGTCGCACAGGTGAATCTTGATGTCGGCTATCTCCGGGTCACGGGCAAGGGGGCGAAGCAGCGCTTGGTGCCGATGGGAGAAGGGGCCAGGCAACTGCTGCAGGAGTATGTGGGGGCCGCGCGGCCGGAGCTGCTGAAGCAACGGACATCGCGGTATTTGTTTATCTCGAGACGTGGCGGTCCGCTGACGCGGCAAGCCTTTTGGAAATTACTGCGAGGGCGTGCGCAGCGAGCAGGGATCACACAGGTGATTTCACCGCACATGTTGCGGCATTCGTTTGCCACGCATCTGCTCGAAGGCGGGGCCGACCTTCGCTCTGTGCAGGTCATGCTCGGTCATGCCAACATTGTGACCACGCAGATTTATACGCATGTCGAGCGAGGACGTCTGAAGCGGGTGCATGACGCCTGTTTTCCCCGGACGGGCCGGCGGCCGGGACAGAAAAAATAACCGAAGAAGCCCCGATTCATGTGTGCGGAGCGGGTGATGGCTAAAAAATGCAAGAAGAGTGCGAGATTCGGTTGACATGGGGAGGTGGACTTGGTAGCATCCCGCCCAGCTTGTTAAGAAAATCGGGCGGATAGCTCAGTTGGCAGAGCGCCACCTTTACACGGTGGATGTCGCAGGTTCGATCCCTGTTCCGCCTACCAGGGAATTGCTGGGTTAAGGGGACAGGATAGATACGATACGAAGCATTAAGAACTTCAGACGGGACCAACCGCTAGATATCGTCTTGTCATAATACATCTTCCGCTATACGTTGAGTTTCGAGGGGCCGTCGTTCAGCTGGTTAGGACGCCAGATTGTCAATCTGGAGGTCGCGGGTTCAAATCCCGTCGGCCCCGCCAATTTTCCCCGGTGAGTGTGTGGACTTCGTAGGCAGGAGGGTGAGTACTTCCTAGAGTCGGGAAAGGTTATCGCTGCATGTTTCAGACAGGTCTATCCGGACTGGTCGGCTCGCTTGGTTCGGTGTCGAAAATCGTCCTCTTGCTCCTGTTCGTATTCTCCGTCATCTCCTGGGCCGTAATTTTCTCCAAATGGCGAGCCTTCCGAGTGGCCGATCGAGAGGATCGACGGTTTCTTGCGCTCTTAGCCAAAACGCACGACCTCGACGAGTTGTATCGGCAAGTCCGGCGAATCGAGGGGAGTCCCAGCGCCGCCGTGTTCGAAGGCGTGATGGAGCGTGCGGGGTCTGGGCGAGCCGAGGGGCGGAACGGCTCCAGCGCGGGACCGGTCGATCAGCATGTGATCGAGCGGACAGCTGCCCATCTCGGGCAAAGCCAGCTCTCGCGGCTTGAGACCTATCTCCCCTTTCTTGCCACGACGGGAAATATTACGCCCTTTGTCGGACTCCTGGGGACCGTGATGGGAATCATCGACGCGTTTCGTGAGATCGGCACGCAAGGAACCGCCAGTATTTCTGCTGTCGCTCCCGGCGTGGCTGAGGCTCTTGTTGCGACGGCAGCCGGCCTGTTCACCGCCATTCCTGCCGTCATCGCCTATAACTACTTTCTCATCAGGATTCGCAATACGGCATTCCGGTTGGATTCTGTCACCATCGAGCTTCTGGCCTCCCTCGCGACTGCTGCATCTAAGCCGAAACCTGCTCCCGTCGGAGCTCAAGGATGACCCTTGAGTCTCGGCACCGCCGGTTTCTGGCCGAAATCAATGTGATTCCTCTCGTCGACGTGGTCCTCGTCCTGCTGGTGATTTTCATGGTCACGGCGCCGATGTTGTATCGAGGGATGGACATCAAGCTGCCGACCTCTGCCACGAATACGATCAAGCCGGAAATGCGCACGGTGCTCACGATCGAAAAAGACCAGCGGCTCTATCTCGACAAAGATCCGGTCGGCGTGGCCCAGCTGGAACAGAAATTGAAACTTCTGAAGCGGGACCATCCCGATGTGTCGCTCTATCTCAGGGCGGATCGCGATGTGCCCTATGGTATCGTCGTCCAAGTCATGGACGGCGTGAAAAAAGCCGGAATCGAGAAGATCGGGATGGTGACGGAACCGGCCGGTCCAGAGCATGTGGCCGCGCCGCAGGTCCCGCGTCTGCCGCCGCGAAAGAATTGATGCACCGTGCGTGAGGGGGCTGGTTGTTATGACGTCCCAGACGTCGGTCCAGTCGAGTCCGTGGTTCGATCAGGATGAATCCAGTATGAGCGCTCGCCTCAAGCGAACGCTGGCGTTGTCGCTCGTCCTTCATGTCGGGCTGTTGCTTGTGATCACGGGGCTCAGACTTCCACAGCAGGGTGAACGCCCGTTGACGTCGGTGGAAGTGTCGCTGGTCAGCTTGCCTGTACCTGTGAGGCCGGTCGAGCCGTCGAAGCCGGTTGAGTCGGTTAAAGCTGCAGATTCGAAGCCGGTTCCTGCGCCATTGGTGAAGACGATGACCGCCCGAGCAGCCCCTTCCGTTGCGCCTCCTAAGGGCGAAGTGAAGAGGGATCTGCTTCGGGATCTTCAGCTCCCGCCGGATGCACCGAAGTTCGGCGATTTGAGCCCTGCAAAAAAAATGGCAGCGCAATCCCAACAGGCGGCGAAAGTGAAGTCCCTCGATGTTCCACGTATTGCCGATGTGGCGCCAGACCCGGCCGCCAAGACTTCGCAGCGGTCTTCAGTCAGCGACGATTTGAATCGTGAATTAGAAGAAGAGCTGAAAAAGATTAAGCAGTTTCAGCCTGCGGCTAAGCTGGATATCCCGAAAGAGGTGAAGCCGAGCGAGGCGCCAGTGAAACCGGCCCCTCAGCAAGAGGCAAAAGTTTCGTCGGTGAAGACTCCAGATATGGCGCTGAAGATTTCCGGTACGACCGGGTCGAATCCCTATTGGGCTCGCGTGCAGGCTGTCATCAGCAGTCATTGGGAGCCGCCGCCGATCGATATGGCAGGCCAGACCTATACCATGATCGTGAAGTTTCGGCTGCAACGGGATGGGACGATCAAAGACGTGGTCGTGCAACAGTCGTCCGGGAATGCCTATTATGATCTGGCTGGCCAGCGGGCCGTGTTGAAGCCGCGTATGGTACCGGCCTTTCCTGCCGATATGACAGACAGCTATAAGGATATCGAGATGGTCTTTCGAGTGGGAGAATCGGCCGGATGACACAGATGAAATTGATCAGTGCGTTGGTCGGCGGGCTTCTGCTGATGGCCGGTGCGATCGGTATTCTGGAGTCCGGCGCGGCAGATGTCTTCCTGGAAGCCACGCGCCCGGACTTTCAGAAAATATCGCTGGCGGTCGCGGGGATACACAATGCCGGCGGCCCCGATTGGTTGGGGGGACGGATTGAAGAAGTCCTCAAAAAAGATGTGAAACGCTCCTTGGTCTTTGATTTGTTGGACCTGCCCAGTCTTGGGATTAAGACGGTTGATATCGGCAACGGGACGGAAGCCAGTTCGAAGGCCGTATTTAAACAGGCAGCCGAGAAGGGTGTCTCGGTGTTGGTCTGGGGAAAAGCGGGCCTGAAGGAGGCAGACAAAGACGCCGACGTAAACATGGAAGGTTTCGTCTATGACAGCGGCAGCGACGAAGTCGTAGGGGGCAAGCGGTATGCAGGATCCCCCTCTGTGGTGCGGCTGATGGCGCATCGCTTTGCCGACGAACTCGTGTTTCGTTACACGGGTGAGCCCGGTATTGCGCGGACGAAGATTGCCTATGTGGCTGAACATGGGTCTGCCCGAGAGTTATTCGTGATGGATTATGATGGGTATGATACACGCCAGTTGACGGCCGACGGATTCCTGAATCTCATGCCGCGATGGTCTCCGGATCGGCGGTTTCTCGTGTTCACGGCCTATCGCAACCGGAATACGCAGGACATCGATATGATCGAGTTGGCGACGGGCAAGCGATGGACCGTGATTTCTCTCGGGGGGCTGAATATCACGCCGGCGTTGTCTCCCGATGGAAACTTCCTGGCGTTTGCCTCCAGCCACGAGGGCAATTCCGATCTCTATCGGTTGGATACCAGGACGAAAGCGATTCAACGCCTGACGTCAAATCCGGCCGGTGACTTGTCGCCCTCCTGGTCTCCGAATGGGCGAGAGCTGGTGTTTGTGTCGGATCGAGGGGGCGGGCCACAGTTGTTTCTGATGGGCTCAGACGGCTCGAACGTGCGTCGTCTGACGTTTGAAGGCGACTACAATGCAGCGCCGGTCTGGTCGCCGCGCGGCAACTGGATTGCCTATGTCTGCCGGGCTCGCCGGGAGTATAAGCTCTGCCTCATTTCGCCAGACGGACAGAAGCGGACGCAATTGACGACAGGGCCGGGCGTCGACGATTCCCCCTCCTGGTCTCCGGATGGTCGGCATCTAGTGTTCAGTTCGACGGCTGATGGCAAGAGCCATATTTATATGATCAATGCCGACGGGAAGGATATCGAGCGTCTGACCTTTGAAGGGACGCACAATAGCGCGCCCTCCTGGTCTCCGGCATCGTGAGGATGACCGTACGACCGTACGAGCGAGAATGATTACAGGCCAACTATCGAGATGATTCACTTAGAAAGAGGAGAGCGATCTATGACGAAGACATTAGGTATCTACGGTATCACGTTGGTGGCGAGTATGGCATTCATTGGGATGCCAGGCTGTTCCAAGAAGTCTGTGCAATCGGGCGGCGACTCCCAGGCCACTCAAGGCATGGCGAAGGGTGGAACTGCCGATAGTCCGAAGTCCGGCGTCGGGAGCTTCCCGGATACGAGTTTGCAGTCCGGTGGCGGCGGGCTTCAGGGGATCAACAAGAATCCTTCGGAAGAGCGAGTCGGTGGCGGTACGTTGTTGGCAAAAGTCGATCCTTCCGGCAGCGCCGGGCGGCAAATGGATGAAATCCGTGCCGAGCAGGCGGCGTCGGCTGCAGCGGGTTTGCGAGATGTGTTTTTCGCCTACGATAGCTGGACCATTTCCGAGGATGGGCGCCAAGCGCTGAGCCGCGATGCCGAATGGATGAAGTCCAACTCAAGTGCGCAGATCAAGGTCGAGGGACATTGCGACGAACGCGGGACCTCCGCCTACAACCTCGTCCTCGGAGAGAAGCGGGCGAAAGCGGCGCGGAACTATCTGGTCGAACTCGGGGTCGGCGCCAATCGTTTGTCCGTGGTGTCGTATGGGAAAGAGCGGCCTTCCTGCAATGAACATACGGAGGCCTGTTACCAGCAGAATCGGCGCGGACATCTTTCGCTAAAGACCGGGAAATAAGCGGCGTGCTCGTTGTGGCGTTGGGTGAGACGTCGTTGTCCGTGATGCGAGAGCGGGGAGTTCCTTTATCATAGTGGGTGAAACAATGTGGAACCATTCGGATACAAGGGGAGCCTGGACGACGATCAGTCTGATCTGTGCATTGCTGTCGCCTGGCTGCGTTGCGCAGCAAGCGGATCTCAAACAGACGGAAAAGAACCTTCAGCAGCGCATCAAGCAGACGAGTGATGAGTCGGCGCAGACCCGTGCGCGACAGAGTCAGGAGATTTCGGTGCTTCGAGAGCAGGAGTTGCCGCAGTTGCGGGGTGAATTGGAGCGGGCATTACATCAGGCGCAGGAGCTCCAAGGTAAGCAGGAGGACTTGAAGCAACGTTCGGCGATCCTTGAACAGCAAACCAAGAAGTTGGAACAACTGGCGGGGAAACTGGATACAGAGAACGCCAATCGTTATGCGCAGGTTCGTGAAAGCCTGAATGCGCAGGATGCGAAGACCAAAGCAGACCGTGACCAGTTCAGAACCGAGATGAACAGCCGCCTCGACGACGTGAATAAGCAGATGGAGACGCTGCGAAAAGAACTCATCGAGGCCGTGCAGAAGACCAACAGCGCACTCATGAAGAATGTGGATGCCCGTCTTGAGGAGCAGCGCAAGGCTGCGGCGGATAGTCAAAACCGCCAGGACCAACTGGCCGCCAAGTTCTCGCAGTTCAGTCAGTCCTTGACGGGGTTCAAGGATTCGCTGACGGGATTGAGCGAGCGGGTCGGCCAAGAAGAGCAGTCGAATAAAGCCTCGACCGCCCATATCAACGAGATGAATAAATCTGTGACCAGTCATTTAGGCGAGGTCAATAAGAGCGTCGCGTCTGTCGCGCAGAAGTTCGCAGCGCGATTCGATGAGCAGGACCGTCGTCTGGATGCCCTCTCCACAGCCGTCGACCAAGCATCCCAAAACACACATGTGCGTGGGGGGAAGGCCGGTGCCCGTCAGCCGGCGCCGAAGCCGGTTCCTCGATCGGCGCAGATGCCTTCGTCCGATACCACAAGGGGTGAGCCGGTTACGCCGTCGGCAGCACTGCCTGTGCAAGCTGAGGCGGCGGCATCGACAAGCGAATCTGAGGAGTCGCCGCGTCCGCAAGTCAGCCAGAGTGGGGAGCCTTCCGACAAACTTGAGTATGAACGGCTTCTGGCCCTCTTTCGTGATGGGGATCTCGATGGAGCCCGCCAGGGATTTGCCTCATTTTTGCGGAACTATCCAAGCTCAGATCTGTCCCCCAACGCGCGGTATTGGCTCGGCGAGTCGCACTACGGCAAGAAGGATTACCGGCAAGCGATCGATTCGTACGATCGTGTCGAACTGGATTTTCCCCAGAGCGAGAAAGTCCCGGCCGCGATCTTAAAGAAGGGTTATGCCTACTTGGCGATGAAAGATAAGAAGCGCGCCTCTTCGGCCTTCAAGCAGGTGGTGACGTTGTATCCACGGAGTCCTGAGGCAGGTAAAGCGTCCGATAAACTATCCCAGTTGAAGGAGTCGCGATAACCGTGATGCGCAAAAACATACAGTGTGTAGGGTCGGTAGCGATGATGGCCTGGGCGGGTCTGTTGCTCGCCGGATGTGCCAAACATGCGGACTTTGTCGAGCTGCGTGACAATTTGGCAACGGTGTCGAAGTCGCAAGATCAGGATCAGAAACGGTTGGATGCCCTGCAACGGCGTTTGGAGTCGTTGGAACGGGTGAAGGATAACGAATCGACCAAGTCGAAGGCCGATCCGAAAATCGATGAATTGTCTGCCAGGATCCAAAAGTTGGAAAACCGTTTGGCGGCCAAAGCAGAGGAGATACCGAGTGCTCCGGCTGCGCCCAAGATGGAACCAACTCCGGGGGAACCGGCCCGTCCCTCCAAACCGCAGAAGCCTGCGTCGGCATCTGATGCGCCGACGATGATGCCCGGTGTTCCGACGATTACCCCGACGTCGGCGTTCAATCTGGCGTACAACGATTATCTCAATGGGAAATACGATCTGGCCGTGGCGGGCTTTCAGCGATTTGTGAAAGACTTTCCTGGCACGTCGCTGACGCCGAACGGTTATTACTGGCTGGGCGAGTCGTCCTATCAGCAGAAAGATTATGTGCGCGCGATCCAAGCGTTCGAGTATCTCACTACAGAGTTTCCGGGCAATGAGAAGGTGCCGGCCGCGCTCTTCAAATCGGGGCTTGCGGCGGGAGAGACCGGAGATCTCGTGAAATCGAAGAAGCACCTCAAACGCGTCATCGAAGAGTTCCCTACATCGGACGAGGCGAAACTGGCTAAGAGCAAGCTGGCCGAAATTCGATGACCGGACGGTTCTCGATCCCGTTCGCCGGCGCGCCCTTGTTGCCGGCGTCCCCTGGAGTCTAGCCCCATGCCCGCGGCCAGTTGCACCGCCAAAATCCAGGTCCTTCCAGACGATGTGATCAGCCGCATTGCGGCCGGCGAGGTCGTCGAGCGTCCTGCCGCCGTCGTCAAAGAGCTGCTGGAGAATAGTCTCGATGCCGGCGGTCTGCACATCACGATCGATGTGAAAGATGGCGGGCTCGCCCTCATTCGTGTGACGGATGACGGAGAGGGTATCAGCCGTGCGGACCTTCCCCGTGCCTTCGAGCGGCATGCCACCAGTAAGCTCCGGTCAGATCGGGATCTGGCCTCGGTGACGACGATGGGTTTTCGCGGCGAGGCTCTTCCGAGCATCGCGTCTGTGTCCCACGTGCTGGTGACGACGTCGACCAGACAGGATACGGTGGGCGCACAGCTCACCCTGATCGCAGGAGCGGGCAGCGCAATGCTCGATGCGCCCGCCGTGCCTGGCACCAGGATCGAAGTCTCCAACCTCTTTTTCAATCAACCAGCGAGAAAGAAGTTTCTCAAGACGACTACAACCGAGTTCTCCCATATCAATCATGTCGTGCAGCTTGCCAGTTTGGCCTGGCCGTCGGTGCACTTTCGCCTGACCCATAACGGCCAGGAGATCCTCAATTATCCCGCTGTGGCGTCGGATCGCGATCGCATCCTCCAAGTCTATCGCCCGGCGTTTCTCGACAAAACCATTGAGGTGAGGGGCCGGGCAGGGGGGCTCTCGATCCGCGGCGTGATGGTTGATCCTGTCCATGCACGGTCCTCGAAGATGCCGCAGGAATTGTTTGTAAACCGGCGTCCGGTCCGTAACGCGACCGTATTTCATGCGGTCATGGATGGATATGGATCGTTTCTTCCCAAGGGATCACATCCAACGTTCGTCCTCTTTTTGGATATCGAGCCGGACCGATTGGATGTCAACGTGCATCCCACGAAGAAGGAAGTCCGTTTCGCGGACACAGAATCGCTCCATCAGTTGGTGCGCCAGTCCGTCCGTCACGCACTCGGGGGTTCCGAACGGACGGCCATGGTGGGTCGCACGCCGGCAGGGCCGTCGGAGAGGGCACCGGAGTTCGTTTCCACGGTCGGGGGAGAGGCTCCCTCCTTTCAGGGTTCTCATCAGGCCGCACCGATATCAGGCTTTACGCGGGATTCCAGGATTCCTTCGCATGACGCGGTTCCACGATCCGGCAGCATCGAGGGCAGTCAATTGGCCTTCGCCCACGAGGCAGTGGCCGACTACCAGCGGACAGAGAAGCCCCACATCGTGCCGTTTGGACAAATTCGTCGCACTTATCTCGTGGCGCAAGTGGGTGAAGAGCTCCAAGTGATTGATCAACATACGGCGCACGAGCGTGTCCTTTTCCAACGGCTGTGGCGGGGCTGGCAAAGCCGGAATATCCCGTCGCAACCGCTCTTGATTCCTGAGCCGATTGAGCTGTCATCCACCCAAAGCTCGTTGTTACTGAAGCGTGTTGATGACCTGGAGAAGCTTGGCCTCTTGATTGAGCCGTTTGGTGCCACGGCTGTGGCGATTCGCGGCGTGCCGGTTGGCCTTGGCAAGGTGGATGTGCCGGCGTTGGTGCAGGATCTGCTCGACGATGTGACCGAGTGGGACAAGGCTCCGTCGTTGGACCTGCAGGTCCAGCCCGTGCTGGCGTCTCTCGCCTGTCATGGGGCGGTGCGAGCCGGACGAACCATGGCGCTTCCCGAGATTCAACAGTTGATTCAGGATTGGGTGGAAGAGGGTTTGATCACGACGTGCCCCCATGGTCGCCGCACCGCATTTCGTCTTTCGACCGATGAACTCGCCAAGCTGTTCGGCCGGGTCGGATGGACATGATGGCTATGCCGACTCGGGCGAGACATCGTCTGTCTGACAGACAGGTCCGTTGTAAGCCTGTGGTCGTGATTCTTGGACCGACGGCTGTAGGAAAGAGCCGTGTCGCGGTCGAGGTTGCGAAGGCATTTGAGACTGAGGTGCTCACGGCAGATTCCCGGCAAGTCTATCGCGGGATGGATATTGGGACGGACAAGCCGTCTCAGGAGGAGCGCCAGGAGGTTCCTCACCGGCTGATCGATCTCGTCAATCCCGATGAACCGTTTAATGCAGGATTGTATCGCGGTCAGGCGGTCGATGAGATGGATCGTCTCTATCGGGATCACCGCCTTCCCCTGGTGGTGGGTGGCACAGGGCTCTACGTACGGACCCTTCTCAAGGGCTTGTGCGATGCGCCACCGGCCGATCCAATGTTGCGGGCGGCCTTGAGGCTGGAGGCGAAGGAGCAGGGGCTCGATCGCCTCTACGCGCGACTCATAGGCGTTGATCCTGTGAGTGCGGCTCGGCTGCATCCACGCGATGAATCGAAAGTCATCCGCGCGCTGGAGGTGTACCAACTGTCCGGACGGCGCATGTCGGAGTTTCAGCAGGAGCATGCGTTTGCCGAGCGGCCATTTTGCTCGTTGATCATCGGCCTGAATCGCGATCGCGACGCGTTGTATCGGCGCATCGAGGAGCGAATCGATTGGCAACTGGCCCATGGTTTGATAGAAGAGACGACACACCTTCTTTCTCTGGGATATCCGCGAAACAGCTCGGCCATGAAGGGCTTGGGGTATCGACAGGTGGCCGAGCACTTGGCCGGCGAGTACGATGCGGCGGAGATGGTTCGCCGCTTCAAGCGGGACACGAGACATTTTTCCAAGCGGCAAATGACCTGGTTTCGAAAGGAGCCGGGAGTGCAGTGGCTGACGATCGAGCATTCGGACTCTGTCGTGGACACGGCTGAGTTGGTGATTGGGCAGGTCGAACGATTTCTTCTGACACTTGAGGGCCAGGCATGAGACGACAGGGACCGGGCGCGCGCGCAGACATCGGGATCATTGGCGGGAGCGGGCTCTACGATATCGAAGGGCTTCGGAAGGTAAAGGAGCTCGCAGTCAAAACCCCCTTCGGCGCTCCTTCCGACAAGGTGATCCTTGGCGAGCTGGATGGCATTCGTATTGCGTTTCTCTCACGGCATGGCCGAGGTCATCGGATCAATCCGTCCGAAATCAACTACCGCGCGAATATCTATGCGCTGAAGTCGTTCGGGGTGAGCCGGGTGATTTCTGTGAGTGCCGTTGGGAGCATGAAGGAGTCGATCAAGCCGGGAGACGTGGTGTTGCCCGATCAATTCATCGATCTCACCAAGCGGCGGGTGTCCACCTTCTTTGAGGGAGGGATTGTCGCGCATGTGGCGTTTGGCGATCCGGTCTGCGCCTCGCTTGGTGCAGCTTTGCTGGAGGCGACCCGCGCGGTTGGGGCCAGGGTGCATCAGGGAGGTGTTTATCTCTGCATCGAAGGGCCACAATTCTCGACGAAAGGGGAGTCCAGGCTGTATCGTCAGTGGGGTGCGAGCGTCATCGGCATGACGAATCTTCCCGAGGCCAAGCTGGCCCGCGAGGCAGAGCTCTGTTATGCCACGGTGGCCTTGGCGACCGATTACGATTGTTGGCATGAGACGGAAGAGGCCGTTACTGTCGAAGGCATCCTGGCGACGCTCCGTCAGAATGTCATGCTGGCCAAGCAACTATTGCGGACGGTGATGCCTGCGGCAGCCGCGGTCACATCGTGCAGCTGTCAGCGCGCCTTGCAGGATGCCATTATTACGGTGCCGGATCGGATGCCGGCCGCACTTAGACGGAAGCTGGCTGTATTGATAGATCGGGCTGTTCCAGTGAAGAAAGGAACTCGGTGAACTATGGGAAAGTTGCTTGTGGTTGGATCGGTCGCGCTCGATACAGTGAAGACACCTTTCGGGGAAGTCAGTGAGGTTCTGGGAGGGTCGGCCACATATTTTTCGACTGCGGCCAGTTACTTTACCAGCGTGGATCTTATCGCTGTGGTGGGGGAAGACTTTCCTCCGCAGCATCTGGCGTTTCTCAAGAGCCGTGGCATCGATGTGACAGGTTTGGAACGGCGGCCGGGAGAGACCTTTCGCTGGAAAGGGGAATACACACATCAGCTGAATGAAGCGCATACGCTCGATACGAAGCTCAACGTCTTCGAAACGTTTCGCCCCAAGATTCCTGAGGCCTACCGATCTCCGGATCTTCTATTCTTGGGCAATATCGATCCAGAACTCCAGTTGGATGTGTTGCAGAAACTTCCGCGTCCGCCCCTTGTCGCGTGCGATACGATGAATTTCTGGATCAACGGCAAGCGAGAGGCGCTGTGGCGGGTCTTGGAGAAGGTCGATATCCTCATCATTAACGATGGGGAGGCTCGGGCACTTGGCGAACATACGAATCTTGTGAAGGTTGCACAGAAAATACTGGCACGCGGGCCCAAGCATCTCATCATCAAGCGTGGGGAATATGGGGTCTTGATGTTCAATCAGAAGCAGGTATTTGGAGCTCCGGCCTTTCCGCTTGAAGATGTGCGCGATCCAACCGGTGCCGGGGATACCTTTGCCGGCGGATTTTTGGGCTATCTGACTGCGACTGGTAATCGCTCGGTCGAGGCGTTCAAACAGGCTATTATCTTCGGGAGCGTGATGGCGTCATTTACCGTAGAAGCCTTTAGTCTTGACCGTTTGCGAATCCTGGACTACAAAGAGGTGCAAGACCGTTTTCGAGCTTTTAAGCAGTTGACCCATTTCGAGGACATTTCGTGACGTATATGGCTTCCATCGGTTCGATCGTTCGAGTACGGATAAGTTCGCTGGTCGTCTTGGGTCTGGTGATCGGATGGCTGCCAGGCTGTGCGATCTCGGAAGAGTCGCTGCAGAAATCAAAAGGCTATTACCAGGAAGGTATCGCAAGCCTGGATTATGATCAGCAGAAGGCGTACGTATCGTTCCAAAAGGCCGTGAAGCTCGATCCTCGCAACAAAGAAGCACGATATGGGCTTGGTCACATTCTTGCCATGCAGGGTAAATTGCCTCAAGCCGAGGAAGAGCTCAGGGCCGCAACGACAATCGATGAGAATTACTCAGAGGCACACACCTATTTAGGCCAGGTTCTGGAGAAGCAGGGGCGATGGCAAGATGCGATTGCGTCATTCCATCAGGCGCTGGCCAATCCCGTCTATACGACACCTGATCTAGCCCGATTCCATCTCGGCCGGTCGCTGGCTCACGAGGGTGACTATCAAGGAGCAATGGAAGCGTTCGAAGATGCCTTAGTGGTCAGTCCGCCGAATGTCCCCCCTGCTTTGTTAAATTTGGAACTGGGGCGGGTGTATCACAAGCTGGGATTCGAGCGGCGTTCGAAGGACACGCTGATCAAGGTGACGACGCTCGATAAGGGCGGCGAGTATGCCGCAGCCGCGAAAGAATTGCTGACACGGCTCAAGCCGTAGAGAGAAACCTATGGAATCGATCGGCGAATTTTTCAAACAGGTGCGAGAGACCAAGGGACTCACGATCGACGAGGTCGCGGCCAAAACGCGAATTCGAACCGATTTTGTCAAGGCGTTGGAAGATGGGAACTTTGCCAAGTTGCCCGATCAAGTATTTGCGCGAGGTTTTGTCCGGTCCTATGCCAGGTCTCTCGGCCTCGATGAGGAGGATGCGATCCACCGATTCGTGCAATCGGCTGGCGCCTTTTACGACAAGCAAATCGAACGGGAGCGGTTGAAAGTCAGGCAGGCGGAAGAAGAGCGGAAGCGGCAATCGAATCGAAAGGCCGTTGCGGTTGCCATCGGCATCGCGATTTTCACGCTCATTTTTTTGTTGAGCCGTGAGCAGTCGTCGCTGCTGGTGCGTCGTTCGAGTTCAGATCTTCCGGCTTCTTCCTCCAAGCGAACGGCTCAACCGGCTCAGGAAACTCAGGCCGTGCCGCCGCCAACTCCGCAGGCAGAAGCGGTACCGCCTTCTGCTCCTAAGGCAAAATCGGGGGAGGTATCTCCCGTGCCAGCCAAGGCAGGCGCCGGAAATACTGTTGGGGTAGTGGCTGGAGCCGTGCCCTTGCCGTCATCGATGCCCGAGTCGACCGCCCCTGCTCCTTCTTCGTTGGGGAGCGATGGGCCATTGGGAGGTATTTCGCTCGAAGGGAACGGGGCAACGGACGGACAGTTAGTGTTAGATCTTGAGGCGACAGAACTGAGTTGGGTCGTCGTCCAAATCGATGGGGGGAGTCCTCAAGAGGCCTTGCTCCGGCCCGGTGAAAAGGGCCGATGGAAGGGGCAGGATCAGTTTGTCCTGACGTTGGGCAACGCCGGAGGGGTGAAAGCCGAGCTCAATGGCAAGCCGCAAAAACCATTCGGCCCGAGTGGGAAAGTTGCTCGCGATATCGTCGTCAAGCGCTAACGACCCTCAAGTTGCTGCTTGTTTTATTGGTTTAACCCATTGAACCTTGGTTCCGTGAGAGACGGGCGTAGCGGACGAGAAGCTACGAGGCTTTGGCATGCTCCATCGATTGGTGGGGCATCGCAGTAGTAACTGAGGCGCAATGGTGTCACCATCGTTGAGGCTTCCACGATCTCCAGGATCGTACCTGCCCTAACTAGCTGGAATATCATGCATCACGGAATAGGCATTCTGGCACGGGCTTTGAGTAGTATCTGGTACAACGAACGATTGCCAGAAGAACCAAAGTGAGTATGAAGTGAGGCGCGCGGCTGTGGGCAAGTCGCGGAGCGGGAGCGGAATCGGTCTTGAGTTGGAATGCTTGACATGGGTGGAAGGCCGTTGTTATATTCGCCGGCGTTTTGTCGACTTTACATAGATCTTTGAGCCAGAGGCCGAGTTCACGTGCGGTGGTTAAACACAAAGGAGGACGTCTGATGGGTTATTTCTCTAAGTTCCTGGGAATCAGCGCAGCGCTGATGATGTTGTCGGTTTCAGTGGTCGGAGCCGAAGAGCGTGAGCCTCTGAAGCCCCGCGTCCCGGCAGATCAGATGAGCGATGCGAAGGCGATGAAGAATCCGGTGGCTGTAACTCCTGAGAGCATCGCCAAAGGAAAGGCATTGTTCGAGGGCAAGGGCACTTGCTTCAATTGTCATGGCAAAGAAGGAAATGGCCAGGGCCCGGCGGGTGCGATTTTGAATCCGAGCCCACGCGATTTCACGAACTGCAAGTTCCACAAGAAGCGGAAAGATGGCGAGCTCTTCTGGGTAATCAAGAACGGCAGCGCAGGCACGGGGATGGTCTCCCTGATCCCGGCCGCGATCAACGAAGAAGAAGCCTGGACGATCATCAACTACGAGCGGAGCTTCTGCAAGGGCGAGTAATTTCGCCTGAGTGTGAGTGTAAGAGGGTGGAGGAGCGAATCCTTCACCCTCTTTTTTTGTCCGCTGGTCGAGCCTTCTTATTTCGTCGAATCTGTGCGGAAGCGCCACGCCGAATCTCACGCGTGGCGGTCATTCATAGGCCGTGAGCTTGACGCCCATGAACAGTATGTTGAGTCATGCCTGGGTTTGATGGCCGGTAAGGCGTACGACTGTTTCTAGCGAGCGACTGTTCCCAGGATCGAGGCTGGCTTGGTCAATATCAGGGCTGCGGAAGGATCGGTTGAGCGGATGGGCGGCGCAATTACAGGGCGTTGTTCCTGGCCCATATGGGTCTTGGAGGCCCACAGTACTTTCTGGCTGAGATAGGCCACCGTTTCGCCGACGGTTACGTCGCCATCCCGATTCGTATCGGCCTCGCCGCGCAGTGCCCGCAGCAGATAATAGGTGAAGAGCCCATGCCGATGTTCGTCGTCTTCTAACCCACGTCCGATCCCGCCGGTTCCGATGACATGGAGAGTCGAGCTTCCAGTGGGGTTCCATTGGGGGAGGACGGGCTTGGTTCGGCTGTCCGGTCCCATGCGCGAGACAATCCCATCAAATAGAAACACCGTATGCTTCGCTTTGAGGCGGGAGAGCGCTGCCTCCAAATCCTTGAGCGGGTAGGCGCGTGAGGTGCTTGTGGCGGTCCCATCGTATGGCACCAGGAACGTCTCTCCCGTCGCAGAGACTGAGGCCAGGCCGGCGAAATAGACAATAACAACCGCATCCTTGTTCATGTGAGAAGGCAACCAATCCAACAGGGCTTCGTCGATATCTGGACGGAGCGCCTTCCAATCTTGTAACAGCCGAACATTGGAGGCCGGTAAGCCGCCGAGGGATTGAAAATAGGTTGCAACCATTTCGGCATCCAAGGAGGCAAACTTGCGAGAGGGGACTTGCTGGTCTCGATATGATCCGATCCCGATAGAGAGCAAATAGGTGTGGGGCTGATGAAATCCGGCGGTCACAGCAGGGATCTGATCCACGTCGTCGGCTTTGATGCCAGTGGGTTGAATCGAGAGAGTCAGGGTTTGAAGCGGCGGCTGAGTCCTGGTTCCTGAGTCAGACACTGCTACCTGGAGCTCGGCCTTCTGCTGTTGGACGGCTTGCGGCAATGTCGCCACAAATTCGATCGAGCGGGATTGGCCTGGTTGCAGTCGTCCGACCGCCAGCGTGGTGGCTGGAAATTGGGCGAGCAGCGAGGCGGTTCCCGTTAGGGTCGCCGTGACACCCTGAAGTTCCGGCTCTCCTCCGTTTATGAGGTCGATGCGGACTCGAATCCGTTCGCCTCCCTCAAAGACTAAATTACTGTTCTCGTCCAGCACCGTGGCCTTAAACGAGAGTGCCGAAGGACTGCCTTTGGTCGGTAGCGTCGCTGCTGGTAGAGCCGGTCTGGTTGGTGAGGCTGCCACTGCGGCGGGTACTTGGCTGCCAGTCCCGGCCAATTGGGTCCTTGCGGCTCGAATGAATTGCGTAGCCAGGGCGACCCCGGCGTCATGCACGAACTCCCCCATGTTGCCGTAGTCGCAACGGCGCTGGGTCGGTTCCAGAATGAGGCGCTGGTTGTGCGTGATCGAAACGGTCTGCTGGCTCAGCTCTTTTCCCGCGGCATTTTTAAAGGTCAAGAGCGCTTCGAGGACGATGTCGGCTGGGACGCGGTCGTAGAGACTGTCCGCCCAAAGTTTGAGGCCTGATCGTTGGAGGGTGACCAGGATTTCGGTATCGGGTGGAGTTGGAGCGGCCACTCCCCCGGTGACGGTCACGGCCGTAAAGTTTTGGGCTGCTGCGTCGATGAGGATGGATTCCGTTTCCTCTCCCACATTGAGCTCATGCGGGCTATTGCACCCATCCGTATACTGCATCTTGAGGTTGGTGAGGGAGGGATCGAAGGTCAACTTGACGGAGTTCGCCAGACGCGGACCCATGTCCGGCAACGGGGTTCGACGAAACCCCGACGTCAGTTTCTCACAGCCCCAGAGTCCACCCACGGTCGTGAGGAGACATAAGAGAACGACCCATTGTTTCCTGAATCGTCGAGATGGAGCCGGTGAGTATTGTGCGATGACCATAGTTTGGGAGTGGTGCCTGTCGTGACCGGTTTGGCTAGAGGAATTCAAGCTCTGCACCGTACCGAAATGTCAGACTGAATGCAACAGGGCGCAGATGGTCTTGCGAGGTTGTGAGCGCTCAGTTATTCTGCCCTTCTGAACAGGGGAAGGGCGATGTCTCGATGCTGATACTCGGGCTCTCGAACATGCGGGATGCCGCCGCGGCGCTGGTCGAGAATGGCCGAGTCATCGCTGCGGCAGAAGAAGAGCGGTTCGTCCGGGTGAAACATGTCACGGCGTTGCCGGTGCAGGCCATTCGGTATTGTCTCCGTACGGCTGGTGTGCGGTTGTGCGATGTCGATGCGGTGGCAGTGCCGTGGAAGTATTGGCAAGTCGGCCGGCGGGGAGCTCTGGCCCTTGGGGCGATGATCCGGTCGCCGAAACTCTGTTGGGTGAAGGGCAAGCGGAGCACAGAGCGGCTGACTCAGGAATGGAAGGAGCTCTTCTTCCTTCGTCGCTACCTCACCAGGCTGATTGACGGAACCGCATGCCCCGAACCAGTCTTTCTAGACCATCATCTCTGTCATGCTGCCAGCTCAGTTCTTGTTTCACCGTTTGACCGCGCGGCCGTGCTCATCGTGGATGGGGCGTCGGAAGCCCATACCACCATGCTGGCGCAGGCCGACGGCCCGGATATTCGCGTGCTACAACGGGTACCCCTTCCCCATTCGGTCGGACAGTTCTACGCGGCCATGACCGCGTATCTGGGATTCAAGCCGGATCACGATGAATACATTGTGATGGGGTTGGCGGCCTACGGCGAGCCCCGATTCGCAGCGGCTCTTCGGGAACAGGTCCTCCGTCTTCTCCCCGATGGCGGGTTTGAGTTGAACACGAAGATCTTCGATTTTCACCTGGCCCGGCAGCGGATGTTTTCTCCCGCCATCCTTCGACTGTTGGGGCCCAATCGGCAGCCAGAGGACGAGGTCACCCAGCGGCATCGAGATGTAGCAGCCAGCGCACAGATGGTTCTGGAAGAGACGGTGCTCCATCTCGCCCGCCATCTGCAGCGCCTGACCGGTCTCGATCGGCTCTGCCTCGCCGGAGGGGTGGCCTATAACTGTGTCGCCAACAGTCGCTTGTGGCGGGAGGCTGGATTCCGCGAGATCTATATCCCTTCGGCGGCGGGGGATTCCGGGGCTGCCATGGGGGCGGCTCTCTGGCTGACTCACCGGCGCGGAGCGTTGACCGAGCGCATGGTCATGCGATCTGCTTCCTGGGGACCGGAGTTCACTGAGCAGGAATGCCAGGCTGCACTTGAGAGGGCCGGGTTGTCGGCCGAACGTCTTCCCGACGACCAACTCTGCGAGAGGGTGGCGGGTGAGTTGGCCAATGGTCGGCTCGTCTGTTGGTTTCAAGGTCGGATGGAATGGGGGCCGCGCGGGTTGGGCAATCGCAGTCTGCTGGCAGATCCCCGCCGCGAGGATATGCGGGAGTTGATTAATGCCAAGGTGAAGCTTCGGGAGCCCTTTCGACCCTTTGCTCCGTCGGTCCTTGAGGAGAAGGCCTCGGAGTATTTCGATTTGCCGTCGCCCTCACCCTTCATGCTGTTGACGGTTCCGGTCCTCCCATCGGCGAAAGGTTTGATTCCTGCCGTCGTTCATGTGGATGGTTCGGCGCGGATTCAAACGGTGGATGCGACGTCCAATCCTCGCTATCGTTTGCTCCTGGAAGCGTTTGGTCGTCAGACCGGAATCCCCATACTTCTGAATACCTCGTTCAACGTCAATGAACCCATCGTCTGTACCCCGGAGGAGGCGGTCGATTGCTTCCTCCGCACGGATGTGGAGTGGCTGGTGTTAGGCAATCTATTGATCGGCCGTCCCACAGCCGTGCAGGGTAACGCGTGAAGGGTGACAGACTATTCTCAGTCTTCGATGCCTTCCTCCTTCTCATCGTTCTGAACTTTACGCTGCAGCCTCTGACAGAGCCAGATTTTGGATGGCATCTGAGAACGGGCCTCGATCTCCTCTGGCAAGGCGGGATCTTGCCGGCTCTCGATCCCTATTCCCACACGATGCCGGACTGGCCCTGGGTTGAACATGCCTGGCTGACCGATTTGATTATCGGGGCCTTCTATCAGATGTTCGGCGCTTTGGGGGTGATTCTCTTCTTTGGCGTGGTGACGGCAGGAGCTTGGCTGGTTGCGAGTTGTTCTGTCCCTTGCAACAGGACCGCGCGACTGCTCGCCTGTGCCCTGTCTTTGTGGGTGGCCTTGCCATATCTCGGGGCGAGAACCCAAATGGTCACCTTGCTGGGCCTCGCGGTATTACTGGTGATTCTTCAGCGAGTTCGGAACGGAGAAACCCGTTTATTATGGCTGATTCCGCCATTGTTTCTGCTCTGGGCCAATCTGCACGGAGGGTTTACAGCCGGGTTGTTTCTGCTGGGGCTGGTGGCTGCTTGTTGTACGATGATGAAAGGAGTCCTTCATTGGGCACCTGGCCTAGTCGTACATCTTGATGAACGGCCCCTCGCATGGTCCACGATTGGAACGCTGATGGTGGCGGGGGGAGTTGCGGCCTTGGTGACCTTGGTGAACCCCTATGGATGGAGATTGTACGGAGAGATTATCGATTCCCTGTCGAATCGATTCATGCTCGATAACTTGCAGGAATGGCAGCCATTATCCTTGAGCACGTTGGCTGGCCGCAGCTACGCGTTGTATCTGGCAGGATTGGGGCTGGCGGTAGCGGCCTGGTATCGGCGTATCGAACCGGTACGATGGGCCGTCTGGCTGGTGTTTCTGTTTCTCTCGCTGCGTCATATGCGAAATATTCCGTTTTTTCTCTTAGTCAGCCTCCCGCTTTGTGCCGAGTTGTTGGCTGAAGGATGTGGCAAATGTACAGGCTGGCTCAGTTCGGACTCCGTTCGTGCCAGGCGATGGGTGCTGGCTGGGACGCTGGCCGGGACGCTGGCCGGAGGGCTGTTCATGGTCTGGTTGGGGCCGGACCATCTTCAGCGGGTAGTGCAGTCCGGTCTAGAGCCTGTCGAGTATTTCAAGGGCACGTCCTATCCGATTGAGGCGGTACAATGGGTTCGCGAACATCGGGACCGGGTGGGGCAGCGGCTCTATAACGACTATGCCTATGGAGGGTTTCTGCTCTGGTGGTTGCCGGAAGAGAAAATCTTTATCGATGGGCGTATGCCGGCCTGGCGAAGCGGGGATCGCCTGATTTTCCAAGACTACGTGGCTCTGAGCCTGACGGACCCTCCGAGGCTTTCTGTTCTGACTGCCTACTCGGTCGATTGGGCGATCGTGAGGAGAAAGAGTCTGTTGGACGAGGCGCTTGCAGGCGAGCCGGCATGGCTACGGGAATATCAAGATGGGAAAGTCTCGATTTATGTGCAGACCCTCAAGTGATGTATGGGCGAACAATTCTTCTTATTGGGGAGGAAGTTCGAGGTGGCCGACTGTGGCTGGCTTGAAATTCTGCGCCCGAGTGGAATAGGAGCCCTTGGCCCAATTCCGTTTGATGACAGCCAATTCTCGTAGCATGGCGAGGCCATCTCTGAGGACGCGGACTTTTGAACCTGGCTGATCCGACCAATTCACCGGAATCTCTGCGATGTTGTACCCTCGTTGTTGCGCCACGTAGAGCAGTTCGAGATCGAAGCCATAACCATCGATGGAGGAGACGCCAAAGAGGTCGATGGCCACCGGTCGACGGAACAGCTTGAATCCGCATTGCGTATCGGTGATTCCTCTGAGGCCGCATTGTCGTACGATGAAATTGAACAGGTTGCCGGAAATAGTTCGAACGAAGCGGGCCTGGACTGCATAGTCTGGCAATCGAGAAGCCAGGGCGCGCGATCCGATAGCCAAATCGGCGCCGCTCGCCAAGGCCTGTTCGAGCCTGGCGAGCTCCTGAATCGGCGTGGCCCCATCTGCATCGGCAAACAATTGGAGATGTCCGGTCGCGGCTTGCATGCCCCGTCGCACGGCGGCCCCTTTTCCTTGTCGTTGTGGGGGCCGGATTAACTGAATGTGCGGGAGGGAAGCGGCTGCGGTTTCAACCAGAGTGGCGGTGGCATCGGTGCTGCCGTCGTCGACGACCAGAACCTCATAGGGCTGCCCACGGTCTTGCATGTATGAAGTGATGCTTCGAAGATAGGGAAGGATGCGAGCCGCTTCGTTATGGGCTGGGATGATGATCGACCACTCGATGGAGCCGGAGTCGTTTCGCAATGACACAGGAACCAGCCTTGTTGGGATGAGCTGCGGCGTCCCCGGACGAGAGGCAGAGGCATGAGGAAATACGGTAGCCGAGCCACGGGCAGGATTGCAAGTGGATGGCCCGGACTTGACAGATCTACTACCGGGGAGCGAACGTATACAAGTAGAGTGAGTCGACGGGCGAGCCTCTCATAGCCAGGAGGTGGGTGATGCGCGAATTGCTCAAACCATTCAGTCTTATGGTCAGTGCTCTACTCGTCGTATCCTGTGCGTCCGCCGTTCCGCCGGCGCGGATCGGCGACTATGTGTCGGCAGAGCGGCCGTCCGGCGCCGATGCTCTCGCAAAGATCGATCAGCGGCCGTTGCAGGCCGGGCTGGTCGTCGTATCGGATACCGCAGATCCTGGTGCGGCTCCGAATCTGCCGGAAGAAGCACTGACTCGCCTGACAGAGAACCTGCAGCAAGATCTCGGTCATGCGATTCCTATCGTCATTAAAGAGGTGATTCCCGGTCACCATATCAAGCCGCAATCTCATGGCGATTGGGCCCAGTTCGCAGAGCTGGGCCGGCAACGTGGACTCGACTATCTGGCAGTCGTAGTGGTGTCGAGTACCGAGCAGGAATATCCCGTCACGTTGTTCCTTGGATGGACGACTCATGCGCAGCCTGGGTATCGTCGAGATAACTGGTCGTTATTGGAGTTCGTCCTGCTGGACTTGAAGCATAACCAGACGCTGATACAGGCCGAAGGCCGGGGCTGGGCCACGTTGGACCGTCCGAGCGCACCGGGGATCAATCAATGGTATCCGGCCATCTATCTGCGCCCTCAGGATCAACGGCGTATCTGGCCTCCGACATATGAGGGCGCTCCCAATACCCTCCGTGTCGTGTCCTTCGAGCAGGCCGCGAAGCGGCTGGTGTTGAGGCTCCAGAACTCGTGGCTCGGGGTGTTGGAAGCCGAGTCGGCGGCTCGGAGAGTCAGTTCGTAGCGCGTTTCGATCGTTTTGCGGTCAGTACTCTTGTCCCCTTCCGGCTCTGTTTTTGGAGAGTCCGAAGGGGACTATTAGTCTTTGAAGCCCTCGGAACGGATAGTGTACAATGCGCCGTTCAGTTGATGCGGTTGCGTCGGTTAACCCTCTGGAGGAACGCTGTTATGGTCATGCGGAGTAAGGGAAGGGATGTTCTGGGTCTTGTCGCAGGTCTTGGTTTGGTCGCAAGCACCTTCGCGTTTGCTATCCTGCCGAATGAACCGACAGCCTTTGCCGCCGGGGCTCCAGCCGGGCTGACACAGGGTTTTTCAGAAATCGTCAAGAAGGTAACCCCGGCCGTGGTGAATATTGCAGTGACCGGGGGGGGGGAAGGCAAGGGACGGGGCCGGAAATCGCCGTTGCCGCCAGGCCCATTTGGCGGACCTCCCGGTGAAGAAGGGCCAGAGGGCGAACTTCCAACTCCTCCGCCGATGCCTCCGGGTGGAGGGCACGGACGTCCCGATCAAAGCGCAGGCTCCGGTGTCATCTTTGACTCGAACGGATTTATCGTCACCAACAATCACGTCGTCGAAGGCGCCACGCAGATTACCGTTACGCTCAGCGATCGGCGTGAATTCACCGCCAAGGTGGTGGGGACCGACCCGAAGACGGACTTGGCTGTGGTCAAAATCGATGCGAAGGATCTTCCATCATTAAAGTGGGCGGACTATGAGAAGTTGCAGGTCGGCGATATTGTGTTAGCCGTAGGCAGTCCGTTTGGGCTGAGTTCCACCGTGACCCTGGGTATCATTAGCGCGTTAGGCCGCGGCAATGTGGGTATTGCCGATTACGAAGACTTCATCCAGACCGACGCCGCAATTAATCCGGGCAACTCCGGCGGGGCCTTGGTCAATATGAACGGCGAACTCATGGGGATTAATACGGCTATTTTTTCAAGGACCGGCGGATCGGAGGGGATTGGATTTGCCATTCCCAGCAGTATTGCCCTGGACATCGTCGAGAGCCTGCAGAAGACCGGAAAAGTTGTGCGCGGCTGGATGGGCGTCGCCATTCAAGAAATCACGCCGGCCTTGGCCAAGTCGTTCAAGTTGCCTGAGCAGCGCAAAGGGGTCCTGATCAGCGATGTGAATGAGAACGGCCCGTCCCATACTGCGGGTATGAAACGTGGCGATGTGGTGATCGCGTTCAACGGGAAAGAAGTGCAAAACGTGAGTCAGTTGCGAAACCTCGTCGCCCGGACGATGGTCGGCAAGGATGCGCAGGTCACGGTATTGCGAAATGGCAAGGAGCAGACCATATCCGTGAAGGTGGCGGAGCGGCCGACGGATGAAATGTTGGCGAAGAAGGAG